>NZ_VITD01000020.1:0-118926 GCF_007827755.1 Micromonospora sp. CNZ322
CAGCTCCACTCCACAACCGGAGGCCTTCACCTACCTACGACATCAGATCGTGTCGTCACACAATCTCGACCAACGTCCCTGGGCAGTACACCTAGACAGTGCTGTCGAGGCGTGCCGGGCCGCGGTGGCCACCACCCCGGTCGACCACCCGGACCACGCGCTGTACCTCGGTAACCTTTTCCCGGCGCTGTTGCGTCACTTCTATCGCGACCAGTCGCGGGCGGAGCTCGACGAGGCCGTCGGCGTCATTCACCGTTGTGTCGACCTGACTCCGCCGGACAGCGCTCAATGGGCAGACCGCCGGTCGGGCGTTGCCGCCGTGCTCTTCACCCGCTTCGAGACGTACGGGAATTCCGCCGATCTCGACGAGGCGATCAGCGTCGCCCGTGAGGTCATCGACCGCGTCTCGCCATCCGACCCGGAACTCAGCTCGCACTTGCACGGGCTCAACATCATGCTCCGGCACCGGTACCTCCTTTGCGGTGACGAGCGGGACATCGCCGAGGCGGTCGAGGTGGCCGAGACGTCGGTCGACATGCTCACCGCCGATCACCCAGAACGGGCCGGTCGATTGTTCGATCTGGCCAACACCCGCCGCGCGCGCCTCCACCGGCAGGGAGACCCGACGGACCACGATCGCGCTCTCAGCGAGTTCCGCGCCGGTGCCCAGGTCCAGACTGCCTCCCCGGCCGCTCGCGTAAAGTGCGGCCGTCAGTGGGCCAGGATGGCCGCGGAGAGAGGGGAGTGGGACGAGGCCGGCGCGGCCTGTGCCCTCGTGCTGGGGCTGGTGCCACAGCTGGTCAGCCACGCGCTCGACTTCGGCGACCGCCGCCGCCACATCGAGGAGCTTCAGGGCCTCGGACAGCTGGCGGCCCGCGCCGCGATCGAGCGTACCGGCTCCGCGGACGACGCCTGGGTGATGCTCGAGGCGGGCCGGGGCGTGCTGCTCGGGCAGGCTCTCGGCGTACGGTCGGATCTCGCCGAACTGAGGGCCGCGGAGCCGGACCTCGCCGACCAGGTCTTGCACCTGCGGGTTCGGCTGAATGCGCCTTCGCCGGCGGACGGGCGCGCCGACCAGATCGCCACGGTGTTGCGGCCGCTAACCGAGGACCGCCGCGAGCTCGTGGAGCGCTGGCAGGAGCTGATGGAGACCATCCGGTCGAGACAAGGGTTTCAGCGATTCGGCCTGCCGCCGACCGCGGACGAGCTCCGGCCCGCCGCAGCAGGGGGTCTGATCGTCGCGGTCAGCATCTCGGGCACCGGCTGTGACGCGCTCATCCTCACCGAGACCGCCAGCGACCGCTTGGAACTGCCGGGGCTAACCGAGGAGCGGGTGATCGAACAGGCCAACCGGATCCTGCGAGCGCTGCGCCCGCCCGCCGGCGAGAAGATCGACACCAGCTCAATGCACGACGTCCTTGAGTGGATGTGGGACACGATCGCCGAGCCGGTACTGAGGCACCTCGGCCTCACCGCGCCCCCAGAGCCCGGCGCGGAGTGGCCGCGGATGTGGTGGATCCCGACCGGAGCGCTGACCGTCCTGCCACTGCACGCCGCCGGCCACCACCGGGACCCGGCTGGCGGCCAAAGTGTGCTGGACCGGGTCGTGTCGTCGTACACGCCGACCGTCCGGATGTTGCTGCACGCCCACCGGCCTGCGCGCCCGGCGCGAGAGGCGCTGGCCGTGGGTATCAACCGGACGTCTGACGACCGCGTCCCGGCGCTCCACATGGCCGAACGCGAGGCCACGACCGTCCACGAGCTGCTCGCCGGCCGGCCGCCGCTGCTTGGCGAGCGGGCGACCCGAGCGGCGGTCCGGTCAGCCCTGCCCGAGGCCGCGTGGATCCACCTCGCCTGTCACGCGCTGTCCGACCGCGCCGACCCGGCACGGAGTCACCTGACGCTCGCCGACGGCCCGATTACGGTGGGCGATCTGTTCGAGGTTGATGTGCCGGACGGGTACCTCGCGTACCTGTCGGCCTGCGACACCGCCACCACGCCGCTGAGTACCCTCGATGAGGCGATCCACATCGCCGCGGCGTTCCAGATCGCCGGCTACCCGCACACGGTCGCGACGCTTTGGCCGATCTCCGATCTGCTCGCGCCGGATATCGCATACCGGATCTACGAGGCCGTTCTCCACGGCGCCACCCCCGCCCATGCGGTCCACCGAGCCGTACGGGACCTCCGCGGGAGGCACCCTGATGCGCCGCACCGCTGGGCCTCCCATGTTCACTTCGGACCATGACGAGGAGCCCCGCCGTGCCGCCCCCCTCCCGCCGGTTCGTGACCATCGCTTCCTGGGTGGCCGACATCATCGCGTACGCGCACACCTGGCCGCTCGACGAGCGGGCTGTCAGCCGCTACGAGGCGGTCCTCGACGCCATCGAGGCCGCGGCCTCATCGCGCGACCAGGAGGCGATGAGCGCCGCACACCACGCCCTCGTGGACCTCGGGGACCACAACACCCGGTACGGCAGCCGCGCCCGGCCGAAGGCGGTGTCCGAGCGGCCGTTCCCGCACGAGCGCACCAACGAGTTGGTGCATCGTCTGCGCGGCATCGGCGGAAGCCCGGAAGGACGGGGCGGAGAGGACCGCGGCGAGGGCAAGCATGGTGCCGACACTGACTGATCACCGGCTCGTCCTGCACTTCTTCGCGCCGCTGACCGGCCCGGACAGCGCGACCGCCCACGGGCAGCTCGACGAGATCTGGCGGGCCTGCGCGGAGAAGCTCGGCATGACCGCCTTGGTCGACCCGAATACCCCGGCCGATCCGTCTCCCGCCACGCCGGGCGGCCGCGCCAGAGGCACGGTCGCCGGCCGGCGGGCGCCCGGTGCGGCCCTGCGCGAGGCATGGTGGGACGAGACGGGTGACGTCACCTGCCTGTCCGTGACCCTCAGCCGGGACGCCCCGACATGGTCCGAGCTCCACGACGAGTGGACCGCCGCTACGCCGGACCTCGACCCGCGCTCGCTCCTGGGGCAGGCACTCGTCTTCACCGCCCTCGTCGAGCCCGGCCGCAGCTCGCCCGCCCAGCGGTGCCGAGCCATCGAGCGGGATCTCCCAACCGCACTCCGGCCGATCGACCCCCGATGGGCGGACTCTGCCGTCGATCTGGACGCAGGCGTAATCGCCCACCGGCTCGACCCGGCCCGAGACCCGGGACCGATGCGACTGCTCGCCGTCACCGCGCCAGTGCGGCGCGACCACGACCTAGGCGACCGCGTCTGGGCATCGGACCTCGGCCCTGTGGGGCGGTACCTGCTGCACGCAGGAAAGCTCGACTACCAGCGCCGCATCCTGGACGGCGACCGGGACGGCCTACGCGCACAGTTGGTGCGCGTCAACGAGGCACTGGACCGGCTCCAGGGGGAGCTTGCCGCCGGGCCCGGCGGGTTCGGTGACGACGCCCTGCACCGGGCGCAGGACGAACTGTCGCTGCTGCGGACCGATCGCTCCGGCATCATCGACACCTCAATCCAGGCGCGCCGGATGCGGCGTACTGTGCAGATCACCGCCGCCAATATGGCCGCCATGTTGCCGGCCGGGTCGGGTTTCGCCGCTGCCGACCAGCGCGCCGCTGCCGAGCTCGACCAAGACCTCGACGACCTGAGCGCCTACCTCGACGCCGCTGCCGAGCGTGCGAATCACATCGCCGAGATCGCCGAACGGGAGGTCACCCGCCGCGCGCAGCTGCGGACCGAAGCCGCCCGCCGCCGTCAGGAACGCTTCACACTGACCCAAACCGCAATTATCGGAACGCTGTTGATGGTGCTTACGGCCATCCAGGCGCTCAGTTACCGGGTCCCGCTTCCCGGGCCTGTCAGGCCCGCGCTGATCACCACGCTTGGCGCCGCGGTGCTCTGGCTGTCCGTCGTCGCCGTACGCCTGGTGGGCGCCTCCGCGTCCCGCGCAACGGTCGAGTGCGCCGCCTTCGGCGCGCTCGTCGCGGCGCTCACCTGGCTGGCAACCTCATGGCTCGCCGGGTCGGTCTCGTGGATTCCGGTGGGCCCTCTCGCCACCACGCTGATGTCCGCGGCCGGCCTAGCTATCGGATACGCCGCGGCGGCGTTCTGGTCGCGGCGGTCCTCAGTCTAGGTAGTTCCGCGTGTCCGGCAGCTTAAATCTAGCCAGGGCGTCGCCTGGCTGCCGCTTGCCACGGCGTCAGGTCGCGTTCCTCCCGGCGGATCGTGCCTGCACTGATGGTCAGTTCTGGGGTCAGATGCACTGCCCTGCCGCGTTAGTCGTTGTCCGGCGCTGGAGTTCCGGCCGCTTGCCGGATCAGGTCCAGTAGCAGCTGCTGGTGCGCGGTGATGTGGGCTGAGTTGAGGCTCATCCGGTACCGGCCCCACCGCGCTGCGTACGACAACACATCGAGGCCGGAAGCCTCCAACAGGGCACTGGTTTCGTCGCTGCGTGGCAGCCGGATCTCCAACACCGCGTGGCTGCGCCGCGGTCGCACTTGCACGAAGTTGTCGGCGATGCCGTCGCGGGCCAGACCGATGTAGTGCTTGTTGTACTTCAGCTGCATACCGGGTGTGATGGCGTTGACCAGCGCCAGCACCTCGTCTGCGATCGATACGGACGCCAACGAGCTGCGTTGTACCCAGTACGACCGGTCGGTCGCCTGCCCTGGCTCGTCCTCTTCATCCGTGCCCAGCCGGGTTACGTCCAGTACGGTCGTGGCACTCAACGTCAGCGTCCCGCCCACGTCTAGAGCACGCATTTGGATCGCAACAAGCGGGATGGCCCGGTTGAACAGGCTGATCACGTTCAGGAACCGGCTGGTGATGTCCTCGGCGACCAGCACGGCGACATGCTCGTACTGCGGGTACCGGGACCGCTCGATGTCCCAGTACTCGATGGTGCGGATGATGTGCGCCTCGTCGGTGGGACCGAGCTGGATCTCCACCTCGTATCGGGTGGGCTCGTCCGGGTCTACCAGGAGCAGGTCCAGCCGGCCTGCACGCGGTTGCCGCCGCTCTGCCTGCATCAACACCAGATCGCCCAACCCGAGCAGGCTCGGGTCCTCGGCAATCAAACCTTGCAGCCACTTCTCCGAGAACCGCGGGTTACCCCGCAGGCTGATCGGCTTCGCCTTGCGAAACTCCACCTCCGGTGCCCCTCTCCTCGCTAAGACGGAACGGCGTCGCCGAGTATGCACCACCCGCGCCCATCCTTGCATTGACGACGGCGCCTCGTAGCGGGCTACCACCCGCCCAGCCACCAGCCCCGGCCAAGCGGCAACCATCAGAATGTGGCCGTTTGATTTTGTCTGTCTTGCCGCCACAAGCATCCGATGAGATCAACCAGCACGGCCATGACGCAACCGATCCGCCCTGGCAATATGCCCCCCGTTTACCCCCCGAAAACCCCCGGCCAATCGTTGACGGTCACGTCCGCGCTGGTGGTGTAAGAGACGGCCATCACTGGATCCGGTTTGATGTTGGGCGGCGATCGGGGTCGGGTCGGGTTGGTCGTTGGTGTGTTGGTTTTGCGAGGCGGTGACGAGTCGGGCTTTGGCTAGTAGCTCCATGCCCATGTAGCGGCGGCCTTCGGTCCATTCGTCGGTCTGCTCGGCCAGGACCGCGCCGACGAGGCGGATGATCGCCGGTCGGTTGGGGAAGATCCCGACGACGTCGGTGCGGCGGCGGATCTCCTTGTTCAGGCGTTCCTGCGGGTTGTTCGACCAGATTTGACGCCAGATCTCGCGTGGGAATCCGGTGAAGGCGAGCAGGTCGTCGTGGGCGTGGTCGAGGTGTTCGGCTGCGGCGGGGAACTTCGCCTCGATCGTGGTCACGACCCGGGCGAACTGGGCGCGGACGGCTTCGGCGTCGGGCTGGTCGAAGATCGTCCGCACCAGAGTCGCGATCCACGGCTGGGCTGACTTGGGCACCTTCGTGAGCAGGTTGCGCAGGTAGTGGGTGCGGCAGCGTTGCCAAGCCGCGCCGGGCAGGGCGGCGCCGATCGCGGCGACGAGGCCGCGGTGAGCATCGGAGATGACCAGTTGAACGCCGGACAGACCCCGGGCGGTCAGCGACCGTAGAAACGCCAGCCATCCGGCGCCGTCCTCGTCGGAGGCGACGTCCAGGCCGAGGACTTCACGTTGTCCATCGGCGTTGACGCCGACAGCGACCAGCGCGTGGACGTTGACCGTGCGCCCGTGCTCGCGGACCTTCATCGTCAGGGCGTCCATCCACACGAAGGTGTAGTGCGCGGCATCGAGAGGCCGGTTGCGGAACGCCTCGACCTGCGCGTCTAGGTGCGCGGCCATCTCTGACACCTGCGACTTGGACAGCTGCCGGACGCCGAGCTGCTCAACAAGTTTCTCCACCCGACGAGTCGAGACGCCGAGCAGATAGGAGGTCGCCACCACCGAGACGAGAGCTTGTTCGGCTCGCCGGCGATGCGTCAGCAGCCAGTCCGGGAAGTAGCTGCCCTGCCGCAGTTTCGGCACTGCCAGGTCGATCGTCCCGGCACGGGTGTCCCACTCCCGCACCCGGTATCCGTTGCGGGAGTTGACCCGCTCGTCGCTGCGCTGCCCGTAGCCGGCGCCGCAGATCGCGTCGGCTTCGGCGGACATCACCGCCTGCGCGAACGTCTTGATCATCGCCTGCAACACGTCCGGCGACGCGCCCTCGATCTGCTCGCGCAGCAGGTCAACAGGGTTCACACTCTCAGATGCGGCCATCGCGTTCTCTCTTCCTTCTCTGACTTGGTCGTCTTGAAGGATCGACGCGATGGCCATCTCTTATCTACGCAACACGCCCATCACGGGCAAGTCGTACACCACTCCCGTGGACGTAACCGAGCGAGACCCTTTCTGTGCCTACACCGCAGACGGGAACGAGCACTGGACGCTCGACCTCGCGCGGCAATGATGGGCCGGGCGAAAGCGGCTGGCCGGATGGATCGACCAGGTACGACACCAGTGGTCAGTCAGCGATCGGAGCGGCGATCGTGACAACGCGGCGGGCCTGGCCGAGTTCGGCCGGTACCTCGACGACGGGCTGAAAGCTGATCTTCGTGACTATGTTTTCTGGCTGGATAACCGAAGACCTCGACAGCCACGTGAGGCGCTCCCGAGCCTTGGTTCGTCCTGAAGCCGTGCCTGTGGTGCGCGCTTGCCGCAGATCGGGCGAGCGGAATGGACAGCAGGCCTGCTGAGGGGTGGCACCTCTCGTCGAATGCCGCGCAGACGTCGCCTTGTCTCTCCTGGCCGGTGTCGAAATAAGCCGTCAGGTATGCCTGCGGGTTCAGCTGGTTATCCCTGATCAGTGAGAGGATCTCCGCGCAGTGTTCCGGGGGGTCGAGCACCCGGTACGAGTGAGCGAGATGGCTGACGGGTTGAGTCCAACCACGGCGAGGGGACGTCGATGGGAATGTTGGAGACGATGATGACGCAGGTAGCGGCGCTGATCGGCGTGGTGGTCGGCACTGTCGGCACGATCATTGCCACGACAGTGGCCGAACGGGCTCGATGGCGGCGCAGTCAAGTGGTGCGATGGGACGAGCGGCGGCTGGACGCCTACGCCGATTTCACGCGGGCTGTGAAGGAGACCCATCTGCTGGCGCTGGGAATGCTCAGCGCCCACAGACCCGGTGCCCGTACCCCCGCACTTGACCGTGAAGAGGGGTTAGCGCGGTTGGCTGAGGCGGATGTGCGACACACGCTGACATGGGAGGCAGTCCTGCTGCTCGGTGATGAGGTCACCGTAAGGGCAGCCTCCGCGTGGCGTCACGCGGTGCGAGCTCTGGAGCAGGCCGCGCGTTCCTTACCGGATCCGCCTGACGACCTGACGGAACTGGTCCGGCGAGCCGATGAGACCCGTGACGGCTTTTACCGTGCTGCGCGAGGCAGCCTCGGTGTCCGCGGCGGCATCGTCGACCAGGTGCGGCGGCCAGCCGACAATCGTGTGCCGGCCATGCGCCCCTGACGGCTGTGGGTGGCGTACGGCGACCCACTGTCGATCGGCTTCTGTGGTCTCGTCAGCAAGCCAGGCGAACGGGCATCCGTCCGCCCACCGCGTCAGGGGTGAGCCACCCGGCGTTCTGAGACCCGACAGCCGGGTTGCCCTCGACTCATACCATGCCCACAGACATGAGGGTCAGGTGGTTCTGTGGACACGTTACTCGGTCAGATTCCGACGATCATGGGCGTGTTGATTGGCAGCATTGCCACCTACCTTGCAACGTCAGCGACAAGCAAGGCTCAGTGGCGACGCGAGACGCAAGCGCGATGGACCCAGATGTAGATAAGTGCATACACAGACCATGCCCATGCTCTGAAGAACATGACCGACCTCGCCCGACGCATCGCCGCGTACGGCGACATCGATGGCGTCGCAGATCCGCTATCTCCAGACGTTGGACTGCCTCAACTCTCCGCTGCAGAGCAGGATCGCTCAGCGAAGTGGGAATCTGTGCTTATGGTGGGCGACCCAGCTGTGATTGAGGCCGGACAAAGGTGGAAGCAGTGCGTCTGGCGTTTGGAATGGCTAGCTCGTAATCGGAGTGACGTTGGGCTCGACTGGGCTAGCGCCTTGTCACAGGTAGGCGACGCGAAGCATGGCTTCTATTAAGCGGTCCGCCGGTCAATCGGCACTCCAGGAGGGTCTCTGCGTCGCTTCGGGCTTGCCCCATGGATTGCCGCGATGAAAGAATCGCGTGCAACCGTAAGCAGCTCCGCCCTGACGGACGAGGTCACCCCGCCGAACTAATTGCGCTGATCAAGGCCGCGTCACCCCAGGGACTTCACGAGTGACGTGACGCTGTCCGTGCGCAACCGGCCCTAGGCGAGCAGTACGGCCCGCACGGTGGCTGTCTCGGGGAAAACCTGGTGCAGCACCGCGACTTGGAGATTGGTCCGGGGGCCGCCGCCTCGCGGGCGGCGGCATCGCGAACTCCAACGCGCGCAGATGCCGCTGAAGGGGCAACGGACACACACCGTTGTCCCGACCCGCGTCCCTGGGAGGCAGACCCTCGCCGTCGACAGCGCCACTCACGCGCACGGACCTTGCCGGGGCGGATCCGCTCGATCGAGCAGGACCCGTCCGCCAGTCGGGTCGCCGGCCGCAGTGACGCCTGACCGTTACGGTGCAGGTACCTTCGCATCGGAAGGGCTCCGGTCGCGAGGGATCGACCGGAGGTGGAATGCCCGGCGTCCACCCCGTTCCGTATCACGAAACGTTCGGAAATGGATCAGGCGTGGGGAGGGAATCGGACGGCCGGATGCATGGCGAGTCGATCATCCTGCGGTTCTGTCGTCTACTGCCCTTATGCTGCAAGATAGGCACGGTTACCGGCCGGATCCGCGCGGTCCGATCTCGAGCCGCACATCAGCGTCGGAGAAGCCCATGACCACCCAGAACAAATCCCCAGTCACGCCAGGTCCTGCGCATGGCGATGCGTCTCCTCTGGGGGGAATCGCCGGTGCCTGAATCCGACCTCGACTTCTACGCCTACAGCCTGCTCGAGGATGTCCGGGCGTACACCGAGGTGAACGACTCGGAGCCGCAGGAGGCGTTCGCCGGGCTGGTCCTTGAGCAGTTGTCGGGCTACGGGCTGACGGAGGATCCCGTGGTCGTCCGCTTCAAGGATCACGGGGTGGAGGTGAGTGGCTTCGGCCTGTCATCGGATGACCGATGTCTGGACCTCTTCATCACCAGCTACAGTCCGCGCGCGGACGAGGACCACAAACTCAATCGGAGTGATGCCGAGACCGCGTTCCGCCGACTCGAGAACTTCCTGTCCCGCTGCCTCGCCGGGACGGTCGTCCGGAATGAGCCGTCGTCCGAGGTCGCCGGCATGGTGTCGACTGTCGCGGAGAAGTTCGCCGAGGTTGACAAGGTCCGGTTCATCTACATCTCGAATGCCCGCAGCGTCGTCCGGGATGCGCTGCCGCCGCTACGTTTTCAGGAACGCGAGATCGCCCGGGACGTCTGGGACCTGCGCCGCCTCGCCAACTGGACGGCGTCGGGAAGCCGCGCCGAGCCGATCGTGGCTGATTTTCCCGACGGGCTGCCCTGTCTCGGCACCCCGCAGACCAGCTCCGACTACGCGGTGTTCCTGGCCATCGTGCCCGGCAACGATCTCGCCGATCTCTACGGACGCCACGGCGCGCGCCTCCTCGAGCTCAACGTGCGATCGTTCCTCCAGGTCAAGGGCGCCGTCAACAGCGGCATCCAGAGAACCCTGCGCGAGCATCCCGAGCGGTTCCTCGCCTACAACAACGGCATCGCCGCCACGGCATCCGCGGTGGATTTCCACACCGACGACAGCGGGCAACGGAGTATCCGCCGGATCCATGACCTCCAGATCGTCAACGGCGGGCAGACCACTGCGTCGATCCACCACGCGCGTCGGACGACGGACATCGGTCAGGTGCTCGTCCAGATGAAACTCACCGTCGTATCCCCCGAGCGGCTGGACGAGATCGTCCCGAAGATCTCCGCATACTCGAACACCCAGAACAAGGTCAGCGCCTCCGACCTCAAGGCGAACGCCAGCTTCCACGTCGACGTCGAGCGGATCATGCGCACGCTCTGGGCGCCACCCGGACCGCTGCACGAGAGCGACACCCACTGGTTCTACGAACGGGCCCGGGGGCAGTACGCCAACGCGGTGACCGCGGAGCTCACCAGGTCGCGCCAGAAGGTCTTCAAGACCATGAACCCGCCCGATCAGAAGTTCACCAAGTCCGAGCTCGCCAAGTTCGAGATGTCCTGGTCGATGCGGCCCCAGCAGGTGAGCCTCGGCGCCGAGAAGAACTTCACGTTGTTCTCCGAAGGCCTCGACGAGACGTCCGCGGTTGTCGATAAATCGTACTGCCAGAACCTCGTGGCCAAAGCCATCCTGTTCCGCCGCGCGGACAAGATCGTCGCGCGACAGAACTTCGGTGGATACAAGGCCAACATCGTCACCTACACCGTGGCGAAGCTCGTCCAGATGACGGGTGGTCGTCTGGACCTCGACCGGATCTGGCGGACCCAGGACCTGTCGCCGGCGACGAAGGAGGCGATCGCCGAGTTGTCGACACTCGTGCAGAAGGTGATCACCTCGCCCCCCGTGGGGCGGACGCACGTCGGTGAGTGGGCGAAGAGGGATGAGTGCTGGGAAGCGGTACGGGAGATCGCATGGATGGTCCCGGGGCAGCTCCAGGCCGAGCTGGTCGAGCTCGACGCCTATCCGGCCGACATCGAGACCCTGCAGACGACGCCGCCGCGCAGCTGGCGTGACCTGGCGGTGTGGGGCGAGACCACCGGCTCATTCGATGCGGCCCAGCGGGGCGTCATCAGAGAGATCACCCAGGCGCTCGAGCAGGGGTACACCCCGGCAGGCAAGCACCTGCGGGCCGCATCGGTCCTGATGGAGGTCGCGCGGGGTCGTGGGTTCAGACCGACGGGCGGCGGTGGCGCCGATCAGGATGGCCCCTTCGCGGCAGGGGCGCGGTGAGATGATGCGGTGGCGTGAAGACGTGCCGGTCGTCGGATCGGTTGAGCTGCCCCCGGATCCGCACGCACTCGATGCACTCGGGCGGAACCACTCCCTGGAGACCGCGCTGGCGGACCTCGTCGACAACTCCGTGGACGCCGGCGCGAGCAGTGTGCTGATCCGCTTCATCCAACGCAACGCCCGGCTGATCGGCCTGTACGTGGTCGACGACGGGCACGGCATGACCCCCCGCTCCATCGACACCGCCCTGACGCTGGGTGGGAGACGGGACTACCGTTCGACGGACCTCGGCCGTTTCGGTATCGGATTGAAAGCTGCGTCCTTCAGTCAGGCGGCCAGCCTGACGGTCCTGTCGCGCGCATCGGGCCACGAGGCGGTCGGTCGGCGGTGGTTGCAGGGACAGAACCGCGACGGCTTCCACTGCGATGTGGTCCCAGGGGACTTCGCCGTCGCCGAGCTTGACCGGACGTGGCCGTTCAGCACCTCCCCGTCGGGCACAGTGATCCGGTGGGACCAGGTGGGGGGCTTCCCGGCATCCGAGGACCCGCATCTGGTGGGCACATTCCTGTCGCGCACGGTGGACCATCTCCGGGGACATCTCGGGCTCATGTTCCACCGCATCCTGGCCAAGGGGAAGCTGAGCATCACCGTCGATGTGGAGGATGTCGACGAGGGGGTCGGTGTCCCGGCTGAAGTCCGCCCGCTCGACCCGTTCGGTTATCGCAGCTCGCCGGACGGCTGGCCGAAGACGCTCGCAACAGAGGTCGACGGCGTCGCTCTGTCGATCCAGTGCCACATCTGGCCCGGCAAGTCCAACAACGCGGAATACCGCCTGCCGGGGGGCGCGGAGTTACGGCAGGGCCTCTACTTCTACCGGCGTGACCGGCTCCTGCATGCGGGCGGTTGGGAAGGGATCCACGCGCCGGACAAGAAGCTGCAGCTCGCCCGTGCAGCCATCGACATCGACGGCGACGTTTCCGGACTCTTCACCATGAACCCGGAGAAGTCGCGGGTGACCGCCGGCGCGGGATTCGCCCGCGCTGTCGGCGCCGCCCGCGCGGCCGACGGCAGCACCGTCACCGACTTCCTACACGCTGCAGAGCAGACGTGGGCGACCAGCAATCAACGCGAGACCGCCCGGCGCCGCCCGGTGGTCCCGCCCGGACGCGGTATCAACCCGCGGGTGAGCCGCGAGATCATCGACGAACTGCCGCAGCTCAACGAGTCGCCGCTCAACATCCTCTGGGTGAAGTTCGACAACAACGACCTGTTCCACGTTGAGCGCGAAACCATGACCCTGCTGCTCAACAGGCGATACCGTGCCGCGCTTCTGGGAGGCCGGCGGGGAGGTCTCAACGACGCCCCCCTCGTCAAGGCCCTGATGTTCCTGCTGATGGAGAACGTCTTCCAGGGCGCCCACCTCGGCTCCCGGGACAAGGACAACATCGACCTGTGGCAGGAGATCCTCACCGCCGCCGCCCAGGCTGAACTGGCGTCCTTCGGAGGGCGTGGGTGACCAGCCCGGACCGGCATCTGAGTGGTGACGGCTTCGCGGCATACGTAGCGACCGGGGTGCCGATGGAGCACCCCGTCGACGGCACGCCGAGAGTCATTCTCTTCACTGATCCGGCGAACCACCGGATCGGTCTCCGCGGCCCCGCCCGCGGCAACGAGACCCCCGCTCCCACCGGCCTGGAGCACGTCAGCACGACCCTCGTGCACGACGGAGCCAACCGCCTGATCGAGATCGCCGTCCATGATCCCCGCCTCTTCGCCGATGCCTACCCCGTCCTGTGCGGGGTGGCCGACCGGGCGCAGCTCGACGGGCTGCCTCTCAGCGCCGCGCTCCTCGAGACGCTGCGCCACATCGGCCACCTGATCAGGCCCGAGGACACGCTGACGAGAGAAGTGGAGACAGGGCTCATCGGCGAGCTCTGCCTGGTCGCAGGGCTGGCAGCCACCATCTCACCCGACGCAGCGATCGCGGCCTGGCGCGGCGGTACGGAGGAACATGACTTCGGCCTGCCCGATGTCGATGTCGAGGTGAAAACCACGACGTCGGAGCGCCGGATTCACCGGATCTCATCGGTCGACCAGTTGCAACCGACAGGTGACCGGCCGCTCTGGCTGCTGTCGCAACAGATCACGAAGGCCGGTAGCGGCGGCAGAACCCTCGCCGAGCTGGTTGACCGCGTACGGCAGATGATGCCGGTGGGTGGCCTGCGCGAAAGCTTCGAAGATCTCGTACGGCGGGCGGGGTGGCGGAGCCGCTTCGCCGCGGGTCCGCTGCAACGCTGGAGGCTCCGTTCCGATCCAGCGCTGTACAGGGTCGCCGACCCCTTCCCCCGGTTGACCGGGGACCTGATGAGGGCCGCCGGTGTGGACCTCAGCCGCATCACTGACATCCGGTACAGACTCGACCTGACCGGCAGAAGCACCGACCCCGCACCCGAACCTCTGCGGATCGCGGTTTCGGCAGGACGACAGGAGCTGCAATGAGCGACACGGTGACTCTCGCCTACGGCTCAGCCCTCGACGGCATGCAGCGCAGCGGTCCGATGCCCATCCATCCCGTCGCCGCGATGTTCGGCAACGATCAGAGTCTCACCGATGGAGCGGCCCTGCTCACGCATCTGCAGTCGGCCGGGCCCGAGGATGCGTTACGTCAGCAGTTCGCGCAGGTACTGGCCGGTTGGGACCACGTGGACTCGGATGCGGTGTGGGCCGCAGGCACGGCACGCAACACCTCGGAACGGCGTTCAGCGATCGTGTCCACGCTGCAGCTGGACCCCGCGACGCAGCACCTGGTGGCAAGCCTCTTCCCGCACGCCACCGCGCCCATCGTCATCGCTGACGACTGGAAGGAATGGCGCACTGCGGAGCGACGGGGTGAGCGCGACTTCTACTGGTCGCACTACCGCAGGTACCTGTTGAACAAGGGCTGGGACGCCGGCGTCGTCGCCGGACTGGACCACGCCACCGAAGATGTCGTCAGGCGCCTGTCCGACCCGACCCGCGAGGTCGCCTACCAGGCCAAGGGCCTCGTGGTCGGTTACGTGCAGAGCGGCAAGACCGCGAACTTCACCGGCGTCATCGCGAAAGCCGTCGATGCCGGCTACCGGCTCGTCATCGTCCTCACCGGTACCACCAACATGCTGCGCGCCCAGACGCAGCGTCGTCTCGACATCGAACTCGTGGGCCGGGAAAACCTGGAGCAGGAGATCTCCGCTCACGACAGCAGGGGCCACGAATACCAGGACGACACGGACTGGGAAAAGGACCGCTTCGTCCGTCATGGTGGGCGCCCGTCGGACATCGGATACCCCGACATCCGGCGCCTCAGCACCCGCGGATGGGACTACCGGCGCCTACGCCAGGGATTCATGGCACTGGACTTCCCCCGCCGCGAACGCACCCAACCCCTGTTCGCACCCGTCAACCTCTACACCAGTGACGCCCGGCTCGTCGTTGCCAAGAAGAACAAGACCGTCCTGCAGGACCTCGTCGCGGACCTCGGTCGGATCAGGGAGCGGCTCGGCGAGGTGCCGGTCCTCATCATCGACGACGAGTCCGACCAGGCCTCGGTCAACACCACGAGCCCGAAGAAGTGGACACAGGACAGCAAGGACCGTACGGCAATCAACCGGCTCATCGGTCAGCTGCTGTCCATGATGCCGCGGGCCCAGTACGTCGGATACACCGCGACGCCGTACGCCAACGTCTTCGTTGATCCGTCCGACGTCGAGGACATCTTCCCGCGGGACTTCCTCGTCTCCCTGGCCCGCCCCGTCGCCTACATGGGCGCCGAGGACTTCCACGATTTCGACACCGACATCCCGCTGTCGGAGCGCACGCTCGAGAACTCCCAGGAGTTGCGGCACGTACGGCTGCTCGACGAGGAGCCGCAGGACACCGACCTGCGGACCCCGCTCGACATGTACCTGCTGACAGGCGCGGTGAAGCTCCACCGTCAGCGCCACGGGCACGCCTCCTACCAGCACCACACCATGCTCGTGCACGAGGCCATGTCCAAGGCGGTGCACCGCGACACTGCCGACGTCATCAACGCCATGTGGAACAGCGGCCAGTACCGCGCACCCGCGGGTCTGGCACGTCTGCGGGCCCTCTACAAAAAAGATGTCCTGCCCGTCAGCATCGCATCGGGTGCCGACCTGCCGACGCCGGCGGACTTCGATGACCTGCGGCCCGACATCGCGGCCGCCCTCGACAAGATCAGCCCTCCTGATCAAAGTAGCGGACCGGTCATCGTGGTCAACAGCGACAAGGACCTCGAACGACAGCAGGAGAGCCTCGACTTCGACATGCGGCCGATCTGGCGGATCCTCGTCGGCGGCAACAGCCTCGCCCGCGGCTTCACCGTCGAAGGCCTCACCGTCACCTACTACCGACGCGTGACCAAACAGGTCGACACCCTCATGCAGATGGGTCGCTGGTTCGGCTTCCGGCCAGGATTCCGCGACCTCGTCCGCATCTACACGACAGAGGAACTCCACGAGATGTTCGCCGCGGCGTGCAAGGACGAGGAGTATCTCCGAGCGGAGCTTCGGCGCTACTCGCAACCGACCGACGGAGAACGACAGATAACTCCGCGGCAGATTCCGCCGCTCATCGCACAGCACCGTCCCGACCTCAGACCGACCGGCCGGAACAAGATGTGGAATGCGACGCTGGTCGAGAAGAGCTCGCCGGGCGAACCGATGGAGCCGGTCGCATACCCGAACCCGGGCTCCCGTGCGGGGGACGAGAAGACCCGCGCCAACGCTGCGGCGTGGCTTCCCGTACTTTCCGCCGCCACGAAAACGGTTCGGTTCAAGACCGTGCGCGCGTCCAAGGTTGCCGGTGTGTCAACGATTCAGGACACCGGAAAGTTCTACTCCGCACGCATCGCCGAAATGGATCACCGCGAAGTTGTCGAGGTGCTCAAATCCCTCGAATGGCTTTCTGCAGATACCTTCAAGCCGGAGCTGACGTGGCTCAGCGGCCTCAGCCCTGAGCAACTGAAACGCTGGTTGATCATCTTCCCCCACCAGGTCTCGGACGAAAGTCTCCGGACGATCCATGATCAGGGACCGTTCAGCATCTTCCGCCGAGTCAGGACGTCGACCGGTTCACTCAGCGCCGTCAGTGAATCGAGGCACCGCAACGCCGCCAACCGAATCGCAGGACTCAGAACGCCGGTTTCCGACCCGGAGGCTGACCGACTGTATGCCCCCGCCACCGGCGCCATCATCGTCTATCCGAATGTCGAAGTGGACGTTCCGGATGCCCGGTCCGTCAATGACGGCCTTGTCACCATGGCTTTCCAGCTTGTGACGCCCATGAGCACGCTGCCATCCAGCGGCAAGTTGATAAAATGGCAGACACACAACAGTGCCGATGAATCAGCCATCGTTGTCGATGCTGAGTAGTTGAGCGTCTGGCAGGTGCACGAACTCAGCGCACTCACCGGTCATCCCCGCCCACCAGCTCCGTCGCGATCTGCTCGAACTGCGGCATACCGCACGGACTGGTGGCTGCTCCAGGCGTTCCCTCCACCCGCATGCCCTTGTGCCTACCCCGCCGGCACGAACCCCGCGCCGGCGGGGTAGGCGCGCTGTTCTTCTGGTGACAGGACGTCCCCAACGGGTGGGGGAGCGGGGCGCGGTCGGACTCTGCGCTGGCCTGTCGGCCTGCCCGTGGTTCACCTCCGGAAACCCCGGCTGCCGATAACGATCAGTGACGAAGCGCCACTGCTTGATCGTGTCCGTGCAACTGGGCGCCTGTTCAGGCAATCATCGACACGATCGCGATGCGTGCGGACGGCAACACCGGGTCCGTCCCTCGAATCCGACCGTTACGGCAGTACGAAGAAGGGCCGCTGATGCGGGCGTAACCCCAGGAGGCCGCCTTCTCTTCTGTTGCCAGAGCGGAGTGCGTCAGCCTGACCGGTGGAGGGCTGGGGGGCCAACGCGGCCCGACGCCACCCATCCGCGCCGGAGGCATGCCGCTTCAACGAGCCGGGTTCCAGTGCCGGAACAGCTGTTGCACCTCCGCGTGCCAGCGGACCGCCCCGTCGACCCAGCCGGCACCCGGCTGCCCGGTGGTGGCATTGACAACCAGCGCGGGCAAGGACGGCTCTCCGGCAGCGATGCACTCCTCGGCGACCTGGGCCAGAACGTGGCGCATCTGATTCCGGAGATCGATGCCGGCCATACCAATGGCTTGCCCCAGCTCGCCGTAGGTGAGCAGCGACCTTCGCATAGCGGCGATGATCAGCGCTGCACGTGCCATGAGGATCCACTGCTGCCGTTGCTCGCTAACCATGCCCGCCAGCGTGACACCTGCACACGTCTTGTTCGACCTTCGAACAGCCCACCATCGAGGACCGTACGGGCAGTACGAAGATCGCCCTCCCGCAGCAGCCAGCTCCCTTTTCGGTGGCTATCTTGCTCCTGACCTCGCTTGCACCTGCGTGGGAACGGGGCTGTGCGCGCTCATGGTTCGCTCGGACCGCAACTGGTTGATGGCCTCCTTCGTGTATCTCCTCACCAGCTCTGCCAGTTGAGCGTCGTCGAGCGACTCGAGGCTGACCACGACCGCGAGTCGCCGGAGTCTGCGGGCGGTGATCCGCAGGATGTCGGTCCGTGCGGTGCCGGCCTCCCTGGCGGTGGTCAGGTGAGCGTGGGCGATGGCACGGGCGACGCGTGGATGCGCACCGAGCGTGGGACGTTCCAGGATCGCGACGGCTTCGTCTTCGTAGAGTTGGGCTCCGAGGTCCTCGCCGAGGCTGTGGATGCGGGCCCACAGGCGTCGGAATACGTTGCGGGGGCGGCCGATGATGCGTTCGTATCCGGGCCGGCGTAGCGGGTTGGGCCATCGCCAGAGCGCGACATCCGGCAGGAGGACCAGGCTGAGGAACGACCAGACCTCCTCGCTCGCCGCATCGGCAGGCACGATGGTCATCTGCCGGTACAGGGCCGGCGCCAGCAGCCGGTCGAAGGCCGTGCCGCTCGTCTTGCTCAACGGTGCCGGCCAGTGTGCTTCGGTGGCGATGGCGCGGACGGTCTGTTGCAGGGCCCGCAGTTCGTCCTCCGCTACGCGGTAGGGGGCAGTCGGGTACCAGGTGGTGCGGGGGTCGGCGGTGGCCGACAGTCGCCGCAGTTCGACAAGGTCCCGGCCGGTGTGGCGGGTCAGCAGTTGCTCCGCGATGTGTGCAGGCAACCGCGGGTAGACGTGCAGCCGGCTCACGCGAGGACCCGGTCCAGGCCTTGGATGACCGCCTCCAGCTCGCCCGGGTCACTGCGGTGTTGACTGCGTAGGTCAGAGAGTGACCGGTCGGGGAAGTACCGGCATATCAGGTTGATGAACAACTCTCCCAGTGTGCCTTCGCCGTGGTCGTGGTCGTCCTGGAGGTCCTCGCACCGCAGTGCCGTCTGGATGAGCTGACGGACGACATCGTGCCGGAGCATGTCGGCGAGGGTCCGGGAGGTCTCCGCGTCCGGATTGTTGAGCATCGTGGTGATCGCGGGGTGGTCCGTGTTCAGGTACAGCCGAATGCTGCCGGTGTCGGAGCCGTCGAGGTCCGTGGTGCAGGACAGGTACCACAGCGAGCGGCGTCCCTCGGCCAGCCCGCTGTCGGCGAAGCTCGTGGCCACGACGGGGAACCGGCTGCCGCTGCCTTCCAAGGTGAAGCGCCGTCGGGCCTGCCAGAGGATGGCGCCGGGCAGGGTGGCGGCGAGCGGCGAGATCGGTGCAGGATCAGCGGCGGCCAGGACCATCCGGGCGGTGACGGTGAGGTTCCCGCCGATCTCGGTTCCCGGGATCACGACGATCAGCTGGTTCCCGCCGTCGACGAGTCTGGCCGGAGGGGAGTTGTCGCGGCGGTTGGTGCTGCTGCTGTGCCAGGTGACGAAACAGGCCACGGCGGCGTCGGATGACAGGCCGCAGTCCTGCAGCACGCCGGGCAGGTCGACGTGCAGAGGCCAGGTCGCGGTGAGGTCGGTGAAGTAGTCCCAGTCCGGTACCGGCTGACCTTCCGCAACGGGTGTGCCCTGCGGAGAGGCGACCGTCACGGTCCCGGACTGGATCCGCTCCTCGGCAGGGGTCAGGTAACCGGCGCTGATGGGGGCGCTCACCTCGGTCCCACCTCCTCCTGGCTCACCCGGACGGTGACGGCGGCATCAGCCGGTTGTGTGAGCGTGACGGTCCAGTGTTCCGACGTCTCGGCGGTCAGGGTCAGGCATGGCCCTGGCGTGAGTATTCCGCTGTCCCGGTCACGCCAGTGCAGGACGTCGACGGGGGTGGTCCCGTCGGCCGGCTCGGGTGCGCCGTCCGCCACCGCGACCAGGGGTTCGGCAGTGAGGGTCAGCGGTGCGCCGGGATTTCCGGTGAGGTCGATGTCGAACTCGACCGCGCGGGAACCGTCGGCCAACAGGGCCGGCCGGGGCCGGGGATGGAAACTCAGGGTCAGACCCCGCGTGGAGCGCGGTCTCCGGCCCTGCCGCGGGGCCCCCTGCTGCTGGCCGTTGCCTCCGGTACCGGATGTCGGCGTGCCGGCGGGTGGTGCCGGTGCTCCCGATGCACTCGACGGCGGGTGGGGCACCGCGTTGGCCGGCCCGACGGGGATGCGGGAGTCGGTGCCACCGGCCTGGGTGTCGAGCAGTGCGCCGAGGACGTTCGCCAGTCGTGACACCCCTGTCACGGCCTCCGTGGTCGGTGCGGTCGCGTTTCCCGCCCGGCGCTCCTTGAAGATCCGGTCGATGCGCTGGAGGGCCTGGCTGACCGGGTTACGGGCGTAGCGCTGCCGTTGTGCCAGCCGCGGCTGCCACCTGTCGTGTGTCGGAGGTTCGGCGCGGGCGAAATCCTCATCGAGTTCGGGGTCGGCGATGAACACGCCGCTGATGGCGTACCCGAACGGGTCCGCAGCGACGGTGCGGTACTCGACGACGAGGCCGGGTCTGCGCAGGAGAGCGATCTCAGCGGGTGGTCGGGCGTGGTTACCTGAGACGCCTGCCCGGTAGGTCCGCCATGCCAGGACGCCGAGACGTTGCTCGGGACGGCTGCCGACGATCTCCTGGACCGTCCAGGGCCAGGGGTGTTCTTCTGTTGCGCCCCGGAACACGGCGCGGCAGTACCGGTGCGCCTCGACGAAGTACCGCAGTCGCGCATCGGTGCCCGGGTCCGGAAGATCGATCCGGGAGCCGTCGGATGTGAACTGCAACCTGAGGCCGGGACCGTGGTCCCCCTGCGCGACGACGTTGGCCCACGCATACCTGGTCGCGGTGTCGGCCATCACGGCGATCACCTCGGCCAGGCGCTCCTGTTCGGTGCGGGGAGCGATGACCATGATGGAGGTGCCGGTGCTGTCCTCGGGCAGGCGTGTCAGTCCGAGTGCCCGGGCCATCCGCTCCGCCGTCGGGCCGGTGACGGGCTCCACACCGACGGCGTTGTCGGGGACCCCCCACCAGTGGCGTCCGGTGTACTGACGTCGCTGGGCCCGGTAGGGGTCGGTGAGGGACATGCCGATCAGCCGGCACTGGACACCCGTGCTGGTTCTGACCCGGGTGAACATCACCACCGTGCCGATGCTGCTCGCCTCGAACAGGACGGCCTTGCCGTAGCCGTAGGTTCCCCCCGCGAATCCCTTGTCGGGGTGCCGTCCGACGTTGCGGACGAGGTCGACGAAATCCCGGGTGTCGTCCTCGCCCACCCGGTCGGCCCGGGTGGGCCCGCCGAGTCCGCGTGTCCCGGTGTCGGTGACCGTCAGGACCCTGAGGTCCGGTGCGTCCAGGTCGGCCCCGGGAAGGAGAAGGCGCAGGCTCTGCAGTTGCGCTGCGGTCAGGCGCCAACCGTCGATGCAGAAGTGGACGGGTCGGTCCCCGGTGGCGGCGTCCCAGCTGTTCTGCAGCGTCTCGCGCAGGAACAGCTCCCAGAAGTCCATGGAGTACGTGCCGAGGGTCCGACGCACTGACCGCGCGTCTATCCCTCCGGAGGCGGGGAGAGGCTCGGCGTACCTGACGAGGCGTGTCATGGCTGGTCCAGCAGCGCGGCGGCTGCGGCGGAGGGGTCGATGAGGTGATGATCGAGGGCTGACAGGTCGATGCTGTAGGTCAGTCGGACCAGGTGTTGCTGCAGTGGTGCGTCGAGCTGCGCTGACGTCACCCGGGGAAATCCGGGGGTGTTGACGTGGTATGCGGCGGCGCGTTTCACCCGGTGTCTGTCGCGGCGGTAGGTATCGGCGTCGTCGCTGCGGTAACCGACCGCATCCAGGGCGTCCAGCAGGACACGCCGGTCGATCCCGGTGGCGAGGAGCCGGTCGACGGCGTCGGGCACGCTGTCACCGGTACTGTCGCGTTCGAACTGTTCGACGTACAGGTAGAGATCGGTGCCGGGGCGTTCCTCCAGTTGACCGGCCCCGTGCACGTCAACGACCAGGCGGTCGCGGTGCGTGGTGGCCTTGACTTCGACGGCGGCGGTGGCGGAGGTGAAGTCCGTGCGCGCGCTGCGGGGACCCGTCCACAGGTCCAGGGGCCGCGCGCCCCCGCGCCCGCCGATCAGTTCGAGGAAGTGCAGTTCGGCGAGCAGGCCGATCAGCGCCTCCGGTCCGAGTGCCGGACCCGGTGCCGGATAGAGCAGTTCACGCCACCGGTGCAGGACCTCCAGGCAGACCCGCCCCGGGTCGCCGGGGCGGCGCTGCAACTGTTGGCACAGGTCATCGGAGAATGCCGCGAAGATGTCGTTGAGCTCAGGCAGGTCGCACACCACGTCGGCGTACCGCCGCGAGTGACGGGAGTCGTCCTCCAGTCCCCGGGTGGTGACGGTGACGCCACGGCTGGTGGTGTCCTGAACGGTGGGGTGACGGTCGGTCAACGGGATGAGCAGGTGCCGGCGTCCCGCGGCGTCGATACCGACGGCGACCGGCCCGGCGGCCACTTCGACCGGGCTGTCCAGCACGCGCATCTGCCGTGGCGGGTCGGTCGCTTCCAGACGGCGGAACATCTCCTCGGCGCCGCCTGTCATGATGCGGCACCGTCGGTCACGGCTTCGCCGGCGCGTTCGTCGGCGGCGTCGATCTCGTCGATGTCGACGATCTCGAGCTCCTCGTCGACCGGGGCGAGGCCGGACAGGTCGACCGCGACGTAGTCACGGTCCTCCGGTCCGCGGGCCTCGGGGAAGAACAGGCCGATCCCGAGGATGTCCTCCACCGCCGCGAGGTCGGTTCTCGGATAGCCGCGGGTGCCGCTGCTGCGCTCGACGGTGGAGTTCCTGCTGACCGGGTAGAGACACAGGAGTCCGGTGCCTCCCAGTTGCCCGTCGCGCAGCTCCCGTAGCCTGCGGTCGGTCGGGTCACCGTCGATCATGTCGCTGATTCTGATGGAGGCGGGCAGGTCGGCGACGCGGTCCATGGTGGACACCAACGCCTTGATGTCGGCGTAGTCCGCCGGCACCGTGAGCCGGCTGCGGTTGATCCGGTGGTACTTGCGCCCCGCCAGTTCCATCGTGCCGAGGCGGTCGCTGCCCTGCTCGATGACGACGACGTTCCAGGTGCGCAGGGCGTCGTAGTCGTTCTGCTTGGCGATGTACTCGCACAGGGCCTCCGGGCGGAGGCTGGGGCTGCGCTCGTGGAAGCGGTAGTCGCGCAGGAAGGCCATCACCCGTGCGGCCGGCACGCCGGTCAGTGCGGTGCGTCCGGCCCGCACCGGGGTTTCCCGGACCCCGGGCAGGTTACGGGCGGCGGTGAGGAGGCGGTCGGCGGCGTTGATGTTGTGCCGTAGCCAGTCCTGGTCGCGGTGGTGGAATTTGATGGTCTGCATGACCTGGGAGCCGTAGCTGTAGCGCACCGTGACGCCCCCGCGCATCTTGGCGGCCGAGGTCACCGCCATGGCCGGGTGTTTGCGGATCATCACCGCCAACTGCCGCGGCGTCTTGTGTTCGGTCTCGTAGCGGCGGATCTGCTGCCGGATCTCGGCCTCGACGGTCGCCAGGTCCACGAACCACGCGGCGAGGTCACCCGTCATCCAGATCCGGGGCAGGTCCTCGTAGCCGTGTCTGTAGCCGAACCAACGACCCATCTGCAGCAGGGTGTCGTAGGCGGAGGCCGCCCGGACGAAGTAACTGCACACCAGGCCGACGAGGGTCAACCCGCGGGAGAGGGTGTTACCCCCGATGGCGATGGCGGTGACCGGCTCCTCGCCGTAGCTGAGTCGCACGTCGGACTGGTAGTTGTCGACCACCACGCCCACGTCGGCCATGACGCCGGGGATCTGGTCGCAGACCTGCGGCCACGGCACGGGTGAGAGTCCGAGGTCGGTGGCGGGCACCCGGGTCGTCTCCTGCTCCCACTGGTGCCGGAACCGCTCCCGCACCGCAGGGGTCGACCAGCCGCTGCGCAGAGTCCCCAGGTACGCCTGGACGACCTCGGCGGTCCGCTGGTGCGCGGGGGCGCGCATGGAGGTGTGGATCAACATGGTCGAGTCGGCCGGCGCCCCGTCACGGCAGCGGCGGGCGGCGGTGGCCAGGATGAACCAGCGGATGGCGTCGCCGAGGCTGTCGGTGACGGTGGGCCTCCAGTCGCCGAAGCCGGCACGGGCACCGGGTGGCCGTACCTGGGCGATCTCGCCGTCCGGAACCGTCCGCACGACATCCAGGCCCCGGTCGACCGGCCCGGTCTCGTAGGTGAGCAGGTCACGTCCGAAGATCCGTTCGGCGCCGAAGTAGTCGTCGGAACGGGGCAGGTCGACGATGAAGTCGGCGGGGTAGAGATCGTCGGGCACGCTCGGATCGATGAGCAGGTTCGCGAACGGCGTCGCCGTGTAGGCGACGTAGGCGACCTTCGGTTTGCTCAGGATGCGACGGATCAGGGAGTTGATGGTCGACTGCCGGCCCCTGTTGCCCACGTCGATGCTCGCCTGGTCGGCCTCGTCATCGATGACGAGGATGGGGCAGTCCTGCAGGATGGTGCCGGCGGCCTCGAGGAAACGCGCCAGCTTCCGCAGCCGGTACGGGTTCTTCTTGACCACGGCGAGGAGCCGCTGATCGGGGTTGCTCAGCAGGTTCGCCGCATTGCGGGACTGTCTGTCGTCGAAGTCGGTCTCACCGTCGGTCAGCAGGTGCCAACGGCCGCGGTCGTCGCCGACGAGGATCTGTTCCAGTCGCTGCTGCGTCTGGGAGCGCAGGTTGTCGGTGATGCCGGAGAGCACCACGACGAACCGGTAGCGGGCGTCACACAGCTTCGCCGCCACGGACATGAAGTTGGTCGTCTTGCCGCTCTGGACATGTCCGAGGACCAGGCCGCGGCTGCTGAACAGCTCCGTCCCGGGCGGCGGGATAAAAGAGACGATCTTGCTTGAGGCGTCGTTGATCCGTCTGATCGGCTCGTCGTCGAGACCCGTGCCCTCCAGACGGCGGCGCACCGCCGGCCAGAAGACGTCGTCGGACCGGGGGATGTACCACGGCTCGAGCTGTGCCGCGGGGTCGGTCAGGGAACGGGGCTCGTGCAGGTCCCGGGGACGTCCGGCCCGGGACTGGTACTCCGTGATCGCGGCCTCGAGGATGTCGGCCGGAACGAACCTGCCCAGCTGACGACGGATCGCCGCGATCGTGCTGTTGCCGTACACGGCACTGGCGATCTGTTCGACCAGGTCGTTGAGGTCCTCGTCGCTGATCCGGTGCATCCGTGCCCTTCCGTCATGGCGCCGATGGGTGGGTCTCCGTGAGCGTGAGACAGCCATCAGAACGATGTTCGGTAACCACGTATACAGCATGGGTGGCGCAAGTCACCGTCCGTCAGGACCGTCCGGTTGTCCGGTCGGCCGGGTCGGTGAGGCCGGAGCGATGGGACATCACGCCGGACGTGGGTGCCGGGCCCTTCGGCCCCGGTGACGGACCCGCTGCGACGCCGGCGTCCCCGCCGGGGCGTGCTGGGCTGCGGCCGCCGTCACCGGTAACGTTCGTGCACGTGACCGACCGCGCCGATGCCGAACCCACCGCACCCGATCCCACCGCCCGTCGCGGTAAGTACCAGGTCAGACTGGTGCGTGGACCCTTCGTGCAGCTGGCGCCCCATGCCGACGCCGTCACCGACGGCGAGCACCTGCTGCGGTACGCCCAGGAAGCCCGCAAGGACGGGTTCCGGTTGGCGGCCGATCTGTTCAGCGGGGCGGGCGGTCTGAGTCTCGGGATGCAGAACGCCGGCTACCGGGTCATCCTCGCGGTGGACCACTACCCGGAAGCGGTCGAGACCCACCGGCACCACCACGGTGGTCTGAGCGTGGACTGGGACCTGGGTGACCCGGCCCGCATCCGGGAGGTCGCCGACCTCGTGCGCCTGGCGGGCGTCGAGCTGCTCGCCGGCGGGCCCCCGTGTCAGCCGTTTTCCAAGGCCGGCCGGTCGATGATCCGCCACAAGGTGCGCCACGGTCTGCGGGATCCGTACGACGAGCGGCGTGACCTCTGGCGGTCGTTCCTTGAGGTCATCCGGCTGGCCCGGCCGCCGGCGGTGCTGATGGAGAACGTGACGGACATGGCACTGGACAAGGAGATGTTCATACTCCGGACGATGGTGCACGAGCTGGAATCCCTCGGCTACGCGGTGGAGGAGAAGGCGGTCGACACCTTCCGGTACGGCGTCCCGCAGTTCCGTCAACGGCTCATCCTGGTCGGCCTCCGCGACGGCCTCGCGTTCGACTGGCCGGAGGAACAGCCCGAGCGGGTCACCGTGTGGAACGCGATCGGCGACCTGCCGGAGGTTGAGGGCGGCTGGCGCCCGGAAGGGGGAGCGGAGGGTTGGACCCCCTACGAGGCTCCCGTGACAGGTTTCCAGCAGCGTATGCGCGCGGGGATGCCGGAACCGGATGCGCACCGGGTTTTCGACCACATCACCCGCCCGGTGCGGGAGGACGACCTGCGGGCGTTCGAGATGATGGGCCCGACGACCCGGTATTCGGACCTACCGGATGACGTCAAGCGGTACCGCGACGACATCTTCGACGACAAGTACAAGCGTCTGGACGAGAACGACCTGTCGCGCACCATCACGGCGCACATCGCCAAGGACGGCTACTGGTACATCCACCCGCGGCAGAACCGCACGATCACCGTGCGGGAGGCAGCCCGGTTGCAGACCTTCCCCGACTGGTTCCGTTTCGCCGGTCCGCCGTCGGCCGCGTTCAAACAGATCGGCAACGCGGTACCCCCGTTGCTCGGTGAGCACCTGTCCCGGGCTGCGCGACGGGCGCTCGACAATCCCCGTCCGGCACATGTGTCGACGCGGGAGGTCGCCTCGACGCTCGCGGGCTGGTTCGCCTCGGGTCAGGTCAGCGGCATTCCGTGGCTGCGCGCGGAGACACGGTGGCAGGTCCTGCAGGCGGAGATCCTTCTCGATCGCGCCCACCCGGATGTGATGCGCCAGGTCTGGGTCCTGCTGCGGACGTGGCGCCAGCCGCAGGACACGGTGGCGGCGGAGGAGAACCTGCGCCGCACCGGCGGGTTCATCTCCCGGGCGAACCGGGCCGGAACGGTGGTGGAGCTCGCCCGGCAACTCGCTGATGATCCCCGGGTACTGCGCGACGACGACGCGTTGCGGCGGGTGCCCGGTCTCCACGAGTCCATTGCCGACCTGGCGGTGCTGGTCGTTCCCGCGGGCACCGAGGACGAGTCGGAAGAGCCCGTTCTCGTCACCAAGGGTGTGTTGCGGGTGGCCGCCCGGTTCAGCGGTCATCCCGTCGACCGGCGTAACCGCCTCACGGACGGCCGGCTGGAGGTCGCCCGGATGATCGGTATCGACAGCGACGCCCGCGCCGCCCACCTGGGCCTGATCGAACTCGCGAACACGCTCTGCCGCCCGGCGGAGCCGTTGTGCCAGGAATGTCCGTTGGTCAAGAAGTGCGCGGGGGCGCGTATCGACCGCCCTCAGCTGTTCTGACCGCGTCGGTCCCGGTCAGCGGTCCAGTCCGAGCAGCTGCGCCACCTCCGGCGACTGGGCGCGCAGAGTCTCCTCGATGCGTTCCCACGCCACCCACTGATCTGCCTGCATGGCGGCCATCCGCAGAGCGAGGCCGGCGGTGGCGGCCGCGTGGGTGGCGGCACGCACCTCAGGTGACGCGTTGACGTCCGCCGGTACGGGCCGTGCCGAACCCCGCGGTGTCCTGCGGTAGGCGTCGTTGGCCAGGACACACAGTTCATTGACCGGCGCCTCGAGGATCTGGCGCAACTGGGCCGGCAGACTGACGCGCATCTTGGCGACATTGATGTTGAATGCGGTGTCGAGGTCGTTGTCGAAATCCAGCGCTGCCCTGGCCAGCTTCGTGTGCTCGTCGATACCGCGGATCCCACCCCATCCGCCCCACTGCACCAGCCGGTTGGCCCGGTACACGTACAGACCCTGCTGCCGGTTCCAGTTCAGCGGACCCGAGTGCCGTTCGAATTCCGCGGCTGAGGTGAAACGGTCACGCGGCGGCAGAACGAACCGTCGGAGCTGAACCAGCCCCACACCGCCGGCCATCTCGATCTCGAACTGCTGCCGGGGCAGCTCAGAGGTGTGCGGCTCCTGCGGAGCGAACGGGTTCCAGGGGCGCAGTTTCTGCCCGTTCACCGACATCACCAGTGGTGTGAGTCCATCGGATCCTTCCAGGAAACGGTGGAAAACCATGCTGAGATGGTCCGATGTCCGCGCCGCCAGGGTCTCCAGACGCCGTCGGGCCCAGCCGCCCGACGGGCGCTTCTCCGGCAGTACGCGATCGAGCGCCTGCCAGACGACCACGGTGCCGGTCCCTTCGGCCAGCCCCTGCCGGGCGCTGCGGACCACCGGATCCTGCGGGGACGGGTCCACCACGACCCACTGGTCCCATTCCTCCACAAGGTCGAGGTCCAGCTGCCGGGCGCTCATTCGTGCCACCGACCGGCTGCTGCGGCTGATCACGGTGAGCATCCGGCACTGGGACAGTGACGCGGTCTTGAGGCCGAGACCGTAGCGACCCAGTTCACCGCGCCGGTACGAACGCCTTGTGCCGAACCGCAGAGCCTCTGTCAGCTGGCCGGCCGACATGCCGTCACCGTCGTCGGCGATCACGACGCGGGAGTCCTCCCCGTCGAACTCGACGGTCACGTCGATGCGGGTGGCCCCTGCCGCGACGCTGTTGTCGACGATGTCCGCGACCGCGGTCGGGAACTCATAACCGATATCCCGCAGCGATCCGGTCAGCCGTGCGGCTGAGGGCGCCACGTCGTACCACGCTCTACCCGGCATGGGCACCTCCGCTCACGTCGTCCGTGAGGACCAGGATGCCACACCCACCCTGCCTCACGTGACCGGCCATGCTGTGGCGTCCGATCGGCACCGTGCCCGCCAGAGTTGTTCGACGATTTCCGCCACTGCCACGGGTTCTTCGTGTTCCCAGACGTGCAGCACCGTCCAGCCGAGTGCTGCCAATGCCTCGTCCTTCTCACGGTCACGCTGCACGTTACGGTGCAGTTTCTCCCGCCACCACGTGGCGTTGTTCTTCGGCAGTACCGCGTGCTGGGGGCACAGGTGCCAGAAACAGCCGTCGACGAAGACCGCCAGTCGTGCCCGTGTGAAAGCGATGTCGGGTCGGCCGGGAAGTCCGGGATGGTTCACCCTGAACCGTAGCCCTCGTCGGTGCAGTTCCCGTCGCAGCGACATTTCAGGTTTCGTCCGCGTCCGCGGCATCCGGCTCATCTGCGCCGACACGGTGGCGTTGAGAGCGGTGGGGCGTCGCGTCATCGCCGACAACGTACCCCAACCCGCGCCGCCGGTCGGCGGCAGTTCACTGCTGGAGGGGGCCTTCGGGGCCATGTCGCCGACCCTGACGGTTCGCCCTACGCAGATTTACGATATTGCGTCGGCTTTGTTCGGTTTCTCCCGCCGGGAAGGGTGGTCGCGGTGGACAGTGCCGACCCGTCGGCCTCCGACAGATCGTCGGACGGGACGCACGTCGGTGCTGTTCGGCCCACACGGGTCGGCGTCGTGGACGGGCGCCGCCCCCGACATCCGCGCAACCCGGACATCAGTGCACGAGATCATCGTCCCTCGACGGTTCGCCGCCCAGACGTGCCGTCATCCGCTCGCGGAGCTGCGGCAGTGCCTTCTTCTCCAGCTGACGGACGCGTTCGCGGGTGATCCCGAGCCGCTGTCCGATCTCCTCGAGAGTCATGGGCACGCCGGTGCCGACGCCGGCCCGCAAGGTCAGGATCGCCGCCGAGCGCACGGGGAGATCAGCCAGTGAGGCGCGGAGAATAGTCAACGTCTCCTGACGCAACGTCACCACATCGGGTCTCAGAGTGCCGTCGGCCGCGGTCACAAAATCGGCCAGCGCCGCGTTGCCGTCCCCGATGAGCAGATCCAACGACACCACCCCGGCATGCAGTCTCAGGCATTCGAGTACCGTCCCCGGGTCCAAGCCGAGCTCGTGACAGATTTCCGACACGGGCGCCGTGCCGGACCGGGTCAACAGCCGGTTCCGGCTCGCCACCACCCGACGTACCTGATCCCACTTGTGCACCGGGAGACGGATCAACCGGCTCTCATTGGCGACCGCCCTCGTCACAGCCTGACGGATCCACCAGACCGCGTAGGTGGAGAACTTCAGACCACGGGTGGGATCGAACCGTTCGACCGCCCGCATCAGGCCGACGACGCCATGCTGGTCCAGGTCCTCACTCTCCAGCCCGTGTCCCAGGTGACTACCGGCAACGGACATCACGAGCCGCCGGTTGTGCAGCACCATCGCGTCGAAGGCCCGCGCCCGCTCGTCCGAGACGTCGAGACCTGCGCGGAAGCCGTGCGGGACCTGTTCGTGCGGCCTGTACTGATCCCCGCGCAGCAGGAGCGCCAGGCCGACCTCCTCGGACGCCGTCAGCACCCGGTTCCAGGGCCGCGACGAGACCCTGTCCCTGCGCAGCAGCCTCCGGGCGTCGGCGATCGAACCCTCCGCCCGGGCAGGGTCGATGACGCCGGCCGGCCCGCGACCGTCACGCCCGTCGTCTTCCGGCGCGGCGACGACGACCACACCCCGCGCGACCATCCCCTCGACGACCTGCTGCCGCACCGCCACGTGGGTGTCCCCGGCCAGCTCGAGAACACTGTCGATCTCCCAGTCACCGACCGTTCCGTCACGGACATGCGCCATTAGCAGCTGCACACACAGTTGGACAACCTCTGGGTCGGCTGAAGACGTCACGCACACCATTGTGGACCCCGGCAACCACGGAGAGGTACGACGCGAAGCCCCGTCATCGTGCACAATCCAGCGGGTGCAGATGGTTCCTGACCCGATCTCCCCGTTGATGAAGAGTGCCGCCGAGGCCGAGATCTACCGACGTCTCAAACTCGTGGATGCCGGATGGAGCTTCGCTCTGCACAGCCTCAATCTGCCTGCACACATCTGGAAGCGCGTCAGCGAGATCGATTTCGTCCTGGCCGGACGGCGCGGTGTGTACGTGATCGAGGTCAAGGGCGGCTACGTCGGCTGTACCAACGGTGTCTGGACCTACCGCGACCGCACCGGTCAGGAACGCCGGCGCAAGGAGAGTCCCTTCGCGCAGGCGACCAGCGCCATGTTCACCCTGCAGCGCCGCCTCGAGGAGCGCCTCGGCCGCGACACGATGCGCAACATCCCCGTCGGCTTCGCCGTCGTCTTCCCGGACTGCCAGCTACCCGAGCAGACCTCGGTCGAGTGGGACGAGGAGACCCTGATCGACCGCAGACAACTCGACCGCACCGATGGACTGCAACGCAGTCTGGGTCGCATGGCGGACTACTGGCGGGCCAAGCCCGGAGGGCGTCAGGCCACGCTCGACGAACCACTCCTACGGGAGATTCTGCAGGCCCTGCGGCCCGACTTCGACGCCGTCCCCACCCTGCGCCAGATCGTCACGGATGCGGAAGCCGACCTCGTCGCCCTCACCGCGGGCCAGTACCGCACGCTCGATCAGTGGGCCACCAACCCGCGGCTCCTCGTGGAGGGCGGGGCCGGCACGGGCAAGACGATGCTCGCGGCCGAACTGGCCCGCAGATCCGCCGCGAGCGGCAAGCGGACCCTGTTCACCTGCCGCAGCCAGGTGGTCGCCGGGTTCATCCGGCACCAACCCGGAATGCAGGACGTGCATGTCGTCCCCCTCGCCAATCTCATGGCCGGCAACGACACCCACTTCGACGTCATCGTGGTCGACGAGGCGCAGGACATGGTCAACTTCACCGACCTGTCGTGCCTGGACAACCGGCTTGTAGGCGGCCTCAGTGACGGCAGTTGGTACCTGCTGCTCGACAGCAACAACCAACGTGGGCTGGTCGGCTCCTGCGACGACGAGGCCCTGGACTATCTGAGGTCCCTCCGGCCGGCCAACCTGGTGTTGCAGGACAACTGCCGCAACACCCGACAGATCGTGACGTCGACCCAGCAGATGACCGGGGCGGACACCGGTGTCTCCTCGGCCGGCGAAGGGCCCGACGTGACAGTGGTCGACGAGCCCGACCGCTCCCGCCGGGCCGCGGCAGCCGCCGCCGAGCTCGACCGGCTTCACGACAACGGAATTCCGAACACGGACATCATCCTGTTGTCCCCGTTGCCCCTGCAGGAGTCCCTGTTCGCGGACCTGCCGGCCCGCTGGCGGCACCGCATCGACGTACTGGATCTGCACACGCTACGACGACCTGCCAGGGGCCGGATCGCCTTCGCGAAGGTCGAGGACTTCAAGGGCCTCGAGAGCCGGTTCATCCTCCTGGGCGACGTCGGCCCGGCCGATCCCGGCCGGATCCGCAACCTCTACGTGGGAATGACACGCGCGAGGGTCGGACTCTGGATGGCCACCGGAGGACAGATCCACCAGCAGGAGGACGACCGGTGACCACCACACCCGCACCCAGCGGATCCGACGACCGCAACCTCGTCCTCGACTACCTCCGCCGGCAACTCGTCGGCCCCTGGGCCGGGGAGGACGAGGTCCTCACCGAGCGACCCGACCGCCGGTACCTGGCCGGCATCCTGTTCCCCGGCGAGGCGTCCCTCGACGCGAACGACGACGACATCGTCGACGACGCGCCGGCTGCCGGATCCACCGACGAGACAGACAGCGACGAGGACCCGGTGGCCCTCGCCGGACAACTGCTGCCGAGCTCGGTCGGACTGAGCTTCGTCACCAGCACACGGTCAGCCCTGCGGATCGAGGTGACAGCCGCACGCTACGTCCGCGAGGACCGGCAGAAGTGGCGACGTCAGCCTCTGACCGCCACCGGCAGCGCCGCCCTGTATGCCGAGCCCCCGACAGCTGGCCTTCAGACCACACACGACCTGTTCGACGGCGACGCCTCCGTGGCCATCGTCTGGCGGGAGTTCGGCGACGGCGTCCTGGTCACCGTCTCCCTCGTCAACCAACGGAAACTGTCGGAGCACGGGAGGTTGGATCCGTCCGACTGCCTGCTGCAGGTGACACTGCGGTGCAGCCCGGTCGAGGGTGGCATCGCCCCGTACCCGTCGACGCTGCGACTCCATTCCGACCCCGAGGAAGAGGAACTCGCGCTCCTCTACCGGAAGATCCCCGTCTTCGCCCTCGGCCACGGCACCGCCGCGAGCTGGCAGGCGGCGGGTGACAGTGCCACGTCGGTGCAGACGACCTTCCTACCCAGCCACGTCGTTCCCGACGTCGCCTTCGAACTGCCGGGCGACCAGGAGGCACTGAGCCTGAACTACCTCACCGGGCTCGAACAGGACCCGGCAGGAGTCATCAGCAGGCTGCACGCCTTCGTCGACAGCTACGACCAGTGGGCGCAGAAGACCCGCACCCGCCGCAACGACATGGCAGAACCCCTCATGGCGGCGGCCGACCGGCTCCTGCAACGCGTCGACCGCGCCCGTGCCCGGATGCGCGAAGGTGTGCACCTGCTCGAACAGGACCCCACCGCCCGGCGCGCCTTCGTCCTGGCGAACAGGGCCATGCTGATGCAGATGATCCGAAGCGGGCCCCGGTTCGCCGGCACCGGTCGTGCCTGGACCGACCGCCTCCCCGCCGCGCCCGACTACGACGACCCGGACCGTCGCTGGCGACCCTTCCAACTGGCGTTCGTCCTCCTGTCCCTGCCCTCCATCGTCGACACGGAGCACGACGACCGCGATCTCGTCGACCTGATCTGGTTCCCCACCGGTGGCGGGAAGACCGAGGCGTACCTCGGTCTGGTGGCCTTCACCGTCTTCCACCGACGACTGACCCTCGGCGACGCCGGCGCCGGGACCACCGTCATCACCCGCTACACCCTGCGTCTACTGACCGCCCAACAGTTCCAGCGGGCGGCCACCCTGATCTGCGCCTGCGAACTCATCCGACAGCAGCGCCCGGAGGAACTGGGAACGCGGGCGGTCTCCATCGGCATCTGGGTCGGCGGCAACAACAGCCCCAACAACTTCGCCGACGCCGTCGACCTGCTCCAGACGATCCGCAACCATGAACCGACGACCAAGAGCTTCCAGGTCGAACGATGTCCCTGGTGCGGCACCCACATCCTCCCGACCGGCAACGCACCGGACGACGCCTGGGGAGTGCACGCGGACAACAACAGCTTCCGGATCAACTGCCCCAACGTTGACTGCGACTTCCACACCTCCCTGCCGGTCTCGTCCGTCGACGACGCGCTCTACACCGACCCGCCGACACTGCTCGTCGCCACCGTGGACAAATTCGCCCGGTTCACCCGCGAACCGCGCGCGGGAGTGTTCATCGGCACCGGCGCCGACCCCGGTCCCGCGCTGATCATCCAGGACGAGTTCCACCTCATCTCCGGGCCGCTCGGCACCATCGTCGGGCTCTACGAGGCTGCCTTCGACGTGGCGATGGCGCACCACGGCACCCGTCCGAAGATCGTCGCCTCCACCGCCACCATCCGTCGCGCCGATGCCCAGTCCCGCGGTGTCTTCGGACGTCCCATCGCCCTCTTCCCGCCCTCCGGCCTCGACGCCGAGGACTCCTACTTCGTCCGAACGGACCCCGGCCGACCCGGCCGCCTCTACGCCGGAGTCATGCCGCAGGGACACACACCTCTCACCGCGATGGTCCACCTCTCCGCGGCAATGCTCAACGCCCCCGTCGAGCTGCCGCTCGGACCGAAAGCCGCCGACGCCTACTGGACCCTGATCGCCTACCACAACAGTCTGCGGGAACTCGGCAAGACCGTCACCCTGGCGCACGACGACATCCCCGCCCGTCTGGGCGTCATCGCGGCCGCTGAGGACGACCGACGCGACCTTGACGACGCCGAAATCATGGAACTGACCAGCAACATCCCGCCGGCGGACATCCCCCGGCACCTCCAGCGGCTGTTCAACGAGCGTGGGCAGCCCGGTGCCGTGTCGTTCGTGCCCAGCACGAACATGATCTCCGTCGGTGTCGACGTCCCCCGACTGGGCATCATGCTGGTCGTCGGCCAGCCGAAAACCACCGCCGAGTACATCCAGGCCACAAGCCGGGTCGGGCGTCGCCAACCCGGGCTGGTAGTAACGCTCTACTCGCCGTCCAAACCCCGCGACCGCTCGCACTACGAGTCGTTCATCCCGTACCACACCTCCCTCTACCGGGTTGTCGAACCCACCTCCGTGACACCGTTCTCGGTGCCGGCACGCACCCGCGCGCTGCACGCGGGACTGGTCATCCTCGCCCGTCACGTACACACCTGGCGTGACGACCGCGCCGCCGCCGCGTTCGACCCGAAGGATCCCGCCTGGCGCAGCCTCGTGGAGGAGTTCATCGCCCGCGCCCGCGCAGCGGATCCGGACGAGGCCGCCAACGTCGCCCGGCACATCGAACAACTCGAGGAACACTGGGCGGGGCTCGTCGACCGCGCCCATCCGCTCGGAGGCCTCACCTATACCGGGGGAGGACGCGAACGCATCCAGCTGCTGAGGAAGTTCGACATGCCCGGACCGGGATGGCCGACACTGGACTCGATGCGCAACGTCGACACCGATGCCCGCGTGCTGGTGCGGGGTGAGGGACAGTGATGGACCGTCGGCTACGACGCATGCAGGCCCTCTCCCCGTTCGGCGTCGGCGCGATCGTGGACATGCTCGGTGAATCCTTCGTCGCCGAGGACGTCACGCGGTGGAAGGGACGGCGGATGACCCTGGCCGCCCCGCGCATCGCAGCCCACTTCGGTGCCGAGGAACTACGCCTGCCCCCGGCGCCCCGCGACGGCAGGCTGCCCTACTACCGGTTCCCGCAGTGGTTGTTCTGCGGCACCTGCCGCACGATGACCCGCTGGAGCGTCGGCCAGGAACAGCCAGGCAGGATCCCCCGCTGCCAGCACTGCGGCCGCAGCCCTCAGCTCGTGCCGATGAGGTTCGTCGCGGTCTGCGGCAACGGCCACCTCGACGACGTGCCCTGGATACAGTGGGCCCACTCCGGGGGCGGGCAGGGACGTGAGCAACGCCAGTGCGGACGCGCCGAGCTGCAGTTCGAGCACCTGACGACGGTGGGTGGCGGACTGGAATCACTCCGGGTCCGGTGCCGGACCTGCCGGGCCGGCAGGAACCTCGCTGACCTCACGTCGCCCCACGCACTCGGTCGCATCAACATCCGCTGCCGGGGGCGGCAGCCCTGGCAGCGTGACACCGAGGCGGTGAGCTGCGATCAGGCGCCCGTGGTCCTGCAACGGGGTGCATCGAGCGTCTACTTCCCCGACACCGGGTCCGCAATCGACCTTCCCCCCGACTCCGACTGGGTCACCTGGGGCGGTACGGCTGCACGGGTCGAACAGAACCCGTACTTCGCACTACTCCACACGGACCCCGAGGGCCCGATGCGGGAGCAGCTGATCAGATTCATCGCCGAGCAGGAGAACGTCAACGAGAGACAGGTCATCGCCATCCTGAACGACCGCCTCGGCACCACGGGCGCCGACGCCGGTTCCGAAGGCTCCGAGGACCTGGCCGAGCGCGAATGGCAGGCACTGACCAACCCGCGCGCAGGACACCATCCGGACGACCGGTTCATCACCCGGCACACGCCCTTCCCGGCATCCACGGGCCACGGCCGGTTGGATCCGGTCGTCGACCGGATGAGAACGGCCATCTCCGACATCGTCCTGGTCGACCGCCTACGCGAGGTCCGGGTCCTGCGTGGCTTCCGTCGCCACACCATGGACACCCGCATCCCCGCCGACCTGGGAACCCGCAGCACCTCCCTACCGGCGGTAGAGGTATACGGCGAGGGAATCTTCCTCGTCTTCGACGAGGACAACCTCCGACGGTGGGAACTGCAGGCTCCCGTGGTGCGACGTGCGGCCACGCTCCACAAACGGTTCGCCGGCAGCATGCACGCCAGATGGATCGAGAGCAGCCCCACGCCGCGTCTGGTCCTGCTGCACACCATCGCCCACCTCCTGATGCGCCAACTGGCCTTCGACGCCGGCTACCCCTCCTCGTCACTGCGCGAACGCATCTATGCCAGCACACCGGACTCCGACACCCCGATGGCCGGGGTACTGATCTACACCGCCGCCGGCGATTCCGAAGGCACCCTCGGCGGCCTCGCCCGCTCCGGCGAGGCGGGACGGCTCGTCACGACCATCGCCGCCACTCTCGCCGCCGCCCGATGGTGCTCCCTCGACCCGGTGTGCCGAGAGTCGAAATCCCAGGGCCCTTCCGGCCTGTCGATGGCCGCCTGCCACGCCTGCACGTTGGTCTCCGAAACGAGCTGCACGATGGGCAATGTCCTGCTGGACCGGACTTTCGTGATCGACGACGAGTACGGCTTCATGCGTGACCCTCTCGCCGAGCTCATCGCCGTGCAGGCGGGCACGACGTGACACTGCTGCTGCCTCCGCTGATCGAGCTCAGTTCTGCCCAACGGGAGGTCCTCGCGCTGCCGTTCGAGGAATCCCACCTCGTCACTGGAAGCCCGGGAGCAGGTAAGACGATCACTGCGATCTACCGGGCGGCGGCCCTGCACCGGTCGGGCAGACCGACTGTGATGCTGACGCACAGCAAAGTGCTGTCCGCTTATACGCGTGCCGCAGTTGCGCAGATCGGAGCGGCTGATGTCGCGACGACCTACCACAAATGGCTGCACGCCTTCTGGCAGAAGCACTACCGGCGGAGTCCGCCGAAGCTTGATCGGTACGATTTCGACTGGATAGCCTGTCTGACAAAGATCATCAGCGATCCACCGGCCCTGGAACAACGGCCGTACCTCGTCGTCGACGAGGGTCAGGACATGCCGGCCGACTTCTACCTCGCCATAGGCGCCGTGTCCTCGTCCGTGACCGTGTTCGCCGACGAGAACCAACGCATCGGCCCCCGTCAGAGCACTGTGCGGGAGATCGCTGCGGCGGCAAGAACCAACCGACCCGTGGCACTTCCACGCACCATGCGTAACAGCCGCCCGATCCGTGGTCTCGCCGACTATTTTCGCCCTGGCGGCGGCATTACGGACGCACTGCCGGACGGTCCCGCCCCTCGCCTGATCAGAGCGCAGCACAAGGCCGACGTGGCCGAGCATCTGCTTCTACATGAGAAGCAGCACCCGAACGAAACGATCGGGGTGATCCTTCATCGCAGCAGGGACCTGTTCTACTACCATCACCAGCTCGATCACCGCACCGTCAACCCCTTGCAGGGTTATGTCAGCGGCCGGAGCGCCGGGATCCTCTCAGATCCCCTTTTCAGTGGACCCGGACTCAAGCTGATCTCTTGGCAGAGCGTGAAGGGCCTGGAATTCGACTCGGTGTTCGTCCCCGAACTCCAGACTGTGCCCGGCGACATCGCCAGTGACACTATGCGGATGAGCTTGTACGTACTCGTCACACGGGCACGGCGATGCCTGACCCTGATGTACTCGGGAACGGGCGAGCCGGCACTCGTGGGCGCGCTGCCGAAGGACCTGCTCGACCTGTCGCAATACACGCCTTGAAATCTGGTGGGCACGGGCCGCCTGCATCCCAAACAGTCCCAAAGGAGAAGAGCCTGCACTAACAGCCCTCCCCGGTCACGCTGTGGTGGCTGCGGTCGCTCAGGGAGAATCAGGGCGGTGCTGCCTCCAGTGCTTCTCTATCCAACCAACATGTCCGCGATCCAATTTGGTGGCGAGCGGCCGCCCCTGCAAAGGCGCGTAGCCCGGGTATCTGGCGAGATCGTCTCGCAGACTGATCGTCAGGGTGCGCGGGTCAACCGCGATGTCCCCCTGATCAAAGAGCCGGTGAACATCCCGTCTCAAGAGCAGCCCTCCATCGTCATGATGCTCGCCAACCGCCGCATAGCTGTACAGGTGCGCCGCTTCCAGCACCGCGGCAGGACCAGGCCCGGTGAAGGCGCACACCGGCCCCAGGATTGCGAGCAGGCGTTCCCTGAACCCACGTTGACCCACACGGACGCGCACCCTCGCGTGCCGGTGCCCGCCCGGGCGTGACTGGGCCCAACGGGTCGCCTCCTCAAGGAGCAGCGCACCCCGCCCCCCGCCGGCACTCTGCAATGCCTCGGTAAAAGCGTCCCAGCGCAGAAGACGCATGCTGAGCTGAGATTTCGGTGAGACGCAGAGGTTGCGCAGGGTTTCTCCTTCCAGGCAGCGCCCCAGGTCGATCCAGTTGGCGTCGTGGCGGGACCGGAAGGTCTCGACGCGTTCCACCCGGGTTGCAGCAACGTCGAAGGTGTCCGCGCACGGGTGGCACCTGAACGCTGGTGAATCGCGCTTGCGTCTCTTGATGTTCGCTTTGCCGCAGCGAGGGCACCGATAGAGGATCTTCTCCGCGTAGCCGGTCTCGATCTCCTCGATCAGGGAGGCACCGATGACCGCCTCCTTGTCCCATAGGACGATGCGATCACCGACAGCCACGGTCCGGGCGTTCGCGACGGTGTCGTCCCAGCTGTAGTGAACGTCCGGGTCGTCGTCATACCCGTCGTTGCCTCCGTGCTGTCGATCCGCGCCGACAGCGAGCATCAGCCACGCCCTGGGCGAATCGTGATCCACGGCCAAAATCTCCTCCCCTTTGCGCTTACGGAGAGAAACTAGCTGAGGGGTGGGACACCATGAAAGGTGCGCGGACCGCGCCTGACGGCCAGCGGTACCGAGGTTGGAGGGTGACTGGCTTTGGGCCTCGGGCTGGCCTGCCGCGCCCGGCCCCCGGACGGGGCGAGGATCGCAACGCGGAATTGACGATGCGCGAGGGCACTCGCCGGCAGAGTTTCGCCAACGATCTGAGCCGCCCACAGTTGATCACGGTGACGGAGAACGTTAACCAGTCCAAGGGCGACCAGGACCCCTCCCGTGGCAGGCGCCCCTGTCGTCGTATCGGTGCACCTATAGCAAGACTTGGATCGCCGTGAAGTACAACTGGAGCCTGCGGCTGCAGTCGTCGGAGAGGTTCGCACTGCAGAGCTGCTCAAACCTGTGCCTCCTGACCAAACCTATGGCCGGAGCCGGGCCAGGTGTTTGTCGTCCGACTGGCGCGGTGCGTACCAAGCTTGATGTGGGGGAGGGCTTCAGCCGACTCGGCAGGTGGCGCTTAGCGCGGGGTTGCGGTCACTGCGCCGCCGCGGCGGCGCTCCGGCTACTGGATGGCCGGAGGTTGTTTGCGGACGCCGGCTCTGAGGGTGGCGGCGGCGGGTCATCCTGCCTGCCATCGACCCGGCCAAGCCGAGCAGACCGCCGCCCGTCCCACCAGCGTCCGTACGAGCCATCTGGGTCCGCGGGACGTGGTGGGCCGCGCGGCGGCCCGCTCCACGACTCTTGAGGCAGCCGCGCGAGATCCTGGATGACGTTGCGGCGCTGGTTCGGTGCGCAGTCGCGCCGAGGGCCTACTGACGAAGCTGGCGACCTGTGCACGGCCGGCGATCGACAGGGTGACGTCGCAGCTGGCTTCTCGTGACGGGCCCTTTGACAACTATCCGCTCCCACCGAGCGAGCGTGAATGGTGGCTTTGACCTAGGCAGATATCGCCGTGGCCATGGCGCCGGGGATATCGGGTCATTCGATCCGCTCACCTGATGACCGCCGTGGGTCGTAGCTCTACGGTGGATGGTGGGACAGAGGGAGTCAGGATGCGGATCCGGTCGCTGCCTCGGTCGGCCCTCGCTGCGTTGAGTGCGGTTGTAGCCGCAGCAGTGGGTGTGGTGACGAACTTGGTCACCGCCGACTGGAGCTGGAGCCTTGTCACGGCACTAGTGGGCCTCGTGCTCGCTGGCGCGGTGCTTGCCGTGCTCCGTACGGGCGACACCGGTTCGACGGTTCGCAGGACGGCCGTGACGCAGGTCGCTCGGGGTGGTGACATCGTGGATAGCGTTATCGAGGCAGCAGACGGCGCGACGGTGGCAGAGCGGGCCGAGCGGCATGGCGAGATCCGGGGCGGTAACACAGCGGCCAAGGGCGCCGAGGTCCGGCGAACGGCACGCAGGGGAGTAATCCAGGGTGGGAAGATCGACGCAGAGTGAGCAGCGTTGACGTTCCGCCTTTCGTTGGGCGCATCAGCCAGTTCGCACTGGTGGACCGGCTCCTCTCGTCCGATTCGCGCGTTCGGGTTCTGGCGTTCTGGGGACAGTCGGGCGTCGGGAAGTCAGCGCTGCTGAGGCACATCGCCTCGCACGTGCAAGGGTGGCCGGTCCGGCTGCTCGACCTGGAGGCGGCCAATCTTCCGTTGGCTGGGGCTGGTAAGTCATCCGCCTTGACCGACGGCCTGTTGTTCTCTCTGGCCCGGCTCCTGTTGTCACCCCACGGCGAGGAGGGCGGTCAAAGGCTGCGTGGCTTCGAGGGGGAGGCCTCTCGTGCTGTCCGTGAGTTCCTCACCCCGACGACGGACATCCGCGTGAGTCAGTCTGCTTCGTTCGGCGGTCAGGTCCGGGGTGCCCACGTACAGGTCAACGGATATTCGGTCGTACCGACCGCGGCCCTGTTGGCGTACCGGCGATCGCTCGTTCGGGCGCTGCTGAACCAGCTGCGGGCATCACCACCTCAGCAGGTGCTGCTGCTCGTCGACACTGTCGAGTTGATGCGACTGGCGGAGGAGCAGGATGCGGGCGCCGGAAAGTTGATGGCGGAGTCCTCGCTGGGCTTGTCCCAGTGGTTCATGTACGAGTTCCTCCCGGAACTCGTCGAGGCGGCGCCGGGCCTGCGCGTCGTTCTGGCAGGGCGGAACCGGCTACCTGGACGCGACAGTTGGCTACGGCAAGTGGAGCTAGCGGAGTGGTCACCAGGCGAGACAGCCGCATACCTCGCAGCGGTTGGTCATCACGATGTGGCCTTCACCGCGGTCGTGCATGAGTTGTGCGGTGGAGTCCCTCTGTGGACCGCCATGGTGGCTGAGGCGTGCGCCCTACGATCCGGATCGCGCGAACCGACGGCCGAGTGGCTGCGAAGCATCGCAAACAGCAGGCCTACCGAACAGTGGCTGCCGGAGGTGTTCCTCGCTCGGCTGTCGGAGGTCGACCGGCAGGTGATCCACTGCGCGGTGATCCCGCGGCAGTTGAGTCTCGAGCTTGTGCATCACCTACTGGAGCTGTCCAAGATCGAGGTGCCTTACGACTGGTGGGACAGGTTCTGTCGGCACTCTTTTGTCCGAACCGCAACCGCCACCGACAAGGCAGGTCGCCGGCACGTTCACCGGATGGTCCGGGCGGCAGTGCTGATGCACTTGGAGCGCGAAGAGCCACTGCGGTTGTCAAGGATGCAGCGCGCTGCCGCCGATTACTACCACCGGACAGGCGACTTCGCTGAGGAGAGTTATCACCGGTTCGCTGTCGCCGAGTACGACATTGTGCCCCGCTGGCGGGATGCACTGGTTCAGGCCCGACGACAACGGAACTTGGAGGAATGTGTTCAGCTTGTCGACTGCGTGACGGCACCGGAGCAACGCCGCCGGATTGCTCGCTTCAACCGCGCATTGCTGGCTGAGGGTCTGCTGCAGTTTGCGCTAATGAGCTACACCGAGGATGACTATGCGGCGTCGGAGCAGCGGCTTTGGGTTGCGCTCGGCGAGTACCAGGTCATCGGGGATGAGAGCGGGCTCAGCAAGGTGAACGGCTGGCTCGCCGTCATCCGGTGTTACCAGGGTGACTATCAGGAGGCTGAGGAGTACGGGCGAGCTGCCCTCTCCGCGGCACGTCGAGCCGAGAACAGCCGGTTGATCCGCGACGCGCACTCCATCATCGCCATGAACTACGGCGAGTGGGGACGCTGGCGCGACGCAATCGGACATTACGCAGCGGCCATCCGGCTGAGCCGACAGCTCGGAGAACTAGTTGACGAGTCGAACTTGCTGTGCCAGCTGTCCGGCACGCTGGATGTCATTGGCCATCAGGAGGCGGCTGCGAGGTACCTAGCTCAGGCGGAATCCGTGGCGCGAGTATCCGGGGACCTCGGCGAGATTTCCTTCTGTCTGTACACGCGGGGGTGGCAGGAGATCCAACGCGGCTGCCCGACGGACGCGCTCGCACCTCTCGAAGAGTCCCTCCGCCTCACTCGTATACTGGATAGACCGCCTCAAACGGCGTGGGCCCTACGCCCGCTTGCCGTGGCCAACCTCCTGCTCGGAGAGGAACACCAGGCGGGTCTCTACGTCGACGAGGCTCTTCGGATCTTCGAACGCATCGGCGACAGGGCGGGCCTAGCTCATATGCAAAGCGTACGAGCGCTCGTGCTGTTGTCGGTCGGGCATCCCGAGTTAGCCGAAGCTGCGACTCGAGAAGCGGAGCACCTGGTCCGAGACCGACCCACGAGTCAAGTCACCGGCTCGGTCCGTCTTGTGTCCTGTGCGGTACGAGCGGTCTCCAGGCAGCACGGTTGGGTTGACCAGCTCCGGGAAGCCTTGCTCGGCGACTATCGGCGCTCACACCCTTACCTTCCGTTATCGGACCTACTTCTCGTGGCACGCGTGCTTCACGCCCAGCGCGAGTTTCAGGCGGCCCGCCGATTCCTCCAGTACGCGTTAGCGCACGCTCGTTGGGCCGGACTCGTAGACAAGCAACGGCAAGTAGTTCAGCTGCTCGGCGTAGCGCGTTACAGCTGACGACGACGTGAGCGGCGAGCGAGGAGTCGCGTCCGATCGCTCGCACTGCGCTCTACTGGCAAGATCGCTTATTTGTTTGGTTCGAGCGCCTGGTTGCGAAGGCTGATCCGTTACAGCCTGTGATCGGACGGCTGGTCTGGTGCTCGCTTAGGTGTGTTCGCGGGTGGCGGTTCTTCGGCTCGTCTAGATCGATGATCGAGCGGGGGGTGCCCCTATGGGTTTCGTCAAGGAATCGAGTCGGCGTGGGGGCCGTGGTGAGGGCAGGATGGCGTGGTGCCTGATCTGCTGTGGGATGACGTCAGGTGGTTCTTCGATCCCTGGGTGATGGGGGCGTTGCCGGACGTCTGCGTGCCTGGCGCCTCGGTGGAGGACTGGCAGTCGGTCCTAGATCTCGTCGTCGCTCAGGGTTGGGCGTTCCAGTACTCCGAAGGCGCGGTGGTGCTGCCGCTGCCGAGGGCGGCGGCCGTATTGTCCCGCCCGGCTGGCGCCGAGTGCCCGGAGCTGCGGGTCTGGCCGTCGGTGGATGTCCTGGCGATTTCCCGGTTCTATGCGGCGAATGAGATCGACTTCGATGTCGATCTGCGGGAGCTTCAGGGGCAGGAGCGGCTCGACGTGTTCTGCGGTTTTGTGACGGCGATCGGAAGGTGCCTGGGCAAAGCCGTGCTGATGGATTCCGAGGGCGGCGACGGGAGCCATCCGGTGCTCGGCTTCGACGTTGAGGCGGACGGTGTCGTTGTGTTGGCGGAGCCGCCGGTCAGGTGACCATCGCTGTTCGCGGTTCGTAGAAGGTTCCGTCGCGGAGCATGGCGAACAGGACGTCGGCCCGGCGTCGTGCAAGGCAGAGCAGGGCCTGGGTGTGGTGCTTTCCCTGGGCGATCTTCTTGTCGTAGTAGGCCCGTGAGACGGGGTCGGCCAGGGACGCGAACGAGGACAGGAAGAAGGCGCGTTTGAGCTGCTTGTTGCCGCGTCTGGAGGGTTGTTCGCCGCGGATGGAAGAACCGGAGGATCGGGTCACGGGGGCGAGGCCTGCGTAGGCTGCGAGGTGGGCGGCGGTGGGGAAGCTGCTGCCGTCGCCGACGTCGATGAGGATCCTGGCTCCGGTCCTGACGCCGATCCCCGGCAGCATGGACGTCAGGACCTTCGAAAGAGGATGGCTGTCCAGCAGTTCCTCGATCCGGACGGCCAGCACGTTGCGCTGGTTCAGAACGGTAGCCAGTGAGCCGGCCAGGCTCGGGACGATGAGCGCGGCAGCATCCGTGCCGGGGACGACGACGGACTGCTCGTCCAGAGCGGTGAAGATGTCCTCGACCAGGCGCTCGGCCATCCGCGGGGCCTTCGGCCGCAGCAGACCGATCAGGCGTGGGCGTCCTGCCTTGCGGATCTGGGCTGGGGAGCCGAACCGCTCCAGCAGCGCGAGGACGGCCGGGTGCTGCAGGCGCGGGCCCAGAACGCGTTCCAGGTGCGGGTGGATCTGGGTGAGCAGGCCGCGGAGCCGATTGCTGACGCGGGTTACCTCGCTCGCCAGATCGTCGTCGAAGCCGACGAGCATCTCCAGCTCAGCGATGGCCTCGTCTTCGACCTCGACCGAGCGGAGCGTGTGCGGCATGACGCGGGCCGCGTCCGCGATGACGAACGCGTCGCGAGCGTCGGTCTTCGCCTCACCTGGGTAGAGGTCGGCGATCCGACGCATGGTCAGTCCGGGCAGGTAGGCAACCGGGCAGCCCATCTCACGGGCGACCGCGAGCGGCAGGGCGCCGATGGAGGCCGGCTGGTCGACCACAACAAGCACGGTTCCGTGCTTCGCCTGGAGCTTGCCGAAGAGCTCGCGGAGCTTGGGTTCGCTGTTGGGCAGCCGCTTGTCGAAGGACTTCTTCCCAGCCGGGGTGACGGCGGTGGCGTGGTGTTCGCCCTTGCCGACGTCCAGGCCGAGGAAGACTCCGATGTCGCTGACGTCGATCATGTGCGTCCTTCGGTCGTCCCCGCCCGGCCGTCCCACGGCACCGATCGCCACATCCACATTACGAAGAGCCTCCCGACCTGCGGACAAGCCGGTGGTCATGCCCCTAATCAGCGGTCTGTCGATGCCTCCGGGCCGGTGACACCACCCCCCAGGCCATGCGTTCAACAGGGGGAGCAGTCATGCCGGACCCGGAGGCCGGGCGCCCCATTGCGGGGCCACCAAGAAGGTAATGGGGGAACTGCGGTTCGTGGAGTCGTCGACGGCGCCGGTCGGCGCGCTGGGCGAGTTGGCGTTGATGGTGTCGTTGCCGGCGGTCGACGGGCAGCGGGTGCCCTTTACTTTGACCGGTGTTCAGACGCTGCTCAAGCAGGTGCGGTAGTAGGGGTGCTCGGCCCGCAGGGACAGTGCGGGCCGAGCCGCGGAGCTGGTCTGGCGTAGTGAGCTGGACCGCGCTGCCGAACTCAAGTACGTCTTTCACCCTGACCATGCGGGTCGCGGGCTGGCAACAGAGGCCGCCACGGCTGTCCTGGCATGGGGCTTCAACCACTTTGGGCTCCACCGGATCTACGCCACCGAACGGCCACCGCCGACCGGTGAGTCACCTTCCTGACATCGCCACATCCGGTTGGCGGGTGCCCATTGCGTAATCAGCTCACCACCATGGCTTGGGTGAGCAAACTCAACCAGATGCAGAAAATCGGCCTCGGTATCGTCGTCCTGTTCGGCCTGTGCTGCTGCGGCTCCGGCATCGGCAACGCCCTCGGCGGGAACGACCCCAGCGACCCGAAACCCTCGCCGACGGTGCGCGTCGAACAGCTCGTTGACGACCCCACGCCAGCGGACGAGCCTAAGGACGAGCAGCCCGAAACAGTGGCCGAGCCGACCACAGAAGCGCCCCGCAAACCGGCACCCAAGCCGACCCCGAAGGAGCCGTTCTACAAGAACTGCGACGCCGTGAGGGATGCCGACGCCGACCCCCTGTACCCGGGTGACCCCGGCTTTCGCCCCGAGCTGGACCGTGACGGGGACGGGGAGGCGTGCGAACCGGACGGCGGCAACGGTGACTCCGGACCCGCACCCGACGGGGACGTGTACTACGCCAACTGTGCGGCGGTGAGGGCAGCCGGCGCGGCACCCATCCGCAAAGGCGACCCCGGCTATTCGCGGAAGCTAGATCGTGACGGCGACGGGGTCGGCTGTGAATAGGGCTACCCGACGTACGGCGGCGTGGACCGTTTGTCGTACAGGCTCCACCCATTTCGCGCCATCGCCACCGCATAGAACGTGAGGAAGTGCAGCTTGCTGGCATCCCCAGTGACACGGAGGTGAGCGATGCCGTCCGGTGCCCCAGGTAACTCCACATGGTGAGCAAGCGTCGGTAGCGACCAGAAGTCGCCGTGGGCGCTGCCACTGCACAGCCCCCACACCAGGCGGGCTCTCGTCTCACCCATCGCCGAATGCCCACCGGCTGCGGTCACCACCTCCGTGGGCGACAGCCTTTCCAAAACCTGCTTACGGGTGAATCCCCGGGACAGCCCCACGTCAACGATTCGCCGGCGGCGCTGCTCATGCTCCGTGGCGTCGTCAGCGCCAACCACGGCGGCAATGCGCTCAGCGTTGTTGATGTTCGCGGAGTAGTGGCGCAACCTGCGCAACACGCGCTCGTCGCGACTAGGAGGCGCGAGCAGCCACACCGCCGTGCACGCGTTCTCGAACGCGCCACGCAGCAGTGTGTAAGGGGCGAACGTGTGTATAACGCCGGCCTCGCGGACGGCCGTACGATGCAAATGCAGGTGGTCGACTGCGGTGTGCAGCGCGAACCATGCGGCGTGGCTCAGGTGATAGGGGCTGGTCGCTCGGTCGTCGGCAGCGAGTGGGCTACGCGGGGGCAGTTCCTCGCGACGAGTGTCGGCGTCAAGCCGCTTCAACCACGGGTCAATGTCGCCCAGGTTGTTGACCATCGCGTCGTAAAACTGCTGTTCCTGCGCGTCCATGTTCGGGCACGCTACGCGCCCGCGCGGACAACGTCCCACCAGTTTTGGGCGGCGGGGTGAGGTCGTGCGGGCGCAGTCAGCGGCGTGCCCGCCCACTGCTGCGCAGACAAAGGCGCGGCGAGCCAACCCCAAATTCGCGAACGTTCACGCTGCGGCACGACCGGTGCGCTGCGAGCGGCGAATGGCCTGCTGTATCTCCGTTTGCAACGCAGCCGGGTCGATCACCATCACATGCTCGTCTGATGCTGCTTTGACCGCCGATAGCCCTTGCTCCACAAGGTCGCGGACCAGCACACCAGGTTTGACGCCGCGCGCCTCAGCTTCGGCGAATAGCTCCGCAGCGAGGTCCGCGTGTAGCCGCGCGGAGACGACGATAGTGACGTTGCTGGGTTGGCCTGTATCAACGTCCGCGCCTGTCCAGTCGCGGTCGTTCAGTGCATTCAGCGCGTCCTCACGGCTAGTCACGTGTGTCCCCCTTCGAGCATTTTGCGTGCGGATTCTGTTTCGTCGAGGCTCAGCCATCGGGCACCAACGACGAGGTAGGTGTCGCTGCTTTCCTCGATTGCTGCGGTGGCTAACCATTCGCCGTTGCGGGCGGGGGCGGCAAGGTTGAGGACTGCGCCCAGGTGCCGGCGGATGCGGGGGTGTGTGCTGAGTACGTGGAGGACGTCGCGCCAGTCGACGCCGGCGGCGTGCAGGGCGTCGTAGGTGTCGTCTGTCCAGCGGTACTGCTCATCCACACTTAGAGTTTACACCGTTTACAAGAGGTGGTGTGCTGGTCAGCGCAGACCGCGCAACAGCTCAACCATGCGGTACCGAACCGAATGGTCGCTGCCCGAGTCGACCAGCGCGAGCGGCACCACGCCGGTGGGGTAGTCGGCGCCGATGTAGTGCCGGGATCCGACCTTCACCACACGCAGGCCGATCGCGTTGCGCAGGTTGACGTACTCGTTGCTTTCGGTGTCGCCGTAGTCCCTGTGCACCCGCGCCCAGTAGCCGTTGATCAGGTCGTCGTTGTCAGTCATGCCCGCACGCTAGGTACGCCCGACAATGACACGCCGGGCGGTGTCGCCTGCCCGACAGTCAGCAGTGCTCCAGCGGCAACTTGTCGTCAGACGGCTACGGCCACACCAGCGTGACGTGGACCTGCGGCTCACCCTCAGCGTGAAGGTGTTTCCGTCGGGCTGCATTGTGCCGTCACTATGAGTCGCCCGTCGTGCCATTCGGGTTGTTCCAGGGATCGGCGGAGCTGTTTGGGTACCTGCCGGCGGGTGGCTTGGGCGACCACGCAGGTGCAAAACTGTCCGGACTCGGTCGCAAGTAGTTTTACCCTGTGCTAGCCCGACCAGCGGGTCCTCTCAACTGCAGTCCGGAAGAGAGGGCCCGCTGCCGTCATCAGCCGCCGCCGCACTGGCGCGCGGCGTGAATCTTGGTGTCCATGGGTCAGTGAAGTCTCCGAGTGGCTCGCAGGCTTGTTTCGTCTACCTGGGTAGGGCGATGTGGTGCCTGCGGAAGAGGCTGTTGAAGAAGGCCGCGACTAGCGGGCGCGCCTGGCCTTCGTCGTGGAGTTCGTTCGTGCCGAACCGATAGACCTCGTAGCCGGCGAGGGTGAGGTCGCGGCTGGCGGCCACGGTACGTGCGTACTCGTTGCCATCCGGAAGCCAGCGTCGCTCGCCGTCGGCGGTCCCTTGTTCGCTTGCATAGTGCGTTTGGCCGTCGACTTCCAGCACGATTCGGGCGCCCGCCGGTGCGAGCAGCAGGAAGTCCATGCGGAACTGCACCAGCGCGTCCTTACCGCGGGTCTTGATTGTCTTCGGGTCCCAGTGGCGCCACACCTCGGGCAAGAGGGCGGGAAGGTCCTGCAGGGCACCACGGTAGATGTCGTGGTAGAGCTTGAACAGGAGCAGCTGATGCGGCGAGCCCTGCGGCACGCTGCTGCCAAGCCGCTGGTACAGCTCCCGCTTGGCGCGGTGGCTATCGTCGATCTGGCGGGTGTCCGCCCACCAACTCTGTAGGTCGCGCCAGCGCAGGCCCGCAGGGCCGATGGGCCGGTCGTAGACGAGGACGTCCCCGGTGGGATCCACTACCTCGACGTCGCTGTCGATGACGTCGATGAGCCGAAGATCGGGCTTCTTCGGGGACGCGAATATGAGCTGCTTGGGTCGGCTGGTCCTGGATCCGGTGCCACCAGGTGGAAGGTCGGGTAGCCGTCGGTGTTGCCTGTCTCCCGAAGCTCCAGCCCGACGACGGCCAGCGGCGGATTGATCGCGCTGACCAGGTGGCGTTGAGCGTCTTCGTCCGGCACGGTGTCGCCGGACACCATGCCTTCGAGGAAGAGAGCGAACCTGCGGTCGGATGCCTGATCGACCGCACCGAGTTCGTCGAACAACTGCTCGACGGTCCAGTCGTCGTTGCGGTAGAAGTCCCGGTCGATCTGCCCGCTGAGGCTGGTGTCCTCGAAGCCGAAAGAGATGCCGCCGCGGCCTAGGTCAAACAGCGTGGCCAGGAGGTTGTGGAATCGCTGTGCGTGATCGACCAGGATCGACCCCGGCAAGGCCCGGGCGAGGTCGCGTCGTGTCCGCTTCGGGATCGGAGGAGGATGCTCGTCGGCCCACACGAGGTCCTGGATCGTCATGCGGCCGATCATGTGTAGGCCGGTGTGCCGTTCGACCAGACCGATGGCGACCTCCCGGAGTCGCTCGTCCGGGACCGATGCGGCGCTGCTTGCGCCACGCTGGGCTTTGGTCTCGCCGTCTGTCGATGGCGGGAGTCCAGCCTCGGCCAGGTCCTCGTCGAGCTTGGCGTGAGTGCTTCCGTCAGCGATCGCGCGGGCGGCCCGGGTCACGACCTCACGAAGCGTCGCGACACCCGCGTCGTCAGCCATCGTGTCATTCTGGCAGGCATCGCACCGAAGTCACACTGGCCTCAGATATCGATCAACGCTCCAAGCGTAGTCCTGCACGGACACAGGATCGGGGCGACCCGTCCAAGTGCAGCACCTGCTTCCCCTTCGCGGTGCGACCACGGTACCCGCGACACCGAAGCGGCCCGCCATTTTGATGATCAGACGCCGAGCCACCGCACCATCACCGCAGACCACATACCGCATCCGCGCACTCGACGTTGCAAGGGTGACCTGTGTGGAGTGTCGGCTTCGCCGCCCGCCGGGTAGAGTGATGGCCGGCAGTAGCGCCTGCCAGACCCGAGCGTCGTGGGCCACGTCCCCATCGGCGCGCCGAGGCCGTAGGTTCTCCGAATCGCGCATCTCACTCGACGTAGGTCACTGCACCCATGGCGAGATGTGACGTGGCGTCTCGCGTGATGGAGCGCACGATGACCAGGAACCGACGTCGCAAGGTTGAAATCCGTTTGCAGCAGGCCGCCACGGGCGGCTCGTACACCGCTGCCCGGTGGCAGGTGCCGCAACCCAGCGAGCCGCTACCGCCCGCGACGGACAAGGTGGCGGTGCTGCCGCCGATGGCCAGCTGGAGCCGGCCGATCACCTGCCGATTTTGGGCGAAGCTCGTGGCCGAGCATGGGCCGCTGATCGCCGTCAACATCAGCCAGGGCGACCGGTGGTGGGCGCTGGACGACCTTGCCAGGTCCGTAGCGGGCGCCCTCCAGGAGGGGCCACCCGAGCAGCGCGGGTTGTGGCTGGCCTTCGGCACGTTCTACGTCACGAAGGCAGAGCACCTGGACGGCATAGTCGCGAAGCTCGACGGGGCCGGCGCGTTGCGCCGGTTGACGGTCCGTTCGGTGCCCACCGGCCAGGACTGTGACCACGCCACCTGCCGGCGACGCCGCGGTGAGCCGCCGCCGCCGGCCCAGCGGCGTCCGGTGCCGGCGACTCCGGCCGCCCGTCCGGCGGTGGAGCTCGGCCCAGCGTTGACGCTGGCGGAGGTGATGGAGGCTCACCCGACGTTGCAGCGGTTCGGGTTCGGGGCGTACTTCGGTACTCCCGTCGAGCAGCGGGCGCAGGAGGTGGCCGATGGGCGGGAGCAGCTGCGGGCGCGGGAGGACGTCGTGCTGCGGATCCGTGGGTGGCTCCGGACGAACATCGCACCGGTTAAGACCCCGACGGTCGGCAGCTACGGCATGAAGCACGTGGTGGAGAGCGCGACGGGCCGGTACGTCACCAACGGCGAGTTGATCGCCGCTGCGCTGATGGCCGGGTACCCGTGGAAGGGTCTAAGCGGCCCCAACGCGCTGTTCGGGATGAGTAAGCGCGACGTCGACCGGGCCCGCGCAGCCCAGTAGGACCGGTGATGGAGGCGCGGGCAGCAACGGTTGCCCGCGCCGCTACGGCGCAGGGCCCAGCGCGAGGTCACTTCTGCCGGTAGGCCGCCCAGATGGCCAGGCTCAGGCCGACGGTGCCGGCGAAGGCAACGCCGGACTGGAGGATCGCGTCGACCGGCTTGTGGGTGTTGAGCCAGACGAGGAACCCGGTCCAGCTGGCGACCAGCAGCGCGGTCACGAAGACGAGGGCGAACGACAGTGCGCGGGTGGTCGGCGACATACGGGACTCCTCCAAGAATCAGACCCCTCCCTTGAGGGAGGAACCTTCATCTGAGGGCCGTGCTGCGCACTATAGACAGTGGCCGGATTTCCGGCAAAAAAACGATGTGGGGGACCATCCCTACGTCACGGTAACCACCGTCCGAACAATTGTTGATCAGTCGTTGGCAGCGCTCCGGAGCAGGGCAGGAAGCGCGCATGCCACCGCCACGGCGAGGATGACGCCTCCAGCGACCATCGGCGCCCGCAGGCCGGCACCGGCCGCGATGAGCCCGTCCAGGACTGCGCCAGCGGGGGATGCGCTGGTGGCGACAGTACGGAATCCGGCGATGACCCGACCGAGCATGGCCGCTGGTACGAGCAGCTACCGCAAGCCGGCCTTGACCGTGGTGATGAGGGTCTGGCATGCACCGATCGCGGCGAGCAGCGGAGCGGCGACCCAAGAGCTGCCGGTGGTAGCGATGATGGGCCAGGCGGCGGCGTGCGCGGCCACCCCGATGACGAGGGCCCGTTCGGCGCCGACCCGGCGGGTGATGCGGGCGGCGAGCGGGCCGATGATGACACCGCCGGTGGCGAGGGCCGCGATCAGCAGACCGATCGGCAGGCCGTGGGAGCCGTAGTAGGAGTAGAGGTTGGGCAGTTGCCGCAGGCGGCAGATGTTCGCGGCCTCGTCGAGGATGCTCAGCAGCGGCGGGTCCAAGCGGCGGCCGGCTGAGGCGGGGGCGCGCAGCTCGCCGGCGCGCAGGACGGCGTCGGTGAGGGCGGCGACCAGCGGGGCGGGGGAGCCAGGCCCGCCCTGGGAGAGCAGGTACAGCACGTCGGTGCTCACCACGAACGCGGCCGGGTCGAGCTCGAGGACCCCGCCACGGGTCGGCGGGGTCACCCAGGCGGTGACGGCCGGCTCGGTGAGGCACATGAGCATCTTCTGGGCACCGGCGTAGATGCCGCCGCGGATCTTGTCGGGCATGTTGACCACTCCGGAGACCGCGTCGGCCGGCTGCGCGAAGCCGTGCTCGCGCGGCAGCATCGCCGGTTCGTCGTCACGAGGGCTGACCGCCCACCGGTACCCGGCGAGGATGTCCCGGCCGGAACAGGCGGCGGTCAGCAGCAGGTTGGCCACCAGTTCCTTGCTGGAGGGGTCGATGAAGGCGTCGCGGCTGACGCCGGGCTCGCGTTCGACAGCGGCGAAGTGCTCGCCGAGGCGGCGGGCATCGGTGATGGTGGACACCGTCCGCAGGGGGGTTGAACCACATGCCCTGGTCGGCGCCGAGGATGTGCTGCGGGTCGGACGCCCACACCGTGCCGCGTTCGGTGCGCAGATCGCGGGTGGCGTCGACGATGTCACCCTTGACGCTGGTGACCAGCGTAGGCCCGGGGCGGCGGCGGTCGCGGGGATGGCCCGGCCGCTGTCGGCAGGCCCTTGAGGCCGAGATGGCGATCGGCGGGGCTGGCCATCCGCCGGGCCGCTGAGTCGACGCGGGCGCGGCGTCGGTGTGACCACTGCCAGGAAGCCGTCGCCGCGCTGGTCAGTAGCGCCAAGGCGCCGATCTCGATGGACACGACGAGCGTGTGCGCGGTGGTCCAGGAGAGCGCTCGGGCCTATCAGCGTGCTGCCGGGCACCGAGAAGAGGGATCTGCAGATTGAACCGCCTGGTGGAGTCAGTCTCGAACCTGCTGATCACGCGCTCGGACGCCCCCCGTGGCGGGTTGACCACGAAGCGCACCTGGGGTGCGAGCAAGGCCGAAACCCCTCGGCATCGTGCTCACGCGGGGCAGCGCGGTGACAGCCCGCAGTTCATCCGGTCCTGACGCCAACCGTCTGTCCGGCTGGGCACCGGCTGTCCGAGAACCCGACCGGACCGAGTCCTGGCCGACAAGGCGAACACGCAAGAGCGAACGGAGCCTATCTGCGCGGACACAGGAAGCCTTCCGAGGGCGAACACCATAGTGACCCTTATGGACGTCACTCGCCGCCTGCACGACGCGCCCCGCGCGGTGATGAGTGTCCTGTCCCGGGATGCGACGTCCCAGTGAGGTTGGCGGCCCCGTTGACATTGCTGCTCGACCCACGGCAGACCAGCCTGGCGGCTGCGACGCTGGCGGACCGGTGAGGGATGGGAGGTCTTCGTGGTGGCCCGTCTTGGGTCCGTGTCCGGTGGTCGCCTGATGGATCCGATCGAGTTCGAGGTCGGCTTCGTTGATGCGATAGCGGGAGAGGTGAGTCGGCTGTCCCGTTCGAGCAGGTGCCGGCAGTCCGCTCCTTCCCGTCCTGCCGAGGGCAGCGCAACTATCCGGGCCAGGACACTGAGCGTGACTACTGGGCGTTCCTTGATGCTGTCGGCTGCTTCGGTGATCCGTTAAGGGTTTCCGCATAGGGATGCCGCTGGGAGCCCGGGGGTCGCTCTGCCCGTCGTGCTTGTCATCGCCGTCGCCTCGCATGATGACCAGTGGGCACGACTCAATGCGGACGATCAACAAGGCGTAGAGAAACTCGATGATCATCTGAACGAGTCATACCCGCCCCGCTACCACCAGCGTGGGACGTCCACAACAAGAGGATCAAGCCCGACACCTTCACGATTCGCCCAGGCCCTGCCAGCGCAGTCAACCTTGCAGATAACTCCAGCTTGACTTGGTGCCGCATGCTTGAGTCGTGGGAAACGAGGGTTGCCCAAGCTACGGCTGGAGCATCGTCAGCTCAGCGTCAGCGAACTCGGCTCTTGCAGCCGTACTCGCTGGCTTCGTCTTTTCAGGAATTACCATTCTGTTCGGTCGCGTCGGTGCGCGGGGTGCCAACGCTTGGGCGCTATTCATCTCCGCTTTCGTGGTCCTGGCATTCGACAGCTACATGTTCGCCATGGTTTCGGGCAGCGACCAAAGCGACCAATGCGTACGGGTCTGGAGCGAAGGGATGGCCGCCAGCGGCCTCCTGGCCGTCGGCGGCGCGGCGGTAATGACAGGTATTGGCTGGTTGGTGCACAATCATGCTGACTCCTCGCAACCCTCCGACGCTGCTCTATCGGCCGGCGCCAACGGATTTGACGTCGCCCAGCTCGCGCGAGTAATGGCGCGAGGGGTCGTAATCGCTGTCGCGTTACTGCTAACCCGAGCCACGCGGGACTATTACAACATTGCAATTCCTGGCATCGCCGGTTGGGTCGAGTGGATGACTCTGGCCGTGCCACTAATCATCGGTGGCCTCGTCGTCTGGCTAGCCGTCTGGCCGCGGGTCCAACCTCACCGCTCGGGTTCAACCGCAAGCGCCACTACCACTCCGCCGCCGCCAGCATCACATGCAGGCTCATTCCGGTACGCCTGTTACGCAGTATTGGCATATGGACTAATAGCGCCGATATTTGCGGGTACCCTGTCATACGTCCCGCCCTCAATGATGACTCCCGGAGACTCGACCGCAGTTGTCGTCGCCACCACCGGCATCGGGCTCGTAATTCCCGGCGTGCTGCTGGTGCTCTTGGTCCTCGCCGCCGCCCCTCCGGCCACAGTTCGTCAACGCCGATTCCGGATAAATGCTGAGCTGCAAAATCCGGCAGAGAACTCGGTTTCAGAGCCTGCAAGCGGCACGGGGTCTGACGGTCAGCAAGAAATCACCCCACCATGATCGGTTTGCTGAACCGCTGCCTGTGCCGTGTGCCACGGTCATCGTCCGCAGCGTGCGCACGGCCGCTGACCTTCGCCACGAGTACCAGCTCGCTGCGATGATGCGCAACTCAGCCTTCAGAGAGTTTGTTTGCCGTCCCGTCCGCACCTGGCTGCCATCTCGTCCACGGTCGCAGGCGAATACCGCACGGCGCGGTCCAACGCCGTCGCGGCCAGCAGGGGCGACGACCCGGCGCTGACAGTCTGCTGCTGCGGTTACACACCGAGACGGCGTGCTCCCGGGGGGCGGTGCGCTGGCTCTGCGGCCGACGGACCAGTGCCTGATCCTGCTACGGGAGAAGGGCGACACGGTGCGGTGGCAGCCGATGTCACCGACGCTGACGAGACACCTATAGCAGCACGCCGAGGAGCGCCAGGCGACCGGAACGGGGCAGCTGCTGCGTTACCGCAACGGGCAGCTGATCACCCACCGGCGCTACGACCACCTGTGGTTGCGCATCGGTGAGCATCTGCCGTGGGTGTACGTGCAGCAGATCAGCACGCACTGGCTGCGGCACACGACGCTTACCTGGGTCGAGCGTAACTTCGGCTACGCCGTGGCTCGCGCGTACGCCGGGCACTCCGAAAGCGGTAGCGATGTCAGCACCACCAGTACGTACATTCGGGCGAACCTCCAGGAGGTCGGCGCCGCTCTAGCGGCCCTGACCAACGAAGCCCATCCTTCGATCTGAGCGTGTTGACAGCGGGTGGGCCTGGCGCTGGGTCTGGCCCACCTGCGCAAGCAATTTCACAACAAGACCGATGAATGCGGGACGGGCAGGTGCGCTTCTTCCCTGCGGTTCTTGTCAGACGCTTCCGCTACTGTCGCTTGCCGGTGAGCAGGAGGACGGAGGATGCCACGCCGGCCATCCCTGCGGCTCCGCCTATGGGCGGCACACGGCCAGGCACTCATGTTGAGAAGTGGGGTAGGTACGTGGAGGAGATCAGGCGATGCCGGCGTTGGTGACACAGTTCGACGACGCGCTGGGAAACATTGAGCCGACGGAGGCCGACAAGACGAACGCGCCGCTGGCTCACGCAGAGGTGAGTGACGCGCTCGCCGCCGATTCCGTGATCGCAGGTTGGGGTTTCCAGCGGCTGCTAATCGGCAGCTACAAGCGGCACGTCAGCATCAGGCGGATCAAGGACGTCGACGTCTTCGGCCGGCTGACGGAGGTCGGTAGTGGCGTCTTGCCAAGCACGCTGCTGGGCGAGTTCGAGCGTGTACTGAGAAGGGCCTTCCCGTCAGTGGACGGCAAGACACGGGTACACCGGCAGGCGCGCAGCCTGCAGGTGAGTTTCCCGGAATACGATGGTTTGTACGTGGACGCCGTCCCGGCGCGGCCGTGGACTTCGTCTACCGGCATCGAGGCCTGGCAGCTGCCGAAGCGCGAGGATGGTGACGATCCGCAGGGCTGGCAGGCGACGAACCCTCACGAGCTGACACGTCTCACCAGTGAGTTGAACAACGAGGACAACTTCGACGGCTTCTACGTGCCGACTGTCAAGCTACTGCGGCAGACGCGCCGGAGCCTGATGGGTAAGCGCAAGCCCGGTGGGCTCACCGTCGAGATTGCCGTCCTGCACGCCTTCCGCACCGGCCTGGTCGAGGGGCCGACGCAGGCTGACTACTACGCCAGCGCCCTACGGGAGACCGGCAACGTCATGCACGACGCGTTCGGCCTCGGCCTCGGACTCGATGATCCGACGATCCCAGGCAAAAAGGTGGTCGTCCGGGCTGAGGACGAGGACAAACGGGATCTCGCCAATGCGTTTCTGGACGCCGCTGGTCGAGCCGAGGAGGCTTTGGCCAGCGAGAATCGCTGCGCTGCTGCAAAGACCTTCCGTGATCTACTCGGCAAGGCCGTCGATGACCAAGGGGACACAGACTACGTGTTCCCGATGCCTGCGGACTGCAACGCAGACGGCACCGCCAAGCGGTTCACGTCCGTGACCGCTGGAGACCGTACCGTCCCAGCAGGTAACCGCCGGTTCGGATGACCACCGTCGAAGGAATCGACGCGGCGGAAGCGCTGCGTATCGGCAGGGCCGTCGCTCGCGATGCGCTCCTCGACGTGCTGGCTCACGCCGGCTTCCGGCGTGTTGGCGGCCCAACGGACCGCTGGCGCGGTGGTTTGACGTTCCGGCCGGCCAATCGAGACAACGGGTCGACGCGAGCGACGCTCGTCGAGATCATTCTTGAGGACGCCTTTCCCTTCACCGCACCGAAGGTCATGCCGCTGAGCCGTGGCTGGGCTGAGCAGGTAACCGGGCGAGCCTTCACCGACAACTATTACGAGGCCAGCAACGGCTGGCACCGTGACCCCGACGGCGCGATGTGCCTCTTCATACAAGCAGATCACACCCGAATCCCTTGGACCGACGGCGAGCAGTTGCTGAACCAAGCCCGTGCCTGGCTGGCGCAGGATGCGGCAGGGTGGAGCGAAGACGCACCAGCGTTGGACCTCGACCGGTACCTGCACCCCTCGAAGGAACGAGCCCTCATCCTGTACGGAAATTTGGCCGGACACGAGGGCAAAGTGCTTCAGCTGCACCGGAAACGGCACGGCGTACTTCGCGTCGGCCCAGTAGCGGCGGCTCGCCGGCAGGGCCGCGCCAGCGGCCGCCGAATCTGGCCATCCGACACTGTGCTGATACTGGAAGCCAAGGAGCTGGATGGCCCGATCCGGGACTGGGACGATCTCTGCAACGCAGTTGGCGCTGACGGTGCCCGTGCTCTGACCCGTGCCTACGACGAAGGCCTGCGAAGGGTGATATTGATCTACCGTCACCGCGACGTTCGAGGAGTACTGGGACTCGCCCTCGCCGCCAACAAGGAGGCCAAGGTGACCTTGAAGTCTTTGAAGACGGCTCCCGATGACCTCGCCACGCGAACCATCCGCGCTCATCCCCGAACGGAGGATCTCGGCAGCAAACGAGTCGCCGTCGTGGGCGTCGGCGCTATCGGATCTGTAGTCGCTGACCTACTACATCGCAGCGGCGTCGGGGAACTGGTGCTGATCGACAGTGACCTCCTTCTGCCGGGCAACACGACACGCCACCTACTTGATGGCGATGCGATCGGGTTGCCGAAGGCCCGTGCAGTCGCGGAAGCGCTGAGCAAGAGACGTCCCAAGTTCGGTGCCCTGCAGTGGCGAGACGACCGGCTGCAATCGGTTGCCGACGCTCTCACCCTGCTCGCCAGTCACGATGTTGTCGTCGATGCCACCGCTGACTCCACCGCCACCGCAATGCTCACTGCGGCGGCGCGAGCTGGCGCCGGGCACCTGCTGTCCGTGTGCGTCCTCGCTGACGGCTACGCCATCCGAGTCGACCACACTCCCGTCCGTGACGGCGAGCGACCGCTGCCACTCCCGCAACTGCCGCCACCCCGCAGCGACCTCTACGAAACCGGGTGTGGCAGCCCCATCAGCCAGACACCACCGGCGGCGGTGTGGGAGGCCGCCGCACTTGCCGTCCGCCACGCCATCGGTCTGCTGCTGAATCCCGGTGTCGCCACGCCTGGCGAACAACGTGCCCTCGCCGAAGGGAAGGATCAGTGACTGCGGACAAGGTTGACATCCTCATCACCCGGCAAGCACTCGACGCGACGATCGCCGACGGGATGGCGGCGCTTCCGAACGAGACCGGCGGCATTCTGCTCGGCTTCCGCACACCGCGCCTCATAGTGGTGACCCGTACAGCCACGGTCGCAGATCCGCAGAGCAGCCGGCGCGGCTACCTGCGGTGCTACCGCCAAGCGCAAGCGCGAATGACCATCGGACGCGGTGATGCCCCGCCCGTGGTGGGATACGTCGGCGAATGGCACACCCATCCCGCTGACATCGGCCCGAGCCGGACCGACCTGCGCGCCCTCGCAGCCATCGCCCGCCTTGCCCAAGGGCCTGTAGCACTCGTTGTCCTAGCCGACCGAGCCCAAGGGCTCTCGCATGTCCACGGCCGCGCTGCGATCCGCCAAGATCTTTGGCCCGTGGCAGCCATCAACCCCGTCCATATCGACGAGGCTGAGGTAGCGATCACCGAGGACCCGGCAGCCAGCCTGGAAGCCGAAGCCACGGCCCTTACGACAAGGGAGTCTTGTTGAGCGCCGAATCCGACGACAAACGTCCATTTAACCTGCGCTCCGCCTTCGCCGCGAAGTCGAAACGCCTTCGGGCCGTCATGGAGGCCGCACCGGAGCTCGTCGGTCACATGCCGACCATCGGTGACGGCAGCGAAGCCGAATGGATCACGATGCTTCGCGACTTTCTGCCGAGGCGATACGCCGTTGACAAAGCCTTCGTCGTCGACAGCTGCGGCCATCAAAGCCTCCAACTCGACGTCGTCGTATTCGACCGGCACTTCACCCCATTGTTCTGGGAGATGGGTGGTGCCCTCTTCCTGCCCGCAGAGAGCGTCTATGCCGTCTTCGAGGCCAAGCAGGAACTCAACCGCGAATATCTACGTGAGGCCGGGGAAAAGGTGGCCAGCGTCCGCCGGTTGCATCGCACAACCGCACCCATCGTGCACGCAGGCGGCACTGTCAACAATCCGAAGCCGCCGCCGCGAATCCTCGGCGGCCTACTGGCCTGCCGGAGCGATTGGAATCCACCCTTCGGCCGCGCTCTGCGTAGAGGCTTAGATGATCTCACCGAGGACGAGCGCATCGATCTGGGCTGCGGCCTCGAACACGGCGCGTTCGAGCTGCCCGGAAACATCACGGCAGATCCTGGCCTCGTCACTGCGGACGCCGAGGTCGGCCTAGCCTACTTTGCGATGCGGCTCCTTGCTCGGCTGCAACAGATGGGCACGGTCTCAGCCATGAACATCGACGCTTACACTTCCGTGCTCGCGTCTCGTGAACTGCCAACAGAGGTTCCGGCACGATGAAAGGCTGCAACTCGGCCTACGACCTCTAGCGCCGAGCCAGCGCAAGCGTAGTCATCGCCGTTGCATGGCCGGTTGAGGTTTTGCTGGCGGGTCACCTCAACAGTCGACTCAGGCGACCTGATCGTCGCGGCAGAGCCTTCGCGGGCAGAAACCAGTACTTTGCCGTCCGCCCGCTGGACGAGGCCGATCTCGACGTCGGGAAGTTCCGAGGCAGCTACCGACTCCTCGCTCGTTAGTTGCCGCAAACGGGCTGGCCAGGCAAGCAGGTTGTTCACTTCGCCTTGCGTCAGTAGGCGGTCCGTGAAGCTCCTGGTGGGAGCCCGGAGTCGGAGTTCCGCCAAGTCGACAAGGAACGCCTGCAGCTCGCCCTGGAGTTCGTCCACGCTTCGCTGCTCGTCCTGCAGCACCGCCGTGAAGCGATCTGGAGAGAACACAGCGAGTTTCGCCTGCCATGCGCCGGCCCTGGGTGTGGCCGCGCGATGGCGGTGTCGACGGTATGCACCGCGGCGTCCAGGCCCGGGGAATGCCCGGCCTCACCCTTGTCGAGCAGGAGCGCGGTCGCTCTCTCGACGGCTGTCGTCGCGCCGTTGAGGCGATCGCGCTCCGCGTCGAGATCGTCGGCGGTCAGCTCCTCGAGAAGCTCGGTGACCTTCTCCATGGCCTTGCGCCGCTGCTCTTCGGCGTACACGCTCGCGGCGGTGGCGACGGCGAGGAAAACGAAGGATGCCGCAGCGGTGACCATGCCGGCGCCAGTTGCGGCTCTTGCGGTGCCGCTCACCGCCGCGGTGGTGCCTGGACGTGGCGCGTCTGCCACCACCGGGACGAAGGTCGCTTTTTCACGATTCCCGTCTTGTCGAGGAGGTCGCCGTAGATCCCGCCGGCGCTGGATCCGGGCTGTCCGTGCCGGCGGCCCGGGAGATCACCGCGAGCGCCACCTCGGTCCGCCGGATTAGCCGCCGGCACCGCTGTTCGTCCAGGCCGGTGGCCTCCGCGTGGGCGGCCAGCGCCCAGTAGAGGGCGTAGTAGCGGGCGTAGTGGCTCAGCGTGGAGACGCCGGGGACCAGGATGTCGACGCCCGCCATGACCGGCGCCTCCACGGCCAACGGGTATCGGCCGGCACGCGCCGTCAGCCCCGGCTCGCCCCAGGCCGGGCCCTCTACGGCGATCGACGGCGCGATCACGGTCAGTATCCCAACGCTGACATCTCGCCATTGTCGCCCGTCCGGACGGCGTATCACATCCGCCGAGCGGGGGCGACCACTATGGATGGGGGACGGAGCGGCTGCCGGCGGCATCGCCGAGCTGCATGTCCGCGCGGCAGCGAGGCGGGACACCTGTGGACCGGGCAACGTGATCGGCTCATCACCTCCGGCATCACCCAGGCGGTGCTCGCCGTCGACGACGCCGCCGGCCTGCCCGGCCTGCGCCCACGCCGTCTGCGCCACACCTACGCCACCCGGCTATGCCAGGGCGGCGCCGACTCCGCGCAAGTCCAGGCCCTGCTTGCGCACGCCTCGCTCGGCACCACCGCCCGCTACTTCCGCGCGGGCGTCACAGAGCAAGCCGCCGTGGTGGGGCGGATCTTCGAATGAGGCCTTCGCGGACCGAATCACGAGGTACCCCCTGCCTTAGTGCGGTTCGTCGCCGGTTAACCGGACGACGGTGAGGATGAGCAAGACAGTGCTGGCGAAGCCACCACCGCCGCACCGCTACCGCACCGCTCCAGTCAGGGAAGCGTGGTGAGGGCATGTAGCGGGCTTTCCTCCCGACGGCCCTAACACGGTGCCGGCCGGGCCACCCCCCTATGGGTAAAAGGGTGTCATCGTCGGTCTTGGCGCAGAACAGGAACGCGCCGGCCAGGTTCGCGGCCATCAGGTTCGCGTAGAGTCAGAGGACGGCAGCTAGGACGATCGACGGTGTTTGTGGGCCGACGCCATCAGCGCTGCTGCTCTCTACCGGGGATTCAGCTGCGGCTTTCGAACGCGTTTTGGATGGTGTCGGGGCGCAGGACCTGCGGCCCCACCTCCACGGCCCTGGAGGTCTGGACGATCTCCCGGGCGAGCCGCCAAACCGCACTCTGATATGCCTCCTGCCGGCCAGTCTTGAGCAGGCCGTAGATACCGTCCTCCTGGTAGTAATTGACGGAGTCGCGAGCGGGCGTTTGAGGACGGAAGATTTGCACCGTGCGTACGTCGTCAGGCAGGCTGAGCGAATTCAGAGGCGTCCATGCTACCGGGAGGATCGCGTTGCGTGACGAGCGCTCCACCCCCTCTCGTGGGGTGGTCCTCCGTTGCGCGAAGCCACCCCATTCCTGGCCACACCACTCGTCGTTCAGCAGGGCTGGCGACAGGAGCGCCACAAATACTTGGCAGTTCCCCAACGCATCCAGCACCTCCATGCGCCACGGATCCCCGAGCCCCATCGACAGGTCGATGAAACCTGGGTTGTCGTGTCCGGTAAGCTCCCGCACGTGATCGCATAGATCCTCGAAGAGTCTGGCGACCTCGCGCCGGGGATGCTCGTCGGTCGCCGAGTGCTGCTTGGGGCGAGCGTAGCTGACGAAGAACAATGGTGCGCTGCGGCCGCTAGTTCTGGTTTTTCTAGGCCCAGGTGCATTGACGAGGGTTATCTCCCCGGTGAGCCATCGGGTCATTAGATGGGCCTCATCGGGCGACATTCCCAACGACAACTCGCCTAGACCTTGAATCGTTCTCGAGGCACGCATGCTGACCAGCGCGCCTATCGTGTCGTTGCCCAGTTGTGAGGCCAGGTTCCGGTTCGCGAGATCCTCGAGGAAGGGAAGGCAGAGCATGATCCTCATCGAACGTTCGATGCGGGGTAGTTTGGGCCAGGTCTCCGCCAGATCGAGCGCGGCCTGGAGCGCAAAGGGCCTCAGATGCTCGTCAGTCCACGGCGCCGGCGCGGCCAGTAGCGCATTCGAAAGGTTCCTCAGCCATACGTCGTTGCTCGGCCAGGAATTCACGAGCAGTTCATAGGCGACTGGCGGTGTGATTCGTCCCAGGAAAAAATAGCTGTCAAACAGCGGGGAGACGTTGTTCTGAAGGATCGGCGGCTCCGCGAGCCGCAGGTCGTGTTGCATCAGCGACGTTTGAAGCGCTGTCAATTTAGAGTTAGGGGAAAGCATGTTACGAGTTCGAGCAACTATAGAGAGTTGTAGATCAGCCCAGCGTTCATCTCCTTCGGGGAAAAGCCGGTGCAGGTTGACCAGGGCAAACGCCCGGGTGGCTAGCTCGGCGGGGGTGCCATGCTCCAGCACGATCTCGAGTCCGGCGTAAACCTTTCTACTGTTGTCGGGCAGCGAGCAGGCCAGCAGGTCGGCTAGCGGTCGGTCAGCAAGACCCGATACCAGCTTTCCGCTGGCTTGCTTTCGTTGGGCGGGTGTGAGTCCGGCGGCGGCGACGCAGCCGAACACGATCCGGTTGACCAGCTGCGACGCGATCGGGACGAGGTCGAGGACCCGCGCGCAGTAAGAGAGGGTGTCTAGCTGTTGGTTAGTCGGCAGGTCGATCACGCTGCGGAGCGCCGCATCGAGCAGCGTGTTGGCACCATCCTCAATTCCTCTGTCGATCAGCTGGGCCGCGATTTCGGTCACCGAATGCCAGCGAGCGTCATTTAGCCTGGGTTCGATGGCCCGGTAGAGGATGGCGGGGTTCCGGTTTTGCCGTACCAGGTGTTCCGCGCAGAAGAACTCCAGGAAGGTGCGATGTGTAAAGCCGTACAGCGGCTCGCTCCGGGAGCTGCCAACGTCGGTGATGATCCAAGCGCGGCCCGCACAGTAGTCGAGGAATTGGTTAGCTGCGGCAAGCGTTTCGTCCTCGTCCTCAAACTGCCGTTCGTGCAGGTATCCGGAAATCGTTTTAAGTGCCTGGGACCGTGTTAGCCAGCTCTTGTCGCCCTCGAACATGCGCCAAGCCAGCCTCTGAACGGCCCCCCGTAAGTGCGCATTAAACATATAAAGCGTCTCGATGCCGCGCGCGCGGTCCCACGTCTCGAACATCATTTGCGCGCAGCGCTCGATCACCTCCGGCCGGTTCCTTGGGATGAATCCGTCGGAGCGATACAGCGCGCACAACAGCGAAAGCATGAGTGGATTTGGGGCTAGGTCGCCAACCGCGGCGATCTCCTGGAGGAACATCGCCGTCATTCGCTCCGGTTCGCCGGTGGGGGACTCATCGTCTAGGCGGAACCATTTACGTGCATATTCGACCACTTGAGCATGGTTGAAGGGAATCAGTTCGGCGACGCTGAAGAGGTCGTCGTTCAAGGGTACCTCGCGATACCCCAATCGCCTCGCGGTTATTACGATGCCTATCTTGGGATAGGTGACGGCCGCAGCGTCGATGAGGGAGGCGGCACTGCGTCGCGCGTCGGGATCCACCATCTCGTCCAAGCCGTCGAGCAGCAGTAGGGCGCGACCCGCCGTCAAGATTTCCTCAAGCGTCTCCCGTAGCACGTGTACGCCATATAAGCGGATGCATATGGATACCAGCATGTCGACGACCGTCGCGTCTTGAGGGCCGATCTCACGCAGACTGATGACGAGCGGGATCTGTTCCGTTGTCATCACCGCAGTGCATGCAAGCCGCGTTAGCACCGTTGATTTTCCGCTCCCCGGGTCGCCGAGTACGACGACCCGGGGAGCCTGCTGAGTCAGAGTGTCCAATGTGGCGCGTAGTGGTCCATTTTGCAGCAATGGTTCGACGTAGAGGTCGTCGAACGTGACCGACCTGGAGATGTCGGCGTGGGGCAGCCGTAGGCGATCAAACAGCATCAGAGTTTGCCGCCGGATGAGTTCGCCAGTCTCCTCGGCGACGGGGCTCAGTCGCTCGATGCGGCTCGGTTGCGCGGTGGCGCTTCCGTCGCCACCGGAGGCCGCCGGGCGCGGCTGCGCCGGGCGCATGAGCCGGCGCTGGACGGTCGCGTCGGACTGGTTCGTGACGACTAGCGGCAGCTCGACCGTGTGGAATGGAAGACCGCCTGCGGTCACGAACGTGAGCCTGATCGGATTGAGTGGACCTCGCTCTGGCTGGCCTACGTGCGCGATGAATTGGATGGGGCCGTACGTCCCGCCGAATCGGTGCAAAAGCAGTGTACTGGAGCCATGGGATTCAACCTGGCACCAAGGACTACTGTCGACCAGGCAGGTGACAGCGTACTCCTCCAGCTCGTATGGCCACTGCTCCATTAGTTCGGTGGCGAGATCTACGGTTATCAGATAGTTCTGCCCGGGATATACCTCGCGAGGCCAGGTGACGACGGGCCTTATCCCGACCGCCGGGTTGACGTTCATGAGGGACCGCCGCTTAAGTTCGCGGTGAGTTGAAGCACCGTGTCGGGATGACCGAAGCAGACGTAGGCGAAGCTCTGGAAGAAGCTTTCGAAGTCGAACTCGTCGCGCGAGTCCGCCTGGAGATCGTCCGGGCGCAGCCGCACCCGGCGTACGGCCTGGCGCCGGTGCTCTAGCAGTAGGGCGGCGAGCCGCTGCTCCACCCCCTCCGCCTCGAGCAAGCGAACTGCGAATTCGTGCGAGTGGTCGTGGTCAATTTGGCCGAGCGTGGCCAGTACGCTGTTGGCGCCCCGCCGCAAGAAGAGCTCCGCGAAGCTCCGTGTGGCCACGAACGAATGCCGTCCAGGCGCCGTCATGGACGCCGTATCGCAGGCGTTGAGGAACACCACCGCCGGAAAGGTCTGTAACCCTGTCATCCGGAACTCGTGGTAGTGCGTCATCTTCATCCCTCCGAGCTCGAACTCACTCGTCGTCTCGCCGTAAACGCCGTGGCAGCGCACCAGCACAAGGCCGAATTCCTGCTCGGAACTATTGAGCGCAGTGAGCAGCTGCCACATGTTGCGTTTGGCGGTGGCGCCATAGCGGGCGAGCGGGGCGTCCAGCAACGGGCCAGCTGGACCGAAGATGTCTTCCGTCTCCAGAGCCAGCACACCACCGCGGCACATGGCGGGCTCTGCGGTGTAACTCGCAACGCGACCGATGTCGTTGATCGAGGTCCACCTGACTACCTCGACCTCTCCGCCAACCCACCGGCCGCATGTGTCTGAATACATCGTCTCCCATGGAATTTGGAAGCTTGTGTTGTCCCAGATAATCAGACGGAGTCGTTCATCGCCGCTCCGTGCGGATAACAGATCCTCAGTCCATGTAGCAAGCCGGTTCAGTCCGGACCACCAGGCTATAAGGCAGTGATAGCCGCTCTCCCATTCCTTGGTCCGAAGGATCTCGGCTAAAGTGGTCGGTGGCCTCGACTGCGTGTCGACGTCTGCAGGGCGCGATTCGTCGGACCTGCCGTCGAAGAACCAGTGAAGCTTGAACAATTGCCGGTCGTGGTCAGCAGTTACACAGAGCAGGGCCGTGCGCTCCGGAAGGTTTTCGGTTAGGCCCACGTAGGTTGGGTCGAAGGCGGTTGGCTCTTCTCGCGACGTGCTCACATCGGGTGAGCGGTCCACCGGCCGGGTCTGCTCGCGTATTGCGGGCAGACCACCATCGGCGTCGGTAAACGCCTTGATTCCTCGAGCGATGCGTTCGGCGTGCGTCATCGCAGGCGTCCCGACGGTGCCCTTGGGAGCGGGCTAGTCACGATGGCACCCAGGGCATCCGCGAGTTCGAAGGGGAGCTGGGGATAGGGCGCGACGTCCGGGGTTAGCACGACGGCGCGGAGGCCGCGAAGTTCGGCCGTTGCCTTGGCCGCCTCGAGTGCGTCTGTCACGCCGCGCCTGCCCACCACCGACGAGATGCGGCCTCCGGCGCTGTCCGAGAACGGCACATTGCCTCGCGCGTCGGTCACCACAAGCAGGAGCGCTTCGTGCACCGGGGTGTGCCTGCGCCGGAGTAGATGCCGCAGCTCGTCAGCGGCTAGGTCGACGGCATGGGCCAGCGGGCTGGCCCGGCCTGGGTCCCGACTGAGTGACACGGCGATGCGCGGATCCAGCAGGCTACGCGCCCTGTACCGGTCCGCGCGCAACTCGTTCGGTGCGCCGCGATAGCCGAACTCGATGACGCACACCAAAGCGCGCGTGATGTACGCCCAGCGTAGATAGGAGGCGAGCGCAGGCGACCAGTCCCACCCCCGATGGCAGCTGTGGTCGAGGATTAGCACCATGGCCGCCGTCGGCTCCGGTCGTCTCCGAAATCGACGCAAATCCCCGTGCGCGATGACGAGCTTCCGGCCCCTGCCCGGCCGGATGGCCTTGAACTTGTGCGCCTCGAGCAACGTGGCGATGACGGCGAAGTCGCGCAGGGACCTCGTGCGTTGGGTACCGATGATCTGCCCGCGATGATCCTGACCACTGGCGCGCCGATGCCACCATTCACGCAGGGCCATCGGCTCGGCCAGTATCTGATTGTCGTCCTCAGGGAAGAAGCCCTCCGTCATGGCCGAGCTCGCGTGCTCGATGTCGCCGAGAACTTCCGGGCCGTTGCCTGACGTCGCCGACACGGGCTCATGCTCCAGCGTTTCCTCTAGCTCAGGACCGTCTCGCTCCGGCTCGCCGTCGTGGGGTTCGGACAGGGCGGGTCCCCGCACCTCGGGCGATGCCGTCAGATGCTTAGGCTCCGGCTCGGGACTCGCCTCGTTGAGCATCCCCAGCAGGGCGGCTGCTCGGTCCACGTCGGGTACCGAGACGGTCGAGCTGCCACGCCGAACAGCGACCGCCCGGCTGAGGCGGGCGAATGCGATGTCCCGGCGCATGCCCGGGGCCTCGGAGGAGAGCTCAGCTACTCGCTCGAGCCCGCGGGGGCCGAAACTTGCTGCCTTCTCGATGGGTACCGTGCCGAGAGCCGCCCTCAGCCAGCCGGCAGGGTCCTCGTCGAGAGCATTGGCCCGCTCCGGACCACGAACGTCCGCGCCGTCGCATCTGATCGGAAATCTATCGAGCAGGTGAGCGGACATGGTTGCCACCGCATCTCGCCGGGCGGCGGCGAGCCATCGGGCGCGCGGATGCCACACCTCGCTAAAGCCGTGCCGTTGACTGCTTGCCGCGTCGGCACCCGCTGTAGTCACCACGGCCCGGCGTACGGAGAGGCTCGCCGTGGCCAGGTCCGGCACCAAGAAGACCGGTGGCGGTTCGGCTTCCATTTCGACCAGCAGTCCCGGTACGGTCTCCAGCCCGGTCTCGGTCAGCCGCATGTTCGTCCACAGGTCGTCGTCGGTGTGCCACGACCCGAGCGTCACAACGCGTGGCCGCCGCCCATGATTCGCCTCGATGCAGTCGGCGAGCCAATGGCCGGCCGCCTGCAGAAGGGCCGGGTCCAGGTCAAGGAAGAGCGTGCCCTGCAGCTTTGGTGCCACCGCCAGACAGCGCACCAGCTCGAGAAACCGATCTTGGGCCTGGCTCATGTCTAGATTGCTCGCCGGTCGTCGAGGGCCCTTTGGACGCGGACGTCGTCATCCTCCGACCAGGAAACGAGCGTGCCCGACTCAGCGCTGTGCCTGCGATGGACGAGCGCCAGTCGGGCTGCGGCACGAATGTGGTCGTCGCCCACCACCGAGTCGCCCTCCAACGCGGCGATTGCCCTGGCCGCGCGGAGAAGCATGATCTCTCCGCGATGTCCGACCAGCTCGAACTCGGCAGCCACCTTTGCGCAAGCGTCCATCGCGTGCTTGATCGTGACCGAGGCCCGGCGATCGCGTGCCTTCCCTAGCACCACGGCTTCTCGCAGGTTCCGTTGGCGAATGGTCTCCAGGACCGAAGACTGCGGTTTCGTGGCCTCCTCCTCGAAGGTGAGCACATTCTGTAGTACCGCTGCTCGATGTTGCGCATCGTTATCCGCGCGCATGGTGACGACAAGACCAAATCGGTCAAGCAGTTGTGGGCGGAGTCCTCCTTCTTCCGGGTTCATCGAGCCGACGAGCGCGAAGCTCACAGGGATCGGGCGCTGGTTCACGTGGTCTCGCTGGACCTCGAGGATTCCCGTGGAGGCCGCGTCGAGGATGATGTTCACCAGATGATCGTCAAGAAGATTGACCTCATCAATGTAAAGCAAACGCGCCTTAGACTTGCTTGCTTGCTCCAGAAGGCCGTCCTGCCAGTCAGATTCGCCGCGTAGCAGAGCTTCCACGCTGAGCCCGCCCAGCACCCGATCTTCCGTGGCCCCGATCGGCAGCGTGACGGGCAGGTCGTCATATGCCATCAGGGAGAACGCGCGGATCGTGGTCGACTTTGCTGTTCCCCGGCCCCCAGTCGCCAGCACGCCGATGCCCGGGTCGACATAAGAGATTCGTAGGGCGAGTCGCAGGTCATCCTGGCCGACGATGAAGGAATACGGGAGGATCGCGCGCTGGTACTTCGACATCGTCACGGAGCTTCCTTTTCACTCACATATCGGAGATCCGGCGGAACTCCCTGCCGCCACAGGTCGCCTAGCTGTCGATTGATCGTCTGTTCCTCTTCCAAAGTGGCCGGCAGCGCTACCTTCAGCGCCGTGAGCAGGTCGAAGCGGTGCAGGTCGACCGCGACCTGGACGGACTCGGCATATGCCGTCGCGGCCTTGACCGTCCCCGCGTATGACAGGACCCCCAGCGCGAACGGCACCAGTGTTAACAGCCATAACCAGTCACGAGCACCCCACAGCAGCGCACCAGCGCCTACCGTCGCGATAGCGGCCGAGGCAGTCATTTGTGCGGCTGCGTCCATCGTGTCACGTCGGTCATCGACGATGGCCTTCATACGATCCCCGAGTACGGCGTAGAGGCGGGGCCAAGCGATGACCGCATCGATGCCATAGCTACGTCCGGCTAGATCCTCCATCGCAGCGAGGATGTTGCCTACCGCCGTAGGACGCACGAGATGCTCAGGCAGCGGAAAGCGTTGGCGCAGCTTTGATCCAGCAAGGCCGGCTTGGCGCACTTGGTCGTCGCTCAATGGACCGGGCGAGGCAGGCAGCGTTGCTCTTTGTTCGAGTCGCCGCTTGCGGCCTAGCTGCCACCCCCGCAGTAAGCCGGAGCCAAGCCAGCGGGGCGGGCCGCTCTCCAGGAGGCGCATCACCGTCAGCTGCAGCGGGTGCAGTGACGCCGCCAGGACAACGACGGCTAAACCGATCAGGGTAATCTCCGCCGCGCCCAGGCCTGCGGCGGTGCGCCAGGCGGTGCCGAAGTTCAGCTTGTCGCCCGGCGCTCCGGCCCAGACCAGGACCAGTAGGAAGAGCAGCACCGCATAGGTGGGTAGATAGACGACTCGGACCAGCCTTCCGGAATCGAAGCCCTTTGGGGCAGTCGCTACCGTGCTCAGGCTCACCGGCGCAGCTCCATTCTGCCGTGTCCCGCTTCGCAGGTTGGAAGGAGGCGCTCGTCGTAGAAGGACATGACTGTGGCCTCGGCACAAGTCTCGCAAGCAAAATGGATGACTCTGTACCGGGTCGAGTCTCCCGGCTGGGAAGATCGATCGCCCTCGCCCGCCGGAGTATCGCCGGCCGTCCCGGCGGCGCGACAGACGCGGGCTCGGGTGGTAACGCCGACAACGACACCGCTCACGCGCAGCTCGATGCGGTGAACCGACGGAGCCGACATGTACCTGAGAGTGAGTGCTCTCCGCATGTCAGATAAAGAAAGTCGGGCCGCCTCGTCGTGAACCTCATCGGGGCGGCCGTCGTCGGGGCCGAGCAGCGGGGCGTAGATGTCGCGAAGGCTTCGGGCCTGGAGGGCTTGTTCCACATGCAGGACCTACGGCATCCACGTCGCCGCAAGAAGTCAATCGTCCGACATGCGACACTGCGCGGTGTGCGCCAGTACCCGGTCCGCGCAGGAATTGCGATGGTTTGCAAGGGGTCGCGCACTCCTGGAGCAAATCGGGTGTCGCAGCTCTCGTCTCTCGCGCACCTCGCGCCGGAAACGGCCCGCTGTCGACTTTCGTGCCCAAGTGCAGCTAGTTCGGTCAGGTCGAGGTGGCTGCAGATCGAGTGTCGTACGCCCCTCGGGGAGGATTTCCTGTCTGGCCTGGCGGTGGGTAGAGCGCTTCAAGTTCCTGGTTGCTTCGGCACCCCTTTACAAGGACGTCCTTCGATGGCAACGATCGCCAGGGACGGTTGCCGTCCACCCAGTGCCGAGGAGGGCCCTATGCGGGTAACCCGAGTCTCTGCCCGTTATCCATCCGTCTCGCGCCGCGCTGGCGCAGTTATTTTCGCCGCCGTCGCAGCCTTGGTCGGTGTCAGCGCGCAGCCCGCGTCCGCCGCACCTCCCGGGATCCCGTCGAAGGCGACGGCGCAGTCGCAGCTCAACGCCCTGACCGTGGCGACGCAGGGGTCGACGAGCGGCTACTCCCGTGACCTGTTCCCGCACTGGATCACGATCAGCGGGAGCTGCAACACCCGCGAGCAGGTCCTCAAACGCGACGGCACCTCCGTCGTCGTCGACAGCGCCTGCGCCGCCACCTCCGGCCGCTGGTACAGCCCGTACGACGGCGCGACCTGGACAGCGGCCTCCGACGTCGACATCGACCACGTCGTTCCCTTGGCCGAGGCGTGGCGCTCCGGGGCCAACTCGTGGACGACCAGCCGCCGTCAGAGCTTCGCCAACGACCTCACCCGCCCACAGCTGATCGCGGTCACCGACAACGTCAACCAGTCCAAGGGCGATCAGGACCCCTCCACCTGGCAGCCGCCCCTGTCGTCGTACCGATGCACCTACAGCAAGATGTGGATCACCGTGAAGTACAGCTGGGGCCTGACCCTGCAGTCGTCGGAGAAGTCCGCCCTGCAAAGCATGCTCAACACCTGTAGCTCCTGAGCGCGATCCAGCTGACGGCCTGCGCCCCGAAGCGCGGACCGCCAGCCGGGTGCTAGGTCTGCTGTGGCGGCTGGCTGTCGCCGGACTGCTTGCGCCACTGGCCGCCCGCGTCGGCGGCGAGCAGCCGCTTGACCACGGCGAGCGCCTCGCCCTCGGCGTCGAACTCCCACCGAAGCACCCGGCCCGTCTCGCTGTCACCGGCGCGGGCGATGACCTTCCACCGGACCTCGCGGACGAGCCACACATCTCGGCGGCCCAAGCGCCCCCAGTGGGGTCGGGCCGAAGCGCGGTGCCGGACTTTCGTCTGGTCCGTTTCTTCGGCCCGCCCTCCGAACCGGACGTGCAACTCTCGCTGCATCCGGCTCTCCACGGACTCACGTCGGCTGGGTCAGACGACGCGTCGGTGGCGTCCAGGGGTTGGGGATCACGCTGCGGCGTCGGTACCGAGCAACGGTGACCGAAGCCGGGCTGAACAGGGTGAGCTGTCCGTCGGTGATCGTCCATCCGCCGGCCATGAAGCGCCGTCGGAGGTGCTTCCACGTCAGGCCCTTGTGTCGTTTGCGGATCCAGATAGCTGTTCGGCGCCAGGTGAAGGCACCGAGGTAGCTGAAGGTCCGCTTCGACACGCCGTGCTTGAAGTAGTTGCTCCACCCGCGTAGTACGCCGTTGACGCGTTCCAGCAGGGCGGTCAGGTCGGCTTGTGCTGAGCTGTGAGTGAGCGCGCGGACTTTGTCCTTGATCGCGGTGACCGCTTTCTTGGACGGGTACGTGTACACGCATCGCCTACCCGTGCCCCGTTTCCGGTGCCGCTGGATGCGGAACCCGAGGAAGTCGAAGCCCTCGTCGATGTGGACCACCATGGTTTTCGGCGGAGACAGGCGCAGGCCCATCCCGGCGAGTACCACGGCCACCTCGTCGCGTAGCTGTTCGGCGTCATGCCGGTCGCCGTGCACGAGGATGACGAAGTCGTCTGCGTAGCGGACGAGCCGCCAGTTTGGCTGGCCGTGCCGGCGGCGTTTGGCCCGCAGACCTTTCGTTGACATCGCCGTCTGCCACATGTGCTGGGCGAAGTCGTCCAGCACGGACAGGGCGATGTTGGCCAACAGCGGAGACAGGATGCCCCCTTGCGGAGTGCCGGTGTGCGTTTCCTCGCGGGAGCCGGCTTCCTTGAGGATCCCGGCCTTGAGGAACGCTTTCACCAGGCTCAGAACGCGCTTGTCCCCGATGCGCCGACGCACCCGCGCCATCAGCGCGGCGTGGTCGATCGAGTCGAAGCACGCCTCGATGTCCGCCTCCAAGATCCATTCGTATGACTTGGATGTCAGAAGGTGGATGTCGGCGATCGCGTCCTGGGCGCGTCGGCGAGGCCGGAAACCGAACGAGCACGGATGGAAGTCCGCCTCGAAGATCGGCTCCAGCACCAGCTTCAGCGACGCCTGCACAACCCGGTCCGCGACGGTCGGGATCCCCAACCGGCGCTTCTTGAGACTGCCCGGCTTGGGGATCATTCGCTCCCGCACCGGAAGCGGCCGGAACTGTCCCGACCGCACCGCCTCCCGGATCATGCCCATGAAGGGTTCCGCACCGACCAGCGCCTGAAGGTGATGGGCGGTCAAGCCGTCTACACCAGCGCTGCGCGAGCCGGTGTTGCTCCGCACCCGATCCCACGCCACCATCAGGAACGCGGGATCAGTGACAAGGTTGAACAGATCATCAAACCGACGAGAACCATCCTCGCCTGCCCATCGATGCAGTTTGGTCTGAATCTCCAGTACCCGCCGCCACGCCTCGTCGAGACTTGGCCACGGCGCGCCGGTATTCACCAGCGACCTCCTGGCATGACAATCCCTCCCTGCGAGCCCGCTGCCCGCCTTCGCCATGTGGACGGCTTTCCCGCCCTCGGACTACTACGCGGACTCCGCCCCATCGGGATGCCCCGGCAGGACAACGCGCCCTCCCATCTCCGCCACGCTGGCCGCGTCACGGCGGGTCCGCACCCGACGGTTCCCACGTTCACTACCGATCGATCGACGGAGGAGGTGCCCGACTTTGCCCCTGCGGCCTGCTGCGGGTACGCCGTAGACCTTTCCCGCAGCCACCACGGACAGCGAGACTGTCGCCGCCGTGATGCCCACCCGAACAGCATCAGCCCGGGTAGTTCGTCCGCGATCCCGGCCCATATCCACCAGATTCGAGCCGGTGGTGGAATTAAGAGGCTTTACACGTCGGTTCCTCACGTACACCTTTCCGTCTCGCTTGCCGAACCTGGGCCGTCTGGCAGTGCCAACCCATCCCGGCGTTGTCGAGGCTGCTTCCCACCCTCCCGCGCGTTCCCACGGTCAGGCTGCCTCCAGCTTCACGCCCACTGCTACGACAGCGAGCGGGTGAAGGTCTCCCACCTCCACTCGATCAATAGCGCCTCGTGGCGCACAATCCCGTTCCACCAGCGCCCGGCCACGTCCTCCACCACCGCATCGTACACACGTTCGAATCATGGCCAGTGTGGGGTAGCCGGCTGACCCGGTTGGGGCTATGCCGACCGTTCTGTGGTCCGAAAGAAACGGCCGCACCCTTCGGCCTGGTGGCCGCCCGCGCCGATGTCACTCGTCGTGGGGGAGTTGCCCATCGTACTGAAAGGTTGGCGGATCGGCCTCGCTGTCACAAAGAACATAGCGGTACTGCACGGGTGGGCTGGGGTGCTCGCGGGCGCCGAGATACGCGCCGCTCTGCGGCAGGATGATGACCTGCGAGAGGAACCCGTTCTCATCGACCTCGATCGGGGTGATGCGGCCGTCGGCCGGACCACCGAGCAGCCATGCCCCGACCGCGGGCATCAGCGATCCACCAGCAGCGCGGCTGCAGCCGTCGGCAGCCCCGCGACGGCCGCGATGAGAGCCGCCACCGCGCCGACGAGACCAGTAACACCGGCGAGGTCGACTGGTGGCCTCTGCCAGTGCCTGCGTCGTGCTCGGCTGCGTCCACCCCGGGTCATGGCTGCTCTCCCTCACCAGTCGCAGGGACGTCTCGTCGTCCCTGCGGAGGTACTTCAGCAGGCAGAGTTCGGCCGATCAACCCGCAGCGGCGCCATCTGTGGATAACTCGGCGCTTGTGGATAACAAAATGATCGTCACGATCTTCTGCGATCATCCGTCGCGCGCGTCGACCCGAAACGCGCGGGGCGAATGAAGAGCCCTCGCTCGCCCACACATGGTGACCGTCAGCCGATTGCCTAGCTGGTCCAGCGCCATGTGGAGGCAGCCCCGTTCGAGTCTGAGCAGGATGGGTCGTTCGCTCATCACAGCGGTGCTAGGAAGGGGCCACCATGGACCGCGGGCGAGCGCCACGTCCCAGCATCCGTGCCAGGCAGGATCGAGCCCGACGTGCCGTGACCGCCAGATCCGGCGCGGCGGGCGACTCGCGCTGGATGGATCTCCTCGCCACCGGCGGCCACAACGCGGGCCAAGGTTGCGGGCCTCGGTGCAACCCCGCCTGCCGAGGCACCGGCTCCCTACGTGCCCTTTTCGTGATCAGGGATCACCCCCGCCTGCAGGGAGTAGGAGATGGTACGGGCGCTCAGCTGAGCGTTGTGCCAAATCCCCGCCGTTGAACAATGACCTACCGGCACCCACCGCTCGAACATCCGTACCACATTCACAGGGCCCCGGCAAAGTCGTCAGGGGATGCCGAGTAGAGCGAGTGGGCGGGTGCTGTCGCGGGCGTGGTGGCGGTTGGCGGCGGCGATGTTGGTGATGCCTGCGGCGCGTAGGGCGCCGATGGCGGCGTTGCGGAGGGCGGCCATGACTTGGGGTCCGGTGCCGGTGCGTATCTGGGAGCGGTCTTCGTCGTAGGTGACGTCCCGCACCCAGTGGACCTTGTTCTCGATCGACCAGTGGCCACGGATCCAGCTGGCGAGTTGCGCCGGTTTGGCTTGATGGACGTAAAGATCGGTGATTGCGTAGACGGTCTCGGTCGTGAAGCGTTTCGGCTGGTCGAGGCGGCGTCTGCGGCGGCGGATCTGCAGGGCCTGGGCGGCGTGGGGGAAGTCGATCCCGGTGAGGACGGTCAGGATCTTGCATGTGCGGATCTCGCGACGGCCGTGTCCGCGGTCGGTGGCGCGGGTGGCGTCGGGGACGGCCCGCCAGGGCAGGCCGGCGAGTTGGGCGTGCAGGCTGGGCTGATTGGCCTTGACGGTCAGGATCCAGTGAGCGCCGCGTTCGGCCAGGTATGTGACGTGGTCGCGCTGGCAGTGCAACGCGTCGGCGGTGATCACGGTGCCGCGCAGGTCGCCGATCTGGTCGAGCAGCGGGCCGAACCGGGTGATCTCGTTCGTCTTGCCGTCCACGGTGGTGCTGGCTAGGACCACGCCGGTGGCCTGGTCGCAGGCTGCGAGAACATGTTGGGCGGCGGTGTCGGTAGTGCGGGAGCCGCGTAGTGTCTTGCCGTCCACGGCGATCGCCCGCCTTCCGGCCGGTGGTGTGGCTGTGGACCGGCTGGTGAGCCAGCCGCTGATGGCCGCGGTGAGCAGATCCGGGTCCAAGGCCTGTAACAACCGGCGGATCATCGCTTCCGACGGGCGCCGGTCCGGGGCGATGCCCAGCGCGAGCGCGGTCGCGGCCGGGACATCGGCGACCCACTCGGCGATCGCGGTGTACGAGCGGTAGCCGGCCAACACGGCATAGACCGCCGCGGTCACCACGACCGTCAGATGGTGGCGGACACCGCGGCGAGCGCGGGGATCCGGTAGACCCGCCAGTGCTGCGGGCAGCCCAGCGGCGGTTTCGGGCACAGTGACAGCCGGTGCGCTGGACATAGACGAGATCAGCGATGATGGCAGGGCTGGCATGGCTTACTTCGGACGATCAACAAGGCGTAGAGAACCCCGATGATTATCTGAGTGCTCAGCCCGCCCTGCTACCACCAGCAAGGGGGCGTCTACACCAACCACATCAAGCCTGGCGCTCGACGGCGGCGTCGAAGTCGGATGTGACCTGTTCGTCGAGGTCCTGGCTGAGTTCGGCGAGCGTGCGCTGCTGGGTTGGTCGGCGGCGGAGGGCATCGACGGCCGGGCGCTGCTGACGGTGACCAGCCACGCCCCCGGGTTGGTCGGTACGCCGTCGCGGACGATCCCGGCGATGCCGACGACGACCTGCCCGGCTTTCATCCGCAACCCCGTCTCGACGGTGCGCCGCACCTCGGTCTCTCCCATGGCCCTCATGACTGCAGGCAGCTTCGACCTTCGTCAGGAGGCGGGCTGCTGCGGGTCGCCCTCAGTTGTGAGGGCTGAGGAAGTCGATGATGAGGGTGGCGAGCTCTCGTGGGCGTTCGGCGACCATCGCGTGGCTGGCGCCGGCGAGGTGCCACACCCGTAGAGACGGGTTGTCCACAGTGGCAAGCCGTTCGGCGGTGACCTTGCGGTACGCCTCGTACAGGCGTTGGAACGGCTGTTGTTCGGGCAGGTCCTCGGTGGCGAGAACGAGCAGCAGCGGGCAGCGGACGTCGCGGTAGGCGGGCATCAGGTCGAGGGAGTCCATGGCGTCCCGGAGCTGCCGGGTGAGGTCCGGGCCGGGCCGCAGCCGGCTGCGGCCGTCGTCGCCGGGCACGAGGTTGCGTTCGAAGGCCGCCGCCCAGTCGTCGGGTGCGGCGCCGTAGCGCTGGGCCATGGCCCGCTGCTCCGCCAGCATGGCGGCCACCTGTTCGGCGGTTAGTGGTTCGGCCAGCATCGCGGCCATCCCGTCGAATACGGCCCGCAGCTTGGCTAGCTCGGTCTCGGCCTGCTCCGGATCCAGCCCGGCGAGCTGGTCCGGACGGTTCAACGGCGGATTGCCGTCCAAGCTGACGGCACCGGGGCACTCCGGGTGACGCTGCGCCCAGAGGGTGGCGAGCATGCCGCCGAGGGAGACGCCGACCACCGCTGGGGAGGTGAGGCCGAGGTGGTCGGTGACGGCGGCCAGGTCGGCCAGTACGTCGTCCCAGCGCCACGGGCCGTCTCCGGACCGGCCGTGACCGCGCAGATCGACGGTGACCACCCGGTGGGACGGGTGCAGGTGCTCGGCGAGGGTGGTCATCTGGGCGAGGTTGCCGCCAGCGCCGTGAAGGAGCAGCAGCGGTTGTCCGCGTCCGCCGAAGTCGCGGATCGCGATGGGCACGGTCCCGGAGTCGATGATGGTCTCAGACACGTCGGGTTCCTTCCTTAAGCAGTCGGTCGCGTACGGAGGCGGAGCGCACGCCGCCTTCGGGATGGCGGGCGAGCTTGTTGCGGGAGACCAGGTCGTGGACGCCCTGGCGGGTGATGCCGAGCATGGCGCCGGCCACCGCGTACGACACGGATTCGGCGGTCGGGTGGCCGACCCGTCGCGCGACGGCCTGGCCGAAAGGGCTGCGCCACCAGTTGAGGGGTGGATCGAACGGTCCGTCCCCCGGGTAGAGGGTGGAAATCGCGCGCATGACCACGCTGACGGCGGCCCGCTCGTCGCCGCTGACGATCGTGGTGGCCCAGGATCGGGTCCGCTCCCGGATGACGGCGCGCAGCGGGTCGATGGCGTCGTGGCCGTCCACCAGGATTTCGAGAGGGTCGAGCAGGCGGATGTCGATCAACCGTATGAGGTGCTCGGTCAGTTCCTCGTGGGTTGGCGACATGCTGCCCCCTCCGCTGCTTGACACCCATCGTCAAGTACTTGACGCCGAGTGTCAAGCACGATGGCATGAGCAGATTGGCGCTACGGTCGGCCGGCGCCCGGCAACGATGGCGTTACCGATACGTGGGACCGCCGGAAATCGCGGCGGTGGCGCTGCGCGGCAGCGTGGGCCGGCTGATCCGACCGGCGGACGAGTTCCCCGCCTGGATCGGCTCGGTGGACGCGCGGGACTGGCGGAACCGTTCAGCGCGGACATGCCTTACTTCGAACAGATCAACAAGGCGCAGGCAAGCTCGATGACCTTCTGAACCGTTCACGCCCGCCCTGCCGCCGCCAAGAAGGCCGCATCTACACCAATCACCTCAAGCCGAGCACCTCACGACTTTGCCGGAGCCCTGACCACAGTCAGGCGACACCCGAACCTGCTCAAGTTCGAAGTACCCGAGACGATGAACGTTGTCTAGGCCGAGGCTGTCACGATAAAATCGGCGTCAGATATGTCCACAAACGATGTCTCAAATCGCCATCACCGACAGTAGGTCAACAAGTCAGATTCATGACCGCAATGCTCGAGACGGATAGACCCGGCGAACTGCATCCATTAGGCTCCCCGAAACGTGACTTTCGGGGGTACGGCGATGCAGGACGAGCACGGGGGTGCGTCCGATGTCGGTCGATTGCAGGCCGAGGCAAATGATCTGGCGCGGCGGATGGCCAAGGTTCAGGATCCGGCGGCAAGCTACCAGGGGATCGACACCCACGCGGTGGTCACCGTGACGCTAGACGGCAACGGCTTGATTCGGGATGTGGCTGTCGCTCAGGGATGGCAGCGCGTCGGCGGGGCAGCCCAGTTAGCGGTCGCAGTGCAGGAAGCACGAGAAGCCGCTGTGCTGGAGCGGCTGCGGCGACTGGACGAGATCCTCAAGGAACAGTTGGACTCCGATGAAGTCCCGCCCGCAGGATCGGCCACTTCGCCGAGCGGGGCTGATGTCAGCGACAGTTCGATCACCGAATTGGTGGAGTCGTTGTCTGCGCAGGCGAGCAGCGCGTCCACGGTGGCGGCGCTACGGGAACTGGTGAGCATGTTGGAGGGTGTCGACGCCGACTTGGATGAGCTGGCTCGGCAAGTCTCGGGTCAGCAGAGTCGGCCATACGAGGGGCGCAGCACCGGTGGCCACGTCACCGTCCGTGTCGCCGGTGACGGGGCCGTTCTCAGGGTCGACTACGAGTCGCGGTGGCTGCGCGGGGCGCATGAGTTCAACATCGGTCGGGAGACGCGTGACGCGTTTGAGGCGGCCTATCGAGTCGCGGGTGCGCAGACAATGCAGGGGCTGTTGCCGAACAGCCGGATCGCTGCGCTGGACCGCCTCGCCGGTGACCCGCTGGAGTTGGCCCGCCGGTTGGGCCTGCACCGCCAATAGCAGACATCCGTACCGCGGGGGAGGCGGCATGGCACCACCACCAAGCAAGGAAGAAATAGAAGTCGCGATCGAGACGCTGCGGCAGGGTGGCGCCACCTGGCAGCAGAACGCCGATGTCATGCAAGCGGCATCGTTAGCCGCGACGGCGCAGAGCCTGGGTCCCTTCGAGCTGTCGGCGCACGCCTCAATTACAGGGCTGGTGGAGACGTACGCGTTGCTGCAGGAAAAAGTAGCGACCCTTCTGCACCAAGGGGCCCATAATTTCGAGGAGATCGGCGCAGCGCTGAAGATCGCGGCCAACGGCTACGAGCAAGACGAGATTGATGCGGTGCACCGCATGCGTGGAATTTACTGACAATGCCCGACGAGCAGAAGGGTGGTGCGCGATGGCGCCGGGCCCCGGTGAGCAGGAGTTTCGCGAGCTGATCGCCAAGGTCGAGGATCTCCTGAAACGGGTTCACGACAAATCGAACGAGATCGTGAACAATGTCAACCGGATCCTCGGGCAATTGCCCGGAATTATCGGGCAAGGCCTTAGCAATAGTACTCAACGTCTCCTCGAGTTACTCAACAGCATCTACCACGAGCTGAACAAGTACATCGGCAAGCCGGGGTGGCCCCCGACGCTGTTGAGTACCGGCAACGACTGGGCGGACCGGGTCGGAGCGCCGGTCAGCGCCATGGCAGGGGCGGCCGACGCAGATCTGTCTCCCATTTTGAACGAGTGGAAAGGCGATGCCGCCGAGGCTTACAAGCGGATCCTGGGCCCGCAGCACAAGGCCATCCTGGCGATCAAGAAAGATTTCACCGACGTCATCCACAGCGCGCTGACGGCAACGGCCGCCGCTATCGTCGTCTGGTGGGGGTCGATCGTCGTTGCCCTCGTGGCACTGGTCGGCGGCATGATCACCGCTGCAGGGGCTACCGGAACCCTGGTCGGCGCACCCGCCGGGCTGGTAATCGGAGTCGCCGCTTGCCTGACCTTCGTGGCCGCTTTGGCTGCCGGTCATGGCACATTACTGGGGGTCACCGCCGTTCAAGACGGGAACCTGCGCGACAAACTCGCCGAATGGGGAGCCTTTGGGGGACAGGGACAGGGACAGGGACAGGGTTGGCCGATCTCCGTCGCCAATCAGCTGCAAGACGGCACGCTTCGCGACCCCGGGGTTCCGGACGACACCGACTGGCGGCTGCGGCCATGACAGGCACCGAACGTCTGTCCAGCGCCCGGCGTGGGACGCCAGCCCTGACCGTACTCGCCGGGCTGCTAGCTGGCGGATACCTCCTGTTGCTGGCGTTTGTGGCGTACCTGGCCACAATCCAAGCGGCCAGCGTGCTGGTACCTCTCGCAGCCGGGAGCGGTGTGGGGCTAGTAGGTTCGCTCGCTGTGCTCGCGGCGAACGTGCTATCGACGACCAGGCCGGGCGGTGGGGCAGCTCGCGGTCTGTTGTGGGGCGCTGTCGCTCTGACCGTAGCGGGCACGGCTGCCCTGGTCGTAGCGGGCATCTTCTATTCGGTCAGCTCTGACCCAACGGTCGGGCTCATCACGCTCGGCTCAGCAATCCTGCTGCTCGGGCCTCCGATCCTGGCGGCCCTGTCCCTGCATGCCTCCCGCCGCCGTTGACTCACCTATGGAGGGTGTAGCGGTTCTCGCGGTACTCGGCGGCGCACTGCTTCTCACCCTTGTGGGGTCGCTCGTGGGGTTGACCGCGGTCACCCGCAGGCGCGAGCGAGACCGGCGTGATGTGCTCCAACAGTGGGCCAAGCAGCACGGATGGGCCTTCGTTCCGTCACCGAACGTCGACTGGGGAAGCCGATTACCGGGCCGTAACCGACGTGGTGTCTCCCTAGCCCTGTTCGGTGCGATTGGTGGCTACCGGGTCAGCGTTGCCGAATACTCCTACACCGACGTCCACATCTCCACCAACGGCGACGGAATGGGCGGCACGACCACCACCACGTCCAGTCACAGCCACCCCTACGTCGTGGTTCTGGTCCACCTCGACGAACCTCATCCGACGATCGCTGTACAGCGGCATACCACCGTCTCCCGAATTGGTCAAGTCCAGTTCGGCGACACGGTGCCCGCCACCGGCGACCAGAACTTTGACAAGCACTACCGTGTAGCCGGTGAGCCGGTAGCCGGGCAGTTCATCGGGCCCGCTCTACGAGCCGAACACCTCGCCGGCACCGTGCCACTCTGGGCCCTGCACCAGGCAGAGTTGATGACCTACCAGCCTGGCCGAATCGAAAGTCCGAGTCAGATCCCCGATCTGGCCACACCCCTGATCCGTGTAGCTGCCCTGCTCAAACTGAGAGATCAGCGAAAGTTGTGAAGCGGCTTTACGGCGACGACGGGAACTACTATCGCGATTCGCTGCTACACCATGCCTCTGGCCGGCGGACAGCGGGATGCTCGACGCACTCATTCAGCTTGTCACCGGCAACCCCTGGTTCCCCGCCACCATCTGATCCCCACCGGCGCGCCCGTGTCCAGCAAGGATTACCCCGTGCCGAGGCAGCCGCATCCTCCTACGTCGCGAGATCTTGTCTTCGACTCGCTGAAGGTTCACCTGCGCAACACCCGCCTCGGCCGTGGCCCCTGGGACGCGGACACCCGCCTATCTCGATGCGGGATCGGACCGAATGTAGCGACTGCTCAACCGGTCAGCGTGGGACGCCTTGCGCCGCCGTCGGGCTCGAACGCCTCGTGCGGCACCGATAACCCGAAGTCCAGGGCGAGAAGACCTGCGATGATTCCGGACCGTGAGAGCCGCCTTGGTCATGCTCGCCCGAATCGCCCTTCGTGGTGTGCTGCCTTACCCTGACCTGCCCCGGCGCGTGCGGGTCCGACACCGCGCCCGCGTTCTCGCCACCCGCGAGCCGTGGCCGCGTGACGAAGCGGCAGTCACCGGCGAAGGATACGCCCAGTTGGCGTTGCTGAGGCTCCTAGCATTGCAGCGCGCGACGCGCCGCGCCGTGCAGACACATCAGCGGGAATCGGCGCCGTTGCTGGCGCGCACCGCGATGGAAACCTGCATCATCGGGTTGTGGTGCCTGCATGACCCCGATGCGGCCCGCAAGCTCCGCGAATCCGAGATCCAGGTCGTACCGTCGCTGCTGACCTTCATGTCGAGCGCCGGGATCCTCCCAGACTCGGTGATCCGAGAGGCGGTACGTGCTCTCGGCCAGCCCCGCAAACTCCCCGACGTGCGGTCGATGACCGAGCAGATCGACTCCCAGACCGGCGCTACGCTCGCGATTCACCTGTATGACACGGCGTATCGGCCGGCGTCGCAGTACTTCACCCACGCGAGCGGCGCGGCACTGCTGCGGCATGTCACGGCCGAATACCGCTACTCGGCCAAGCCCGCGAACTCGTGGGCTCGCCGGGCGCCAGTTCGGCTGACCGACGCCTGTGTCGGCCTACTGGCCGGGGCTCTCGCAAACCAGGTCGCGGAGCCGGCGGAGTTGTTCGTCCGCTACAGCGAGGGCCACGCCACGCGGGTCCTTCCGCCGTTGCTGGTTACCGTCAGCAAGGGCATAGCACCAAGGCTGCGCCTTGCTGACCTCGTCACTACCTTGAAGCAGGTCGAGGAGACGCGCGCATACCTGTCTCATTGCAGACCCGATGATGCGCCGGATGACCGAGAGAAGCATTTGCGAGCGATGTACAAAGTCTTGATCGCCCGGCTCGACATCGACGATGTCCCAGAGGAAGCGATCCGGCCTGTCGTCGACCATCTCGTCGCGAAAGTCCTCGCCGAGTGGGACGCCGAGCACACGGGCCAGCTACCCCGGCAGATCCAGATCCACGAGCCAGACGAGGGATAGTCGGGGTTGGCCTGACCCGCTCCCTCGGCAGCTTCCCCGGACAGCCCGCCACTGCGATTCCGGGCGCGGTGGCGTCCGAGGTCGAGCGAGGCGAGGCGTGCAGCGAGGTGTTGTCGGGGATGGGCAGAATGCCAAGGATGGATCTACGGCGAGCGCTCGACATCGTTTCCCAGACCTGGACGTACGTCGGCGTCAGCGATGCCGAACTCTGCACTGACGTGCAGGCGTACGCCGATCATGACCTTGCTGTGCGGGACGTGCCCGCACTCGATGGCGAGGCGACGGTGCGGCCGTTGGACGTGCTGCTTCGGCTGGCAGTAGCAACGAAGCCGCAGTACCAGACGGACCTGTACGAGGCACACCGTCACTGGTCACTGCTGCGGTACCTGGGGCTGACGATGCAACGCCTGGCCTATACCAACGGTTGCGAGCTGATGTGGCGACGCTGACCGGTGATAGCTATCTCCCATCGGGACGGAGGAAGTCGCCGCAAGCGTTCGGTGAGGCTAAGCAGTTCTTCGACACCCCAACTTTCGGCGAAGATGGCCGGATCCGAGCCGAGGTCGGCACCACGGGGACTGAGCCTGGCCGGGTGGTGTCCGTCGATCCCGCCCAGCCAGATACGGCTCCGAGGGATGAGAGCGCGGGCGACCTTCACGGGGCAACGATCCCCGCCTGTACGGCTCGAACGGCGGTTTCGCCGGTGCTGCGGCGCCAAGGCCGGTTCGACGACACCAACGGTCACTACTACGGACGAAACTGACGAAACCATTTTGATGGACATGCTGATCGGTTGCCGCCTGGCGGCAGTCACGCGGCTGGCCTGGCACTGGCCCGGTGACCCGGTCGATGTCACCATCGGGCCGGTCCACCTCGTCGTGGACGACGGTCGTGGCCTGCTGTTCGAAGGGCGCAGTGACTGGTCCCTGACGATCGTGCCGACGGCTCCGAGTGACGAGAGCTGGCGGTCGGCCTACGACTACGACTTCGACGGTGGCCGCTGGGTCGGGCGGGACGCCTCCGGCGAGGAGCCGTTCGCCTCGGTGATCGCGGGAGTGCTGAGCGGTTGGAACCCGGAACACGACGAGGTCGGCCAGCTGGTCGGCGGCACCCTGCACGTCGGCGACCGGGCAGTGCGGCTGGGACTGTGGGAGGGCGAGGTGATCTCGTACGCTGCCGGGCGTGGGTAACTTCCTCAAGACGACGCTGGCCCGGGTGCCGGACGGATTCGACCTGCCGAAGCCGCTGCGCCTGCTCTTCGCCTGGGTCGACGAGCAGGGTTTCGTGGTGAAAGGGCACGACGGGGATCTGTACGGCTCGTTGAGCGACAACGGCTGGGTGGGCACCTCGATCGAGTTGCGTGGCTACACCGCCGAGCAGACCCTGTCGTACGCACGGTCCTGGTTCGACGAGTCGGTCCCGAATGCGGCCGCACGGTTGTGGCCGTTCGCGCAGACCGGTGGCGAGGGTTCGATGGCCGCGCTGTGGCGCGACGGTCGGGGACAGGTCAGGATTGTTCATCTCGGTTCGGGCAGCGGTTCGATGATGACGTGTGTGCTCGCCGACGATGCGGTCGACTTTCTGCGGCTGCTGGCGATCGGTTACCGGGAGATCTGCTGGAACGAGGAGTTCAGCGCGCCGCCCGAGCCGTGGGACGCCGACCACGAGATCGTCAATGCGCCCTACCGGGACTGGCTGCACCGCACCTTCGGTGTCACCGCCCCGGCGACCGGGCTGGAGATCGTGGCGGAGCCCGCCGAGATGGGCGACGAGGACACCACGGACCCGTTCTGTCGCTGGGTCGACAATAAGGAAGTCTGAGCCCGTCACCGGGTTAGGACGCTGTGGCGATCTCCGGCTACGAGAATCTTGCCGGAGCCAACTTCATGCAGAGGCAGATACGCCAGATGTGCAGAGGTTCCGCCGGCCAGGCGCTGGGCACGGCGCGACGGCGGCGGATCGGCCACCCATGTCCGCCAACAACCAGTAATTGGTGGACGTGAGATGGCAGCACCCGGATCGCGGCAGATCCGGATGCTGGGGTCGTGCCCATACTTGCCCTGTGACCAAGCAGAGCGATGCCCTCCCCGTGCTCGTCATCGACGGAGTCGCATTCGTCGACTTCGCCGGCTTCATACGCGAGTTCTCGCAGCTACTTTGTCACGGAACCTGGAACGGAAATCTCGATGCCTTCAACGACATCCTGCGCGGGGGCTTCGGCACCCCCGAGACTGGCTGGGTACTCAAGTGGGTCAACTCTGACTCCTCCCGCATCGCGCTCGGTCATGACGCGACGGCCAGATGGCTGGAGCGGACCCTCCTCACCTGCCACCCATCGCACCGCGCGAGCATCAAGGCCAGGCTCAACGAGGCGCAGCGTCGCCAAGGGCAGACGTTGTTCGACATGATCGTAGAGATCATCCACGAACACGGCCCAGGCGGCAGTGAATCCGAGGACGGCATCATCCTCGAGTTGCTCTAACCGTTCGGGTCCCTCCTGACCGTCGCTGCCCGACCCCAGCGGCATCCGCCCACCCGTACCGCGCGTCCGCTGGCCACGACTCCCAACAACGCGCGAGCCGCGGCATGAGCGGATGTTTAGGAGCCGCGCGGTGGACTGCTCGTGGTGAACCGGACGGCCTATTCTGGTGCTGGTGAACGTCCGGCAGCGCAAGAAGCTCACCGCCCGTCTGATGGTGTCGCTGCTGCGTGACAATCTTCCGGCGGTGCGTGCGCTGTTGCGCGCGGGGGCAGACCCGAACGCGGCGGATCGTGACGGCGCCACGCCTCTCTACCTGGCCGCGCTGCAGAACAAGCGCGCGGCGGTGCGGATCCTCCTCGACGCCGGTGCGGACCCGAATATCGAGAGCGGGCGCGGCGAGGAGGGCACACCCTTGACGGGAGCCGCAGCGTGGGGGCATGCCGAGGTCGTCGGTGAACTCCTTGCCCGGGGCGCAGATCCGAACCTCCGCGAAGACCACGGCAACGGGCTGTCGCCCTTCGAATGGGCCGTCCGAAACAACCACGCCGCGACGCAAGCACTACTCGAAGCCGCAGGCGTCAGATGACTGCGGCAGACGCGGCGAGCAGTATTCAGCGTGATCGGCGCTGAGACAGCGCGCGCCCGCTTGGCGGCATGAGAGTGTTCCTGATCTTGAATCAGAAACCTCGGAAGACACCATCCGCGCCCGCTGAAGTCGCAAACTCAATGTAGTCCATGTTCGCAAGCGACAGGTTGTTCTGGATCGCCTGCACCTGCTGCGGCAGCGCCCGGAACGGTCGCGCGTCGACCCCGGCGTTGAGGTTGATGACCAGCACGGGGTGGTCTGGCGTGGACACAGCGACAGCGTCGATCACGAACAGCACCGGGTGCCGGTACTCGTGCGGGTAGCTCGGTGGGTAGCCGGCCACGATCGTCTCTTCGTCCAGGCCGTTCAACGCGCGGTCCTCAACGAAATCTACGTCCGCGCCGAAGCCCTCCTCGGTCGGCTCCGCGATCCACTCCCTGATCCGGTTCCAGTCGGCGTCATCGGTGAAGTCCGCCCGCACCACCGGAACGCTCCACGTCCCCGGCAACTCTGCCACCGGCGCAGCGTAACCGCCGAGACAGGCCCTGGCCTAGGCCGTGTTTCATAGGCGCGGCTGAGCGTTGGCGGGCCGCGACGGTTGGTGTGTCGGTGGCCGAGATCTGGCGAGGTCTCCGGTAGATGGTTCATAGACGAAGAAGACCATCAGTCCGGAGACCTCGTGGCCAGGGTAGCGGTGACGAGGCGGTTCGACCTGACCGACGCGCAGTGGGCGGCGCTGGCGCCGCTGCTGCCCCTGGGTAAAAAGCCGGGTCGACCGCCGAAGTGGAGTAAACGACGACTCATCGACGGTATTCGGTGGCGGGTGCGGGTGGGCTCGCCCTGGCGCGACGTGCCGGAATGCTACGGGCCCTGGCAGACCGTTTACGGGCTGTTCCGGCGCTGGCAGCGCGCCGGTATCTGGCAGCGCATCGTTACCGGGTTGCAGACCCGCGCCGACGCTGCCGGATTGATCGCCTGGGACGTAAGCGTGGACTCCACTATCGCCCGGGCGCATCAACACGCTGCCGGCGCCCGTCGCGAACCCGAGGCGCAGAAGGAGCCACCTGGCGGTAGCGGTGAGCCGGAGCCCACCGATCACGCCTTGGGTCGCTCTCGCGGCGGCTGGACCACCAAGCTGCACCTGGGCTGTGAACAGGGCCTTAAGCCTCTTGCGATGCTGCTTACCGCCGGGCAGCGCGGTGACAGCCCGCAGTTCACCACGATCCTGGCCTGGATGCGGGTACCTCGGCCCAGCGGCGGCCGACCCCGGGTCCGACCCGACCGAGTCCTCGCCGACAAGGCATATAGCTCGAAGGCCAACCGCGAGCACCTGCGCCGACGTGGCATCACGGCATGCATCCCGATCAAGGCCGACCAAGCGACCAACCGTCGTAAGAAGGGCTCGAAGGGCGGCCGACCACCAGCGTTCGACGCCGAGATCTACAAGCAGCGCCACGCCGTCGAGTGCGGCATCAACCGGCTCAAACGCCACCGCGGCCTCGCCACCCGATACGACAAGCTCGCCGTGCGCTACCAGGCCACCCTTCACGTCGTCGCAATCAACGAATGGCTATGACCGCAGCCGTGAAGAGGGTTTAGCTGCCTGCGGCCGGCAATCGTATCCTGTAGATGTTGCGTAGCTCCCCGTTCACTTCGGCCGTTTTCCACCACCGGAATCCCAGCTTTCGGCTGACGTTCTGCGATGGGTGGTTATCCGGGTGAATGATCGCGAGGAGGTCGCCGCTGTACTCGCCGGCAGCTCTGACCAAGAGCGCTGCGGTTGCCTCAGTGGCGTAGCCCTTGCCGCGAGCCGCTGGAACGAGTCGGTAGCCCCACTCCAGCCATCGGTGGCCCTCCAGATCGATCCAGTCAACTCCTGTGTAGCCGACGACAACGCCGGACGACAGATCAACGATCGCCTGCTTGGCGAACGAGACTTCCGCGCATCGCAAGATCATCCGATCGAACCGCTCGTTGGCCTCGCTGAGGGACAGGACACCGTTGGAGAAAGTCATGAAGCCCTCGTCGCAGAAAAGCTCTACGAAACGTGGCCGGTCCGCCTCAACGACGTGACGAACCAGGAGCCGAGGCATCGCCACGGCACGAAGATCTGATTGCTGCTCCGGCACGCTGACCAGTATGCCGTTGACGGCGAGGCGCGACGCCCACGCATCGACGGGCGGTCCGGCCCGCTGATGGCCACGGCCCGATTGTGCAAGGCACTGGCCGAGGACGGGTGCTTTCACGCTACCGCTACATCTGAAACAGACCCTAGTGGCGTACACGCAGCGCGCCTGCTGCCCTCAGTCGCGGCCGGCGTTCGCCGGCAGCGCGCTCGTGGCGGCATGGGCGTACGTCTCTATCTGGCGCTGCCCTCGGACGCCTCGGGGCCGGCCGAGTTCGGCAGCACCAACGCTTGAGCGGCGATGACTCGTTCACCGTTGAAGGTCAGCGCCGGGGAGCCGTACAGCCGATCGCCCTGGTCGAGAAGGCCGCTGATGCGGGCGCAGAAGTCGGCATCATCGGGGCGTTCGTGCGTAAACACGGGTCCCGAACGCCCGGCCCGGGACCCGTCAAGGTGGGCTGATCTTCAGCTGGGCGGGATGGCGCTGATAGGCGTATCCCACGTGGGGCATCAGTCCGTGGCGATCCACCGACACGAACCCCCTTGCCCGGGTAGGCGAGTCGCGACGGACAGGCCTGCATTCGTCGTGCGAGTGCCCCGTGCATCGGTCGTTGCGGGAGAGCGTCGAGAGTGCACCGTCGCGTGCGGTTCCGGTGACGGTCGCGCTGACCGAGGAAGGGCTGCTGGCACCCATGCGGGCCGCCGCCGTGACCGCTGCCCGAGACGCGGGAGACGTTACATCCGACGAGTTGGCGGAGCGAGTCCTCGATGCGGTCGTGAGGGCATTGCTTGCCTCCACCGACGTCAAGCAGCAAATTCGTGAGCTTCCACCGTTAGACAGCCTGCCTCCCAGCGCCACCATGGCAGACGTCCGTACCGAACAGCGGATAGCGATTTTCACGCCACCGGAACCCTGCTCCAGCTACGGCTCACCGATCACCAAGGAAGCTTGGCTGAATGTGGGGTACGCCGAGCCATCGAGACGAACGGGCAGAGACAAGAGCGACCAGACATGAGCTGCCCCGCTACCACGAAACCGGATCCGCCGTGCTTGTTTGTGCGGTAGTCCTGACCGCGTGCAGCTCTTCGGCTGCGGAGCACCCTGCCGTACCCGTCATGTCCTCGGTGGACAATTCGGCATCAGCTTCGCCTCAACCTTCGGCCATCACTCGGGCCTCTCAGCCTTCGGCTATCACGCCCACCACTGCCTGGGACCGGCTCTGGGCCGAAGAAAAACTCCACGACGAGTTGAGCGTCAAGGAAGTCGGTCTATCCGACGCCCATCTTCCTAACCAAGGTGAGGACCTCTACGACAGGCCGCTGCAGCGCCGCGTACGCCGCGATATGGGCGCCTCCTTGCTCCGGGTCCGCGCCGAGGCCCTCCAGCTCGCCGACCAGCTGGGCTGGCAGTTGCAGGCGGTGCCACCCGCTTGGTGCTCGATCGTGCTGCCGTCACGTACCCCGCAGCACTTGGCCGCACACGTTGCGGAAGCCAACGCGAGGGGGCAGGAGCTCGCCCGCAGGCTGGGTGTCAAATGAGAGCCGCCGGTCGACCGGCGGAAACAGCGGTTGTTGACCTTCACACGTGACGAGGTCGGCCGCCGCGTCTGCCCGCGCGGCGCGATGACCTGGTCGGTCAACTGGGACGTGACGAACGGCAACCGCTTCGCCAACACGGTCGGCCCGCACCTGGACGCGCTGCCCTGAGACCGGCACCACCGGCACGGATCCCGCAACGGGATCCGTGCCGGGTGGGCCGATCAGATGAACGTGAGCGAGCTGAAGAACGCCGGGTAGCAGTCGACATAGATGTCGTAGACGCCGGGCGGCACGTGCACGGGGCCCAGGGTGGCCCCGTTAGAGCACCGGGCGCTGACCGCGGTCGTCGGCTGGCCGGTGAGGGTGCAGCCCTGGAACACGATCAGCCACGGGTCGATGTACTGCCCGGCGTACGGGCAGGAGCCCGACATCACCGAGAAACCGCCGCCCTTCGCCGGTGAGGCGGCGGCCGCCGTCGACGTCGTGACGCTCAACGTGCCGGCGGAGCTCGCCGATGCCCGCTCGGCTCCGATGGCGGCGACAGCCGCGTCGCCGCTCGGCGCGGGTGCCGCGACCGCCGCGGACGGTGCGGCCATGAACGCGGCGAGCATCGCCGTCGCGGCCAACAGCAGACTGGATGCGCGGAGAATGCCGGATCGTGCTCCGGCGGAGGGTCGACTACGCCATGTCATAACCAGAACCACCTCTCGAGTGCTGTGCGATCTGCGGATGCCGGGGCGTGTACCTGGTCGCACCCGACCCGGCCGGGCCGTCGTCTGACGTCCATGGCGAAGCGTTCCAGGGTGCCGGTGGCCGGGTCTTCGTGATATTGCGAGAACCGGGTCGCCGGCGTACCACGGTTCTTGCGAATGTCCGCAAGGCTGTCCGGTCCGCGTCAACCGGGCGGAGTGGCCGGAACGCATCGATTACCGTTGACGGCATGGGCGGTCTGTTCAGCCTCTGGCGGCAGCGAGTGGCCGACAACGCCCGCCGGGCAGTGGACGCCTACCAGGAGGAGCTGCTGGAATACCGCAACCTCGCGGCCATGCCGCGGGTGCGGTCGGAGATGCTCGATTTCGCGGTCTTCCTCCGTCAGCGCACGGTCGACCTCGCGGCGGACAGCGCGCCGTTCCACGTGCAGGATCTGGACCTGATGGCCGCGATGGGCCGCCAGCGCGGCGAGAAGGGACTCACCCTGACCGCGCAGCGGCAGGTGCTGCTCGTGCACACCCGGCTGACGCTGCGCGAGGTGTACGAGGCGGCCGGCCCGAACGACATCGCCGCGACGATGCACACGCTCGCCTGGCTGGCTCCCGCGGGACTGGCCGCGCAGGGCGCGTACACCCGGGGCTGGATCGAGGGGCAGCGGCGCACGCTGGCGACCGTCGCCCAGGTGCGGCTGCTGACGGTGATGCTGCTGGCCGGCGACGACAGCGCGACCGACCTGGCGCGCGGCCTGCACATGCCGGTCCCCGACCACGTCGTCGCGACGGTGGTCCGGGTGGCCGGCGGGTCGTCCGGGCCGGACCAGGCGGCGCGGGACGAGTTCGCCAGCGCGCTGCTGAAGACGCACTGGATGCCGCTGAGCTGGCCGGAGCCGCACGAGGTGGTCGCGCTGATCCCCAGTTCGCCGGGCGGCCGGCAGCCGGCGGTCGAGCGCGGGCTCGCGCTGGCCCGCGACGTGGCCTCGATGACCGGCCGGCCGTGCGCGGCCGGCACCGCGCCTGGGCGGGTGCGCGCGTTCGGCGACGCCGTGGCGCTGGCCCGGCAGGTCAGCGAGGTCGCACCGGTGCGGGCCGTGCCGCGCCACGCGTACACGGTCACCGACGTCTTCGCCGAGCTGGGCGCCGCCCGGCTGGCGGAGGTCGGGCAGTGGCTCCAGGTGGTGGCGGCGCAACTCGACGCCGGCCCCAACCTGGTCGCCACACTGGACGCCTACTACCAGCACGACATGAACCGGCTCGACACCGCGGCCGCGCTGTGCATCCACCCGCGCACGCTCGACTACCGGCTGACCCGGGTGCGCGACCTGACCGGGCTGGAGGCGGGCTCGACCCGCGGCGTACGCGTGCTGAGCACCGCCGTCGCCCGGATCCTCGCCGGCTAGATCAGCAGCCGGGTGAGCTCCATGTTCTTCATACTGATGTAGCTCAGCTTGTTACCGAAACGCATCGAAACCTGTCGCGAGCTGATCATGCACAGGCGGTGTACGCGCACTTCAAGCGGCTGAACGACGGGGTGTGACCGAGCGGATCCTGACCGAGTTGCGCGAGCAGGTGCGCTTGGCGCATGGCCCGCAGCCGGAGCCGACGGCGGGGATCATCGACTCGCAGAGCGTCAAGGGTGCGGACACCGTGCCCCGCGCCACCCGCGGCTACGACGCCGGCAAGAAGATCAACGGCCGCAAGCGGTTCATCGTCACCGACACCCTCGGCCTGCTGGTCACCGTCTGGGTCCTGGCCGCCTCCTGGCAGGACCGCGACGGCGCCAAAGGAGCCCTGCTCGCTACCTACGCGGCCACCCCGATCCGGCACATCATCGCCGACACCGGCTTCGCCGGCCGCCTGGTGGACTGGACCCGGGACCTGCTGCGCACCACCCTGAAGATCGTCCGCAAACCCGCTAACCAGCGAGGCTTCGTCGTGCACCCCCGCCGCTGGGTCGTGGAGCGGACCCTGGTCTGGCTCACCGCCCACCGCCGCCTGGCCCGCGACTACGAAACCCATCCCGGCACGTCAGAGGCAATGATCCGCTGGCCGTCATCGGCGGCATGCTGCACCGCCTCACCCGAGGCGCATCCGCCACCTGCCAACAACGCCGCACCTTCAACCCGCCCGACTAACACAGATGTGAAACGCGCCTTCTAAGGGATTCGGCAGTAGCAACCGATCGAGCCGAGGGGCATCGCACTCATCGGATCGACCGTGCTCCAGTTCTGCCTGAGGGCGAGCGAGAGGCGGTAGGAAGCAACAGTCGTCGTCGGGGCCGGCCATCAGTTGGCATGATGGGCCGGTGACCGAGCCGGTATTTCGTTACCACCCTGATCCCTTGGCAACGGGCTCGGCGGTGCGAATCGAGCACGAATGCAGCGTCTGCGGTCAGCTTCGGCAAACCCGCTACAAGGGACCGATCTACGGCAGGCAGACCGAGAGCCTATGCTTGCACTGTATCTACTCCGGTGCGGCTTCCAGGGCACTCGGCAGTGTTGCTGCCACCACGGATGGCAGTGACAATCTGGAGATGCCTGCCGAGTTCAGCGACGCAGTCGACGTGCCTGACAGTGTGCCGCAGCATGTGATTGAGGAGATCACTCGCCGCACCCCCGGCTTCACCGGTTGGCAGCAGCAGTCGTGGCTCTATCACTGCGACGATGGCGCGGCCTTCTTCGGCCCGGCCGGCTATCCCGATCTCGAACCTCATCCGGACGCACTGAACATGCTCCGCGCAGGACACCGGCAACTCGGCTGTTCACCCGAGGAAACCGAGGAGTTCCTGCACCGGCTCGACCGCCATGGTGAGCCCACCGCGTATCTGTTCCAATGCCTGCGATGCGGGACCTACCTCGCGTCCTGGGATATCGGTTAATCGCACCTCAACGCCGGAACGCGGACGCACCTTCTTCGACATGAGCACCACCGCGTTGGGATCGAGGAGCCGCACCCCGCTTCCGGTCTGGGTTCGACCCGAGATCAGAGGACCGTCACGGCTGTGCTGGGGGCCGAGCGTGTCAGGGCCGGGTCCACATGGGCGGGCCATCAACAAAACTGTTGACGATGCGTCAGCGTGAGCCGTGCTTACCACCCCCGGCAAGGCGGTCACGGAGTCGAAGCCCGACTCTCCCGAAAGGTGAACAGGACTTACGTGATCGAGGCGGGGTAGCCATCCTCGCGACTACCCGCTACTGGTACCCGTATCGGTGCATGATCGCGTCGATGTCTTGCCTTTCTTGACACGCTGTGCGCTGCTGGTTGACGGCGCTGGTGATTGCGTCGATCTCTGCGGTGGAAGTCGCCGGATGGTGGAGGAGGGTTAGCCATGCGCATCTGCGTCGGGTGTCGAGCGGACCAGCGCACCGTTGTTCGTATCGGCAGTTGGGGCGTGCCGCACGGTGCTCCCGGGCACCAGGTCAACTACCGCTGGAGGAGCCTATTCGCCTGCCCGCAGTGTGGGGCTGGTCTTCTCGTGTACTTCGATCACGATTGCTTCCATCAGCCGTGGGAGGAGCCGTGGGACATGGACTGGTCGTGGCCGGTCGCCGCCGACGGGGTTCAACGGTTGACGGCTGCTCTTGCCCGGTGTTCGGATCCGCTGCAGTCGTCGTGCGAATGCCCTGTGCACCGGTCGTTGCGGGACAGCATCGAGAACGCGCTGCCACGTGAGGTTCCGGTGACGGTCGCGCTGACGGCGGAAGGGCTGCCACAGATTCGGTCAGCACCCATGCCGTGAGGCGGGCGCGACACGGTGACAGGACCAGAGGAAGCGATCAGACCTTGGCGGGATTCAGTGTGGGGACCCCCGGTTTACCCCCCGAAAACCCCGCCCAGTCGTTGACGAAGGGTGACAAGGGGCGATGAACGTCCGTCGCTGTCTCCGCAGCTCAGCGCTCACTTTCGGCAGACAATGACAAGCTTCGGCCGATCACTGTCGGTAACAAGGGGTTTTGACAAGCAATGACAAGCCCTGACGAGGCTCGACAAGAGGTTGTCTTGGGTTCAAGTCACTCGTTTCCCTGAGCGCTTGATGCCGGGTCGGCGCCGCGGAAGGCGCGTCGCGATGAGCTTGGCCGCAGCGCACTGCAGCGAGCGAACCCCGCAGCCCAGCTTAGATGGGCCGCCGGGAGGCGGTTCAGGTGCTGTACTGCCGACGTAGCGAGCAATCTCGGTGGGTCGTCTTCGAAGGTGGTTGAGGCTGGCCACCGCCGTATCTTTGGCCCACACAACCACGAGACTCAGCGGTGGCTGCTCCATGCCCACGGACAAAACCACACCGCCACAGCAGGTCAGAACGGATGTCCTGCTGGGAGTACTAGCTTTCCTGCCCGCCGTCAAACGGGCGGAGACCCGCCAGCGGAAGATCGGCGAGTTCGTCGCGATGCTCGCCCGGCAGGAGACGATACACCCGCAGAAGGCCAGGCCCGCCACGTCGCCGTGATCGACCGCCAGCCGGGCCGGGCAGGGTGCCTCGGCCACCGCGCGGCGAACCGTCCGGGCCGGCGGTCACCGGCCGGCCCGGACGGTTCGCCGCCGGGCCTACTGCTCCAGCGTCGGGTAGTCGGTGTAGCCACGCGGGCCCGGCGTGTAGAAGGTGCTCTGGTCCGGCTCGTTCAGCGGCGCGCCGATCTCCCACCGGCGGGGCAGGTCCGGGTTGGCCAGGAAATTCCGGCCGTCCGCCGCGGTTGCCGGCGGATGACGGAGGTTTGCGCGGCGGACGGTGGTGTGCGGGGAGGTCATCCGGGCCGGGCTCCGCTCCTCGCCCGGGCGTACGCCATCAGCGCCATCGAGAACCGGCGATCCCGCTGGATCGCCGGATTCGTGCCGGCCAACTCCCGGTAGATGCCGACCGACTCCTCGGCCGGAGCCAGGGCCTCCGTGCGCCGTCCCAGCTCGGTCAGCCGGAGACTGAGGTTGCACAGCGCCTGCGCGGTGGCGGGCAGGTAGACGGCCGGGTCGGCTTCGGCCAGGTGCCGGTACAGGTCCGCGGCTTGCCGGCAGGCGGCGAGAGCGTCTTCGTGCCGGTCCACCATCGACAGGTAGACACCCACGTTGTTCAGTGACTGCGCCAGTTCGGGTAGGTACGCGGTGGGAGGTGCGCCGGCCAGCTTTCGGGTGACGGCCACGGCTTCCTCGGCGAACCCGATGGCCTCCTCGCCGCGCCCCACCAGGGCCAGGAAGCCGGCGAGGTTGTTCAGCGACTGGGCTAGGTCGGGCAGGTGGCTGGCGGGCTCGGCCCGGGCCAGTTGCCGGGCGATGGACACGGCTTCCTCGGCGCAGGCCAGGGCCCGCTCCGGCTGGCCCAGCCTGTCCCACACCAGGCCGAGGTTGTGCAGCGCCTTGCCGAGGTCTCCCCGGTGCGCGGTGGGGCTGGCCGCGGCGAGCCGTCGGTGCGCGTCCACGGCTTCCTGAAGGTGGACGAGGGCCTGCGCCTGCCGGCCCAGCTCCGTCTGCGCCAGACCGAGGTTGCCCACCTGCCTCGCGAAGTGCCCCAGGTAGGCGCCGGCCCCGGCCTCGACCAGCCGTCGGCCGATGGCCGCGGCTTCCCCGCAGAGTGCGAGGGCCTCCGTCCACCGACCCAGCGCGGCGTGGACCTGACCGAGGGCGTTCAGCGACCTGGCGAGTTCGGGCAGGTACGCGGTCGGTTTGGTGTCGGCCAGTTGTCGGAACACCTCCGCGGCTTCCTGGCTGGGGGCGAGGGCCGCCGTCGGCCGGCCCAGTTCGACCAGGGTGTTGCCGAGCGCGGTCAACGACCTGGCGAGTTCAGGCAGGTACGCGGTCGGGTTGGCGTCGGCCAGTTGTCGGAACGTGTCCGCGGCTTCCTGGCTGTGGGCGAGGGCCTCCTCGGGCCGATGCAGGTGGACCAGGCTGTTCCCGAGGTTCTGCAACGATCGGGCGAGTTCGGGCCCGTGGGCGGCGCGGTCGGTCAGACGGCGGCCGATGGTCACGGCCTCCTCGGCGAGCGCGAGTGTCGCCGCGTGGCGGCCAAGCTCCGCCAGGAGCTTGATGGCGTTGTTCAACAGCCCGGGGAGGTCGGGTAGGTAGCCGGTCGGGTCGATGTCGGCCAACAGCCGGCCGATGGTCACCGCCTCCTGGGCGTGGTCCAGGGCCTCGTCCCACCGGCCCAGGCTGCCCTGCACCGTGCCGAGGTTGTGCAGGGTTCTCGACAGGTGCGACAGGTAGGTGGCGGGATCGGACCGGGCCAGCCGGCGATATGTGTCCCCGGCTTCCTGGCTGTGGGCGAGGGCCTCTTCCGGCCGGCCCAGTTCCGACAGCACCTGCCCGAGGTTGTGCAGCGATCTCGCCAGGGCGGGCAGGTGGGTGGCGGGGTCGGCGTCGGCCAGTCGCCGGCGGATCGCCACGGCTTCGGAGATGGGTGCCAGGGCGTCGGCGTAGCGGCCCGCGTTGGCCAGTCGCCAGGAGCGGGTGGCGTGCAGGCGGGCCTGTTCCGCCGGATCGTCGGACTTGGTGAGCCGGCGCGTGATGAGGACGTCAACGACCGCGGCGGCGCCGACGTCGAGGTCGACGTGTCGGTCGCCGGGCAGCAGCGCCTCGACCGCTTCCAGCGCGGTGACGTCGACGTCGGTCATGCCGGCCAGGGTGCTGAGGGTGGCGCTGCCGGCGATGATCGCGAGCTGTGGCCGGTCGCGCAGGAGTGGGAACAGGTGGGCGGGCCCGAGGTGGGGCCAGCGGGCCGCGGCGGCGGTCAGGAAGGTGACCGCCCGCGCGGTGTACGTCGCGGCTGTCGCCGGCGGCCGGGGGCGGCCCGAGGCTGGTGACGGTTGCTCGTGCAGCAGGTCGTGCAGCCGGGTGGGGGCCCACGGGTCGGCCGGGTGATCGGAGCCGGGCAGGGTGTGAGCGATGAAGTCCTCGGCCAGCCGGTCCGGGTACAGCGGTTCGAGCACGGTGGCCCGATGGGGGTCGGCGGCCGGGTAGCAGTGGCTGTGGTCGCTGATGATCCGTTCGGCGGGCAGTTCCCGCTCGACGCGGCGCATGAGCCCGGCGGCCTCGGGGTGCGGGAGCGGGCCGGCGAGGGCGGCGGTGAAGACGGTACGGGCCATGACATCGTCGGGCGTGCCGTGGTTCAGCCCGCGGGCGCGGCCCTCGTACAGCCGGGTCCAGTGTTGACGTTCGCGGTCGAGCAGGTAGCGGGTCAGCAACGTGACCTGGGTGGGCGGCTGGGCGCCGGTCGCGCGGGTGTCGACGGCGACCAGCGCGGCGACGTGCACGGTGAGGGTGAGCCCGAACTCCGGATGACCCAGGTTGGGGAGTCGGGGGACGGCGTCCGGACCGGAGAGACCGTAGACGGCGGCGAAGCTGTCGTGGGCGGCGGTGAACATGGCCCGCCGAGCGTCCTCGTCGTCGGGCAGCGGGGCCAGGTACTGCTCGGACGTGCCGGCCTGGACGCGGGGATCGTCCAGGTTGGCGCGCAGTGCCGGCCACGTGGACGCGCTGCGTGCCACCATCAACACCCGTGCCGGTTTGTCGGCCCGGTGGAGCAGGGCGTTGCGCAGCAGCCAGAGCAGGCTGGACAGCGGGTACCGGTCGGCGTAGTCGACGATCAGCAGCACTCCCCGGTGGCGGTCCAGCCGCAGATCCTGGCTGCCCAGCAGGGCGCTGGGCGTGCCCACGTGGGGCACCGCCGTGACGACCTTCCAGCCCTCGTCGGCGGCCTGGGCGGCGAGGTGGCCGGCCAGCCGGGTCTTGCCCCGACCGCCCGGGGCGTGCAGCCAGCGCACCGCCAGTCGCGGCCCGGTCTCCCGCCAGGTGCGCAGCTCGTCCCGTTCGGACTCGCGGCCGGTGAACGGGACCACGCGGGCGTGAGCGTTGAGCATCCGGGAGGGCATCTCGCGCAGCCAGCTCCAGTCCGGCGGGTCGGGCCGGCGGTGCTCCTCCAACAGATACAGCGGCGTCCCGTCACCGAAGACGTGCAGGTCGCCGCCGATCACCCCGTACGCGGTGCCGGCGACGGCGGAAACCTGCTGCTGGACGAGGAGGGGGTCGACGGTCATCGGGGCTGACCCGGGTCGGGCACCGGGCCGCTCGGGTCAGCTTCCGGCGGGGTGGGGTGGTTGACTATGCTGCCGAACATCACTCCCTGAGCGGTCGCGCCGGAGGCGGTCGCGGTGATGTGCTGGATCCACTGCTGCTGCGCGGTGGGTAGCCGGGTCACCAACTCGTCACGCAGGTCACGCACGCCGTCGGCGGTGACCGGGTCTTCCTCGACCAGGTCTGACAGCCGCGTCTGCCAGGCCGGCAACAGCCGTGCGCGTACCTGGTCACGCTGGGCGGGCGGGGCTTGTTCCACCTCCGCGGCCAGGGCGTCCAGCCGCCGGACCGCGGCGGTCTCCCGTCGCGGGTCACCGCGGCCGAGGAGCCGGGCGAACCCGGAGCGTGCCCCCTGCCACACGTCCGTCGCGGCCGCCTGCACCAGGACCGCCGCCGCGGACGCGCCCAACCCCGCCAGCCAACCGAGATCCACGTTCTCCTCCTCATCCGAAGGAATCGAGGCATTTCCACGCTAGCAAGCCGGCGCGACGCGGGGTCCGGGCTCGGGCTCCGGGATGAGTCGGGAATCGGTCGGCGCGCCGTGCCGGCTGCCGAGGCCGGAAACCCCCAGCCGATCGGCTGGGGGTTTCCGGCGCGTGCGGGTGAAGTGACCCCCTGAGACCGGACACCTCCTGACTTGGCATCCTGCCGAGGAGGAGGAAACGCTATGGCTGGACAGAGCAAGTACCCCGAGGAGTTCCGGCGCCAGGCCGCGGCGTTGGTGCTCTACTCCGGTCGCACGATCCGTGACGTGGGCCGGGAGCTGGGTGTCAACCACGAGACGCTGCGCAACTGGGGCGACCGGATGCGGCAGGATCGCGACGGCGGCCGGCCCAACGACCTGGCCGTGGACGAGCGGGCCGAGCTGGTGCGGCTGCGGCGGCAGGTCGCCCAGCTGGAGCTGGAGAAAGAGATCCTGAAAGAGCCGCGGTCTTTCTTCGCACGCGAGACGGAGCGGTGAACCGGACCGACGTCTACCGGTTCATCGATGCGGAGAAGACCACCTACCCGGTCCGTCTGCTCTGCCGGCTCCTCGGCGTCGGCCATAGCGTCCCTACGACAGGCTGCGCGCCAGCCGGCAGCGCGCCGCTGGGCGGAAACGCCACGACCAGGCACGTGCCGAGGTCACCCAGCGGGCTTGGTCGGAGCACCGTGGTGTCTACGGCGCCCGGTGGCTCACCGCCGAGTTGCATGAACGTGGTCACCGGTGGAACCGCAAGGCGTTGGCCCGACTGATGCGGCTGGCCGGTATCGAGGGCGCCCACCGCCGGCGGCGCGGTAAGCCTCGCCGCAAGGCGTCGACCACGACCGCGCCGGACTTGGTCCAGCGGCAGTTCACCGCGACCGCACCGAACCGGTTGTGGGTCGCCGATCTCCCATCTGCGCACCGGGAAGGGTTCTTCTACCTCGCCGTCGTGGTCGACGCCTACTCCCCGCCGCGTCGTCGGCTGGGCAATGGCCGACCACCTACGCACCGAGTTGATCCTCGACGCCGTCGGCATGGCTATCCAGCACCGCCGACCGGCCCGGGACCAGCTCATCCATCGCCCCTCAAAACTGAACTGGTCTACACCCGCGCCTGGCCGTCCCGTGACGAACTGGAGCTGGAGGTGTTCTCCTACATCAAGGGCTTCTACACCCCTCGGCGTCGGCACCGCCGTCTGGGTAACGTCAGCCCCGACATCTACGAGAAGATCCACCGAGAGTCCCTGACAGATATCGAGGTGTCCGGCCGATAGGGGTCACTTCACAAGAGGTTGTTGTGGGTTCAAGTCTCCTCGGTCCCAGGCAGGGTGGCACGGCCCTCCGTCAGCATCCAGTCGATGAGATCCTCGATGTCGGCCTCGGTGACGTCCTGGAGTGGCTTGCTGCCAAGGCGGGTGCGGACCGACAGCAGCGCATCGCGGTAATTGGCGGCGGTGGCCTTCTTTACGTCCCTTGTGGCGGTTGTCAGCCACTCGTCGAGGAAGTCGTTGACAGCGGTCCAACGTGGCTATAGCCGGCACCGTAGGCATCCTGTGTGCCCTGGAGGTGATCGCGGAACGGGCGGCCTGAACCGGCATCCGCTGCCGGCCTTTGGCCCCGGCGGGGTCGCTGCTCCGTACCAGCGGCATGGTGAGTCTTTGTCTAAAGCGCGACACTTCCGCCCGCTCCACGAACCCGTCGGCGTACGCCGACGATGAAATAGTGGCCGGATGCGGCTGAGCAATGCCCGGCAGGCACTGGGCGGCGCGGTTCTGACGGTCACTACCGGCGTGGTCATCAACCTCGTGATCGACGATGGCCGTTGGCGCTGGAGCTACTTCATCGTCGCGGTGGTGCTGGCGTTGATGGCCGGCATCGTCACCATCCAGCGCGTACGGGCTAACGACGACGGGTCTGTTCCCGAGCAGGTGAGCGCCGATCTCAGGCGTCGTCTACGGGCACAGTGGCAGCGCGAAGCAGACAATCGAGGGCTCACCAGGCCGGAACCGCTGAGGATCCCGCTGGCGTACACGCGGCGGCCGATCGTTGCCGAGGTGTCTGAGATCCTTGATGGCAGCCACTCTGATCTGCCTCCGCCCGGTGATGTCGCCGATCTCGCCGGGCTGTTCCGGCAGTTGCCCTTCGGACGGCTGGTCATCCTCGGTGAGCGCGAGTCCGGCAAAACGTCGGCCCTGGTCCTGCTGATCGCTCAAATGTTGGAGCCGCAGGAGGAGGACGAGCCGGTGCCGGTGCTGTTCGCGCTCCCCCGGTGGAACCCGCACCAGCCGTTCGACGAGTGGCTTGCCGACGAGTTGTCGGGCCAGTTCCCCGAGGTGCTGGATCGGCAGGGCGCCGGACGGGCGTTGGCCGAACGGCTCATCGAGAACGGCAGGATCCTTCCGCTGCTGGACGGCCTCGACGAGATGGGCGCGGAGCTGCGGCCGGAGGCGTTGCGAGTACTCTCGGAGGAGTCGGGAAAGCGGCCCATGGTGGTGGCCTGCACCACCGCTGAGTACGAGCAGTCGATCGCCACCGTTGGCCTACCACTGCCCCGGGCAGCCGTGGTCGAGCTGCAACCGGTCAACCGACGGCTCGCCGCCCGATACCTGCCCGCCGGGCAGCTGAACGCGGCGAACCGCTGGGCCAGCGTCGTCGCGGACCTAAAGTCCGACGACGACGGCCCATTGGTCCAGGCCTTGTCCACGCCGCTGATGATTTATCTGGCCCGGACCGCCTACGCCACCGTCGACACCGACCCGGACGCACTGCGACAGTTCACCACCCGAGTGGAAGTGGAGCGCCACCTGCTCGACGCGTACCTACCCTCCCTCTACCGATCCGATGCCCGCCGCCGCACCTGGTTCGGGCGTAAGAGTAGGGGCGGTCATCCAGTCGTCCGGATTGAGGCGTGGCTGGGATTCCTTGCCCGGCATCTTCAACGAACCGAAGGATCGGACCTCGCCTGGTGGCAGCTCGAGACGGTGACCAACCTGGCCGTCCGATTCTTCGGTGGCGCCGCCATACTCGGTCTGGTCTGCGGACTGCTGCCGGTCATCGCCATCGGATATCTCCTCAGCGGGGTCGAGATCGCCGTGGTCCTGATCGTCGGCGGCCTGCTGGGCGCGGGCACCGGTACGCAGTTGACCGAACCGTCGCGTGGGTTCATGAGCGGCCCACCGACCTCCGACCTGCGCCAACTCCGGGCCTTCCTGAAGCAATGGGGGGTCGGCAGCTTCCTGGCCTGCGGGATAGGCTTCGCCTCGGCACTTTTTGCTGGTGCGGTGAGCATGGGCGGCTCGACCCCGTGGTCGCTCCCAGCCCAGTCTCGGCTGCTCTCGTTCAGCCTCGTGGGAGTTCTGGTCATCGGGTGGATCTTCGGCGCACGCGTGTTCCGTGAGCGTGCGCGGTTACGCGTGGACGGTCGCCGGAGCGCCAGGTCCGCCGTCCGAGTGCTCGCCGTCGACCGGTGGATCACCATCTGTGAGTCGATACTGGTGGCGTGCGTTACCGGTTCGGTCGTCGGATTCTTCGCGGCTGGGATTGCGGCTGTCACCCCCGGATTCCCGTCGGTCGGTCTGGCGTTCTGGCGAGGATGCATGGTCGGCGTCGGCTACGGTCTCGCGTACGCGCTGCTAACCCGACCCTGGGGTCGCTGGCTGATCTTCGTACGTGTCCCGTTGACGCTAACGCGCCGTCAGCCCGTCCGCTTGCTCGCCTTCCTGGCAGACGCCAACCGACGCGGCGTACTGCGTCAGGAAGGTGCCGTCTACCAGTTCCGGCACGTCCATCTGCGCGACTACCTGGCCACCGCCGAAAGCGAGCGCCCACAAGTCCGTCGGCCCGATCAGTTTCGGTAGGAGAACAAGAATTGGACGACGGCCATGAGCCAATCCGATTGCATGCCGTGGGCGGAGAGAAACGTCAGCCGTTCGGGAACCTATTTGTCGTCGTTGACCTTGAATGTTTGCGGACCGGACGGTCCGCAACGGCGACCTTGTCCTGTTTGTTCGGTCGTCAGGGGCCAGCACCGCCCTCCACCTCGTCGGGGCGGCCCTGCTTCTGGAACTGGACCGAATCAGAGCGGTCCCTGACCCGGTCTGTGCGCGTGTAGAGCTCACGAAGCTGGGTGTTGAAGGCCACCACCAGCACCGCGACCACCTCTAAGGGACGTCTCGTAACTGGGTGAAGGCGTTGCCCTGGGCCGGGCCGGTGGTCAGCCGACGAGGATGATGTTGTGGAGGTTGGCGATGCCGGAAGCGGCGTCGGCCAATGTGTGGCCGGCGCGGCGGTAGTCGCGCAGGATCTTCCAGTTCTTCATCCTGGCCAGGGCGTATTCTACCCCTGCTCGAACGGTGCGGTGCTCGACGTTGAGGGCTTCCTTCCAGTCCGGCAGCGAGCTGCCGTCGGAGGGCTTGCGGTACGGCACGATCACCTCCGGGTTGCCCCGGTAGCCGCCGTCGGCCATCACCGGCCGCCCGTCCAACGTCTCGGCGATGCCCGAGGTGCGGTAGACGATCGTGTCGTTGCGGTTGCCCGGCTGCGGGTCGCCGACGGCGATGACCAGGCGGGTGCTGGCGTCGATGGCGACCTGCAGGTTCGTCGAGGACCGGTAGTTCTTGCTCCGGGCGGCCAGTCGGTGATCGCGGGTCGGGACCAGAGTCCCGTCGACGATCGCGATTTGCTCGACCGGCCGCTTGCGCACCGGCGCCAGGGCCAACAGCGGCGCGAGGGTGTCGATGACCCGATGCGCCGCGGAGTGCGACACCCCGAACAGCGGACCGATCTGGCGCATCGTCAGGTTCGTTCGCCAGTACGCGGCGACGAGCAACACCCGATCGGCGAGGTCAAGAGCCCACTGCCGGCCCGGCCGGCCATCAGCGATGCCCTCACCGCCACGCTCGGCGATCAGCCGGACTAGCTTGCGGAACTGAGCGGGCTGCAACCCGGTGAACGGAAAGATCCACTCCGAGCGAGCTGCCGTGATCACCTGCACCCCGGCATCCTGCCCGGCTATCCTCAATAGACAGACGCCAGGGTTACGAGGCATCCCTTACCAAGACCACGATCCAAGGGGACTCCGGTGCGGACCGGAGCTCAGATGAAGACGGTTGCGACTGCCGCAGCGATCGCTACCGTTCCGCCAGCGGCCGAACCGCCCACGAGGATCGCCCGGGCTGTCCGGCGACTGTCGAGCCATGACAGCAGGCCAGCTCCAGTGCCGATGAGGAACGCGACGATGACGATGACGAGAATCCACAGGGCGACGATCGGTTGCGAGATCACTGCGAGAACCTTCCTTGGCGAATGGTCGAGGCACTGTGCTCCGACGCCGACTACATTCACACGCCGGTTCTGCCGTGGTCAGGCCGTGCGATGACCGATCCGCCCGCACCGAAGCCTCACCCGTCGAGCCTGTGACCTCGAGCGCTCCGACTCTGCCCGTATCTCTAGCCCCTATCAGGACTTCTTGTGCGGGCGGATCGGTCACGATATTTTGCGCTTGGTCGCTGTCATCAGCAGATGTGGAAAACCATGGGCACGCGAGACCTCGGGCGACAGCAGCAGCGAGCAACGAAGCTACGGCGCCACGCCGAGCGATACCGCGCTGCTCGGCTGGCGCTGCACCAAGTTCACAGCGAGGGCAAAAGAAGCGGATCACGCTTCTTGATCCGACGCAGCTTCGTTCAACGCCGCACAAACGCAGAGACCGTCCAGGACGCGAAATTTTCACCTGCGTCAGCCTGGATCACCCAGAAGGGCTCGGCGCTGCCGCTTTACCTCATCGCCCTCTTTGAAGCGCAGACGCGCAGCACGGTCGGCAGCGAGATACGTAATACCAGACCGCTCTACACCACTAATGAGCAGCGCGGATGGGTGGATTTGCTGCCTGCGGCAACCGTCACCGCCGACACCACGGCCGGCATGCGACGACAACTGACCAGAGCACTGACCCAGCTGGTCCACTATCACCTGGTCGAACTCAGAGGCCGGGCCGGCATACGCAACCGATATGAAGGCTTCCAGCTACGTAACGAAGCCGGCACAGCCTTCAACGCTTGGCGCTCGGGGGAATGGACACCGGGCCGCTACACGATCCCCGCAGCAGACGACACCGATGTGGATGACCCCTTCGGTGCGCCGGCTGCCAAGGACGGTCAGACAGAGGCGCTACGGTTGCCCGCGTTCTTCTTCCTCAACGGCTGGGTACACGTCCTGTCAGCGGCTGAGATCGTGACCTACCTGATGATCCGCGACCTGGAAACGCGATACCCGCGGGCTTCTCAACGGGGCGTCTTCGTCACCGATCCCAACCGCCTCGGCTGGTACGGCATCAGCCGCGACGTCTACGAAAGCCACCGCCAGCTCGCCGCCTTCGGCCTCATCGAAAGCCTTCCCGACCCCAACCGCCGAACTGACGGATCGATCTCGCGGCGGCCCGGCGGCGGAACTCACCTGCAGCCACTACGTTTCCGCAGTGTAAGCAAGGGGCTCGAACAACCGGCGCTCAGAAAGGTCATCGCCGCACTGAACCGCGCCGGACAGCCATAACGCCCCTGTCGGGGGAGTGCGAGCAGGTCAGGTCGGTAACGTTCGGGTGCATCCAGAGGGCGTCCGGCCGACCAGGTACGACACCAGTGGTCAGTCAGCGATCGGACCGACGAGCGTGACAACGCGGCGGGCTGGGTCCAGTTCGGTCGGTACCTCGACGACGGGCTGGAACCCTGTGCACCGGTCGTTGCGGGACAGCATCGAGAGCGCACCGTCGCGTGAGGTTCCTCTGACGGTTGCGCTGACCGAAGAAGGGCTGCCACAGATTCGGTCAGCACCCATGCCGTGAGGCGGGCGCGACACGGTGGTAGGGCTAGCGGGGGCGGTCAGACCTGGCGGCGTTCGGTGTGGGACCCCATTTACCCCCCGAAAACCCCGCCGGATCGTTGACGAAGGGTGACAAGGGATGATGAGCGCCTGACGGTGTCTCCGCAGCTCAGCGACCACTTTCGGCAATCAATGACAAGCTTGTTTCGATTACTGTTGGTAACAAGGGGTCGTCGGTTCGAATCCGGCCGTCCCGACTGGTATTCACCAGCGGATACAGAAGATCATGTGTGATCTGGCGGTAACGGAGATCGCTTAACGTGGGCTGCATCCCTCGATCCCGTTACCTCGGAGGTGCAGCCTCATGGCTGTCTACAACTACCGCCTCGCCAACGGCCAGACCCGCTGGTTCTTCATCATCGACCTCCCGCCCGATGCGAACGGGCGGCGCCATCAGCACAAGCGGCAGGGGTTCCCCAATCAGGCCGCTGCCCTCAAGGCTGAGGAAGACGCACGCGCTGCCTACGGTAGAGCGGACCTCGGCGCCGACGGTAGCGTCGCTGCCGAGTTGGAGAGCTGGCTCAACGAGCGCGAACCGGATGTCCAGGAGACGACGCTCGGCAACTATCGGGACATCATGCGCTGCTACGTGGTTCCGCACATCGGTGCGCGGCAGCTCTACGCCCTCGACAAGCGAGTGATCCACGAGCTGTACAAGAAGCTGCTGAAGGGTGGCGGTAAGAACGGCGGCCCGCTGTCGTCGACCACCGTCCGGATCGTGCACCGGGTCATGATGAAAGCGTTGAGCGACCTCGGGGTCAACGTCGATGGTGTGCGGCAACCTCGGCAGGCCGAGCGGGAGACGATGGGCCGCAAGGGTGTGTGGACGCCGGCGCAGTCGGCGAAGTTCCTCAAGTACCACGCCGATCACCGGCTACGTGCCGCCTGGGTGCTGGCGATTGTCGTTGGCACCCGGCGTGGGGAGTTGGCCGGTCTGAAGTGGCCCCGCGTGGATCTGGATCGCGGAGTGCTGCTGTTGCACTGGCAGCGCACCACGACCAGCAATGGGGTGGTCGAGAAGTCACCCAAGGGCAGAGGCAAGCGGGCGGTAGCGCTCGGGCCAGCCCTGGCTGCCCGGCACGCCGGACGAACTGCCAGAAGCCCCGGCCGAACCGATGCCGGACGACGGCGGGAACGCCGGTGGCGTGCGCGAGCCGGCATAGATCCGTCCGTGAACGAGCGCGACACCAGCCCGACGTGCCGCCCGTCGCCCGCAGCCGTCCGCGATGGCGCGGTTGCAGAAGGCGTGGAGGCCGTCCTGCGCCTGGTCTTCCCGCCGGGCGCGAGCGCCGTCATCAGGCACTCCCGAGCCCTGATCGGACACCGGCGTGGCCCCGCCGCTGGAGGGAGGCGGGGCCACGCCGGGGATCTGGGACGGCCGACGGAATGCGCGCCAGCTACTGCGTGCGGTCGCGATGACCAGTGGCGGCCGTGACGATCGGCTCCTGTCCGTTGCGTGACGGCAGGGCCTGACGAAGGCGTTAGCGTCGCGCAGTGGAGGAACTCTTCGCTGCCAGGGAACGCGGCGGCTCCACCCACCACGACTGCCGCCGCGTGTCAGGCCGCATCGTCGACGATGGCGCGAAGGCGACTCGCCAGGCGGGCGGCCCGAACATTCCCCGACATGATCCGGGCTTGTTGAACGGGGTGGCCGTGCGCGGCGGCGAGACCGGCCACGTGCCGGGCCACCGCGGTGCCGACTCGAGGGCCCTGCCATGCGTCGGCGATCAACAGAGCGATCTCGGGCGGTCCGCAGTCCTGCAGCAACAGGTGGGCGAGACCGATCAGCCCTGGTAGCGGGCCCTGCGGCTCTCGGCGGAGCATTCCCAGCGGTGCAGATGGTTGGCCGCCTCGAAATCGGTGAGGGTGGCTCGGCGAAGGTGCAGTCGTAGTCCGGCAGTTGTCAGCACGCCATGCAGAACGGTGGGACCCGGAGCATGCGGGACCGGTTCTGCGACATGGGCGACAGGCTGACCCAGGTCACCGAGTTCTGCCCACGATCCCAGGACACGCAGAGGTGGGACCCGGGGGCTTCGGCAGGGGCGAAACGGCAACAGGGCGACCCGAACGGGTCGCCCTGCGCGCGCTGGCTGTTAGGTCAGAACCATGACCCGAGGATGAGTCGACCTCCTACCGACGGATCGAGGCTGAATGCGCCGGAGGTGTACCAGTTGGTGGGTGCGATGGTGCCGTTGAGGAAGACTTTGTAGGTGAAGGTCCCGTCGCTGTTCTGGTAGGCCATGACGGTGTCGTCGATGCCGTCACGGTTGACGTCCCCGGCCGCGACTCTGTCTCCGACGTTGGCCAGGTCGAGGGAGTAGTACGTGGCCGTGCTGGGGCCGGTGAAGGATGAGCCGTTGGAGAACCAGCGGTAGAGGACGACAGTGGATGAGCCGACATCGCGAACCAGGAGGGGTTCAGCCCTGCCGTCGCCGTTGAAGTCTCCGACGATGAGCCGACCTCCTACCGACGGATCGAGGTCGAACGGTCCGGGAGTGGTGTGCCAGTCGACAGGAGCGATGGTGCCGTTGAGGAAGACTTTGAACGAGAACTTGCCGTCGCTGTGTTGGTAGGCCATGACGGTGTCGTCCTTGCCGTCGCCGTTGACGTCACCGGCTGCGACTCTGTCTCCGACGTTGGCCAGGTTGAGCGAATAGTACGTGGCCGTGCTCGGGCCGGTGAAAGAGCTGCCGTTGGAACCCCAGCGGTAGAGCACGATCGTGGATGAGCCAACATCGCGAACCAGGAGGGGTTCGGCCCTGCCGTCGCCAATGAAGTCTCCGACGATGAGCCGGTTTCCTACGGATGGCTCGAGATCGAATGGCCCGGGGGTGGTGTGCCAGTTGGTGGGTGCGATGGTGCCGTTGAGGAGGACTTTGAACGAGAACTTGCCGTCGCTGTTCTGGTGGGCCATGACGGTGTCGTCCTTGCCGTCGAGGTTGACGTCACCCGCCGCGACTCGGCCATTCACGTTGGCCATGTCGAGGGGGGAGTACGTAGCGGTGGAGCGGCCGGTGAAGGACGCTCCGGTGGAGCGCCAGCGGTGAAGGACGGTCGTTGGTGAACCCATGTCGCGAACCAGAAGTGGGCTTTCCGGAGCACTGCCGTCAGTCCACCAGGTCGTTTGCCGCTGTGCTCCGGCCCAACTGAAGCTGAAGTGGATGTGGTTGGTGTGGCAGTCGTTCGGAGTGCCGTCGCAACTGTACGGCTGCCACCCCGATGACGCCTCGTACGATTTCCACTGTTGCCGGTTCCAGATGATGTACATCAGTCCCAGCCTGCGGGCCATGGCGTGCCTGTTGCCGTAGCGGTCCGTAGCGAGTAGCCAGTTGAGCAGGTCGGTGGCATCGGCCCGATCTCCGGTGTCGTTGTAGTCGAAGCCGTAGTCCAGCGCTCTGCCTTCCTTGTGCTCACTGGTGCCACCGTCGCTGCAGCTGCGACTGATTCCCCAGGCCTCGCTTCCGTACGTATCGACAAGCATGTCCTTGAAATCGACGACGCCGGGCTTGGCTGTCGGGTCGCATGTGTCCTGTCCGTCATAGACGGCATAGGGATCGATCGTGGGCCCGAAAAAGGGTGTCGACGGGCTAGCTGACGCGGGCGCGCTGGTGACGGTGGAGAGGAGCGCGGCAGTCAAGGCGACGGCGAGCATGCCGGTAGCGATGCGTCGGAAAGTGTTCTGTTTCAAGAGCAGTACCTTCCTTTCGTGAGCGGGGTAATCGGGCAGTCAACAACGATTCCGCCATGAGCGATCGTTCAGAAATCAATCCTTGCGATTCACCTCGATCCCCGTGTCGAGTCCGTCTCCACATGAGGACGGGTGCCGTCCTTCACGTTCCAAGCGATGTCACGACCATGCCAGGCGCAGAAGCCGTCACACCGAAACCTGGACGTCCATGGACGCCCAACCTCGGGGCGTCGGCCCTCGAACACTGCCTCACCTGGGACTGGTTGCGCGACTGGCATTTATCGGCATGCGACAGGCGGAGACGTCGTCCGATCTCGCCACCGCATGAACCCATCCGGGTCCTCCGTGCGATCTTCGGCGCGGGCAGGTCCCGGGTAAACCATCCTGCCGCCGCACCGCGTCCCGCGAGCTCGCCTCTGCCGCGACAGGGCACTGCCGTCGGGTAACCCCGTGTCGATGATGTGCTCCGGCCACAAACGTCACGCCGTGGTGAATGGTCGACAGAAACCTAGGCCCCGCAAGGATTCGTGGACGAGGCTTGCATTCGTGACTGACGATGAGACTGTGCCGCGTGACCTTGCTGCGATGCGTACTCAGCAGGATCTCCTGGACGAACTGAACCGGCTGCGTATCACCGCCGCTCGCCATCGTGGCAAGGTACGTCTTTCGTTGCAGGATCTCGAGGTGGTCAGCGGCGTACCGAAGAGCAGTCTGGCGAACTATCTGACCGGACGGACGGTGATGCCGGCCGACGTGCTGGATCGCCTGGTGGTCGCCCTGGGGGTCGACCCAGCACAGGTACGCCCGTGGGCTGAGGCGTGGGAGCGGATCACGGATGCCAGGCTGCAAGCGGGCGCCCAGAACGTGCGGGGTCGTCATGGAGACGCGACCACCGGCACCCGGCGTGATCCCTCGACGGCAACGGGAGGCGTCGGCGGCGACACGAACGGGCGGGATGAGGGTTTGACCGCCGCGGCGCTGCGCGAGATCACCGCTCTTCAGGGCGTGGCGGCCACGGCGGTCGGCTTCGGTCGCGATCAGCACGCGGAGTTTGTCGCCGGTCTGGAGGGTCTGGCCAAGGACCTGGCGGAGTTCGGTCTCATGGTCGGCGATGTACGCGCAATCACCACTCGGCTGCAACGTGACCTCCATCAGCAGGCTGCCGATCGCCGTGATGACCGCGACCACCACCTCCGGCACGCCGCGCAGTTGCGGCTGATCCGGGATGGGCTGCAGGTCATCGAGCAGCGGACCCGCCCTCAGCAGAACACTGATCGCGTCTGCGACGGGGATCAGGCCCCGTACCGTGGTCTGTGGCCCTTCCAGGAGGACCAGGCGGGCGTGTTCTACGGGCGGGAGCGCCTGACCGCCGAGCTGACCGGGCGAGTGGAGCAACGACTGTCCGGTGTCGGGATGCTCGTGGTGACAGGTGCCTCCGGTGCGGGAAAGTCCTCCCTCGTACGTGCCGGACTGCTGCCCGCGATCGCCCGGGGTCAGCTGGCCTTACCGGGCTCGACGGACTGGCCCCGTCTGGTCGTCACGCCCGGCGCTGCGGCGATCGACGAACTGGTGACCCAGGTGGCCACGCTCGCCGGGGTGGACGCCGCGTCGCTTCGCTCTACGATCGGGCAACGGCCGACGGAGGCGCGGCTACTGGCCCGACAGGCGGTGCTTGCGCACGCGGCCCGATTGCCGGTCGAGCGCCGGGAGGCATGCCGGGCAGGTGGCCGGCTCGTGCTGGTCGTGGACCAGTTCGAAGAGCTGTTCACGCTCACCGACGACCCAGACGACGCGCAGGCGTGCCGGCAGGTGTACATCGATGCCCTGGTCGCCATTGCCACGGCGGACTCCGCGACCGGCCAACCACCCGGTCTGGTACTGCTGGCCGTCCGTGGTGATTTCCTCGACCGGTGCGCCGTGTATCCCGACCTGGTTCCGGTGTTGCAGGACGGCCAGTTCGTGGTCGGGCCGATGAGCATGCCGGAGTTGCGACGTGCGATCACCGGTCCGGCCGTGGCGTGCGGAGTTCAGATCGAGGACGGTCTGCCCGAGGAGATCCTGGCGGAGTTGCGCACCCTGCCCGACGCCGCTCAGTTTTCCACCGGAGCATTGCCACTGCTGTCCCAGACCATGCTGCTGACCTGGCAACGAGGTGAGTCCAATCGGCTCACTCGCCGCGACTACGGCGCCACCGGGGGAGTGAGTGAGGTCATCGCGACAAGTGCGGAAGACGCATTCAGCCGTCTGACCGAACCGGAGCGGGACATCGCTCGGCGGCTGTTGGAGCGAATGATTACGGTGGGTGCCGACGGGTCGCCGGCCCGACGACAGCTTGCCCGCGCGGACCTGTTCGTCGACGTAGGCGACGCACAGCACCGTGGGCGGGTGGAGGCAGTACTCGACGCCTTCACGGCGAAGCGGCTCGTCGTCACCAACGACGAGTCGATCGAAATCGCCCACGACGTGGTGTTGCTCGCCTGGCCGCGGTTGCGCGAGTGGCTGGAGGGCGATCGCAACGAGCGGCTCATCCACGCCCAGCTCCGACAGGATGCGGCCACCTGGCAGGAACGCGACCACGATGCCTCATTCCTCTATCGCGGGGCCCAACTCGCCATGGTGCACAGTGCCGCCGCCGATTGGAGCGGTGGTAACGGCCCGCACCTTGCCCTGACTCTGGCGGAGCAGGACTTCCTCGCCGCCAGCGACCGCCAGGCAAGACGGAGCAGCAGGATTCGGCATTCCATCACAGCCGGCCTGGTCACTCTCGCCCTGGCTGCCTGCATCGGAGCTGTCGCCTCGGTCACCTACGGTGTGAACGCCGACCGTCAACGCGCTGTTGCACTGTCCCGCCAGCTCGCGGCGCAGAGTCAGAGCATCCGCCAGGACGATCCGGTGACAGCCCGGCGACTCGCCTTGTCGGCGTGGGCCGTCGCTCCGACGGACGAGGCTCGCAGCAGCATGAGCTCACTCATCACCGAGCAGAGATCCGCCCTCATCGGTCACGTCTCGCCGGTCTATTCCGTGGTGTTCAGCCCTGATGGCAGGCAGGTAGCCGCAGGCGGGCGCGACGGCACGATTCGACTGTGGGACGTCGCCACACGCCGTCCCGTTGGCGCACCACTGACTGGTCACCGGGAGCGGATCTACGCCATGGCGTTCAGTCCAGATGGAAGATTTCTGGCCACCGCCGCAGGTTTTCAGGGCGACACCAAGTTGTGGAACCTCGCCACCGGTGATGTAGCTGATATTCCTCCAGGCGCTCCCGACGGGGGACGGATCACCACGATGTCGTTCAGCCGGGACGGCAGGCTTCTGGCGACCACCAGCAGTTCCCGGAGCCAACTTTGGGACGTGTCCACCGGTCGCTTCCGTTGGGTGTCAATGGAAGAGTCGGCGTACGTCGCGATGATGTTCGGCTCTGACGGAAGATTGTTGGCCGTTCCGCGCGGCGGTGGAAAACTCCTTGTCTCGGTCCGAGACCGCACGAAGGAGCCGCGTGATGAGATCGTTACGCGCTCGGATGAGGAATACCAATCAGCATGGTTCAGCCCAAGAGGCGACCGCCTCGCCGTTGTTGCTGGCGAAGGCCACGTGCAACTGTGGGACTTGCTGAAGAAAGAGCGTATCGGCGAGCCGTTCAGCTCTCAGGGAAACCAGTACCCTCTGATAGCACTGAGTTCGGATGGCAAACTCCTGGTGACAACCGCCAGCGGCAACTCGGCGCAACTGTGGGACACCACCACCCGGGCTCCTGTGGATGGTTCCCTGTCGGGCCATACGGACACCATCAGGGCGGCAGCGTTCAGCCCCGACGGTGCGCTCTTGGCGACAGCAAGCGATGATGAGACCGTGCGGTTGTGGAACCCCGCCACCCTCGATCCAGCCGCTGGCCCGCTGACCAACACCTCGCACGGTGTCAGATCCCTGGGCTTCAGCCTTGACGGGAAGCTTCTAAGCGTTGATCTGGGCAAGGAGGCGGTGCGGCTCCGGCGTCCGTTGAGCGGCGACCGCCTCCGTGGACAGCGGACCGGAGACACTAGTGACTATGAAACCGCGCTCCGCCCGGATTGGGTCCTGACGAATGAGGTAGATAGAACAGCTTTCAGCCCCGATGGTCTCCTGCTGGCCATCGTGGCAAACGAGAAAGCTCAGGTGTTCGACACCGCTACCGGAATGCGGATCGGCAAGCCTACCCAGCTGCCGCCGGGAATCGACGATTCCGTCCCGATCGCGTTCAGTCCTGATCGGAAGCTCCTGGTCGTGGCGAGGAGTAGAAGCTTGCATCTGACCTCCCTGACCGGTGCGGATCCAGCGGACATACCCTTGCCCAATCGCCTCGAGCCGATCTTGTCGGTGACATTCAGCCCTGACAGCAAACTGTTGGCGTCCTCGACAGCGGACGGGGCCGTCCAGCTGTGGGATCCGGTCACGCGCGAGGCTGTTGGTGCTCCGCTCACCGGCCATACGAACGAAGCGACCACTGTGGCGTTCGGTCCTGACGGGAAACTGCTCGCGTCCGCCGGAGCGGACGGGACGGTCCGATTGTGGAATCCGAGCACACGTCAGGCTGTTGGCGCTCCGCTCACCGGACATACGGCTGCGGTGACCGCCGTGGCGTTCAGCCCGGACGGCAGGCTGCTGGCCACTGCCGGCGACGACAGGACCGTACGGTTGTGGAACACCGCCACCCGGCGACCGGTGAGCACGCCGTTGACCGGTCACACCGCGGCGGTCGTGGCAGTTGCCTTCAGCCCTGACGGCTCAACCGTCGCCACCGCGAGCACGGACACGACGACACGGCTCTGGCACCCTGCCCACTACGTCGAACCGGTCGAATACATCTGCAGCATGGTAGGACCCCCGACCAGCACGGAATGGAAGGGATTCGCCCCGGGTGAACCTCTCCCGAGAGTGTGCCCATAGTTACTCCGGACGGCCTACCTGCTCGGCGAGATTGATCACCTTTTGCCACGGCTGGCAGTGGGCTCTCACGGCTGTCGTCTGCCGCCGCAGCGCCTTGGCCAGCGAGACGTGCACCAGGGTGCGCACCCGCACCACGGTCGTGCGGCGAGCAGCAGTGCCAGCCGCCGGTGACCAGCAGCGCGGCGGCGACTGGCCGCAGCGGCCCGTTCAGCAGGCGCCAGCTTCCTCCGGAAACGGAATCTGTGGCAGCTGTGGAATCGTCGCACTCGATGGGCTGCCCGACCACAGCGACGACATCCCGCAAGCGTGACAGCGGACGGCCGAGACCTCATCTGTCCGTGCGTCTCCCGGTCGCACACTTCGCGTCTGGTTCTGGATCTCTGAGGGAGCGTGCACCGCCGGGGACGATCACCACGTGCAGGTCGCGGGGGCCGTGAACACCCTCGACCCGGTTGAGGGTTGTCGTCGAGCAAGGGGATGAACGGTTCGGGCGTTGTTTCGCGGGTGGACCACCGCCGGCCACCGGTCGCCCCGGCCCGGCTGGTGCCAGGGCCCGCCGTTCGGCGGACCCTGGCACTCGGGAGAAGATCAGCGCAGGGTGTCGATGTCGATGACGAACCGGTACCGCACGTCCGAGGCGAGTACCCGCTCGTACGCGTCGTTGACTGCCTCGGCGCCGATGACTTCGACCTCGGGAGCGATACCGCGCTCGGCGCAGAAGTCCAGCATCTCCTGCGTCTCGGCGATGCTGCCGATGCTGGAGCCGGCGAACGAACGTCGATTGCCGAACAACGCGAAGACGGGCACCGGCAGCGGCTCCGCCGGGGCACCCACGCTAACAAGCGTGCCGTCCAGACGCAGCAGACCGAGGTAGCTGGCCATGTCGATCGGTGCGCTGACCGTGTTGATGATCAGGTCGAAGCTGTTCTTGAGCACCTCGAACGTCGCCGGGTCCTTGGTGGCGTAGTAGTGCTCGGCTCCGAAGCGCAGGCCGTCGTCCTTCTTGCCCAGCGTCTGTGACAGCGCGGTCACCTCGGCGCCCATCGCCGCGGCGATCTTGACAGCCATGTGGCCCAGACCACCCAGGCCCACCACGGCGACCTTCTTGCCGGGACCGGCGTTCCAGTGCGCCAACGGAGAGTACGTGGTGATGCCCGCGCACAGCATCGGCGCGGCCGCCTCGTACGGGATGCTTTCCGGCACCCGCAGCACGAAGTCCTCGTCCACGACGACGTGGGTCGAGTACCCGCCCTGGGTCACGGTGCCGTCCCGGTCGACGCTCGCGTAAGTCTGGGTGTTGCCCTTGAGGCAGTACTGCTCGTTTCCGGTGCGGCAGTTCTCGCACTCGCGACACGAGTTGACCATGCAGCCGACACCAGCACGTTCGCCGACCGCGTGGCGGGTGACGTCGGCGCCGACCTCGGTGATCCGGCCGACGATCTCGTGGCCGACGGTGAGCGGGTAGGGAACGCTGCCCCAGTCGCCGCGCACGGTGTGGATGTCGGAGTGGCAGATGCCGGCGTAGCGGATTTCGATGAGAACATCGCGCGGGCCCAGGTCCCGCCGTTCGATCGTGGTACGCACGAGCGGCTCGGTGGCAGAAGGCGCGGCGATGGCGTTGACGGTGAAGATGATGTCCTCCGGTGACGTGATGCTGACCTACCTGCACCTCACCACAGCCGCGGCGGCGCTGCGAGTCTCTGTCAGGGCGCGTACTGCTGGTACCCCTCAGGAGCGTCACGCGGGGCCCGGAAAAGTGCCCGACAAGGGGTGTATCAGCAGTACATCTCACCTCACCGCCGCGCGCCGTACCGTCGAAGTCGTGAACAACCGAGTCGAAGTACGCGAGTTCCTCACCACCCGCCGCGCCAAGATCACCCCGGAGCAGGCCGGCATCCCGACCTCCGGGCAGCGACGGGTGCCAGGGCTGCGGCGCAGTGAGGTCGCCGCGCTGGCCGGGATGAGCGTCGAGTACTACGCCAAACTCGAACGCGGTTAGCTGGCCGGCGTCTCCGCCGGCGTGCTGGACGCCATCGCCCGCGCACTGCAGCTGGACGACGCCGAACGGACTCACCTGCTCCGCCTCGCACACGAGGCGAACGGCAGCAACGCGCTGCTGCGGCCGAGCCGCCGACCGAAGCAGTGGGCCGCCCGGCCCAGCCTGCAATGGTCGCTCGACGGCATCACCACCCCGGCGATCCTGGTCAACAACCGGCAGGACCTGCTCGCCGCCAACCACCTCGGCCGAGCCATGCACAGCGACCTCTACTCCGACCCGGCAAACGTGCCCAACTTCGGCCGGTTCACCTTCCTCGAAAGCGCCGCGCGCCGCTTCTACCCCGACTGGAACCTCGCCGCCGACATGACCGTCGCGAACCTGCGCACTGCGGCCGGCAAGGACCCGCACGACAAGGGCCTACACGACCTGGTCGGCGAATTGTCCACCCGCAGCGACGACTTCCGCCGCCGCTGGGGTGCGCACAACGTGCGCACCCACGCCACCGGCACCAAGCAGTTCCACCACCACGTCGTCGGCGAGCTCACCCTGGCGTACGAGAGCTTGGACCTGCGTGCCGAGCCGGACCTCACCCTGACCGTCTACGCCGCCGAGCCGGCCTCACCGACAGTCCAGGCGCTGGCCCCTCTCGCCTCCTGGGCCGCCACCGCCGTCGACAGCGACAAGTCGAGCGATCTGAGGCCGTAATGCTCACCCGCCAGGCCGTGGCAGCCGTTGCAGGACGCCGTTCAGTTCCTCGGGGACAGCCGGCCCGTCTCGTCGCCCTTGGCGTCGAGGAGCACCAGGACCTCCCCGTCGAGACCGGCTCGTCTGGCCGTCGCGAGCCAGTCTCCGATCGGCGCGCTGCCGGCGCAGAGCGCCAACGTGGTTGCTCTCGCGGTGGCGAGCAGGGTGCCGCCGGCAGCGGTGATCCACCGACCGCCCTGGTCGTTGCAGCCGTCGGATCCGTGCCACCCGCCGTCTGGCGCGAACCTCACGTACGCCGCATTGTGCCCGTGTGCGGGCGACCAACGACCCACCGCCTGTCGTCGGCCTGCGGGTACGAGCGTCACCGGTAGTGCGGCGGCGGGTTTCAGGGCCCATCGCGCTTCGTCAGTGACCACCGGCGGCTCCAGCACGTCGGCGGCCTTATCCGGCTCGGGGGTCGGCGTCGCCCCGGGGATCAGCCGGGCGACCTCTTGCCCTCGCTCGTCCAGCAGTACGGGTAGCCCCGCGCCGTTGAACCGGTAGGCGGTCACGCTCCGCAGCCACCCGGGTGCTTCCTGACTAGGGCATGTCCTGTCGATCTTGTGTGGTTGATCGTTGACGATGTGTCGGTGGTACGTCGTGGTGAACTGACTGACGAGGCGTGGGCGGTGA
>NZ_VITD01000021.1:0-118638 GCF_007827755.1 Micromonospora sp. CNZ322
AGCCATGCTCAGCCTCGGCGGCCACCGACCCCAACTACCCCACCGATGACCACCACCGACCCACACATCCAACACAAGACCCATAAATATGCCTCAGAGTCATAGCGCTCTCCGGGCCACCGCCTCCGGACCTGTCGCCTCCAGGCCGCTGCCGCAGTTGCTGAGCGTCGGGCGGACAGGCGGCGGCGTTTAGCGGCGCGCCGCCCCGGGAACCGCAGCGGGATGGACCAGCAGGACGAGCAGCAGGCGACAATCTCGCGGATCACCACCGGGATGCCGGTGATCGACTCAGCTGGCACCGAGGTCGGCACCGTGGACCTCGTCCAGCGGGGTGACCCGAACGCGGTGACCGTCCAGACACCGACCGCCGACCCGGGCAGCAGCCTGGACGAGCTGATCGAGGCGACTGCGGTCGAGGAACCGGACGTCCCGGCCGACCTGGCGGCGCGGCTGCTGCACAGCGGCTATCTGAAGGTCTCGACCGACCTGACCCGCACCGGCGCGGTCTACGTACCGGCCGACCGGATCGGGTCAGTGGCCGACGGCCGGGTCCTCCTGGCCGTAGGGGTGGCCGACCTGCCGCCCGAGGAGTGACCCCCACCGCCCTGATCGACTCGGGTTCACGGAAATCGGGGCATCCGGAGCCTCGGGACCGCCCGACTTCATGAAACCCGAGTGGATCTTCCCTGCGCGGCGGGGGCCGGCTGGTCCGGCGCGGCCGGCTGATCCGGCGTGGTGAGGGCGGGTTGGTCGGGCGCGGCGGGCTGGCGGCGATGGAAGAGCAGCAGCATCAGGCAGCCCGCGACCAGGCCCCAGAACGCGCCGCCCACGCCGATCAGCGTCACCCCGGACGCGGTGACCACGAAGGTGACCACGGCGGCCTCCCGGGTCGCCGGGTCGGTCACCGCCGAGGCGAGCGCGGTGGCGAGGGCGCCCAGTAGCGCCAGCCCGGCGACCGCCTCGATGAGGATCGGTGGGGCGGCCGCCACCAGCGTGGTGGCCACGCCGGCGCCCAGGCCGAGCACGGCCAGCCCAGCGCCCGCGGTGACCGAGGCGATCCATCGGCGCTCCGGGTCGGGGTGCGCGTCGGGGCCGGCGGCCAGCGCGGCGGTGATCGCCGCGAGGTTCACCGCGTGCCCGCCGGCCGGGGCGGCGAGCAGACTGGCCAGGCCGGTGGTCCGCAGCGCGGCGCCGAACGGCGGCCGGTAGCCGTAGCCGACCAGCACCGCCATGCCGGGTACGTTCTGCGCGGCCATGGTGACCAGGAACAGCGGCAGGGCCAACCCGACCAGTGCGGACGCGTTCCAGGCCGGCGCGGTGAGCGTGACCGACGGGATCAGCGCGGCACCGGTCAGGCCGGTCGGCGGTGCGGTCAGTGCGATCGCCGCCACGGCCACCACCAGCGCACCGGGCACCGCCCAGCGTCGGGCGAACCGGTGCAGCAGCAGCCAACCGACCACCACCGATCCGGCCACCACCGGCAGCTCGACCAGCGCGCGGACCGGGGCGGTGCACAGCGGCAGCAGCACCCCGGCGAGCATCGCGCCGGCCACCGGCTTGGGGATGGCGGCCACCGCACGGCCGAGCGGCGGGAACAACCCGGCCGCGACGATCAGCAAGCCGGAGACGAGGAAGGCGCCCACCGCTACCGGCCATCCGCCCGGTGGCGACCCGGTCGCCACCAGCAGCGCCGCGCCCGGAGTGGACCAGGCCGCGCTCATCGGTATCCGGTACCGCCAGCCCAGCCAGACGGCGACGAACCCACTCGCCACGCAGAGAGCGAGCAGGCCGGAGGCGGCCTGTGCGTCCGACGCGCCCGCCGCTCGGAGCCCGGCCAGCACGACGGTGAACGAACTGGCGAAGCCCACCAGCGCGGTCACCACCCCCGCCAGCACCGGTTGCACGCGTCCGGCCACCCCACCCTCCCGACTGTTCCGTTTACGGAACGGAAGCGTGTAGCACGATAGCCGGGTGCCGCACTCACCACCAGCCCGCCCGGGCCTCGACGTGGATCCCGCCGTCGTCGGGCGCCGGGTCCGCGCCCTGCGCGAGGAGCAGGGGATCTCGCTGTCCACACTCGCCCGGCTCGCCGGTGTCGGAAAGGCCACCCTCTCCGGCCTGGAACACGGCACCCGCAACCCGACCCTGGAGACGCTCTGGGCGGTCACCGCGCAGCTCGGCGTACCGTTCACCGCCCTGCTGGCCGAACCGGCGGCCGAGCCCACCGTGCACGGCACCGCGGTCACCGCCACCCTGCTGGAGGTGTTCACCGACACCGACGCGACCTACGAGCTGTACCGGATGCGGGTCGCGCCCGGCGTCACCCAGCTCTCCCCCGCCCACGCGTCGGGGGTCACCGAGCACGTCACCGTGTTCGCCGGGGTGCTGCGCGCCGGGCCGGCCGACGCACCGCTGACCGCCCCGGCCGGCGGTCACCTCCGCTGGGTGTCGGACGTGCCACACAGCTACGCGGCGGTGGGTGACGAGGAGGTCGCCGCGAGCCTGCTCCTGTGCTATCCGCGTCGCTGAGACCCCGCCGATCGGTCACGGACCGTCGGCCCCGTCGACGAAAATCGCAATCATTTCTCGACCTAGGTAGGAGGCGTAGAGACGAATGCGGGTTGTTCTTGGCAAGCTTGACCCCATGACGCTGATCCTCCGCTCGGTCATCCTCAACGACATCGGCTTGGTGCGCACCAACAACGAGGACTCCGCCCTCGCCGGTGACCGCCTGATCGCCGTCGCCGACGGCATGGGTGGGCTGCCTGCGGGCGAGGTGGCGAGCGAGATCGTGATCCGGATCCTGGACGAGCTGGCTCCGCCCACCGACCCCGACGGCGCCGCCGACGCGCTGCGTGCCGTGGTCAGCACCGCCAACCAGCGCATCCACGCCGCCATCACCGTCGACCCGAGCCGGGACGGCATGGGTACGACGCTCACCGCGGCGCTGCTGGCCGGGGAGACGCTGGTGCTGGCCCAGGTGGGCGACTCCCGCTGCTACCTGCTGCGCGAGGGGGAGCTGACCCAGCTCACCCGGGACGACACGTTCGTGCAGGCGCTTGTCGATCAGGGCACCCTCTCTCCCGAGCAGGCCCGCCACCACCCGCAGCGGTCCCTGGTGACCCGGGCCGTGCAGGGCGCCGACACCCCACCCGCGGTCGGGGTGCTCACCGTGGTCCCTGGTGACCGGCTGCTGCTGTGCAGCGACGGGCTCTCCGACTACGTCGAGGACGAGGCCATCGCCGCGGCCCTGGGCATGTACGCCGACCGCCAGCAGTGCGGCGAGCAGTTGGTGAAGCTGGCCCACCACGCCGGCGCGCCGGACAACGTCACGGTCGTGGTCTCCGACGTCGTCGCCCGCTGACCCGTAGGGCTCACTCGGCGGCTCACCCGAACCGACTGGTTTGGGTTCCGCTGCCACAGTAGGTGGTTGTGCCATCTAGCTTGCGCCGCTACTGTCCCACGCGTGGATTCCGACCGGCGCGGGCAGTGGCTGCGGGGGGTGCTCGACATCTGCGTCCTGGCCCTGCTGTCCAAAGGCGAGTCCTACGGCTACCAGCTCGCCCAGGCGCTCGACGCGGCGGGCGTCGGGCCGATCCAGGGCGGCACGCTCTATCCCGTGCTGCTGCGCCTACAGAAGACCGGCCTGGTGACCGCGCAGTGGCGGGAGGGCAACGCCGGGCCGGCCCGTAAGTACTACCGGCTCACCGACGACGGGCACGCGGCGCTCCGCGCCGGCGGCAGCGCCTGGCTCACCTTCGTCCAGCCGGTGAACGACATCGTCACGAAGGGGGTCACCCGGTGAACGCCGACGATTGGCTGCGTACGCTCACAGCCGAGCTGCACCAGCGCCGGGTCGCGGCGGACGCCGCACGGCACGTGGTCGCCGAGGCCGCCACGCACCTACGCGAGGGCGGCGGCGACCCCTGGGTCGTCTTCGGCCCACCCCAGCAGTACGCGGGCGCGGTCGTGGAGAGCATCGGCACCGCGCCCGGACCGCGCCCCGGGCCGGTCCGGCTGCACGCGGCGGGCATCACCAAGAGGTACGGGCGACGAACCGTGCTGCGCGACGCCACGCTGACCGTCCGGGCCGGACAGATCGCGGCCGTCGTCGGCGCGAACGGCTGCGGCAAGAGCACCTTCCTCCGGATCTGCGCCGGCCTCATGTCACCGGACGCCGGCGAGGTGACCGTCTCCGGGCGGCTCGGCTACTGCCCGCAGTCCGGCGGCACCGCCGACTTCCTGCTCGCCGACGAGCACTTCGTGCTGGTCGGCGCCGGTCAGGGTGTGGCCCGGGGCCCGGCCCGCCGCGCCGGTCGGGCGGCGGCCCGGCAGCTCGGCTGGGAAGCGGGCGGCGATGTGCAGGCCCGCCACCTGTCCGGCGGCACCCGACAGAAGCTCAACCTGACCATGTCCACGCTCAGCGCCCCCGACGTGCTGCTGCTCGACGAGCCGTACCAGGGCTTCGACCAGGGCACGTACGTCAACTTCTGGGACCAGCTCAGCAGGTTGCGCGACGCCGGCACGGCCATCGTCGTGGTGACCCACCTGCTCAACCAACTCGACCGGGTGGACATCGTGCTCGACCTGACCCCGGCACACGAGACCGGGTGGCACGCGCCCGGCATCCAGGGAGGTCGCCCGTGAACCGGCTCGTCACCGTCGCCGAGATGACCCTGCGGGAGCTGCTGCGGCGTCGGGGCGTACTCCTGCTGTTGTTGTTGATGCCGTTGACCTTCTACCTGATCCGGCGGGACGCCTACCTCGGGCAGTCGGTTCGCTCGCTGCTGCTCGGCGTGGGGTGGGCGGTGAGCACCGCCGCGCTGTTCGCCACGACCGCGGCCCGTGAGTTGGAGCCGCGGCTGCGGCTGGCCGGCTACCGTCCACACCATCTCTATCTCGGTCGGATGCTCGGCCTGTGGACGGTGGGGCTGGTCATCTCCGTACCCTTCTTCCTGCTCCCGATTATCGACGGCGCGGACCTGCGGTACGGCGGCCTCGCGGCGGCGCTGCTCTGTTCCGTCGCGGTGGCGGCGCCCTTCGGGATGCTGATCGGTGCGCTGCTGCCCCGCGAGTTGGAGGGCACGCTGCTGCTGCTGACAGTGGTGACGGTGCAGATGCTGATCGACCCGGCCGGGTCCGGGGCGAGGTTGACGCCGTTCTGGTCGAGCCGGGAGATCGCCACCTGGACAGTCGACAACACCGACCAGGGCTACCTCTCCCGCGGCCTGCTGCACGGGCTCGTCGTCACCGCCCTGCTGGCCCTGGGCGTGGCCGCGGTGGCCAGCGTCCGCCTGCGCCGCCGTCGCCACCTGCGGCACCTGCCGGTCGGCTGACCGCCGTGCCGGCCGCGGATCGGGCCAATCCGGTTGCTGCGACTCGCGCGGCGGGTTGAGATGGGCGAATGACCATCCGCCGGGTGACCGACGACGACCGTCTCACCACCAGCTTCCCGCTGGCCGCGTACGCCTTCGAGTCCTCGCCGCTCAGCGCTGCCCGGACTGCGGAGTTCCGCGACTACCTGCCCTACAACCAGGGCAACCGGACGCTGATCGCCGAGGAGGACGGCACCACGTTGGCCGCCGTCTCGGCCATCCCGATGCGACAGAACCTGCGCGGGGTGGTGCTGCCGATGGCCGGTGTCGCCGGGGTGGCGACCCATCCGCTGGCCCGCCGGCAGGGGCACGTCCGGACGTTGCTGCACCAACTCCTCGACGAGATGCGCGACGAGGGCCACCCGCTCAGCGCGCTCTATCCGTTCCGGCCCAGCTTCTACGCCCGGTTCGGCTACGTCGGGCTGCCCAAGCCGCGCCGGGTCACCTTCACTCCGGCCAACCTGGGTTCGCTGCTCCGGGTGGACCTGCCCGGCGAGGTCGGCTGGGAACGCGTCGCCGCCGGCTATCCGGCGTGGCGGGCGTTCACCGAGCGCAACCTCCAGGAAAGACACGGCTTCGCGATCTTCCCGGACTACCGGGCGATCGGAATGCGTGACCGTGACGAGTACTGGCTGCTCACCGCCCGGGTCGGCGGGGAGGTCACCGGCGCGGTGACGTACCGGATCGACGAGCACGGCGGCACGCTGCACGGCAACGAACTGCTGGTCACCGACCCGCTCGCGCGGGCGCTGCTGTTGCAGTTCTTCGCCCGGCACGTCGACCAGATCGAGCGGGTCACCGTCCAGGTTCCGCCGGACGAGTTGCCCGAGCTGTGGCTGACCGACCTGGACGTGCACGTCGAGGCCCGTACGGCCGTGCCGGGTTCGTCCGCGCCGATGGCCCGGCTGCTGTCGCTGGACGCGTTGAGCGGGCTGCCCGCCGGCCCGGGCCGGGTGCGGATCGCGCTGACCGGGGACCGCTGGTTGGCTGGCACCCACCTGCTCGACGGCACGACCGGCGCGCTGGAGTTGGTCGACGACACCACCGGCCGCGCGCCGACCGCCACGCTCACCGCCGCCGGGCTCTCCGCCCTCGCGTACGGGGTGCTGGACCCAGCCGAGCTGCCGCTACGCGGTCTGGGTGAGGTGCCGGTGGACGCCGCCACGGAGCTGCGCGGCCTCTTCCCCCGCCGGGTGCCGTACCTCTTCGCCGACTTCTGAGCCCGATTTGCCGCCGGGGCCCCACCGCGCCGCAGCAGGCGGGCGGCGGGCGTGGCTTAGCGGTGCATTAAGCCGGCCCGGCGGATTCGTCGCGACGCCGTCGCGGCTCCTAGCATCACGGGGTGCGCATGACGTCGCTTGCTGCTCTCCTCGTCCTCGGTGTCGCCACCGCGGCCCTGCCCGCCTGCGCGCCCAACGACCCGGCTCCCGCCTTCGAGGCCGGCTCGACCGCCTCGCCGACGGCGCTGCCGACCGGCGGTCAGAGCGAAGCGCCGGGTGCGCGGGACGGCCTCGGCGGCCCGGGGGCCAGCGCCAGCCCGAAGCCTGCCAACAAGGTGCTCGCCGCCGGCAACCCGAACGGCAGGGCCACAGTGCCGACCGAGGCGCGGGCGGTGGACGCCTCGAAGCCGACCCGGACCATCGGCACCGGCACCCCGGCGAGCTGCACCTCCGCGGCGGTCGTGAAGGCCGTCGCGGCCGGCGGTGTCATCACGTTCAACTGCGGACCGGCCCCGGTGACGATCAAGATGGCCGCCACCGCGAAGGTCCGCAACGCCAACGGGCCGAAGATCGTGCTCGACGGCGGCGGCACTGTCACGCTGAGCGGCCAGGGGCAGCGCCGCATCCTCTACATGAACACCTGCGACGAGGCCCAGGGCTTCACCACCTCCCACTGCCAGAACCAGGATCACCCGCAGCTCACCGTGCAGAACCTCACCTTCGCCGACGGCAACTCCACCGGTGAGAAGGCCGAGGGCGGCGGCGGTGGGGCGATCTTCGTACGCGGCGGGCGGCTGAAGGTTGTCAACTCGCGCTTCGTCCGCAACCGCTGCGACCGCACCGGCCCCGACCTGGGTGGCGCGGCCGTCCGGGTGCTGAGCCAGTACGAGAACAAGCCGGTGTACGTGGTGGGCAGCACCTTCGACGGCGGTTCCTGCTCCAACGGAGGGGCGTTGAGCAGCATCGGCGTGTCGTGGGTGGTGCTGAACAGCCTGCTCAGGAACAACGAGGCGATCGGCAGCGGTGCCAACCCGGCCAAGTCCGGTACGCCCGGCGGCGGCAGCGGCGGCGCGATCTACTGCGACGGCAACGAGTTCACCGTACGGATCGCCGGCACGATCATCGAGAACAACACTGCCAACGAGGGTGGCGGCGCTGTCTTCTTCGTGAGCAACAACCGCACCGGCACGATGAGGATCGAAAACTCGACGCTGCGCCGCAACTCCAGCGCCAAGTTCGAGACCCGCGGCTTCCCCGGCATCTTCTTCCTGGGCGCCCGCAACCCCACCCTGACCAACTCCAAGCTCTCCTAACCAGGCCGCCGCCCCCCTGCCCCCGCTTGCGACCGCGCCGGTGATCAAGAGGTTTCGGTCATCGGGGCGGTGTTTCCTGACCGAAAGCTCTTGATCAACAAGCTGGGGTGGGTCAGTAGGGGTTTCCTTCGCCTGGGGGGCGGGCGCGGAGGAGGGCGGCGGGGCGGCCGGGCAGATCCCGTGCGCCGGACATCGGCGGGCTCGGCGTGTGGTCGCCGTCGGCCATCCCGGCGAAGAGTTCCTTGAGCGCCGTCAGCGCACTGATCTTGGGCTGCCAACCCAGCTCGGTCTCCGCGCGCTCGCTGGACATCAGCGGGGCGTTCAGACCCAGCTCCACCCAGCCCACGTCGACCGGTTGCAGCCGCGCCCGCCAGGTCAGCGCCGCCGCCGCCCGCAGCACCGGCGCGGCGACCGGCACCGTCCAACCGTGGAAGTGCCGGGCCACCAGCTCGGGAGTGAGCACCGGGTCCGCGGCGACGTTGAAGGCGCCGCGCGCATCACCCAACACCGCTCGGGCGTACGCGTCAGCCACGTCATCGGCGTGCACCGCCTGCATCCGCAACCGGCGGTTCGTCGGCACCAGGGGGATCCGGCCGTAGCGCAGCAGCCGCACCGGCGCCAACGGGCCGAGGAAGTAACGCGTGATCTCCGCACCCGCAGCCCGCTGGAAGATCAGCCCGGGTCGCATCCGCACCACCCGCAGCGACGGTTGATCCCGTTCGACCCCATCCAGCAGCGCCTCCACCTCCGCCTTGTGCTCGCTGTACGACGAACCGGGCACACCGGTGGCCGGCCAACGCTCACTGATCGGGTGATCCTTCGGGCCGGGCGCGTAGGTGCCGACCGACGAGGCGTACACCAGGGCCGGAACACCGGCCTGGACCACCGCGTTGATCACCGCCCGGCTGCCCTCGACGTTGGTCCGGCGCAGCACCCGCTGGTCGTGGCTGGGCTGGATCTGCCAGGCCAGGTGCACCACGACGTCCGCACCCGCGAACACCTCGGCAAGCTGCCCGGTCGCGCTCGGCGCGCCGATGTCGCAGGAGTGCCACTCCACCTGGTCGTACGGCTCGCCGGCATCCGGGCCGGGCAACCGTCGAACGACCCCGGCCAGCTCCACGCCCCGCTCCCGGCGCAGCCGCCGCAGCAGCGCCGTACCGACGTTGCCGCTCGCCCCCACCACCACGATCCGCATGCCCGACCCCGTACCCGCCCAGCAGCAGCTCAACCGCCCACCAGCGCGGCGTGGGGCCTGCGGCGCTCGTGGCTTGATCCACTCGCCTTCCTGAAAGTCGCGGCATCCGCGCGCACAGAACACCGCGACTTCCGGGATCCCGAGTCGATCAAGGGCGAGGAGACTCCCGTACCCAGCCGTGCTTCTCCTTGCCCCGCCTACCGGCGGTGGCGGCCAGGCAGCGTGGGCAGATCCAGCCCACCGCGTCCGCCTCGGTGAGCACGTCGGTACCCGAGTAGTCGAAGCGCACATGCGGGAAGCGACGCAGTCGGGTCCGGCTCAGTGCCAGGCCACAGACCGTCTGGTTCTGGCCCGGCAGCCAGGCGTGCACCTCGCCACCCGGTTGGCGTACACCATCGCGCCCGACCTCCTCCCCGGAGGCCGCCACGGCCGGCAATCGGCTCGATCCCATGCCGGTTCTGGTTCCCCACCGACCCACACCCATGCGCCGCCGAACGAGGCCATCTAGATCCACCCCAAATCACCGACCCCGCCACATCGCTGATCCTGCCGAAGTCAGGCCCCTGTCATCGCAGTCGAGCGGTGCCCGCAGGTCGGACAGGCGCCGTCGAGCACTCGTCGACGTACGGTCTGGTGTCGGGCGGCCTGGCCGGCGAGGGCCGCTGCCAGCAGTGCCGCGCCGACAACAAGGATCAACCCGGCTGTGATGGCGAAGGCCATCGGGGTGGGTCCGCCGCCGCTGGTGCCCCAGGTCGCCTGGCTGAGCTGGTTGGCGCCGAAGAGGCCGGCCGGGGTGGCGAGCAGCAGGGTCGCCCAGAGGCCGGTGTCATCAGCTCGCAGGGCGCGACCGAGGCCCACAAGCAGGACCAGTGCGAACATCAGCCCCCCGGCCATCGCCAGCAGTTCGGGGGTCGAGCCGTACGAAGTGAACATTCCCCCGCCGCTCTCGGCGGCGCTGAGTGCCACGGATGCAGCCGTCACGCAGCCGGCCGTGAGCGGCGGCAGGCTACGCGCGACCCAACCGGGATGGGAGGGCAGCGCAAGCGTGGCCAGGCCGAGCGCGACGGCGGGGACCAGCACGAACAGCGGCGGCCCAGGTTGGCCGGTGACGGCGGCCACTGGCGGCACGGCGACGGTCAGTAGGAGACCACCGGCCGCGACGGTTCGAGCCCAGGCCCCGGGCAGCGCCGTGGCGGCGAGGCCGACGAGCAGCCAGCCAAGCCAGATCACTGCGCCGAGGGTCTGGAACGGACCAACCGGGTCCAGCCGAGCGAAACGCGGATCTTCGAACTCGACCTGCAGGAGCAGGAAGGCGGAGACCGCGACCAGGATGTTCAGCGCGGCGGTCGCGGCCAGCGGGAGAGCCGCAACCAGTCCGAGAGCGCCGTACCCACGCAGTCGCTCCCGGAGCCCGGCCCCGAGCAGATCGACGGCGTCGTGTGGGGACGGCCAGCGCCGCCCCGGATCGACGGTGTCGAGGTACGTCCCGACGATCTCGTCGCCCCGCTCAGCCTGGTAGTCACCCGGGTAGGCCCACAGCAGCCGCCGGTAGCGGGACTCCAGCGGCGACCCGGCCTGTTCCTGCGCGGGGTTGGGCTGGTTCATGCCAGGCCTCCGGTCGGTCGAAGGATGGGGCGGGCGGCCGTTCCGGGGATGGTGAGAGGGCCGCGTGAGATGCCGTCGGCGGTGCGGGGGCCCGCAGGTCGAGCACGTAGCCGCTGCGTGGCGGCGTCGACGTTGCGGCGTAGTCGTTCGGTCTCGGCGGTGAGCACGGCCCGGCCGGCTTCGGTGAGCCGGTAGTAGCGGCGCAGCCGTCCCCCGACGACCTCCTCGTGGGCCCGCTCGACCAGCCCTTCGTCGGTGAGGCGGTCCAGTGCGCCGTAGAGGGTGCCAGGCCGCAGCGCCAACCGTCCCCCGGAGAGGGCCGCGACGTCGCTGATGATGCCGTAGCCGTGCATGGATTCCCGCGCCAAGGCAGTGAGGATCAAGAAGGTGGGTTCCCGCAGCGGCGTCGGTGTGGCCATGACGTCAATATATCGGTGATAAAGCTATACCGGTGACAAAGTAGTGCGGAAGTTTGCCGAAGGCGTCAACGGCGGTAGCCCTAGCCCACATCGTCGCGGGCGTAGATCAGCATCGCTCCTCTAGACCGGGGGCGGACATCAGCCGGGGCGCAGACGGTCGGGTAACCTGAGCGCGCGGGCCGCTAGCTCAATGGCAGAGCTGTGGACTTTTAATCCATAGGTTCAGGGTTCGAGTCCCTGGCGGCCCACTCTTCCGCAGGCCAGCGGCCCTTCATGGGTCCGCCGTCCGGGCGCTTGCGGCCCGCGCAGCAGCTAGTCCGCCGCCTCGGCTTGCGGGCGTCACTGCACCTCGCCGACGCGCTGGGCGCGACGCGCTGCGCCTTTGGCGACCCGTACGACATGAAGACGCGCACCGTACTGCGTCGTGTCGGAATCGACACCGCCGTGGTCGCTGGCACCGCTCCGGCGCGCCGTCCTGACGCCTGACTGCCTGCGCGGCCGTACTGCCTGCGCGGCCGTCCAAGGATGATCTCCGTGCGATGGCTGCACGACTACGACGCCTGCCGACGCGTTCGGCTGGTTCGGTACCGGGTGAGCGCGCGGCGGGAGGCGTCGCCGCCACCCCCTACCGCTGGTGCCGCCTAGCTACCATGACGCCCGCCGGCGTCGATCGGGGCGCCGCCGTGGGGAGGAAACAAGTCCACATGAAACGCCTCAGAGCCGCTGTCCCGTTGACGGTCATCGCCGTCACGGCCGCGATGCTGACCACCAGCTCTCCGGCCTCGGCCGCCACTTCGTCCGATGCACCTCTGACGAGTTGGGCCTACCTCGACTCGCAGAATCCACACGCGAAGGTCGTCGACGCGGCGGTGGCACCGCCGGTCGGTACGTCCCGCGACGCCGCCAACCGGACGCACACCTACCGCTCCTACTTCACGTACGACCTGACCAAGTTGAAGGGCACGGTCGTCCACAACTCGTACCTGTGGACGAACGAGAACACGGTTGCCGATTGCTCCGCCCCGGCGACCATCGAGGTGTGGCGGACCAGCCCGGTCAAGGGCAACACGACCTGGCTGCGCCCGCCGGCCGAGCTTGAGAAGCTGGTGTCCGCCAACCGGGGCGCCGGCGCTGTCTACTGCCCGGGCTACCTGGGCATCGACATGGTGACCACGCTCAACGCGGCGCTGGGCCGGCAGGAGAAGAGCATCACCCTGGAGTATCGGGTGACCGCCAATCAGGAAGCCGACGCCCGGACCGGTCGCACCTTTGACAAGCCGGTGCTCAGTGCGACGGTGAACCATCCGCCCACGGTCACGAACCTCCATCTGGCGTACCCGGACCGGCCGTGCGGCACGCTGGCCAAGCCATCGCCGGCGGCACGGAACGTGGTGTTCGCGTCCACCGCCAACGATGCTGACGAGGACGACCACCCGACCGTGCTGTACGCGATCTGGCCGGTGGACCACCCCGATCAGCGTCGCGAGTTCCGTGACTACGGCGGCACCGACCTGAGCCAGTACGCCGACGGCGCAGTCCTCGCCTGGCAGGCACAGGCCAGCGACTACTACGACCAGGGCCCGTGGAGCGCGACCTGCTATCTCGTCATGGACCGGACCGCCCCGGCGAATCCGCCGAAGGTCTCGTCGCGGACCTATCCCGAGGGCGACACCCCGGGCGGTGGCACCGGCATCGAGGGGACGTTCCGCCTCGACGGGGCTGGCGACCGTGACGTGGTCGCCTTCACCTGGCGTGACTCCATGGGGTCGTCTGGGCAGATTCCGGCCAAGCGCCCGGGTGGCAAGGCGATCCTGAAGTACACCCCGAAGCTGCGGTTCACGAATGACCTCTATGTCGCGTCCGCCGACGCGGCGGGCAACCGCGGGCCCGAGAAGAACTATCAGTTCCGGGTCGCCGACACGGCACCGAACGCCAGTGTCGCCGTGAGTGGCGTCGGCCTGCCGAGCACGATCACGTTCGTTGCCTCGAAGCCCGAGACCACCGCATTCGGGTACCAGCTCAAGGACGGCGCGGAGGTCCGCGTTCCGGCGGTCGACGGTAAGGCGACCGGCCGTATCACGTTCACCGCCACCGGGCAGGTCGAGGTGGCCGTCCGCAGCTACGCCAAGAACGCGCTGATTGGGCAGGAATCCCTGCAGGTCTGGGTCACCGACGCTCCCAGTGTGGAGTCGGCGGAGTTCAACCTGGACACCGATCAGGTCGCGGGCACGACCGGCTCGTTCCGGTTCACGCCGCACAGCAACGACGTCGTCGCCTACGAGTACAACCTCGACGACGAGTGGAAGACCATTCCGGCGGCGGACGACGACACCGCCGTACTGCAGTGGACGGCGACGCCGGGCTGGCATTCGATGTACGTACGGTCGGTGCGGTCGGATGGTTCCACGTCGATGGTGGCGGACCATCAGTTCAACATCATCGACACGCGTCCGACTGCCTACTCCAACGATCTGACGAGCTGGCCGCGCCGGGACGGGGTCGGCGTGCCGCTGAGCATCGAGTTGGGGAGCCAACTGCCGAACCTGACCGGATTCGCCTACCGGTTCGATGGCGGTGCCGAGCAGACCGTGTCCAACGAGGGCAATCCCTACGCGTACATCACTGTCACGCCGACCCATGCCGGCGACAATGCCGTGGTCGTTCAGGCGCTGTTGTCGGACGGTACGCGATCGCCCGCCACCACCTACACGTTCGGCATCTGGTCCGGTCCGGTGGTCACGCACACGCCCGAGGGCAGTGGCACCGTCGGCCGGCCCGTGACGTTCACCTTCCACCCAGGGCTGCCCAATGTCGCCTCCTACCGCTACTCGTTGAACGGCGCCGACGAGGAGACGATCGTGGCCGGTCCCGACGGCACCGCGACGGTCACGCACACGCCGACCTCGTGGGGCTACAACGAGGTGCGGGTCACGAGCGTTGGTGCGGACGGCACCGAATCGAACCTGCGGATGGCGCCCTTCGATGTGCGGGACAACAAGGTCGATGTGTACAGCACCTTCGACTGGTCGCGCAGAGGGATCGGCTGGACGGGGTACTTCTACTTCCACACCCAACTGTTCGGCGAGGTGACCGAGTACCACTACCGCGTCAACGACGGCCCGGAGCAGGTGCTGCCGGCCAGCACTGACGGCACGTCGACGCTGGTTGCGGTGCTGTTCGAACGCAACGGCACTAATACGCTGCACGTACAGAGCCTGACGGCGGGCGGCGAACTCTCGCCGGTGACGGACTACGACTTCACTGTCGGCAACGCGCCCTACGTCGTGAGCGCCGAGTATCCGAACGGCACCTGGTCGGGCGGTGGCGGTGTTCCCGGCACCTTCGAGTTCAGCGGCGGCACTGCGGGAATCGTGTCCTTCTCCTGGCAGATCGACGACGGCCCGTCCGCGGACGTGCCGGCCGACAGCAACGGGAAGGCGTCGATCACTTACACGCCGGCCCAGGACTTCGAGACGCACACCTTGACGGTGACCGGCCACAAGGCGGACGGCACGGACACCGATCCCACCCAGTACTCCATATACGTGGCAAACGGCGCCTGACGACCGCGATGTGCCACGGCCGGCCCCCTGGTGTCAGTGATCGGGACGCCAGGGGGCCGGCCGTCGGCGTACGGGCACCTGGCGCCGGGGGCCGACGTAGATATCCTCTTCAGGTGCTGGCCCGTGTGGAGATCGTTGACACGGGTCCGGCACTGCGAAGGGACTATCGACATGCCCCGTGTGGTACCGGCGGTCATCCGCGCCCTCGACGTCCTCGAACTGTTCCTGGACTGCCCCCAGCTGTCGGCCCGCCAGGTGATGGAGCGACTCGACCTGCCGCGCACGACTGTCCACGAGTTGCTCGTGACGCTCGAGGCTCGCGCGTACCTGATCTCCATACCGGGTCAGCCTGTGCAGTATCGGCTCGGCATGCCGCTGTTCCAGCTGGGCGCGGCGTTCGCGGGCCGGCTTGATCTGGTACGCGAGGCGCAGGGCGTCGCGCGGGACATGGCCGCTGCGTGCGACGAGGCGGTCCATGTGGCGGTGCTCGACGGCGCCGATGTCATCTATCTCGTCAAATTCGACAGCACCCACCCCGTTCGGATGGTTTCCGGGGTCGGGCTGCGGCTGCCCGCTCACTGCACGGCCGTCGGCAAGGTACTGCTGTCGGCTCTCGGCCAGGCGGAATTGGACGCCGTCCTGCTGAAGGGCCCCCTGCCGGGCATGACGCCGGACAGCATCACCGACCCGGATCTTCTTCGTGAGCATCTGAACCGTGTCCGGGCGGAGGGTGTCGCGGTCGACATCGGCGAGTCGGACACCGCGATGCGCTGTGTCGCTGCGGGGATCCGGGACCATACCGGCACCATCATCGCTGGGATGAGTCTGTCCGCACCGATCATTCGTTGGACGCCTCAGGTGCAGGTGGAGTGGACCGGGCTGGTTCGCGAGGGAGCGGCTGCGCTGTCAGCTCGAATGGGTTACCGGGCGCCACCTCGGTAGGCAACCTCCCGCTTTCGGTTCGAAATCACATCGAAACATTGACATGGCTTATCGCACTGCCCTAGCGTCGCGACCACTCGATACGGTATATCGAACCTAGTTCGAAATCTCGAACGGCGGTGGTCCTGTGACCCGACCGAACTGGAACGCCAGCGCTACTGCCTCGGCCCGGTCGCCGATCGCCTCAACCTCGTCGCGCTACCCGGAGGGCGCCACCCGACATGTCTCGGGTGGCTCCGACGAAGCGCGCGTAAGCGGACGCCCCACGGTGACGGGCGGGCCCGCTCACCAGCGTAGGAACCCACGAACGCACTGATCTCGACGGGCGTCCCTCGGTGGTCGCCGGCAGAAACCAACTGCAACACAACCATCGCGGTGTTCGCCAGGCAGACCTTCGGCGTGCAGCCGTGCGCGGGAAAAGAAGGAGGCGGGTGTCCATGGAGGACAAGTCGGGGTGGTCACGGCGCGGCTTTCTGGGGATGGGGGTGGGGGTGCTCGGCGCGGCCGGTCTGGCCGCGTGTGGGGACGGTTCCGAATCGCCCACCAGGGTGCAGGCGGAAGTTCCGCAGGAGCTGATCGACGCCGCGGCGGCGATGAAGGGCTCCTCGATGGGCATGCTGTCGCAGAAGCTGTACTCGACGACGGCGAACGAAGCCCTCGACAGCTCGATCAAGAAGTTCGCCGACACCACCGGAACGAAGATCGAGAACAGTCTGGTCCAAGCCGACGCCGGTGACGTGGTTGCCAAGATCGACGCCGAGGTCAAGGGCGGGGTGGCCCGTGACCTGGCGTTCATGACCGACTCGCGGTTCGTCGCGCAGTTCCAGGCGCTGGGCGACCTGGAGGACGTGACCGACGTCGTCAAGGCGCTGACCGCCAAGTACGGCGAGCCCTGCGCCGAGGCCAAGAACTTCTGCGTCTTCGACGGCAAGTGGTTCGCCATCCCGTACCACTTCATCGGGATCGGGTCGTTCCTGCGCAAGGACTGGATGCAGGACAAGGGCATCTCCCCCAAGGACATCTACAGCTGGGAGGAGCTGCGAGACCTGTGCCTGGAGATCTCCGATCCGACCAAGCGCCGGTTCGGCTGGGGCATGACGGTGAACCGGTCCGGCGACGGCAACGGAATGATCGAGGCGCTGATCAACGCCTACGGCGGGTCGATCGCCGCAAACGACGGCCGGAAGGTCACCTTCAACTCACCGGAGACGGTGCAGGCGGTGACCTTCCTCGGCGACATCTACACCAACCCCAAGTACAAGCCGATGTTGCCGCCGGGGATCGCGAGCTGGACCGACACCAGCAACAACGAGAACTGGCTCGCCGGGATCCTCGGTTACACCCGCAACCAGTTCAGCGTCTACGCGGACTCCAGGACCAAGAAGAACCCGGTGCACGCGAACACCCACGTGTTCTCCGACTGCATCGGGCCAGCGACCGACAATCCGCTGCTGCTCGGCCAGTCGCAGGGCTTCGTCGTCTTCAAGGGCGCCAAGAACCCGGCGCTCGCCAAGCTCCTGGCGCAGTACCTGGTGAGCGCGCCCGCGCTGCTCGGGGTGGCGAAGGAGGCACCCGGCCTGGTGATGCCTGCCTGGGAGAAGGTCTGGGACGCCGACCCCTTCTTCACCAGCGGCGACCCGGCGTTCCCCATGCTGCGCAAGATCACTGAACTGAAGCTGCCGCTGAACACGAAGAACGGCCTGGCCTTCCCGCAGAAGGCCAGCGCGGGCCAGCAGGCGGTGGGTTCGGCCTACGTCCTCACCGACATGATGCAGCAGGTCGTGCAGGGAGCGGCGCCGGCGCAGGCCGTGACGGCCGCCCACGCGAAGATGGTGCAGATCTTCAACCAGCAGGGGCTGCCGCAGTGAGGTCGGTTCGTCCTGCGCGGGTCCCGACGGCGAGGAAATCCCCGCCGTCGGGGCCTGGCTCCCTCACCGCGGTCCAACGGCGGCTGGGCCGCGACTGGCGACTCGCGGCACTGTTCCTGGCGCCGATGGCCGTGCTGGTCGGCGGGCTCGTTCTCGTGCCGATCGCCCGATCGATCATCACCAGCACCACCGAACGGCACGGGCAGGACAGCGTCTTCGTCGGCCTGGACAACTACCTCGCGCTCGTCGGCGACGACCAGTTCCACACCGGCGTGGTGAACTCGTTCGTCTTCACCGCGTACGCCGAGGTTTTCAAGGTCGTACTGGGGTTGGCCGCAGCCCTGCTGCTGCACCATCGCCGCCGTGGGCGGGCCGTGCTGGCCGGGCTGCTCCTGGTGCCGTGGGTGGTGCCGACGGTGGTGACGGCGTTCAGCTGGCGTGCGCTGCTCGACCCGATCTTCGGCAGCGTCAACACGCTGCTCACCGCCACCGGAATCGGGCCGCTGCTGGCCAGCGCGCACCTGGTCGACAGCTGGCCCGCGGGCTGGCTGTCCGACCCGTCGCTGGCCATGCCGTCGGTGATCCTCGTCAACGTCTGGAAGGGGGTGCCGTTCTTCACCGTGTGTTTCCTCGCGGGGTTGAAGGCCATCCCGGCGGACCTCTACGAGGCGGCGACCATCGACGGCGCCTCGGCGTGGCAGCGGTTCAGAAGCGTGACGCTGCCCGGACTGCGCCACGTGATCACCGTGACGGTGACCCTGTCGTCGATCTGGACGTTCAACAACTTCGACCTCGTCTGGTTGCTGACGCAGGGCGGCCCGGGCGACGTGACAGCGCCGTACGTGCTCATCGCCTACTCGAAGGCCATCCTGCAGCTCCAGTACGGCGCGGGCGCGGCGGTCACGCTCGTCATGCTGCCGATCATCGGCGGGCTGGTGTTCGTCCTGGTCCGGTTGTTGCGCCAGGACACCAACATCAGACTCCCCCGGCGACGCCGGACAGCGCGGTGGATCGGGGCACGGCGGTGGGCCGGAACGGCGCGCAAGGCGCTGCCGTGGGTCGTCACCGCGCTGGTCACCGGCCTGCTGGCCTGGGCGTCACCGCAGATCTTCTGGAAGGCGGCGGTGGTCCTCGGCGTGATCCTGCTCATCGCGGCGGGGGTCGGCCAGGTGGTCTCGACCCTTCAGTCCCGAGGTGGTCGCCGTTCGTCGTCAGCGGTGTCGGGCCTGGGTTCCTGGGCCGCGCTGGCCGGCCTGCTCTTCTTCGTGCTGGGCCCGCTGTACTGGATCGCCGTCACGGCCTTCAAGTCCGAGGGCCAGGTCGTCATGCGTACCGACGACCTGTGGCCGACGCCGTGGACGCTTGAGCAGTTCGGCGCCCTGTTCGACAACCAGCCGTTCGGTCGCTGGTATCTCAACACCCTGCTGGTGTCCGCGGCGTCGACAGCTGTGGCACTGGTCTGCGCCGCTCTTGCGGGGTACGCGCTGGCCCGGCTGCGGTTCCGCGGGGCGCAGGGCTTCACCGTCACGGTGCTGCTCACCTACGTGATGCCGGGCGCGCTGCTGTTCATCCCGCTGTACCAGATGCTCATCGGCGCCCGGCTCACCGACTCGTTGTGGTCCCTGGTGGTGACGTACCCGACCTTCACGCTGCCGTTCGCCACCTGGCTGCTGGTGGGGTACTTCTCGTCGATCCCCATCGAGTTGGAGGAGGCCGCGCTGGTCGACGGTTGCAGCCGCATCCAGGCGTTCGGCCGGGTGGTGCTGCCGCTGGCCAAGCCAGGGCTGCTGGCGGTCGCGCTCTTCACCCTGACCAACGCCTGGAACGAGTTCCTCTTCGCCTTCGTGTTCATCACGAAAGACGAGTACAAGACGCTCCCGGTGGGGATGCAATCGATGATCGCCGGAGACGTCGTGCCGCAAGGACAACTCGCCGCGGCGTCGCTGCTCGTCAGCATCCCCGTGGTGATCATGTACGCCCTCGGGCAGCGCTTCCTGACCGAAGGGCTCACCGCGGGCGCGGTGAAGGGCTGATTGGGGGCAGCCGGCCGCTCGCGCTACCAGGCCATGTTGATGGCCCGCTCGAAGTTGACGTAACCGGCGCGGGCGAAGGCCTTTGCCATGGGTACGTTGCCCAGGTCGGTGGCCGCCCGGATGCGTGGGACGTCCTCGGCGGCCAGGGTCCGGGTGCCTTCGGCGAGGAGGCCGTCGACGTACCCGTGGCCCCGGTGCTCCGGAACGACGCCGAGGTAGGCGATCACCGGGTGGTAGGCGTTGCGGGCCGGAACGACGAACCCGACGGGCTCGCCGTTCTCGCCCAACGTGCCGATGCGCCACCACTCACGAGGGCTGGAGTACGTGGCCAGTTCCTGCTCGTAGTGCTTGAGCGCGGCCTCGTGGGGCGACATCTGTGCCAGGTCGGTACGGCTGTGCGCGTCCAGGGTCCCGTCCAGTGCGCGGGTCATCAGCGCGACCAGCTCGTCGGTGTCCAGGGCCGGGCGGAAGGCCAGTCGCCGGTCGGGCGTGGGCAGGCCGGCTGCGGGGCGCCACTCCAGGCGTAGGCGTTCGACAGTCAGCCGTGCTCCGGTGCTCTCGAGGACGCCCATCCTGGTACGCACCGCCCGGTAGGTGTCCGGGTTCTCGCGCCAGTCCGCCGGGATGAAGCGGCCGTATTCGGGAGGGACCTCGCCGGGTGCCAGGACCTGCTTCGCGGCGGTCTCGTACAACGCCTGTGCCACCTCGGTCAGGTCCTCGGCGGTGTCGTCGACGTCGAGGATGTCCAGCAGCAGCGGAGTGTCGTCGCCGCTGCGGCCCCACCAGGCGACCCTGGCCAGCAGTCGATCGCCGCGCACTGCCACCCACATCCACTCCGGTCGGCGGCGCTTGTCGGCAAGGTCGTCGTCGAGCTCGTGATTGATGGTGTACGGCAGACGGTTGAACAGGGCGATCTCGTCCGGCCCGGTGATGGGACGGATCGTGACGGTGTCATTGGACGTGCTCATGCGGGCTCGTTTCCGGTCTGTGTGCGCGTGTAGGTGAGGAAGAGAGCGCCACTGTCCAGAACGGTGTGGTCGGTCAGGCGCCAGGTGCGTGGTGCGAAGACGGCGTCGCGGCCGAAGAGCGGGATGCCGGCGCCAATGGTCAACGGGGCGAGCTTGATGATCAGCTGGTCGATCTCGGGGTAGAGGGCACCGGCCAGTGCGCCGCCGCCGATCACCCAGACGTCCTTGCCGTCGTGCCGCTTCAGCTCTCGTACGGTGGCAATCGGGTCTTGGCCGATGACCTCGATGGCCGGGTCCGGGCTGCTGCCCAGCGTGCGGGAGAACACCAGGTGGCGCAGGTGCGGGTACGCGTCGGTCACGCCGGCCTTCAGGCCCACCTCGTACGAGTGGCGCCCTTCCAGCACGGTGTCGAACCGGCTGCCCTGGTCGGTGATGCCGAACGCCTGCCGGGCCGGACCGGGGAGCGTCTCCGGATATTCGCTCACGAGATGGTGCAGGTAGTCGTCCGGGACGGGCCAGAACCCGCCGGGGCCGGTGGGGTCGGCGCCGTCGGGGCCGGCGATGAAGCCGTCCAGGGTGGTGGCGATGTAATACACGAGCTTGCGCACGACGATCTCCTCGTTCAGGCTGCCAGATGCTGTTCGGCGGCAACGTCCATCAGCCTGCCCGGCGAGGCACCGGGGTACAAGATCAAAACTGGTTACGTGCCATAACCCTTCGCTAATGGGTAGATCGGGAACAGTACATGGAACTCCGCGACATCGAGATCTTTCTGACCCTGGCGGAGGAACTGCACTTCACCCGCACCGCCGAGCGGCTGCACGTGACCCAGGCCCGGGTCAGCCAGGCGATCAAGAAGCAGGAACGTCGGATCGGCGCCGCGCTGTTCGAGCGGAACAACAGGCAGGTGGCACTCACACCGATCGGCCAACGGCTCTTCGACGACATTCAGCCCATGTACCGAGGTCTGCACGAGGGGATGGACCGGGCCAGGCTCGCCGCCCGCGGCAAGACCGGGGTGCTGCGGGTCGGGTCGATCGCCGTCAACCTCCACGATTTCCGCGAGTTGTTCGACGGGTTCGCCAAGGACCACCCTGATTGCGAGGTGCAGCTCCGGCACGTCGACTTCGGCGATCCCTTCGGTCGGCTGCGCGCCGGTGACATCGACGTGCAGATCGTGTGGCTGCCGGTCAAGGAGCCGGACCTCACCGTCGGCCCGGTGATCTATACCGAACCCATCGTGCTGGCCGTCGGGGCAACCCACCGGCTGGCCGGCCGGACGTCGGTCTCCTACGAGGATCTGGCGGACGAGACGGTCATGGGCGGGGCCCGGCCGGACTACTGGCGGGAGATCCTGGTGCCCGTACGCACACCCAGCGGACGGTTGATTCCGATCGGCCCGTCGGTCTCCAACTTCCAGGAGATGATCCCGATCCTCGTCACCGGCGAAGCCGTCTCGCCGGTGCACGCCCAGGCCGCCCGCTACTACGCGCGGCCGGACATCGCCTACGTGCCCATCCACGACGCCCCGCCGGGCCGGTGGGGGCTGATCTGGCGTACCGGCGGCGAGACGGAACTCATCCGCTCCTTCGCCGGCATCGCGCAGGGTCTCCACCCCGTCGAATAGCCCGCCGGGTCGGCGGGCCAGGTGACCACAGCACGCCATGACCAGCGCTCTCCGCTATTCGGTGCCGGCGATGATCGCGCCGCCGACCGTGTCCACGTACCACCGCTGGTACTGCTCGATCGCCCATCCGCGTTGCCGGACGAGCCAGTCGAAGTTGCGGACGTCCTGGGCCAACCAGAGGATGTCGGCCACCTGATCGACGCCCAGGCCGGGGCGTACGCCTCCCGTGCCGACGAGTTCGGCGGCGAACATGGCCATGCCGCGGCGGCGGTCGTCGACGTTCTTGCGCCAGATCTCGGCGGCGTCCGGATCGGCAGTGGCGGCACCGGCCAGCGCGAGCATCACCTGGGCCTGCCGAGCGTTGACCTCGGCCAGGTGGTGGGCGTAGCGGGCGAGCTTGGCCCGAGGGTCGGTGAGGGCGCGGATCTCGGCGACGAAGGGCCGGTCCGGCAGGGCCACCGGTTCGTCGTCGCCGGCCAGGGTGACGTCGACCAGCTGGGAGAGCAGTTGCCGTTTGCTGCCGAACACCGCGTACAGGGTCTGGACCGCGACGCCGGCTTCCATGGCGACAGCTGTCAGCGGTGTGGCCGCGTAGCCCGGGTCGACGAACAGCCGGCCAGCCGCTTCGAGGATCGCTCGCCGGGTCTGTCGGGCCTGCTCCTGTCGGCGGGAAGAGTCATAACGTCTCTTGACAACCACCTCTCAAGTGTAGTGCTCTATTGGATAGAGGCTCACTCTATCGAGAGGTGACGGTCATGCCGTTCGGTGTGTTGCAGGAGATGCCCGGCGTCAGCGAGGCGGAATACCGCCAGGTGGAACGACACCTCGGACCGGACCGACCGCCGGGCCTCCTCGCCCATGTCGCCGGGCCGATGGAGGACGGCTGGCGGATCATCAACGTCTGGCAGGACGAAGCGGCATTCCGCCGGTTCCAGTCCGAACGGCTGGTCCGGGCTGCTGGCCTGGCGGCACAGGAGGACGGCTTCGACCCGACGAAGGCGGCTCACTTCCGCTCGATGAGCGTCGACGGCGCCGAGATGCCGTTCTGATGACCGACACCGCCAGCCTGCGGGCCCGCGGCGCCGCTTTCTGGGCGGGAGCGGCAGCTGGCTGGATTCGCCACGCCGATCGGCAGGACGAGACCGGTCGGCCGCTGGGAGCGGCGGCCATGGACCGACTGGCCGCACGGCCCGCCGAGCGGATCCTCGATGTGGGCTGCGGTTGCGGCGGCACCACTGCCGAGATCGCCGCCGCGGTCGGCGGGACCGGCACGGCGATCGGTGTCGACATCGACGAGGCGATGGTGACCGCCGCTCGGCGCCGGTTCCCCACCGACGGGTACCCGGGCATCCGATTCCACGTGGCCGACATCGAGACTCTCGATGTCGTGCCTGGTGCCCCGTTCGACGCGGCGTTCTCACGAATGACCCTGATGCTGTTGGCGGACCCTGTTGCCGGCTGCCGCACGATCCGGCGATCACTACGCCCGGGAGGGCGCCTCGCCGCGACCGTCTTCCGCGACGGCGGCGTCAACCCGTGGCTGTCCGCGGCGATGCTCGGCGCCGCGCCGCATCTCGGGCCGTTACCACCGCTCCCGGTCGGTGACGAGCCCGGCCCGTTCGCGTTCGCCGACCCGGCGCGGCTCGTCCGGATCCTCACCACCGCCGGCTTCACCGCCGTCACGATCGCACAGTGCGATGTCGCACTGGAAACTCCGGACGACGCCGACGCGGTGGCCGAATGGCTCATCGAGGTCGGCCCGGCCGGTGCCGCGTACCGGACGGCTCCGCCGGCTGGTCAGGCTTCGGCCCGGGCGGGGGTCGCCCGGCTGCTCGGCCGGTTCCGTGAGCCTGGCGTCGGCTACCGGCTGCCCACCGGCCTCTGGCTCGTCACCGCGAACGCCGCCGAAACCCCCACCCACCACGAACCCCGTGAGGACAAGAGCCAATGAGTACGTTCCGACCGCTCGCACCAGCCCTCTGCCTCGTGCTCGCCCTGACCGCGTGCACCGAGGCCGACGCGCCCGAGCCCGCTGCGGCGCCAGACACGACACGACCGACCGGCGCGGCCGTATCCGCTCCGGCCGGCGGGTCCCCGGTGTCGGCGAAGGAAGTGTGCGCCTACCTGGACGGCCAGGTGCCGACCCTCAAGGGGATCGGGTCCGAGACGGGCGCGATGGCGAACCTCACCGTGAACCTCTATTCCTGGTACGAGAAGCAGGGCCCGGTGCCCAACGGCCGTGAGATCGACGACCAGACCCGCAAGGAATGCCCGGCGACCCGGACCGAGGTGCTGAAACTCGCCGGCATGGAGAGCTTCGAGCGGCTGTAGCCGCCGCGTACGCGGCGCCTGATCACCGGACGGTTGGGGGCCGTCAGTGCCCCAACTGCTTCTCGAACCAGTGGTGGGCGTAGCGCTCGGTGTTGTACGCCTCGATCTCCCGGTAACCGGTCGCCCGGTACAGGGCGATCGCCTCGGTGAGGTTGCGGTTGGTGTCCAGCCGGACGGCGGTCGCGCCGCGCTCGGCGGCGTACCGTTCCAACTCGCCCAGCAGCCGCCGCCCCACGCCGAGCCCACGTACGGTGTCGTCCACCCACACGCGTTTGATCTCGGCGGGCGCGTCGCTGTGGAGTTTGACTGCTCCGCAGCCGATCGGTTCGCTGTTGAGGGTGGCGAGCAGGAGCACCCCGTTGGGCGGGACGAGCGCATCGTCGTGGACCGGTTTGCTCAGTTCGGGGTCGAACCCGTCGTCGAATCGTCGCGCGATGTCGCGGGCGTAGGCCCGCAGGCACGCGCGGGCTCGCGGGTCGCTCGGCGGGCATGGCTCGATGACGACCATCGAGCCGATGAGCAGCCGTTCGACCTCGGCCATGGCGGTGACGAGTCGTTCACGGCGGTGTTCGGTGAGCGGTTCGAGGATCGAGGCGGCGAGATCGTCCGACCGCTGGTCGAGGTCGGCCCACTGGGTCCGGCCGGCGTCGGTGAGGGTGGCGACGCGGACGCGGCCGTCGCCGCCGGTTCGGTCGGCTGGCCCCACAGCGACGAGGCCGTCGTTCTCCAGGGTGCGCAGGAGTCGGCTGAGATATCCGGAGTCCAGGCCGAGCCGGGCCCGCAGGGCGGCGATCTCGGCACCGGCGGGGCCGATCTCCCAGAGCAGCCGGGCCTGCCCCAGGGGGCGCCCCTGGGCCATGTACTCGTCGTCGAGCGCACCCACCCGTTGGGTGACCGTCCGGTTGAACCGCCGCACCGCGGCGATGAGAGCTGAGTCCATATACCTGACTTTAGTCAGGCTTCTCGACTACGCGCCAGCTCGGCGGCGGTAGGAGCGGATGCCGGCGTGGTCCAGGACGACCACCACGAGCACCACACCGGTGGCGACCGCACTGACCGCCAACAGCGGCAGCCGCACGACGGCCGCCGCACCGGTCAGCACGACCAGGGCGGCAACCCGGGGCCAGGAGAGTCGCCGGTGGATCGCCGCCGAGAAGAGGATCCGCCCGGCCAGAAACAGCAACGGGCCGCTCAGGATGACCAGAACCGCGGTCCTGTCACCGGTTCGCAGGGGGTGCGCGATGCTGAGTTCGGCGCCGACGGCGGTGACCACCAGCCCGGCGATCATCACCAGGTGCAGGTATCCGGTGACGACCCCGAGCCGGGATGGGTCGGCGTGCTCGATGGCCGGGCCGAGGCGCTGGCCGGCGGGCGTGACGTAGAGCAGACCGATCAGCACCGCGGCCGCGAAGACCAACAGGAAAGCGGCGGTCTGCGGCAGGGCGAGGTCGGTGCTGGCGTACGAGAGACCAGCGACCAGGACGAGCTCGCCAAGCGCGATGATCATGATCTGCTGGTACCGCTCGGCGAAGTGCTCACCGGCCAGGTGCAACTCCTGCGGCCCGGTCCGGCCCATCAGCGGAGTGGGCCAGCCAAGTCGTGGACCGATGAGATCGATGGCGAGGGCGAGCAGCCAGAGCGGCGTCCGCCACTCCGGCAGAAACCCACCGGCCAACCACGGTACGGCGGAGACGCTGAACCAGCAGAGGATGCGCAGCGCCCGGCGCTGCCGCGGGTGACCGCGGAGCGCGAGAACGGTGAAGATGCCTCGGGCGATGTGCACCGAGACGTACGCTCCGGCGAAGAGCAGGCCCCGCCCGTCCAACGCCTGCGGGATCGCCACCCCGGCCAGCAGGCTGCCCAGCGCGGCACCGACCAGCAGCCACCGCACCGCCGGGCTCTCCGGGTCGTACCAGTCCGCGAACCAGGTGGTGGTCACCCAGATCCACCAGATCCCGGTCAACAGCACTGCGGTGTGCAGCGTGCCAGCCAGGCTGAGGTCGTGCAGCAGGTGGGCGGCCAGCTGACTGAGCGCGAGCACGAACGCCAGATCGAAGAACAGCTCCAGGAACGAGGCGCTCAGCGGCGAGTCACCGCCCCGCAGCAGCCGTTCGGGTCTGCTCGCCATCGGCGCTCCTCCCGCCGACGCACGCCCTGCGTCCGTCGTACCACCCGAAGCCGGCCACCGCAGGCGAAAGCGCTGTCAGCGGCGGACGCCGACCCCCGCGTACCCGTGGGCGTCCACGGTCTCCGGGTCGCCGTCCGGTCGCCACCGGGTGGCGGCGACCAGGCCGGGTTCCACCAGGTCGTACCCGGCGAAGAAGCGTGCCGTCTCGGCGCGCGTCCGGGGCACCAGCGGGGCGCTGCTGTTGCGGTAGACCGCCTGGCCGCGCTCGGCCAACTCCGGCGCGATGCCGTCCAACGTCAGGTGGGACAGCACCAGGTGACTGCCGGGCACCGTGGCGTCGCGCAGCCGGGCGATCGCCGCCCACGGGTCGTCCTGGTCCGGCACGAAGTGCAGCACCGCGAGGAGCAGCACCGCCACCGGCTGGTCCAGGTCGAGAGTGGCCCGCACGCCCGGGTGGGCCAGCAGCTCGTCCGGCCGCCGCAGGTCGCCCTGAACGACAGCGGTGCCGGGTACGCCAGTCAGCAACTGCCGGGCGTACCCGACGGCCACCTCGTCGTAGTCGACGTAGACCACCCGCGCGTCGGGCGCCACGGCCCGCACCACCTCGTGCACGGCGTCCTGGGTGGGCAACCCGGCGCCAATGTCCAGGAACTGGCGTACGCCCTGCTCGGCGGCGTACCGGACGGCTCGGCGCAGGAAGTGCCGGTTGGTCTGAGCGGCGACCCCGGTCTCCGGGAAGATCTCCAGCACCCGGTCGGCGGCGGCCCGGTCGGCCGGGAAGTTGTGGCTGCCCCCGAGGAAGTAGTCGTACATCCGGGCGACGTTGGGTCTGGTGGTGACGTCAGGTACCGGCTGATCGGTCATGCGGGATCCCTTCGGCGGCGGGCGCGGAACTCGATGTCTAACACCCGCGGCGATGACCCGCTGACCCCTCGTGTCGTTGATCCGGCTGCGCCCATGGTCACCGCTGACCACGGTGGGGGCACCGACTCAACGAGGAGGGACGCCGATGACCGCTCAGCGCGAGACCGTGCAGGTCGACCACGACCTGTTCCGCGCCGTGTACGACTCGCCCGCATCACTGCCCGGCCGACACCGCTGGACCACCCCCGAGTCGGACGTCCGGCGGCTGGAGAAACTGCTCGGCATGCCGGCGCGCAGCATCGGCGCCCCGCTCTGGGTCAGCGGCGACGAACCCGACTGCCCGAAGTGCCGCCGGCGGGTCACCTGGTACGACATCGTCTCGTCGGCGCTCTCCGGCCTGCACGACAAGGCCATGATCGCCACGGTCATCCTGGGCGAGCGCAAATACGTCAACACCGAGATCCCGGATGCCATCGCCGGGGTGCGCTGCTCCGACTGTCACACAGCGATCGACGGTCTGCGCAGCTTCAAGTGCCACAACTGGGCGTACGCCTTCGAAGCGCTGGAGGCCGTCCGCGAGCGGATGGCCGGCGGTCCCGCCCCGACCTGAGCTGAAGCCCGCGCCTACCTGAGCCGAAGCCGTGGCGGCCCCTGAGCCGGTCGGGGCGGCTCAGTCGGCTGAGCGGCGGGTGGGGCGGCGACCGGGCGGGGAGGGTGGCTCCGGGCCGGGGTCGGGCACCGGCGGCATCGGCCGGGTGACCGGTTCCGCGACGGTGATCCGCAGCGACTCGCCGTGGTGCCACAGCTCGACCTCGGCATCCGCGGCGGCGTCGGGCAGCTCGTAGCGGGCCTCGGCCGAAGTCAACGTGACCCGCAGCCGGTGGCCGCGCCAGCGCAGGCTGAACGCCAGCCGGTCGATCCGACGCGGCAGCCGGGGGTCGAAGGAGAGCACCCCCCGGTCGTCGCGCAGCCCACCGAAGCCCTGCACCAGCGCCAGCCACGCGCCAGCCAGCGAGGCCAGGTGCAGCCCGTCGGCGGTCTTGTCGCCCAAATCCGCCAGGTCCTGAAGGACAGACTCGGCGAACAGGTCGTACGCCAGATCCAGGTGCCCGACCTCGGCGGCCAGCACGGCCTGCGGTGCCGCCGACAGCGACGAGTCGCGGACCGTGCGGGCCTGGTAGTAGGCCAGGTTGCGGGCCTTCTCGTCGGCGGTGAACTCGCCGGGGCAGAGCTGCATGGCCAGCACCAGATCGGCCTGCTTCACCACCTGCTTGCGGTACAGCTCCAAATACGGGAAGTGCAGCAGCAGCGGGTAGTCGTCCTCGCCGGTGTTCGCGAAGTCCCACTCGGGCTGTTCGGTGAAGCCGGCGGCCTGCTGGTGCACCCCACGCTCGCGGTCGTACGGGATGGCCATCGCGTCGGCGGCGGCCCGCCAGCCGGCCACCTCGTCGCGGTCCACGCCGAGCCGGCCGGCCAGCTCGGGATGTCCCTCGGCGGCGTCCGCCGCGCCGCGCAGATTGCGCTTCGCCATCAGGTTGGTGAACATGTTGTCGTCGACCAGCGCGGCGTACTCGTCCGGGCCGGTCACCCCGTGCAGGTGGAAGTCGCCCTCGTCCGACCAGTGGCCGAAGCCGTGCCAGAGCCGGGCGGTCTCCACCAGCAGTTCCAGCCCCGCCTCGGCCAGGAACCGCTGGTCGTCCGTTGCCGCCAGGTAGCGCAGCACCGCGTCGGCGATGTCGGCGTTGACATGCAGCGCAGCGGTGCCCGCCGGCCAGTAGCCGGAGCTCTCCTGGCCGCCGATGGTGCGCCACGGGAAGGTCGCGCCGGTCAACCGCAGCTCGGTCGCCCGCTCCCGCGCCTCCGGAAGGTGGGCGTGCCGCCAACTCAACGCCGAGCGGGCCACCGTCGGGGCCAGGTAGGTGAGCACCGGCAGGACGTAACTCTCGGTGTCCCAGAGGACGTGCCCGTCGTAGCCGTTGCCGGTCAACCCCTTGGCCGAGATGGTGCGGTCGGAGTCCGGCCGACCGGCCTGGATCAGGTGGAACATCGCGAACCGAACGGCCTGCTGAAGCTCCGGATCGCCGTCGAGCTGCACGTCGGCGACCTGCCAGGCCGCATCCAGGGCGGCGCGCTGGTCGGTGAGCAGGGCGTCGAAGCCGTCCGCGCGCGCAGCGTCCGCCTCGGCGGCGACCAGGTCGGCCAACTGGTCGGCGGGCGTCGCGTCGACCGCCGCCCACTCGTAGGCGGCGAACTTCGTCAGCCGCAACCGCTCCCCCGGGTGCAGGCGACCTGTCACGGTCAGCCGTACCCGGTCCGGGGTGCAGTCACCGCCGGTGGTCACCGTGCCCGGGGCCTCCAGCAGGTGACTGACCGCGACCGCGACTCGCTGGCTGCTGCGCTCGGTGCGGTGCACCAGCACCCCGTCGAGGCCTGTCGCACGGTACGTCTCGGCGGTCAGCGGGTCGGTGGGCACCGAGGCGGCCCGAGGGTCGTCCGAACGCTCCGGCACCTTCTCGTTGGCCAGCAGGTCCGAGCAGACCCGCAGCTCGATGGCGGCGTCCAGCGGCTCGACCTCGTACCGGACGGCGGCCACCGGACGACGCGGCAGGGACACCAACCGGGTGCTGCGAATGCGTACGCCCCGCCCGGCCGGTGAAATCCACTCGGTCTCCCGGCGCAGCACGCCGGTACGCAGGTCGAGCACCCGTTCATGGCTGCGCAGCGTCCCGGTCCGGAGATCCAGCGGCTCGTTTTCGACCCAGAGCCGGATCAGCGCGGCGTTCGGTGCGCTGATGACGGTGTCGCTGGCCGACGGAAACGCGTACCCCTCCTCGGGATAGCTCAGCTCGCGCCGCTCGTGAAAGCCACTGACGTAACTGCCTGGCATCCCGCACGGAGCACCCTCGTCGAGCACCCCACGCCAACCGATCCACCCGTTGCCCAACGCGAAGATCGACTCGGTTTCGCCGAGCCGGTCCACGTCGGCCGCCGTACGCCGGATCCGCCAGGTCTCCTCGTCCGCCGTAGCGGCGGTGGACTGCGGTTGATCGGTGGCCGAACCGGTCTGCACGAGGCCTCCTGTCGATGTCGACGTCCTGCGACAGCCAACCAGAGCCGGCTGTGCGAATCCTGGACGAAGGTCTGACAGACCACCCGACCTTCGACAGCAGCGATGCCCTCTGGCGCGTTCCTAGGGTGTGCCCAAGGTGAACAGGGTATGAACGTGAAGTGAGGTGATGCATGGTCAACAACGGCAGCACGGACGTTCCGGAGATCAGCGCCGAGTGGTACCGCGACGTCGTCGACGCCGCCGCCGCCAGCCCAGAGCCGGTGCAGTGGTTCGTCGGACACGCCACCGAGGGGGTGATCCTGCTGCTCGGCGCGCTGCTGGTGATGGCAGCGCTGAGCCGCCGGTCCGGCGGCCCGCACGACCGGGCACTCGCCCTGATCTCGCCGGTGCCGGCCCTCCTGGCGTACGTGGGCAGCGAGTTCTTCAAGACCGTGGTGGACCAGGATCGCCCCTGCCGAACGATCGGTCGGGAGATCATCGCTGGCGCCTGCCCACCGCCGGGTGACTGGTCGTTCCCGAGCAACCACGCCACCATCGCCGGCGCGCTGGCGGTCACCACGCTGCTGCTCTCCCGCCGACTCGGACTGATCGCGCTGCCCCTGGCCGCGCTCGGCGCCTTCTCCCGGGTCTTCGTGGGCGTGCACTACCCGCACGATGTGATCGCGGGAGTGCTGTTCGGCGCCCTGGTGGCCGTGGTGGTCACCCCGTTGCTGGCCCGCCCGACCAGCGAGGTCCTTCGCCGCTGGGCCAACCGTCCCGACAGCCCGGTCCCCAAACTGGCCAGCCGCTCCCGCCCCTGACCACCGACGCCCCCTCGCCGCTCGGACCGGGCGGGTCAGGTCGCCAGTAGGAGGGCGGCCGTTGTGCCGAGCAGCAGGAACGGGCCGAACGGCAGGTGGGTGCTCCAGTTGGCGCGGCGGGTGGCCAGCAGGCCCAGACTCACCAGGGCGGAGAGCCCGAAGGTGAGTACCAGCCCGAACAGCAGCACCGGCCAGCCGTGCCAGCCGAGCAGCGCGCCGACGCTGAGCGCCAGCTTGGCGTCGCCCAGTCCGAAGCCGCGGCGGCCGAGCAGCAGGGCGGTGCTGGCGAAGAAGAGCGCCAGCCCGGTGCCGCCGATGACGGCTCGCAGCCAGTGCCCCGGGTCGGCGTCGAGCGCGGCCACGCCGAGCAGCAGCCAGGTCCCGGCCGCCGCGGGCACTGTGAGCCGGTCCGGCAACCGGTGCACGGCCAGGTCGACGAGGATCGCCGGGATGGTCCAGCCGAGCCACCAGATCAGCGCCGGCAGCGCCCCGCCCGGCGGACCGGCGAGCGCCAGCAGCAACGCCGCCGCGAGCACGGCCAGCTCGACGGTGGCCGGCGGTTGGCCGACCCGGGCGCGGCAGTGGCCGCACCGGGCTGCCGGGCCCAGCGCAGGCCAGGGGCGGGTCAGGCCGACCGGCGCGCCGCAGGCGTCGCAGCCGCTCCGGCTGGGCAGACCCGGGGGTACGGCGTAGCGCAGCGCGGCCAACCGCATCAGCGGGCTGATCGCGAGAATCGCTAACACTGTCGAGACCCGGGTGCGTGCCACCGCCGAGGCGAGGCCCGCCGGTCGTTCGCTCGGCGGAGCAGGCGTTGCCTGGCGGACGGGTTCCGCCGCATCACCTGACGGCGGGGGTGCCGGGCTCCGATCGGGTTGGTCCTCCCGACCGGGGATGGCCGCCGGAGGGCCGGTCAGCGCCATGTCGCCTCCACTGCGGCCAACTGCCCCCTCGCGATGGTGAACACGGATCGTGATTGAACGCTCGCTATGGTGTAGCGGATGGCGCAGAAAGCGACCTGCCGACCGGAGTCTGCGTGGGCGCTTTTGACCGCTTCCGAGTCAGGCGCGCCGTTGGACGAGGCGGCCCGCCGACAGGGTGCCGATGCCGGCCGAATGCCGGGATGAGACCGCGATGTCCCACTCCCGGGACCGGTGGCGCGACTCCGGTGGACCAATGCGGCCCGAAGGTGCCCCATCAACAACGACAGTTCCCTCGCCCATTGCCCGGGGAGCAGTCTGGACACCCGCCACCACCACCTGTCATCACGCTGAGTGTTCGCTTGAATTGCCTCTGTTGCATCGGCGAACGTCAGCCTATGCTCGCCCCTTGGGTGTGACGCAAGCCTCACCTTCACCATCGGACGACACAGGACCCCGAATTTGTAGAAGATCCGTAACGGTGAATGCAGAAGCGCAATGAACGGCTCCGGATGTGCTGATCCGGGCGCGCTTCCGCATGCCCGACGGCGGTGAACCGTCACCGCCCCGGGCGACCACGAGGAGGCTCGACGGTGCGCGGACGGCAGCTCAGAAGAGCGGCAATCTGCCTGCTGGTGGGTGTGGCGGCGATGCCGGTCACCGCCTGCGCCAGCGGACGGGAAACGGTCGAACGGCCGACGGAAGTCCGCGACAACGGACCCCAAACCGATTCCGACGTCGAACGACGCGCTGCCGAAAAGGCGGCACTTGACGCGTACTCCGGGTATCTCGCGGCCTCGCGCACGGCGGGCCTGCGCAGTGATCCGCGTTCGCCGGAACTGTCCCGGTTCCTCGGTGATCCACTTTTGACCCGGGTTCGAGTGTCCATTCGCGAGGCTAAGGAGCACGGCGCTATGCGTACCGGGACGTTCAAGTCCGACCCGACCGTGACCGCCGTCAGCCTGGACGCGAAGCCGGCAACCGTGGAGATCCAGGACTGCCTGGACACGACCGGCTACCGGCTGGTCTACGCCAAGGACAAGCGCTCGGTCCCGGGCAGCGGTGGCGGCAGACACCTCTCCACCGCCACCGCGACCCGCTATCCCGACGGTCGCTGGCTGATCAACTACGGCGCGACGCACCGGGACCAGCCGTGCTGAGCCGGGCCGCGACAACCCGACGGGCGCTCGCCGGGCTCGCCCTCACGCTCCTGCTGGCAGTCGGTGCGGCCCCGCCGGCCACCGCCGCCCTACGGGCCGACCCGGGAGCGGGCTGCCCACCCGACCAACCCGACTGCAGCGTCTGGGACGACGAACCCGGCAACCCCGGTGATCCTGGAGGCGGCGGGGACAACGGTGGGGGCGGGGACGACGGCGGCGGTGGCGGTGGCGGCGTCTGCCAGTGGAACGGGCGGACCATCCCCTGTTACGACGAGGACCTTGGCTGGTTCAACAACGGCGACGGGTGCTACTACAAGCCGACCGAGGGGCCGGTCGAGCCCCCCGAGGGTGAGCAGTGGTACCTGCAAACCTGCAACGGCGGCGACCTGGGTGCCCAGGACGTGGTGTCGTTGGCCGATCCGCCGGCCGGCTTCGGCGCGCCGCCGAACCCGGAGGAGCTGGCCCGTCGCGCCCTGGCGTCGATCAGTCTGTTGCCGGCCCGGCTGAAGGTGGCACCCCGCAGGAACATCGGCCCCGGCCTGGTCGGCCTGCCCGTGTGGATGTGGGCAACGGCGGGAAGGAACTACTTCGGCCCGATATACGCCGACGAGTCCGACCGGGGTTTGACCGTCTACATCGAAGCGAAGGTCGACCGGATCGTCTGGGACATGGGCAACGGCGAGAAGGTCACCTGCGACGACGCCGGCACCGAGTACAAGGCCACAGGCACGCGGGCGGGTGCCACCTCCCCGGACTGCGGCTACGACGAGGGCTACCCGAAGGCAGACACCTACGACGTCACCGCCACCACGCACTGGACGGTGAGCTGGTGGACCAACAGCGACGCCACAAGGCGGGTGATCCCGCAGACCCGGAGAAGCGGCATCGTGCAGATCAGGATCAACGAACTTCAGGTGGTCACCAGATGAGCCTCGCGACGCGCAACGGGACCCCGTCGGTGGACGCTCCCGTCAACCCGCCCACAGTGGTCCGCCAGCGCCGGGTCCGTCCCGGGCTGCTCGGTCTCGCCGTCCTCCTGATCGCGCTGGGCGGACTGGGCGCGGCCTTCGCGGTCACCTCGGTACGGGCCACCGGCAGCTATCTGGCGGTGGCACGACCGGTGGAGGTGGGCCGGGAGATCAGCGCAGCCGACCTGGTCACCGTGCAGGTCGCCGGCGGCCAGGGGTTGCGCCCGGTGCCCGCCGCACGGCTCGACGAGGTGGTCGGCAAACGGGCTGCGGTCGCCCTGCTTCCGGGCACGCTGCTCACCCTGGGACAGGTCACCGACGACCCGCTGCTCGGCCCCGGACAGCAGCAGATCGCGCTCGGCCTGAAGACCGCCCAGGTGCCGGCCCGCGAACTGCACCCCGGCGACAAGGTCCTGCTGGTCAGCACTCCGGACAACGATGCCGACGCGGACGCGGCCGCCGCCGGCACCCGGTTCGCGGCCACCGTCATCGACATGGTCAGCCCGGCCAACGACGACAAGGTCCTGTACCTGGCGCTACTGACCCGTGATGTGCCTGCGGTGGTGGCGCTCGCCGCACAGGAACGGCTCGCCGTCGTACTGACCGAGGCGGCCTGACGATGGCGATCATCGCGCTCGTGTCCGCGAAGGGTTCGCCCGGCGTCACCACCTCGGCGCTGGCCTGTGCGCTGGCCTGGCACCGGCGGCTGGTGGTCGCCGAATGTGACCCGGCCGGCGGCTCGGTCCTCGCCGGATACCTCGGCGGCCAGCTGGACGGCCCGCGCGGCATTGGAGAGCTGGCCGTCGGCGAGTTGCGCGACGGCAACCTGGAGACCGCGTTCTGGTCCCAGTTGGTCGACCTGGACGCCCCCCGCCGGGAACGGCTGCTGCTGCCCGGCCTCGTCGACCCGGCCCAGGGCGGCAGCGTCACCCCGCTCTGGCAGCGCTTCGCCGACTACTTCGACGCCCTCGACCGCGGCACCCCCGGCTACGACGTCCTGGTCGACTGTGGTCGGCTGCACGTGACCGGGCCTCCGTGGCCGGTGCTGCGGGCCGCCTCAGTGGTGCTGTTGGTGACCCGGGCGAACCTGCCGGACCTCTCCGGCACCCGCGCTGTGGTCACCGCGATCGAACGGGACTTCGCCGAGCACAGGGTGCCCCCGGGCACCCTGCGGCTGCTGCTGGTCGGCGATGGGCACGGGCGGGCCGAGATCAGTCGTGCCCTGAAACTGCCGGTCATCGCACGGCTGCCGCACGATCCGCGTACCGCCGGGGTGCTCGCCCTGGGCGGGACCGTGCGGGCCGGTCGGCCGCTGATGCGCGCGGCGGCCGCGCTGGAGGTCCCGATCGGGGCGCTCCTGGAGCGGCGACGGGCCCGGTTGGCGTGGCCCGTGCAGCAGGGGGTGCCGGATGCGGTTTGAGCCGGTCTCCACCGATCCGCGCCAGCAGCCACCGGCCGTGACCTCCACCGCGCCGCCCCTGGCCGTGCCGAACGGCCGGCACCACCAGTCCGGGCCGCAGCCGCAGTCGACGCCCGCGGCCAGCCCGCCGCCGGAGTCGCCGCCCCGGGCCCGGATGGACTTCCAGGTGGTCCGGGAGCTGCGCCGGGAACTCACCGAACGGCTCACCCTCTGGCAGCGCGGCCGGGAGTTCACAGCCGACGAGGAGGACACCGAGCGGGCCCGACTCGCCGTCACTGTGGTCGCCGCGTACGCGGACTCGGTGCGCCGGGCCGGTACGCCGATGGCCGCCGGCGATGAACGCCTGCTGCTCGACCAGGTGACCGCCGAGCTGGTCGGGCTCGGCCGGCTACAGACGCTGCTGGTCGACGACACCATCGAGGAGGTGCACATCCTCGGCTGCGACCAGGTACGCATCACCCGCCACGGCGGTGGGGTGGACTGGGCCGAGCCGATCGCCGACAGCGACGCCGAGTTGGTGGAGATCCTTCAGGCGGCGGCCCGTCGGGCGGGTGCCACCGAGCGGTCCCTCTCGACAGTGAAGCCCACCCTCGACCTGCAACTGCCCGACGGCAGCCGGCTGGCGGCGGTGTTCCTGGTCAGCCACCGCCCGTACGCGGTGATCCGCAAGCACAACACACTGGACGTGAGCCTCGACGACCTCGCGGGCGCCCGGGGTGACCTGGACGAGATGATCGACCCGCTGCTGCGCGACTTCCTCCGCGCGGCGATGCGCGCCGGTCTGAACATCATGGTCGCCGGGTTGGCCGGCGCCGGAAAGACCACTGTCATCCGCGCGCTGATGAACGAGATCCCGCAGGATGAGCCGTACGTGCTGCTGGAGGAGAGTCGGGAGCTGCTCCCGGCCCGCCGCCGGGAGCGGCACCGGGCGGTGATGAGCTTCGAGGCCCGGGAGGGTCACGGCGAGCGTGGCTTCGACGGCCGCCCAGCCGGTGAGGTGACAATCGCCGACCTGATCCCACTGTCGCTGCGGATGGGGGTCCTGCGGATCATCGTGGGCGAGGTTCGGTCCCGGGAGATCGTGCCGATGCTCCAGGCGATGACCACCAGTCGGGGGTCGATGTGCACCATCCACGCCCGTACCGCCGCAGGTGTGGGTGAACGGATCGTCGAGCTGGCCCTGGCGCACGGCCGCGAGATGACCGTCGACCAGGCTCGCCGGATGGCCGGCAACGCGCTCGACCTGATCGTCTACGTCACCATCGAGGACGAGACCGCGATCGGCGGGCGGAAGCACCGGTTCGTCTCGCATGTGGAGGAGGTGATCGGGGCCGGCGAAGCCGGTCGGATCACCACCACCACTGTCTTCGGGCCTGGCCCGGACGGTCGTGCGGTCCCCCGGCACCTGCCGGAGCGGGTCCGCGACCAGTTGCTGCGGGTGGGTTACGACGCGCGGCTGCTGACCCGGTGGGTCGAGGCCGGTGCCGGTGCCTGGCGGCGGCCTCGGCAGACCCGACTGGCCCGGCGGTGATCTGATGCTCGACAGCCTGGAACTGATCGCGGTGGTCTCCGGCGCCGCCTGTGTGGCCGGGCTGCTGCTGGCCGTGGTCGCGCTGGTCGGCACCCGTCGACCCCCCGGGCCGCGGCCGGGCAGCGGGCCGGGGCTGAGCCGACTGTGGCGCGGGCCGGGCAGCACTCCAGCCGAGCACCGGGCCTATCAGGCGCTGCTGGTGGCCGCGCTGGCCGCCGGCGCGTTGGCGTTCCTGCTGACCGGGTTGCCGGTGGTGGGCCTGCTGGTGGCGGTGGCGGTGCCCGGCACCCCGTGGCTCTTCGGGGTGGGCAAGGCCGAACAGCGGGCGATCGCCCGGATCGAGGCGGTCGGCGAGTGGACCCGCCGACTCAAGGACGTCTCCGGCACCGGGCAGGGCCTCCAGCAGGCGATCATCGGCACGATCGGCAGCGTGCCACCCGGCGTCGAGGACGAGGTACGGCTGCTCGCGGCCCGCCTCCAGGCCGGCTGGATGGCCCGCTCCGCGCTGTTGGCGTTTGCCGACGAGATCGCCGACCCGGTCTGCGACCAGGTGGTCGCGGCGCTGATCCTGCACCTGTCGGATCGGGGTGAGCGGCTGGGTGACGTGCTCGGTTCGATCGCCGGCGCGGCGTCCGCAGAGGTGGCGACCCGTCGGGAGATCGAGGCCAAGCGCACCCAGCCCCGGTTCGCTGTCCGCTTCCTCACCGGGATGACGCTGGCGACCCTGGCGTACGGGCTGATCAACACCGAGTACATCAGGCCGTACGGCACACCGGTGGGTCAGCTGGTGATGGCCGCCCTCGGTGCCGCCTTCATCGGCCTGCTGGCCTGGGTGCGGTCGATGAGCCAGCCGCAACGGCCGGCCCGGTTCCTGCCGGCGCCCAACCCCAGCGAGGTGATCGCGTGAGCGCGAGGAGTGCAGCGCAGCGGAGCCCCGCAGTCGCGAACGAAAGGCCAGCCCGGTGAGCGCGAGGAGCGCAGCGCCGCGGAGCCCCGCAGTCGCGAACGAAAGGCGGCTCCCATGATCGTGAACTGGCAGTTTGCCCTAGCGGTCTGCGGTGGCGCCGGGGTCGGTCTGGGTGTGTTCCTGGTCGTCCGGGAGTGGGTGCCGGCGACACCGGCGCTCGGGCCTGCGCTGCGCCGACTGCATCAGCCGCCGGGCACCGGCCGGGTGGCCACGGCCGCTTCCCGGCGGCTCGACTGGCTGACCGGGATGTCGCGCTGGTTGCGGCCGCCGCAGATGCAGCTTGCCCTGATCGGTCAGACCTCCGAGCAGTACGCGTTGTCGGTGCTGCTCTCCGCGCTGATCGGGTTGGCCACGCCGACAGTGCTCGGGGTGGCGCTGTGGGTGCTTGGCATCCCGTTCCCAGTGGTCGTGCCGGTGCTGGGCAGCCTCGGCCTGGCGCTGCTGGCCGGCCTGCTGGCGCACCGCGCCGTGCTGACCAAGGCCAACGCCGCCCGCGACGAGTTCCGCCAAGCCGTCTGCACCTACCTCGACCTGGTGGCGTTGCAGCTCTCCGCCGCCCACGGGCCGGTGCAGTCGCTGGAGCGGGCGGCGGCGGTCTGCGACGGTTGGGTGTTCGACCGACTCCAGGAGTCGCTGCGGATCGCCCAGATGCAGATGCACGCGCCCTGGGACGAACTGCGCGACCTCGCCGACAAGATCGGCATTCCGGAGTTGGGCGACGTCGGCGCGATCATGCGCTCCTCCGGCAGCGAGGGCGCGCAGGTGCACGAGACGCTGCGCAGCCGGGCCGACTCGCTGCGCGACCAGATCCGCACCGACAACCTCGCCCGCGCCGAGCAAGTGACCAGCAAGCTCGACATCCCGGGCGCGCTGCTCGTCTTCGTGCTGCTCGGGTTCGTCCTCTATCCGTTCATCGCCCGTGTCTGACCCCTCCCCCTTGAAGGAGAACGCCATGTCCATCCTCAGCTATCTGCACGTCGTGGTGACGACGCGCCTGGCCGAGCTGCGCCGGGACGGTGAACGGGGCGACAGCCCGGTGCCCACCGCGGTGATCATCGCCGGCCTGGTCGCCGTCGCCATGGCCATCACCGCACTGGCCCTGACCAAGGCCAAGGGTTGGATGGAAGGCATCCCGGACTACACGGTCCCGAAGTAGCCCGGGATGCGTCGAGCCGCGTACCCGAGGTGGAGCCGGGCGGTCAACGCCACCCGGCGCCGCCTCGCGGCCGGCGACCAGGAGCGGGGCGCCAACCCGGTGGAACTGGCCGTGATGATGCCGCTGATCCTGGTGCTGCTCTTCGCCTCAATCCAGGTCGCGGCCGTCTTCCTCGCCCGCTCCACCGCGTTGAACGCCGCGCAGAGTGGCGTCAACGCGCAGCGGACGTACCAGGCGCGCAACGGTGCCGGCGTGGACAGCGCCTCCCGCTTCCTGACGGCCGCCGGCGGTTGGCTGGTGGGCTGGGACAAGGCCGGCCCGACCTGCGTGACCACCACGACCGACGTGACCTGCACGGTGAGCGGCCGGTCCCTGTCCGTGGTGCCGGGCGTGGACTTCGCAATACAGCAGACTGCCCACGGAACGGTGGAGAGGGTGACCCCGCCATGACCCGTACCGCCGAGCGGGGCTCGGTCTCCATCGAGGTGGCGGTGCTCGCGCCCGCGTTCATCGCGCTGATGGTGCTGGCCGGCGTGGTCGGGCGCAGCGCGGTTGCTGCGGAGGCGCTCGAAGCGGCCGCGCACGACGCCGCCCGGGCCGCCTCGATCTCCCGGAACTCCGACGTCGCCAAAGAAGAGGCGCGGGAGGCTGCCCAGAAACAGCTGGACTGGCACGGCCTGGCCTGCGCCAACGGCCTGGATCCGGAATTCACCGGCAAGTCGCCCGGCAATGAGTCCAGCTTCGACAAAGCCTTCAGCAGCACAGTCGGTACGAACGCCACGGTGACGGTGACGATCAGCTGCCGCGTGTCCTTCAAGGACATCACCCTCGACATCCTGCCCGGGATGGAGAGTGAACGGCTGATCTCCGCGCAGTTCACCTCCCCACTTGACCGTTACCGGAGTCGGCAATGACGGCCACCACGTCGGCTGCCAGTCCCTCGCGGGCAGGTGAGCACGGCCGGGTGAGCATCTTCCTCGCGGTGACGATGGTCGGCGTACTGGCCATCATCGGCCTCTCCTTCGACGCCGCCGGGCAGCTCCGCACCCTGCAACGCGCCCAGAACCTGGCCGCCGAGGCGGCCCGGGCCGGAGGTCAGGCCATCGACCGGGCCACCGCCATCGAGGGCGGGCCGAAGCGGATCAATGAGCCGGAGGCGCGCGATGCGGTCGCCAACTACCTGGACGCCGTGGACACCGCCAGCCACACCGTGAACTTCCCCCAGGTCGACGGGGAAACCCTGATCCGGGTGACCGTCTCCATCACCTACCACCGCTCGATGGTCGGACCGTTCGTCCAGGAGAAGACGGTCACCGTCACCGGCGAGGCGACCGCGCGTGCCATCACCGCAACACCGTAGGAAGGAAGGCAGCCATGCCCGTATCGGGTGGGTCCGTCGTACGGCGGACCGGACGGATCCTCACCGGCATCGGCGCGCTGGCCGTGCTCCTGGTGCTGCTGGTCGGCGCGCCGATCGCGCTGCTCGCCTTCGCCGGTAACCCTCTGCCCGATCACCTCCCCACGATCAGCGAGGTCGGCACCGCGCTGACCAGCCGGGACGACGGTCAGCTCTTCCTGCGGGCGTTGGCCGTGGCCGGTTGGTTCGGCTGGGCCACGTTCGCCTTCTCCGTCCTCGTCGAGTTGGGTGCGCAGACCCTGCGCCGGCCGGCGCCGAAGCTGCCCGGGATGGGCCGCCAGCAGAAGGCCGCCGCTGCGCTGGTCGGCTCGGTCGCGCTGATCCTGGTGGCCAGCCCGGCCGCCGCCAGCGCCGCAGCGGTCTACGGAACTCCGGTGTACGCGAGTCCGAGCGCAACGGCCGTCACCACCATGGCCGCGCCGACCCGCGCCGCGACGACACCGGACACGGCCGCGCCGGTGGCCCGGGGCGGGCTGCTCGGCATGGCCGGAACAGGGCTGGTCGCACCCGGTGCCTCGGCGGCGAACGACGAGGCCGCGCCGGTGTACCGGGTGGCACGGGGCGACTACCTCGGAGAGGTGGCCGAGCGGTACCTGGACGAGTTCGGGGACTACCGACAGCTCGCCAAGCTGAACAAGCTCGACGACCCGGACCAGATCCGCCCCGGCCAACTGCTCCGACTGCCCACCGAGGCCGCCGACCAGGGGGCCCGGCGGCACGCTACCGGTCGGCTCGTCGACCGGCCCGCAGCGCCGAAGCCACCCGCGCCCCGGCCGGCGCCCGAGCGCGCCGCACCGCCGCGGGTGGCCCCGGCACCACCCAGTGGTACGGAGTCAGCGGGCCAACCACCAGCGATGACGGTCGGTGCAGCCCGGGCCGGTGCCGCCGATGGGGTGAACCGTCCGCTGGCGGTCTCCGCCGTACTGGCGGTGGCGAGCATCGTCGGCGCCCAGATCGGCGCGGTTCTGGGGCTGCGCCGCCGTCCAGCCACCGCCGGGGCGGCTCCCCGACTGGCGGCGCCCTCCCGCACATCCCGGGGCGGCGCGGGCCGAAGCAGTGGTGGCGCGGGCCAAAGCCGTGGCGCGGGCCAAGGCAGCAGCGGCGCGGGCCGGCGGGGCAGTGGTGGGGCGGCCGGGAGCGGTGCCGCCTGGGCTGCCAGCCGAGCGGCGGCGGCCATCGAAGCGCCGGCGACACCGCACGGCGGCGCGGCGCCGGGCGGGAACGGCTTCGCACCTCGCAGCGGCGGAGTGACATCCACCGGCAGTGGGGCGGCACCTACCGGTAGCGGGGCAGCACCACCAAGCAGTGTGGCGGCACCCGCCGGAAGCGGAATGGCTTTCCCTGGCAGCACGGCGTTCCCGGGCAGCGGGATGGCTCTCTCCGGCGGCACGGCACCCCCCGGCGGCGGAATGGCGACCGCCGGCCCCGGGGGCTGGAGTGGTGACGACGGCTGGGCCGATGCTGGTGGTGAGGGCGGGCTGTTCGACGGCGGGCACGGCCTGGACTCCGTACCGGACGGTCCGCCGGTCGGCCGACACCGACGCACCTGAGCGGGCCCGCACGACCTGTTTTCTGCGCCGCCCTGCGGAGGCTCCGCAAACTCAGGCAGGGTCATGCCGGGTGCCAGGCCGGCGACTCGGCTGGCCATCGCATGCGGGCCGGTTCCTCCAGGTCGCGCCGATTCGCGGCCGCGACGGTCTGGTCACGCCGCCCTAGCGGGAGCGGCCCGGGCAATGTCTCGGAGAGCGATATACCTGTGAGTCATAAACAATGACTCACAGGTATAAGCGTCGAGGACGTACTGCCTCCGAGGTGCGGAGCATCAGCGCCGGGATGGCACAGCGCGACGCGGGGTGGCACACCGCGACGCGGGGTCGCAGACACCGACGCCGAAGGCACCGCAGGCCGGTCAGGGCAGGCCGGTCAGGGCAGGCGGGTCAAGGCAGGCGGGTCTGGAGCACGCCGTTCTGGATCCGGGTGGGCAGGATCTGCTGGTCGTTGCCGGACGGTCCCTGCACGACCTCACCGCCGTTGAGCCGGAAGGCGCTGCCGTGCCACGGGCAGACCACGCAGGCGTGCCCGTCGATCTCCTGCACCTCACCCTCGCCGAGCGGTCCGCTCTGGTGCGGGCAGCGCTCCAACATCACGGTCACCTCGTCACCGTGCCGGTAGAGGATCACCGAGATGTCGTCGTCCACCTCTCGGGTGATCAGGGTGCGTTGCGGCAGCGTGGCCATGTCGGCCAGCGAGTGCCAGCCATCGGTCATCCGGTGCAGCTCGGAGATGCTCTGGTTGACCTGCGCCCCCTGCTTGTACGCCAGGTGACCCCCGATGTACGCGCCAAGGCTCACCGTGGAGAGCCCGAGGAAGCCGAGGGCGCGACCCATGCCGTGGCGGCCGGACAGCCTTGCGGCCAACGAGCCGGCGTAGAGCGTCATGCCGACGGTGTTGGCGGCGGCGTGCACCAGGCCGACCCGGCGCTGGTCCCGGGCGAGTGCCGCCCAGTCGTTCAGACCGGCGATCGCCGCTGGCAGCGCGCTGACGGTGCCCAGACCGACCAGCACGGTGGCGGGCCGGCGCTGCCCCGGCATGAGGTCCAGCACCGCGGCGCTGATCCACGCGCCGACCGGCACCTGCACCATCGCCGGGTGCAGCGGATGCCCGAGGGTCACCCCGTGCAGCAGGTCGCGCAGCCGGCGCGGACGCAGCGTCCCAAGGACGACCTTCTGCAGCCGGTCACCCGCGCGGTCCAGCCGGGAGTCCTGCTCAACTTTCGTCAAAAGTGCTCGCACGAGTACCGACTTCCCGGCGATCGCCGTCGCAAACCGGTCGGCCGCGACAAACCTGCCGCACCACTCACGCCGCCGATCTTGTAGTTTCTGCTCCGACAATCCGGGACAACAGCCGCGAACCGGCAACCGGAAATGCAAGATCGACGGGCATTGTGGGCGTGGGGCGGGCCCGGCATGCTGGCGGGATGGGTGTGCGGGTGGAGCGGGTCGGGGCGGTCACCACGGTCGTGTTGGACCGGGCGGACGTTCGGAACGCCGTGGACGGTCCTACGGCTCGGGCGTTGGCCGACGCGTTCCGGGCCTTCGACGCCGATCCGGACGCGGCGGTGGCCGTGCTCTGGGGCGCCGGTGGCACGTTCTGCGCCGGCGCCGACCTCAAGGCGATCGGCACACCGAGCGGCAACCGGGTCGAGCCGGAGGGGGACGGCCCGATGGGTCCGACCCGGATGACCCTCAGCAAACCGGTGATCGCGGCGATCTCCGGGTACGCGGTGGCGGGCGGGCTCGAACTGGCGCTCTGGTGTGACCTGCGGGTCGCCGAGTCCGACGCGATCTTCGGGGTGTTCTGCCGCCGCTGGGGAGTGCCGCTGATCGACGGTGGCACCGTCCGGCTGCCCCGGTTGATCGGCGAGAGTCGGGCCATGGACCTGATCCTCACCGGCCGCCCGGTGCCGGCCGACGAGGCGTACACGATGGGGTTGGTCAATCGGTTGGTGCCACCCGGCCAGGCGCGGGCCGCGGCCGAGGAGTTGGCGGCGGCGATCGCCCGGCACCCGCAGACCTGCCTGCGCAACGACCGGGCGGCGCTGCTGGCCGGCGCGGGGCGAGGAGAGCCGGAGGCGCTGGCAACCGAGTTGGCGTACGGGATGGACTCGCTGGCCACGGACGCGGTGGCCGGCGCGGCCCGGTTCGCCGCGGGCGAGGGCCGACACGGCGCGACGCCGCCGGGAGGGATGCACCCCCCGACGGCGTCGGCTACCGGCTAGCTCAGTTGCGGTTGATGGTGAAGGTTGTCGTGGGGTTCTGGATGTCCACCGCGTTGTTGCTCAACCGGAGGTTGTTGAAGGTGACCGACCCGACGGCCGGCCCCTGCCCGGCCTCCGGCATCGGGTTCGCCCAGATGGCGAAGCCGGACTTCGCGTCGTAGGCGTCCCCGCTCTTGCGGGCACCGCTGATGGAGATGTTCGTGAAGACCGTGTCGGTGATCGGGTTCTGCGGCTGCCCGCCGACGTAGTTGGTCTGGAACATGATGCCGCTGTAGGTCGGATCGATGATGTCGACGTCGCTGACCCGGATGCCCTGGAACACCTTCGAGGCGGAGAAGACCCAGATCGCCGGGAAGGTTTGTGAGCCCCAGAAATGCCCACCGGCCCGCACGATCGAGATGTTCTCGAACCGGGTGGGCGGGCTGGCACCGAAGCCGTTCATCGGATAGCCGAAGTCGAGCGAGCTGATGGTGATGCCGGAGTAGACCAGCGTGTCCGCGATGTAGATGTTGCGGAACGTGTTGCCGTAGCCGCCGTACACGGCGACACCGGCGGCCCGCCAGGTCAGGGTCGAGGTCAGGTTCTCGTAGATGTTGTCCTTCATGTCGGCGCCGCCCGCGTCGATGGCCGAGAACAGCGCGAAGCTGTCGTCGCCGGTGGCCCGGGCGTCGTTGTTGCTGACCAGGTTGTTGGTGCTCCCGTTGGTCATGTTGATGCCGTCGGCGAACATGTTCCGGATCCGGGAGTTCTTGATCGTCATGTAGTCGGTGTTCGCGCCCCAGTAGAGGCACACCATGTGCTCGTTCCAGATGTTGTCGATCACGATGTTCGACACGTTGGAGAAGTCGAACACCTTGCCCGGGCCGTCGATCCGCGAGGTGTAGTTGCCGAAGTACGCGAAGTTCTTGAACGACGAGTTGGCCGCCGAGTTCTCGGCCCGGAAGCCGATGTCGGTGTTGTCCTGGCCCGACGGCGCGTTGAACCGGGTGTACCAGGGGCCGGCGCCGGTCACCTGGACCGCCTTGCCGTACACCTGGAACTTCGACGAGGTGGAGTAGTTACCGGCCGGCAGGTACACCCCGATCAGGTTGCCGGTGGTGTCCATCCGCACCCGGTCCAGGGCGTTCTGCACGTCCTGGTGGGTGAAGCCGGTCGGCGTGGTGTAGCGCGCCGGGTCCGGGTTGGCGATCGGCGCCACCTGCTCCGTGTTGATGAAGTCGATGGCGTACGTGGTGGTGTTGGCCGGGTCCTTCTGAAGGCGGATCTTGCTGCCGGCCGGAACTGTGGAGTTGAGCATGACGTTGGCTTCGTCGTAGATGTGCCGCGGACCGCCCGCGCTCGGCGAGTTGCCCGGGCTGGTCTCGTTGCCGTAGAGCCAGGCGTACCGGGACGTCAGATCGATGGCCTTGTGGAACGTGCCATTGACGTAGACGTTCAGCGTCGAGTTGATCCCGCCACCGCCGGGGGCGTCCGGGATGGAGAAGCGGGTGACCAGCGTGTTGGTGCTGGCCCGAGTGGTGAACTCGACGTAGCTGCCGTTCGAGTTGAGGGTCACCGCCCGCCGACCGGACGCCTCGCCCGCCAGGTCGCCGACCTCCCGGTTCGGCCCGACGACGGCGGCGCCGCCGCCGATCACGCCGTCCTCAGCCTCGTACATGTCGTACGGCATGTTGGCGCCGCGACCGACGAAGAGCGGACGGTCACTGGTGTTGTTGGCCTGCTTCACCGGCAACTCGTTGCCGTCCACGGCGAGCACCACCCGGACTGTGTACTTGCCGTTCGCGGCGGTCCAGGTGCCCAGGCTGATCGGGCCGACAGTCGCGCCGGCGTTGATCACGCCGGAGTACGAGCCGGTCAGGGTACGGACCACGGTGCCGGATTCGTTGAGCACGGTCAGTGTGATGCCGTGCGCACCGGAGGCGGACGCCTGGTTGCCGGCGTTGCGGATGGACACGGAGAAGGTCACCGTGTTGCCCGCCGACGGGTTGCCCGGCGACCAGGCGACCGCCGAGGCGACCAGGTCGGAACTGGCGACCGCGGCGACGACCAACGGGCTGGGGTTCGTGTAGCTGTTGTTGGTGTCGTCCTGCTCGACGACTGTGTTCGACTCGTCGACCTTGGCGCTGAGCGGGTAGCTGCCCGAGTCCCGGGTGCCGATGCTGGCGCTGACAGTGGTCGAGGCACCGGCCGCGAGACCGCCGACCGATGCCGTGCCCACCCGGGTGGAGCCCAGGTAGAAGTTGACGTTGGTAGCGCCGGAGGCCGCCGAGCCCGCGTTGCGCACGGTCGCGGAGAGCGTGATGGTGCTCGTCTCCACCGGTGCGGACGGGCTGAACGACATACCGGTCACGGTCAGGTCCGGGTTCGGCGCGGGGGTGCCGAAGACCTGGAACTCGGCCACCTGACCGGCCGGAGCGCCGGTGTTCGAGGCGATCGAGAGCCGTACGTCGGCCGCCGCGCCGGAGACCGGGATGGTCACCGTGTTGCCGCTGCCCGGGTTGAAGGCGTAGTTCGCCGCGCCGACCAGTGTGGTGAAGCTCGACGAGCCCTGGTCACGGCCCAGCACTGTGATGTTCTGGGTCCGCGCGCCCCACGCCGAGTCGGGGTTGAGCTTCACGACGACCTGGCTGAGGCTGGCGTTGGCGCCGAGCTGCACGGTCAGCGTGCTCGGGTTGCCGTTGCCCTCCCAGTAGGTGGCCACGTTGTTGTCGTTGGCGTTGGTGGCCACGAACGTGTGAACGAACCCGGAGGCGCTGATCGGCTTGCCGATCGCCAGGTTGGTGCCGGTCGGCGGGTTGCCGGTTCCGGTACGGGTGACGGTGTTGCTGTTCGCCGACTGGTTGCCGGCCGCGTCCTTGGCCCGCACGTAGTACGAGACAGTGGCAGTGGTCGGCTGGCTGTCGGTGTACGTGAGCGTCGAACCGTTGACGCTGCCCCGCAGCGCGCCGTTGGCGTAGACGTCGTAGCCGGTCACCCCGACGTTGTCGGTCGACGCCGACCAGGCGAGCCGGATCTGCCCACTGGCCGGCTGGGTGTACGCCAGGTTGCCCGGCACGCTGGGCGCCTGGGTGTCGGTGCTGCCGGTGGCGCCGTACACCTCGACCTCGGACAGCTGGGCGGCCGGCCAACCGGTGTTGCCGGTGACCTGCAGGCGTACGTAGCGGGTGCTGGCGGCGGTGAAGCTGACGGTCGCGGTGTTGCCGCTGCTCGGGTTGAAGGTGTAGCCGGCGGACGCCTTCAGGGTGGTGAAGGACGAGCCGTTTGTCGAACCCAACACCGACAGCGTCTGGGTACGGGTCTGCCAGTCCGACGCGGGTGGCAGCTTGAGCACCACCCGGTCCACGCTGACGGTGGCGCCCAGGTCCGCCTGGATCCACTGCGGGAACGCGTTGTTGGCGCTCTCCCAGTAGGTCGACGCGTTGCCGTCGTTGGCGTTGCCCGCCACGTAGTTCTGGTTGTAGCTGCTGGCGGTCATGGTGGCGGAGAGCCCGGCGAGCATGGCCACGCGGGCGGCGGCTGCGGACGGGTCGGCCGCCGGTGCCGCGCTCACCATGGGGGTGACGACCGGGGCAGTGGCGAGGAGCATGCCGGCGAGCGCGCCGGCGAGCATCCGACGGCCCGTGCGGGCGGTGCGGGGGACGGTGGTGGGCGCGCCGGTTGGCGGCGTGCCTCGTCTGGTGCCGGTCCTGGACATGGGGTCGCTACACCTCTTTCGGGGGTGGGTGTGGGTGCGTTGCCCGGTGACGGGTGCAGGGGTACGCCCGTCGTTCCGCGACAGGTGGGGGACGGTGCGGGTTGGGGACGGGGTCAGACGGCTGGCGCGGCGTTGCGCCGGGGCGCCCGGGACCGGGTGCCCCCGCCCGGTCCGGGCGGGGGCACCCGACCTAGCTGGAGTAGATCTCGAACTCGCTGAGCTGGCCGGCTGGCCAGCCGCTGTTACCGGTGACGGTCAGCCGCAGGTACCGCTGGGTGGTCGCCGTGAAGGTCACGGTGACCGTGTTGCCGCTGGCCGGGTTGAAGCTGTAGCCGGCGGACGCCTTCAGCGTGCTGAACGTCGAGCCGTTCGTGGAGCCGAGCACCGCCAGCGTCTGCGTGCGCGTCTGCCAGGCCGATGAGGGTGGAAGCTTCAGCACGACCCGGGACACCGACCGGTCGGCGCCCAGGTCCACTGTCAACGACTGCGGGAACGCGTTGTTGGCGCTCTCCCAGTAGGTGTTCGCGTTGCCGTCCACCGCGTTGGTGGCGGCGTACACGTCGGAGTGACTGGTCTCGGTGATCGACCGTCCGGCCGCCAGGTTGCCGCTGGGCGGCGGCGTGGTCGGGGGCGGGGTGGTCGGCGGTGGCGTGGTCGGCGGCGGGGTGGTCTGGGTGCCGCCGTACACCTCGACCTCAGAGAGTTGCGCGGCCGGCCAGCCGGAGTTGCCGGTGACGGTGACCCGGATGTAGCGGCGGTCACCGGAGGGCAGCCCGATCGACACCGTGTTGCCCGTACCGGGGGCGAAGACCCGACCGGCGGACGACGCCAGTGTGGTGTACGACGAGCCGTCGGTGGAGCCGAGCACCGACAGGGTCTGGGTGCGTTGCTCCCAACCGCTGGGCAGCTTGAGCGCCACCCGGTCGACAGACCGGGACGCGCCCAGGTCGATGGTGACCGACTGGGGGAAGGCGTTGTTGGCGCTCTCCCAGTACGTCGACGCGTTGCCGTCCACCACGTTGGCGGCCGTGTAGTTCTGGTTGGTGCTGGTCGCTGTCGTCGAGCGGCCCAGTGCCAGGTTTCCGCTGGTCGGCGGCGGGGTGGTCGGCGGCGGCGTGGTGGGCGGTGGGGTGGTCGGCGGCGGCGAGGTGGGTCCGCCACCCCACTGGGGGTTCGGCCACGGGCCGCAGTACGGGGTCGGGGTGTACCAGCCGGAGTTGCCGGAGCCCTGGGTGATCTGGAAGCCGGCGCCCACGCAGTTGTGCATCGGGTTGCTCTGCGCGATGTTGGTGGCCCGCACGTTCGTGAACGACACCTGGCTGTTCGCCTGCACCTGGAGCGCGTACGTGCCGGCGCCGTCGATCCGTACGTTGGTGAGGTTGATCCCGTTGGTCTGGCCCTCGATCCAGTGCAGCGCCGCGTACGAGCTGTCCAGGATGTCGGTGTCGGTGATGTTGATGGTGGGGTTCTGGAACGCCTCGTTGAGCGCGGAGAACCAGATCGCCCCGACACCGAAGTTCCAGTTGTAGTCCGAGTTGCCGTTACGGATCAACGTGTTGCGGGCGATCGTCCAGGTGCCCTGGACTCCGGTGGCGCCCTGCACGCCGGGGTAGCGGTTCGCGACGTGGATGCCACCGCCGTTTGTCAGCGAGTCGGCCGTCACGTTGTCGGTGATCTTGATGTCCCGACCGCCGTAGCTGACCAGGTGGTTCGCCAGCAGGGTCACCCCGATGGTGTTGCGGGTGAAGGAGTTGTTGACGTTCGGCACGCTCTGCGCCCACATCGCCAACGCGTCGTCACCGGTGTTGCGGACGAACGTGTTCGTCACCGTCGAGTTGGTCACGCCGGTGTGGAAGTTCACCCCGTCAGCGGTCTGGTCCAGGATCCGGCTGTTGCGGATGGTGAAGTTGTCCATCGGGCCGTCCATCCACGCCCCGACCTTGGTGTTCTCCAGCCAGAGGTTGTCCACCACCGAGTTGGTCATCGCCCCGCCCAGGGCGTTGACCTGGTCGTCGTCGACGCGCTCGCGGATGTCGCCGATGATGGCGAAGTCCCGCAGCGTGACGTTGCGGCTGGGCCCGTTCGCCTCGTGTGCCCGGACCGGGCCGGTGTAGCCGCCACCGGGGACGTACTTGCCGTAGATGCCGACGGACCTGTTCCGCTCGGTGGGGTGCCGGCCACCGAGCACCGAGTACCAGGGCCCCGCGCCTCGCAGCGTCACCCCGTCGACCACCACGTGGTCCCAGAGCGTGAAGGTGCCGGTCGGAATCCAGACCGCCCGGCCCTGGGCCTTGCCGGCGTCGACCGCCGCCTGGAACTTCGCCGTCGAGTCGGTGGCGCCGCTCGGGTCGGCGCCGAAGTCGGTGACCACGTCGAGCACACCGGAGGGCTTCGTGATCGCCGGGGCGACCAGCTCGAAGTCGGCCAGGTCGATGGTGAACGTGGGCGACTGGGCTGTCGAGGAGACCTGAAGCCGGATCTTCGTGCCGGCCGGCTGGGTGCTGCCGAACAGCGCCCGGGTCTCGTCGTAGAAGTGGTGCGGGTTGGTGTCGCCCGGGTTGTTGTTGAACGGGTATCCGCCGTAGTACCAGCCGTACCTCGACGTCACCGGTACCGACTTCAGCAGCGCCCCGTTGGCCCGCAGGTCGATGGCGGCGTCGCGGCCGGTGCCGGCCGGGCTGTCCGGCAGGCTGTAGCGGAAGGTGACAGCGTTGGCCGGAGCGGTGAGGGTGAACTCGACGTACTCGCCGACGGCGTCGAGGGTGACCGCCTCCCGGCCGGACGCCTCCGACGGCAGCGTGCCGTAGCGCCGGTCCGGGCCGATCTTCGTGCCGTTGTGGGCGGTCTCCTCCGCCTCCTGCTCGACGAACGGAACCGTGGCGCCCCGGTTGGGGATGTCGAAGGGGGACAACCCCGCCGCCGAGGCCGGGGTCGCGGTGCCGGTGACCGCGAGGGCGGTCACCGAGGTGGCGGCGAGCAGGGCGGCGGCGATGGCGGCCAACAGTGCCCGGGTCGGGTGTCGAAGGTGGTGCGGGGTGCCGGTGGTGTGGTTGGCCATGAGCTGCGCTCTCCCTTTCGTCAGGCAGGCCAGATCCCCCCGTGTCGGTGCGGTGTCGCGCGTCCCCCTCGGTTCTCCCTTCCTGGTGGTGTGGTGCCGGCGGCCGGGACGGGCCGCCGGCACCACGGCGAGCAGAGTCAGGTCAGGCCGGGCCGTCCGCCCCACGCGGCCCGTCGGTGGATTCGGCGGTACGCAGCCAGACCGCCGTGTCGGACGGCAGCAACCCGTCGTCGAGCGGCCCGCTGGCCAGCAGCAACTCCCCCTGAGCTGGCATCGGCACCGGCGCGGCGGACAGGTTGACCAGGCAGGTGAAGCCACCGCCGCGCTTGAACGCCAGCACCCCGTCCGGGGCGGGCAACCAGGTCAGCTCACCGTCACCGAGCGCCGGGTCGGCCTTTCGGGCCTGGATCGCCGCCCGGTACAGCTCCAGCATCGAGGCCGAGTCGCCGGTCTGCGCGCTGGCTGTCCGGTCCTTCCAGTCGGCCGGCTGCGGCAGCCAGGGCGCCGCGGCACCCTCAGGGCTGAACTCGAACGGCGGCTCGTCCCCGGCCCACGGCAGCGGTACCCGGCAGCCGTCCCGACCGGGGTCGATCCGGCCGGACCGCTCCCACATGGGGTCCTGCCGCATCGCGTACGGGATGTCCTCGACCTCGTAGAGGCCCAGTTCCTCGCCCTGGTAGACGTAGGCGGCACCGGGCAGCGACAGCGAGAGCAGCGCGGCGGCGCGGGCCCGGCGGGTGCCCAGCTCCAGGTCGGTGGGGATGCCCTCGCGTTTGGCGGCGAAGCTGAACCGGGTGTCCGCGCGACCGTAGCGGGTGACGTGCCGGGTGACGTCGTGGTTCGAGAGCACCCAGGTGGCCGGCGCGTTGACGGGCGCGTGCGCGCTCAGCGTCCCGTCGATGCTCTCGCGCAGCGCCTCGGCGTCCCAGGCGCAGCCGAGGAAGTCGAAGTTGAACGCGGCGTGCAGCTCGTCCGGGCGCAGGTAGTTGGCGAACCGCTGCCGGTCCGGCAGCCACACCTCACCGATCAGCGCCCGGTCGGCGTACTCGTCGGCGACCCGACGCCAGCCCCGGTAAATCTCGTGCACCCCGTCGAGGTCGTGGAACGGGTGCGGCTTGTCCTCGCGGACCTCGGGCAGCGTCCCGTCCTTGACCAGGAGCCCGGCCGAGTCGATCCGGATGCCGTCCACGCCCCGGTCGAACCAGAACCGCAGGATGTCCTCGAACTCCTCCCGCACCCGGGGGTGGTCCCAGTTGAAGTCCGGCTGCTGGGGGGCGAACAGGTGCAGGTACCAGTCGCCGGGGGTGCCGTCCGGGTTTGTGGTGCGGGTCCAGGTCTCGCCGCCGAACTCGCCGACCCAGTCGGTGGGTCGTTCGTCGCCGTCGGGACCCCGGCCGGGTCGGAACCAGAACAGGTCCCGTTCGGGTGCGCCGGGGCCGCCGGCGAGCGCTGCCTGGAACCAGGGGTGCGCGTCGGAGCAGTGGTTGGGCACCACGTCGACGATGGTCCGGATGCCCAGCGCGTGCGCCTCCGCGATCAGCGCCTCCACCTCGGCCAGGGTGCCGAAGACCGGGTCGATGTCGCGGTAGTCGGAGACGTCGTAGCCGGCGTCGGCCATCGGGGACGGGTACCAGGGGCTGAACCAGATCGCGTCGACGCCGAGCGCGGACAGGTGGTTCAGCCGGGAACGGATGCCGGCGATGTCACCGATGCCGTCGCCGTTACCGTCGGCGAAGCTCCGGGGATACACCTGGTAGATCACGGCTCCACGCCACCACGGACTTCTGTCAGCTGTGGACACGAGCACCTGCTTTCTGCGTCAGTACGTCGGCGGGTTCGCCGGACCTGGTTATGTGTCGGGCGAACGGTCGTTGTTCGCCGCGCGGGAGGACCGGTGGTCACTAGCCCTTGATGCTGCCCGTGGTCAGACCGGACATGATGTTCCGCTGGAAGATCAGGAAGATGATGACAGTGGGGATCGCGGCGATGACCGACGCGGCGATCACCACGTTCATCGGTGTGCCACCCGCGAAGGCGTAGATGCCGACGCTGACCGTCCGGGTCTCGGGTGACGGCATGACCAGCTTCGGCCAGAGGAAGTCCTTCCAGACCGCCGTCACGGCGAAGATCGAGACGACGCCGAGGATGGGGCGCGACAGCGGCAGGATGATTGACCAGAGCGTGCGCAGCGACGTCGCCCCGTCCATCAGGGCGGCCGCCATCAGCTCCTCGGGGATAGAGTCGAAGAACCGCTTCAACAGGAAGATGTTGAACGCGTTGGCGACCAGAGGCAACCAGATCGCGAACGGTGAGTCGAGCAGGTTGATGTGCACGATCGGCAGGTCGATCACCGTCACGTACTGCGGGACGATGAGGACCATCGCCGGGATCATCAGCGTCCCCAGCATCAGGGCGAGGATCACGTTGCCGAAGATCGGTCGAAGCTTGGACAGCGAGTACGCGGCGGCGGTGTCGAAGACCAGTTGGAACAGCACCGCGCCGATGGCGTAGTAGAAGGTGTTGAAGAGCAGCTTGGCGAGGGCCAGGTTGTTCCACGCGTCGATGTAGTTCTGCGGCTGCGGGTCCTTCGGGAACAGCGACGGTGGGGTCTGGGCGATCTCCTGGCCGGACTTGAGCGCGCCGGTGACCATCCAGTAGAGCGGTCCGAGGAAGACGAGCGTGAACCCCGCCACGACCACGACCAGCAACGTCCAGTAGATGACCCGGCCGCGCCCCCGGCTGAGCTGGGATTGGGAGATGAGGGTCCGGGTTCCGGAATCCTGTGCCATTCCTCGCCGTCCTAGTCCTGTTTCGCAGTCAGCCGCACGTACACGGCGGAGAAGCCGGCCAGCACCACGAGCATGATCACGCCCAGGGCGGCGGCGCCGTTGAGGTCGTTCTGGAAGAACCCGTGCTGGTAGATGAGGTACGCCACCGAGGTCGCCGAGTCCTCCGCGCCCGCGCCGTTGGCGAGGATCAGTGGCTCGATGAAGAGCTGCATCGTGGCGACGATCTGCAACATCGCCAGGAGCGCGAGGATCAACCGGGTCTGCGGGATCGTCACGTGGATGATCCGGCGCCAGATCCCGGCGCCGTCGAGCTCCGCCGCCTCGTACAGCTCACCAGGGATGTTCTGCAACGACGCCAGGTAGATCAGCACTGCGCCGCCCATGTTCATCCAGGTCGACGCGAGCACCATGGCCGGCATCGTCATCTCGGGCGACTGCATCCACTGCGAGGTGGGCAGGTGCAGTGCCTTGAGGATCGCGTTGAAGAGCCCGGCCTCGCTCGGGTCGTACGCGTAGAACTTGAAGAGGAACAGCGCGGAGGCCGGCGGCAGCATCACCGGTAGGTAGACCAGGATCCGCAGGTACCCCTTGGCGTGGCGGAACTCGTTGAGCAGGATCGCCACGAAGAACGGCACCACGTACCCGAGGGCCAGCGCCAGGACCGTGAAGTAGAAGGTGTTCTGCCAGGCCGTCCAGAAGCTGGGGTCGGCGATGATGCGGGAGTAGTTGTCCCAGCCCACCCAGGTGGTCTCGCCGCGCCGGGTCCGCTGGAAGCTCATGATGATGCCGCGGACCATCGGGTACCAGGAGAAGACGACGAAGCAGAGCACCGCCCCGATCAGGAACGCGTGACCGGTGAGGTTGTCCCGTACCTTGCGGCCGAGGCTGGTGCGCTGCGGCCTCGCCGAGTACGGCGACGGCGGGCGGCCCGGTTTCCTGGGGGTCTCCGGGACGGTGGTGATCGCCAAGGCAACTCCTGGGTGAGTCGGTGACGTCGAGATGCGGTGCGAGTGGCGTGGGGGTCGGGTCGGCGTCCCGACCCCCACACGATCGGTCAGCTCTCGGCGGCGAGGAGCTGGTTGACCTTCTCTTCGGCGGTCTTGAGCAGTGCGTCGATGTTCGAGTTCGGGTTGGTCAGCACACCCGACATCGCGGCGTCGAGCACCGCGTAGACGGCCTGGGCGTTGCGCGGCTCACCCTTGATCGGAACCGGGGTCGCCTCGAAGAGCGCGAAGTTCGCGGTGTCGACGTTCGCGTTCGCCTTACGCAGCTCCAGCTCCTGCTTCTGCGCGTCACTGCCGTTGGCGAAGAGCAGCGGCTGGGGCAGACCGACCGGGTAGTTCTGCGGCTTGGCCCGCACGTAGTCGAACTGGCCCTTGCCCGGGGTGAGCTTCTGGTACGCGATCCACTTCAGGCCGGCCTTGACCTGCTCGGGAGTGAGGTCCTTCTTGAAGAAGTAGCCCTCTCCACCACCGAGCGTCCCCTTCGCCGCGCCGTCCTGGCCGGGCAGTGGGGCCATCGCCCAGTCCTGGAACTTGCCCTGGAACTGGCTGACGATCGCCTGGGTGGCGTCCGGCGCGCCGATGAACATGCCGACCTTGCCCGCGCCGGCGTTCGTCAGCAGGTCGCCCCACTGGAGCAGCTGACGGGCACCCATGCTGTTGTCGCCGTACCGCATGTCCTTGAGGTTCTGCAGGACCTGCTTGCCCATGGCGTTGTTGAAGTCGGCCTTCTTGCCGTCCTCGGTCAGCACACGGCCGCCCTGCGAGTAGAGCAGGGAGGTGAAGTGCCAGCCGCCGGTGTTGCCGGCGCTGTACTCCGAGTAGCCGGCAATGCCGTTGCCGAGCGCGGAGATCTTCTTGGCGGCGGCACGGACCTCGGCCCAGGTCTTGGGCGGGTTGTTCACGTCCAGCCCCGCCTGCTGGAACAGGGCCTTGTTGTAGACCAGGCCCATCGAGTAGTTCTTCACCGGAACGGCGTAGAGCTTGCCGCCGTCGGTGAAGACCTCCTTGAGCGCCGGGTCGACGCTGTCCCAGGTCGAGATCGCGTCCTTGTTGACGTGCTGACTGATGTCCATCGCCTGACCGGAGTCGAGCACCTGCTGGAGATCGGTCATGTACCCGTAGAAGACGTCGGTCACGGTGCCGCCGGCGAGGCGGGCGGTGAAGTCCGGCGGGTTGTTGCACTGCTCGCCGACGCTGACGCTCTTGATGGTGATGTCCGGGTTCTGCTTCTGGAACTCGGCGACGTCGTCGTTCCAGTTCTTCAACAGCTCTTTCTGGGCGCCGACCGGCTGGCAGTCGACCGTGATGGTGACCTTGCCGCTGGCGTTCGAGCCCTTGTCGTCGCTCTTCGTGGAGCATGCCGTGAGGCTGAGCCCCAGGCCGGCCACGAGCGCAACCGCCGCAGCCTTTCGGTATTGCGGTACGGACATCTGTCCATCCCTTCGGGAACGGGTGTCTCCAATGACCTTCGCTGATCTGCGGTGATACGACCTGACGCCCAGTAGCTGCGTCGGAGCCAGGTGTGAGTGGAGTCACTGTAGCGAGGCCGACTCATTTCGGCAAGGTATCGACCCTGTTCCGAAAGGACACGACGTGATGACGACAGATGTTGGCAAGTCGCTGAAAGCAGCCCGGCTTGTCGGCTATTGATCCCTTATGACCGGTCATTCGGGCCGGTCGATGTCGACCATGGCGAGCAACGACGAAAACGGCCGCCGACCGCGAGAGGCGGTCGACGGCCGAAGCGTCGTTCGGTGTGGTGCCTAGCGGCCCGGGGCGGGCGCGGTGGAACCCCGCACCACCAACTCCGGCTCGAACAGCAGCTCGTCGTGCAGCACGCCGGCACCCTCGATCTGGGTGACCAGCAGATCCACGGCGGCCTGCCCCATCGTCTCGATCGGCTGTCGCACAGTGGTCAACGGCGGGTCGGTGCAGGTCATGAACGCCGAGTCGTCGTAGCCGACCACCGACACGTCGGTCGGCACCGCCCGACCCAGTCGCCGAGCCGCACGGATCGTGCCCAACGCGAGCACGTCGCTGGCGCAGATGATGCCGGTCACGCCACGCTCGACCAGCTTCGTCGCGGCGACCCGCGCCCCCTCCATGGAGAAGCTGGAACGCTCGACGCGCTCGTTGTCGCCCTCGTCCCAGCCCGCGGCCCGGATCATCGCGTCCAGTTTGCGCCGCGACGGCACATGCCCCTCCGGACCGAGCACCATCCCGATCCGTTCGTGCCCGAGCGAGCGCAGGTGCCCGTACGCCTGCTCCACCGCCACGGCGTCATCCGTGGAGACCCGGGGGAAGCCCAACTCCTCCACACCGGCGTTGACCAGAACGACCGGAAGACCCCGATCGGTCAGCCGACGGTAGTGGTCGTGTCGGGCGTCGGCGAGCGCGTACGAGCCACCGGCGAAGATCACCCCGGAGACCTGGTGGTCGAGGAGCATCTCCACATAGTCCATTTCGGAGACCCCGCCGATGGTCCGGGCACAGAGCGCCGGGGTGTAGCCGCGCTGGGCGAGACTGCCGGTGACGACCTCGGCCAGCGCAGGGAAGATCGGGTTCTGCAACTCGGGCAGCACCAGCCCGACCAACCGGGCGCGTTCGCCGCGCAGCTTGGTCGGCCGCTCGTAACCGAGCACGTCCAGCGCCGTCAGCACGGCGGTGCGGGTCGCCTCGGAGACCCCGTCGCGGCCGTTGAGCACCCGGCTGACGGTGGCCTCGCTGACGCCCGCCTTCTTGGCAACTTCCGTCAACCGCTTGGTCACGGTCGCAATCGTACGTCATCTGCGTGAAAGAAATGAACAGCAAAATGCCTGCCGCTTGCTGGCGGGCTGCCTGATCGACTCGGTTTCATTGATATCGCGCTGTCCCGGTGCCCCGGATACCGCGACTTCCTGAAACGCGAGTGGATCATGCCCGGCCACCGCGCGCGGGGGACACCGCGCGCGGGGGACACCGCGAGGCGCGGTGTGCGGGGGCGTCGACGAGGGCTGGGTCAGGACAGGTCGCGTAGGGCGGTTTCGATGGCCCGGTGGAAGGTCGGGTACGCGTAGATCATGTGCCGGAGCTGACTCAGCGGCACCGCCGCGTGCACCGCCACCACCAGCGCGGACAGCACCTCGCCGCCGGCCGGGCCGGCCGAGGTCGCGCCGATCAGCACGCCCTGGTCGGCGTCCGCCACGAGCTTGATGAAACCGTCGTCGCCGACCCGGTGGATCCAGCCGCGGGTCGAGCTGGCGAGTTTGGTGAAACCCACCTGCACGTTGATGCCGCGTTCGCGGGCCTGCTGCTCGGTGAGCCCGACCGCGCCGATCTCGGGATCGGTGAAGGTCACCCGGGGCAGCGCGCGGTAGTCGGCTCGCGGGACGGTGCCGGCCGATCCGCTCGATCCGCTGGCGGCCAGCGAGCTGGACGCGCCCATCGCTCCGCCGACCACGCTGGACGTGCCGCTGGCGTCCGCCCCCGCCTTCGCCTGCCGGGCGCGGGCCAGGATGTCGGCGATCACGATCCCCGCCTGGTACATGGCGATGTGCGTGAAGGCGCCCTCGCCGGTGATGTCGCCGACCGCCCAGACGTGGTCGGTGACGTGCAGACGGTCGTCGACCGGGAGGTAACGCTGGCTGGCGTCCAGGCCGATCGTGTCCAGGCCCAGCTCGGCGAGGTGAGCCTTGCGCCCGGTCACCACCAGCAGCCGGTCGGCGGTGAACTCGGCGCCGCCGCCACCGCGCAGTGTGAACCTGGTCCCGTCGTGCTCGACGCGTTCGGCGCGTACCCCGGTGTGGATCTCCACGCCGTCGGCGCGCAGCGCCGCCGCGGCGACCTCGGACGCCTCGGGTTCCTCGATGGCCAGCACCCGGTCGAGCGCCTCGACCACTGTGACCCGGACCCCGAAGCGGGCGAAGACCTGCGCCAACTCCAGGCCGATCGCTCCGCCACCCAGCACGAGCAGCGACTCCGGCAGCTCCTCGACCTCGATCGCCTGGTGGTTGGTCCAGTACGGCGTGTCGGCCAGGCCGTCGATCGGCGGCACCGACGGACGGGTACCGGTGCCCAGCACCACCCCGTGTCGGGCCTCGAACACCTGGTCTCCGACGCGAACCCGGCGCGGACCGTCGAGCCGGCCGCTGCCCCGCACGAGTCGGCCACCCTTGCCGACGAACCGCTCCGCCGCGACCGTGTCGTCCCAGGTGTCGGTGGCTTCCTCGCGGATCCGCTTCGCCACCGGCGCCCAGTCCGGTTGGACCTGCGCCGTCCCGGCGAGCCCGTCGACCCGGCGAGCCTCGGCGAGAGCGTTGGCGGCTCTGATCATCATCTTGCTCGGGATGCAGCCCCAGTACGGGCACTCCCCGCCGACGAGATCCCGTTCGACGCCGACGACGTTCAGGCCGGCCTCGGCAAGTCGCTCAGCCACCTCCTCGCCGCCAACCCCGAGCCCGACCACGACCACATCCACCAGCTCCGGCTCCGCCACACCGAACAGCATCCCCCAGCGACACCACCCCAACCACCGGGGTCAGCGGAAAAGTCGGCACGCTCACCGCCCCGGACGGCTTACCGTGGCCCGATGCACGCACGCTTCGCTCCGGTCCGGGACTGCTTCCACGACCTGCTCGCCTCCGGCCGGGAAACCGGCGCAGCCCTGACCATCTGGTACGACGGGCAGCCGGTCGTGGACCTCACCGGCGGCTGCCGCAGCGGCCACGGGCCGGGCGGCGAGCCGTGGCTGCCGGACACGCTGGTGAACGTCTACTCGGTCGGCAAGCCGGTGGCCGCGCTCTGCCTGTTGCTGCTCGTCGACCGGGGAACTGTCGATCTCGACGCGCCGATGGACCGGTACTGGCCGGAATTCCGCACACCCGCCACAGTGCGTCAGGTGCTGTCGCACACCGCCGGGCTGCCGGCCTTCCCGGTGCCCCGACCGGCCGCCGCGGTCGCCGACTGGACGCTGCTCACCGGCGACCTGGCCGCCGCCGACCCCGAGTGGTCGCCGGGCACTGTCGCCGGGGAACACGCCTGGACGTACGGGCATCTGGTGGGCGAGGTGGTCCGCCGCGTCGACGGACGGTCGGTGGGCCGTTTCCTGGCCGAGGAGATCGCCGACCGGTGGCAACTCGACCTCGGCTTCGGGTTGACCGAGGCGGACCAGTTGCGCTGCGCGGACCTTCGGTACGGCGACCCGGGATGGCCGGCCCGGGCGCTCGGTGAGCCCGGCTCGATGCGGGCGCGGGCGATGGGCAACCCGACCGGTGGGCTGGACCTGGCCGTGCTGAACAGCCCGCTGTGGCGGGGCGCGGAGGTGCCTGCGGTCAACCTGCACGCCACCGCGTCCAGCCTGGCCCGGCTCTACGCCGGCCTGCTTGCCGGTGGTGTCCTGGACGGGGTTCGGCTGTTCAGCCCGGAGCTGGTGGCGGAGGCGACCCGGGTCCAGTACGACGGGCCCGACCTGGTGCTGGACCGCGACGCCCACTGGACCCTGGGCATGCAGTGGGAGCCGGACGGCAGTTGGGGCATGGGTGGCATCGGCGGCAGCAGCGCGTGGGCCGACCCCGAGCGGGGCTACACCTTGGCGTACGCCACGGCGCACCTCGCCGAGCACGACCGGGTGGACGAGCTGGTCGAGGCGTTGCACTCGGTGCTCTGATCAGCGCAGCCAGACGGGGTCGGTGCCCGGTACCGAGAGGGGCGGTGGGTAGTCGAGCGTCTGGCGCAGGGCCTCCGGCAGCCGCCACGGTTGGTGGACGGCCCTGCCCTGCACTGTCGCCAACTCCGGCACCCACCGGCACACGTAGTCGCCGTCCGGGTCGTACCGTTCGGCCTGCCGGACCGGGTTGAACTCCCGGTAGGGCTTCGTGTCGTTGCCGGTGCCGGCGACCCACTGCCAGTTGCCGGAGTTGTTCGCCACGTCCCCGTCGAGCAGCCAGCGGAAGAACACCGCCACCCCGGACCGCCAGTCCTGCCCGAGGTGCTTGGTCAGGTAGCCGGCGGTGATCAGCCGGGCCCGGTTGTGCATCCACCCCTGCGCCAGCAGCTGCCGCATCCCGGCGTCGACGATCGGCATCCCGGTGCGTCCCTCCGTCCAGGCCGCCAACGCGTCGTCGTCGTAGCGCCACTGCTCGGCGGCACCCCGCCGGTACGCCGCTGTCGAGATCTCGGGGAAGGCGGCGGTGACCTGGTAGTAGAAGTCCCGCCAGCAGAGCTGCCTGACGAACGGGCCGGACCGGTCGCCGGCGCGGTTTGCCACCGCCAGCGGCGACACGCAGCCGAAGCGCAGGTACGGGCTGAGCCGGGACGTGTCGTCGCCGGCCATGTCGTCGTGCTGGTCGCCGTACCGGGGCAGGTCGGGCAGCCAGTCGGTGAGCCGCTGCCGGGCGATCCGCTCGCCACCACTGGCCGCGTCGGGCGAGTCGCCGGCTGGCAGCGTCGGCAACCGACCCACGCGTACCCGATCGGGCAGCACGATCCGACGCGGCGCGGCCAGCTCCTCGCGCCACCGGTTGGCCGCCCAGGCCCGGTGGTACGGGCTGAACACCCGGTAGTGGTCACCGCCGCCACCGGGCCGCAACGCGCCCGGCTCGACCACTGTCAGCCCGGGAAACAGTCGCAGGTGCAGCCGGTGCCGCTCGCACTCGGCGCGTAGTCGCCGCTCCCGGCGGACGGCGTAGTGGCTGACGTCCGCCGAGAGCGCGACGGCGGTGGCCCCGACCTCGCCGGCCAACCGGATCGTCTCGGCCACCGGGTCGCCGTGCCGGACCACCAGGTCGCCACCACGCTCACGGAGTTGGTCGCGCAGGTCGGCGAGGGCCTGGTGCAGGAAGCGGGTGCGGTTGGCGGAGAGGTCGGCCAGCGCCGGGTCGAGCACGTACAGCGGCACCACCTGGTCGAAGGCCGCACAGGTGGTGGCCAGCGCCGGGTGGTCGTGCACCCGCAGGTCGCGGGTGAGGAGCACGATCGCCGTGCTCGCTGTCACCGGCTCTCCGGCTGGATCGTCGGCCCGGGGATGACGACCGGCGTACCGGTCGAGCTGAGCAGGGCCCGCGCGGCCACCGCCATCCGTCTCCGCTGCGGCACCAGGGCCCGCCGGACGAAGACGTCGTAGTCCTGCGCGGCCACCTCGTCGAGGATGCCGCCGTAGAGCACGTACGCGGTGCGCATGCAGGCCTGCGAGGCGGGCGCCAGCATGGTGATGCCCGGTGCGGCCGCGGCGTAGTGGGCCTGGGCGCGGGTCACCTCGTACTCGATCAGCTCGCGGATCCGGGGGGTGACGCGGCCCCGGGCGCGGGCCTCGGCCAACTCCTCGCGGGTGACCCCGAACTTCGCCATGTCCTCGTCCGGCAGGTAGGTGCGGCCCCGGTCGAGGTCCTCGGCGACGTCCCGGATGAAATTCGTGAGCTGGAAGGCGAAGCCGAGTTGCCGGGCCGGCTCCCGGGCCGCCACCGGGTCCGAGCTGCCCAGAATGGGCAGCATCATGGTGCCGATGACCGCCGCCGAGCCCTCCATGTAGTCGAGCAGGTGGTCGTAGGTCGGGTACGCGGTGACGGTCAGGTCCATCGCCATGCTCTTCAGAAACGACGCAAAGTCGTCCCGGTCGAGACCGAAGACGGCGATGGTGTGCAGCACGGCCGGCAACAGCGGGTCGTCGACCGGCGCGCCGTGCAGACCGGCCACGAACTGGCTGGCCCAGCGGTCCAGCAGAGCGGCCCGCTCGGCCGGCGGCAGGTCCTCGGTGCTATCGACGATCTCGTCCGCGTACCGCGTGAACCCGTAGAGGGCGTGCACATGTCGTCGTTTCCAAGCGGGGAGCAGACGGGTGGCGAGATAGTAGGTGCGGCCGTGGCGTTTGTGCAGCTCACGGCACCGGTCATAGGCAGCGGTGAGATCAGTTTCCACCGGCCCTCCTCCATTTATCGACGCACCAATCGACGCAACCCGTAGCCTAGGGTACGCTCAGCCGCATGGCCAACGACGCAGTTGCGGGCAACGTGACCCGCGTGGCGCCGACAGGGCCGGGGGACGGGGACGATCCGGTCCGCGCCGTTCTGGCCGCTTATACCCACGATCTGGTCACGGCGGTCGACGAGACCCTGGACACCTTCCTCACCGCCGAGGTCGACACCCTCAACGACATCGATACGTCGATGGGCAGCTTCGCCGCCACCGCACGGGAAGCCGTCCTGACCGGCGGCAAGCGGATCCGGTCCACGTTCGCCTACTGGGGGTGGCGCGGGGCCGTCGGAGGCACCGCGGCGCTGCCACCCGTGCTGCCCGCGCTGGCCGCGCTGGAGCTGCTGCACACCTTCGCGCTGGTGCACGACGACGTGATGGACGCGTCCACCACCCGCCGCGGCCGGCCCACCGCGCACGTCGCGCTCGCCGAACAGCACGTCGCCGCCGGCCACCGAGGTGATCCCGGCCGGTTCGGTGAGGCCGTCGCCGTGCTCATCGGCGACCTCTGCATGGTCTGGGCCGACCAGCTGCTGGCCCACGCCTCGGTGCCGTCGACGCGCCTCTTCGAGGTGCGCCGCTGCTACGACCAGATGCGGGTCGAGACGGTCGCCGGGCAGTATCTGGACGTGCTCGGCGAGAACGACCCGGCGAGCTGGTCGGTCGACCGGGCACTACGGGTGGCCCGCTACAAGACCGCCAGCTACACCGTCCAGCGACCGCTGCTCTTCGGCGCCTGCCTGGCCGGGGTGCCCGCCGACGATCCGCTGGTCTCCGCGTACACCCGCTATGGCCTGGCCGTCGGCGAAGCGTTCCAGCTCCGCGACGACCTGCTCGGCGTCTATGGCGACCCGGCGGCCACCGGCAAGCCGGCCGGGGACGACCTCCGCACCGGCAAGCCGACCACGCTGCTCATGCTGGCCCGTGAGCTGGCCACGCCGGCCCAGCTCACGGCGTTGGAGCGGGCCGCCGACGGATCGGTCGACACGCTCGCCGGGCTGGTCGCCGAGACCGGCGCGGTGACCCGGGTGGAGCAGATGATCGCCGAGCGGGTCAGCGACGCGCTGGCCGCGCTCGACGCCGCACCCGTGGACCAGACGGCGCGGACCGCGTTGACCGGTCTGGCCACCGCCGCTGCCAACCGGCGGGCCTGATGAGCGACTTGAGCAAGGAGGTGGTCACGTGCGGACGGTGACAGGACGGACGGACCGGGTGGTGGTCGTCGGGGCCGGGCTGGGCGGGCTCGCCTGCGCGCTGCACCTGGCCGGCAGCGGGCGGCAGGTGACAGTGCTGGAGCGAGAGCCGGTGCCCGGCGGGCGGGCCGGGCGCCTCGGCGTGGACGGCTACGAGTTCGACACCGGCCCGACAGTGCTCACCATGCCCGACCTGATCGCCGAGGCGCTCGGCGCGGTCGGCGAGGAGCTGCACGACTGGCTGGACCTGACCCCGCTCGACCCCGCCTACCGGGCGTACTACCCGGACGGCTCGACCCTCGACGTGCTCACCGACACCACCCGGATGGCGGCCGAGATCTCCCGGGTCTGCGGGCCCCGGGAGGCCGACGGCTACCTGCGGTTCGTCGAGTACGCGCGAGAGCTGTGGCGGTTGGAACGCACCGACTTCATCGAGCGCAACCTGGACGCGCCGACCGACCTGATCACCGGCAACCTGCTCAAGCTGCTCAGCGGCGGGGCCTTCCGGCGCCTCCAGACGAAGATCAACCAGTTCTTCCGGGACCCGCGTACCCAGCGGATCTTCTCCTTTCAGGCGATGTACGCCGGCCTCGCGCCGCACGACGCGCTGGCCATCTACGCGGTCATCGCGTACCTCGACTCGGTGGCCGGGGTCTACTTCCCACGCGGCGGCATCCACGCGGTCTCCAGGGCGATGGCCGGCGCGGCCGAGAAGCACGGCGTGCAGATCCGGTACGACACCACTGTGACCCGGGTGGAGACCGTGAACGGCCGCGCCACCGGCGTACTCACCGCCGACGGCGACCTGGTGCCGGCGGACGTGGTGGTGCTCAACCCCGACCTGCCGGTCGCCTACCGGGACCTGCTCCCCGCCGCGCCGCAGCGTCGGCTCACCTACTCACCGTCCTGCGTCGTTCTGCACGTCGGCTCCCGACAGGCCTATGCGAAGATCGCCCATCACAACATCCATTTCGGACGCGCGTGGAAGGGCACCTTCGATGAGGTCATCCGACGGGGTGAGCTGATGACCGATCCGTCGCTGCTGGTGACCAACCCGAGTCGGACCGACCCGGCGGTGGCCCCGCCGGACCGACACACCTACTACGTGCTCGCCCCGGTGCCCAACCTGCACCGGGCGCCGTTCGAGTGGCGCGGCGACCTGACCCAGCGCTACACCGACCAGCTGATCGGCACCCTGGAGGAGCGCGGCTACGTCGGCTTCGGCGCCGGGGTCGAGGTGCTCCGGGCGATCACCCCCGCCGAGTGGGAGGAGCAGGGGATGGCCGCCGGCACCCCGTTCGCCGCCGCGCACACCCTCTTCCAGACCGGGCCGTTCCGCCCGTCCAACCTGCACCGCGACCTGCCGAACGTGGTCTTCGTCGGCTCCGGGACCCAACCCGGCGTCGGCGTACCGATGGTGCTCATCTCCGGCAAGCTCGCCGCCGGCCGGATCACCGGGGAAGGCCGATGAGCAGTCGTGAGAAGCACCTCGTCGAGCTCGTCGACGAGACCGGCACGGCCCACGGCGAGACGACCGTCGCCGCCGCGCACCAACCACCCGGGCAGCTGCACCGGGCCTTCTCGGTGTTGCTGGTGGACCCGGACGGCCAGGTGCTGCTCCAGCGCCGAGCCGGCGTCAAGACCCGGTTCCCTCTGCGCTGGGCCAACTCCTGCTGCGGCCACCCCCAGCCCGGCGAGTCGCTCGCTGAGGCGGCCAACCGACGGCTGAGCGAGGAGTTGGGCGCGGGCCCGGTCGAGCTGACCGAGGTCGGCATCTACGTCTACTACGCAGAGGACCCGGCGACCGGTCGGGTCGAGTTCGAGTACGACCACGTACTGCGAGGCGAGTTCCTGCCCGGCGCTCCGCTACTGCCCGATCCGGACGAGGTCGCCGAGCTGCGATGGGCCGACCCCGCCGCGCTGGAGACCGAGTTGAAGCTCGACCCCCGGTCGTACGCGCCCTGGCTGGGCGGGGTGGTGAACCGGCTGCTACGCCCCGCGGAGTCCCGGTCGGGCGCAACCGGCCCGGCCATGACGCCGCCCGGATCGCCGGCGGATGACACGGCGGAGCGGTCGGGTGGTCGATGAGGCGCTGAGCGCGGGCGCTGTCGCACGTCGGTTGGGGGTCGCGGTGACGACCCTCCGCACCTGGCACCAGCGCTACGGGCTCGGGCCCAGCGAACACATCCCCGGTCACCACCGACGGTACACAGCCAGCGATCTGGCCCGTCTCGAGATCATGCGACGGCTCACCGCCGAGGGGGTGAGCCCCGCCGAGGCGGCCCGCTGGGCCCGCCAGGCACCGGAGCCGATGCCCAACGGCAGCGGCACCCTCGCCCCCGCCCGGATCCACCCGACCGGCCGTGACGGCGGCGGCTCCATCCCGGTCGGTCGTGCCGGCCCGGCGGCCCGTGGCTTGGCCCGGGCCGCCATGCGACTGGACGCTGCGGCGATCAGCGAGACGATCGCGCACGCCCTGGCCGCCAGCGGGGTCGTCGCCACCTGGGAGGGCCTGCTGCGCCCGGTGCTGGCCGGCATCGGCGAACGGCACGCCGCCACCGCCGGCCTGATCGAGGTGGAACACCTGATGTCCCGCTGCGTCTCGGAGGCGCTCGCGGCGGCCAGCCGGGCCAACGTTCCCACCGGGCCGGCCCGGATCCTGCTCTCCTGCGCCGACGAGGAACAGCACACCCTGCCGCTGGAGGCGTTGGCGGCAGCTCTCGCGGAGGCCGGTGTCAGCTACCGGATGCTCGGCGCCAGGGTGCCGGTGGCCGCTCTCGTCGAGGCGGTCAACCGGACCGGACCGGCCGCCGTGGTGCTCTGGTCGCACACCCGGGCCACCGCCGACCCGACCCAACTCAGCGCGCTGCTCGCCGCGCCCCGACGCCCATTGCTGGTGCTGGCCGCCGGCCCCGGCTGGCGAGCCGACACGCTGCCCGCCGGGGTGGTGCGGCCGGTCGACCTGGCCGAGGCGGTCTCGCTCTCCGCCGCCGTCCGCGACTCCCTGGACCAGTCGAGGCGTGATTGATCGCACTGTCGCCGGATCGCGGCGTGAACTACCGTCGGGCGGGTCCGCCTACCCCGACCCTCCGGGAGCGAGCAGATGCAAGCCCGCGCCATCCTGGCGTCCGTCCTCGCCATGGCGCTGGTCCTTTCCGGCTGTGCGCAGCCGGAGCGCACCATCGCACCCGCCGGCGCTCCACGGCCGGTGGAATCGACCACGCCGCCCACCCCGACACCCCACCCCAGCGTCACCAAGTCGGCCAAGCCGCCACTGCGGCCGCTGCCGGCCAAGCTCCCCTCCGGTCTGGGACGCAACACCGGCGTACGCCCGGTGGCCCTGACGTTCGACGACGGGCCCAGCCCGGCCTGGACACCCAAGGTGCTCGACCAACTGAAGGCCGCCAAGGTGACGGCGACCTTCTGCGTCGTCGGTCGCGAGGTGCAGCGTCACCCGGAATTGGTCCGGCGGATCGTCCGGGAGGGACACCAGCTCTGTAACCACAGCTGGCGTCACGACCTCGACCTTGCCCGTCGACCTGTCGCCGAGATCCGGGCCGACCTGGACCGCACCAACAAGGCCATCCAGAAGGCCGCTCCCGGGGCGAAGGTGTCGTTCTACCGGCAGCCGGGCGGCCGGTGGACGTCGGAGGTGCTCGGGGTGGCCAAGGACCTCGGCATGCGTCCGCTGCACTGGTCCGTCGACCCGCAGGACTGGGACAAGCCGACAGCGGCCACGATCGGCAAGCGGGTCCACGCCGCCACCCGGCCCGGTGGGATCGTTCTTCTGCACGACGGGGGCGGTAATCGGGCCGCGACACTCGCCGCGTGCCCGAAGTTGATCGCCGACCTGAAGAAGCGCTTCGGCATCACCCGACTCCACTAGAACCGCTCTGACCTGCGGTTATAGACCGTCCCAAGCCCTTGCCGACACCGATTTTGTCGACCGACGGAGCATCACGTATGCTTTCCAAGCCTCCGGCGGGGCCGGATGGGAGCAAGTCCGCTTGAAGTTGCGAATGTGCAATGATGGCGGGGCCGCCCTCATCGTCTAGCGGCCCAGGACGCCGCCCTTTCAAGGCGGTAGCACGGGTTCGAATCCCGTTGGGGGCACGACCGGCGAAAGCCGGAGCAAGGCACGACCGGCGAAAGCCGGAGCAACACAAGCTAGGTCCTGTGGAGCAGTTGGAGTGCTCGCCGCCCTGTCAAGGCGGAGGTCGCGGGTTCAAGTCCCGTCAGGACCGCAGCGCTGACGCCGCGCCCCGCGCGGCGTTCTGCGTATCGGAGCAGGTCGCCTTGCCGCCGGTTCGTCCGGTTGCCGGGTAACATGAGCCGAGCGACACGGCCAGGTAGCTCAGTTGGTACGAGCGTCCGACTGAAAATCGGAAGGTCGGCGGTTCGACCCCGCCCCTGGCCACATAGCCTTTCGCCGGGCTACAGAGGTCCCCGCCAGCGGAAACGCAGGTGGGGATCTTGCTTTTGCGGGTCGCTTTCAATGACGGCCGCACCCACCACTCTCCGCGTGGGCTACTCCTGGTCTGTCGCCGACACCTCCCGTCGGCCTGGATGACCAGGCCCGGCCAGCCCGCGTGACCAACCCCGGCCAGCCTGCGCGGCCAGCCCCGGCCAGCCTGCGTGATCAACACGACTTTCTTGAAGTCGCGGTGTCCCAGCAGGCGCGATACCGCGACTTCAAGGAAACCGAGTCGATCATGCCCGGGGTCGCCTTCGCATCGGAGCAGCGCGGCGGACGTCACGCACGACGGACGGCACCGTGCACCGGACCTGACGCACCTCGCGGCGGATTTCACCGCACGACCGGACAGCGGACGTTACCGCACGACCGTGCGCCGAACGTGACCACCGCGCGGCGTCAGTGGTCGCGGCGACGGCGTCAGTGGTCCCGGCGACCCTGCGGGCGATGCTGGGCCACGCTGCCCTGGATCGCCTCCCACACGCTGCGTCCGGCCTCTCGCAGCGTCTCCCCCGCCTGCTCGGCGAACTGGGCTGCGCTCTGCGCCGCGGCCTGCGCAGCGCCCGGCAGACCACCACCGCCATCCCCGGATGGACTCGGACCGGACGCAGCCGACTGGCCGGGCTTGTTGCCGGTCTCCCCGGCCGCCGGCCCCGCCGATCCCTCGGGGCGCTGCTGGTCCCGGCCCGCACCTGCCGGGCGCTTCCCGTCACCCGCGCCTTCGGGCCGCTCTCCACCGGCGTGACGCGACCCCTCGGACCGCATGCCTTCCGGAAGGTTGCCACCTGGCGCGCCGCCCTCCGGCTCACGGCCCCCCGGCTGCCGTCCATTTGGCTGCCGTCCCTGAGGATGCTGGCCCTCCGGCTGTTGGCCCTGCGCATGCGTCTGGTCGGCCGGCCCTGGGCCGCCGGCTCGCGGCCCTGGGCCGCCGGCACCCGGTCCCGAGCCGCCCGGCCCCGCCCCGGACCCACCCGTCTCCGGCCGACCCGCACCCGGTCGATCAGAACCCAGACGACCGGGGCCGAGCTGATCAGGGCCCGGCCGGCCAGAACCCGATGGCCGACCCGGACCCGGCCGGTCGGAACCCAGTCGGTCGCGGTCGGCCACCGGGCTGGCCGCGCCGACCTGCTGGCCCGGCTCGTCGCGTACGTCGTCCGAGCGTCGACTCGACGCCTTGATCTCCGCTGCGCCCGCGGCCAACTGCTGGTTGCTGCGGTTCACGTCTTCGATGGCGGTGCCGGCCGTGCGCGCGAGCGCCTCGATGATGTGTGGGTTGTGGTCGAGCGTGTCGAGCGCGCGGCCCAGGATTCTGGTCAGCTGCTCCAACCGCACCCGCAGCTGCGCCTCGGCGTTCACCCCGTCGATGTTCAACTCGCCGCCGTTGAGGTGCACGCGTACGCCGGCGTCGACCTGGAGGAGGTTGGCCACCCGGGCCCGCAGCGACAGGTCGGCCTCCAGACCGTCGACCGCCAGTCGGATGGAGTCGACGGAGATCTTCGGAATGTCGAGCAGGACGTCCGGGTCCTCGCTGTCGACGTTCCGGTCCGGCTCCCGCTGCTGCCCGCTGTCGCTCATGTTCTCCCGCCCCACCTGCACACCAGCCCGGTCGTCCGGGCCGTCGCGCGCGGTTACCCGCTTTCCGGCGGGCCATCCCGTCCGTGACGACTCGACGACCCTCTGTCTGGAACCGGGCATCGCGTGAAGCTGCACACCGAGGCATCAGCCGGTATGGTCCGGGCCTATGGGACAGGAATTGACTGATCCGGCCGACATCCGGCAGGACGTCGGCCAGTTCTCTCTCCGGTGCAGCCTTCTCGTCCCGGGCTCCCCCGAGCACGCGTTCGCGGTCTTCACCGACGAGCTGACCGACTGGTGGGTCACCGAATACACCTGGTCCGGCCCGGACGCGCTGGCCGAGCTGGGCATGGAGCCTCGGGCCGGCGGCATGCTCTACGAGATCGGCCCGTACGGTTTCCGCGCCGACTGGGGCCGGGTGCTCACCTGGGATCCGCCTCGCCGACTGGTCTTCGTCTGGCAGATCGGCCCCGATCGGGCGCCGGTGCCGGACCCGGCCCGCGCGAGCGAGGTCGAGGTGCTGTTCCATACCGAAGGGCCGGAACACACTCGGGTCGAGTTGGAGCACCGGCACTTCGACCGGCACGGCGAGGCTGCCGAGGGTTACCGCAAGGCGCTCACGGCCGGCTGGCACGAACTGCTCACCCGCTACGTCGCCACGGTGTCGCGCCACCGCCCCAGCGCGACGGCCTGACGAACCACCGGGTCACCGACCGACGACCCACCGGGTCACCGGCCGAGCCGCCGACCGGCAGCGGCACCGCCGAGGTCCCGACCACCAAGGTTCGCGCGTTGACCGGCCTCCGCCCCTGAACCGAAGCCGGTGCCGCCCAACCGACGTGGCGGTGCGGTACGCAGCCGTGGGTACTCCTCGGTGAGCCGGCGCTGCACCCGGTCGGACCGGTCGGCCAGCACCAGTGCCATCGACGGTGTGCCCGACTCGCTGGCCGCCGCCGACTCCGCCGCCCAGAGTCGACCTCCGACCACCTCCGCGAAGCCCGCCAGCCAGGAGCGGCGGAAGGCGGCGGGGTGGTCGTCCGCGGGCACCTCGGTGGCGGCCAGGCCGTGCGCCGCCTGCACGAGCAGTGAGGTGAAGAGCAGGTCCACCCGTTCCAGATCGCTGGCGAAGCCGAAGAGGTGCAGGGCGAAGCCGTTGCCCTGCCGACGGCGTACGCAGCGGCAGCGCAGCGGCTCCGCCACCGCGGCGAGCAGGCCGACCTTGTCCCGGGCGTACGGGGCGACGACGTCCAGCACTCGATCGCCGACCGGGTCGGTGGTCGGGTCCCGGGCGGCGAGCAGCGCCCGGTCGACGCCGTAGCGGGCGATCAGCTCGGTCGCCTTGGCGGTGAACGCGGCCGACTCGGCCGGTGTGCAGGCCGGGTCCTCGGCCTGGGCCAGCAGCTTGCGCACCTTGCTGAGCATGGCCTCGGACATGCCTACAGAGCTACCACACGGGCCGGACATCATCGGGGCCGCGCCGCAATCAATCGATACGTATCATCGTCACGGTCAGATGATCAGTCCGATACGGACGGTCAGCCAACTGTTTGGAGGAACGAACGGATGCCATCCCCGACCGCTCGTCTGCTCGCCGTCGCCACGGCCGTCGCACTGCTCTCCGTCGGCACGCCCGCGCAGGCCGAGCCGACAACACCGACCACGCCGGTCAGCTCCGGGCCGAACGCGTTCGCTCCGCTCGCCACCTGTTACGGCGGGGCGGTCCGGTCGTACTTCGAGACCGGCCGCTACGGCGGCTCGGCTGGCCAGTACCGCACCACGACGCGCTGTCGCGACATCAACGTGCGTAACGCGAGCGTGTACGCCACCGAGGCGTGCGTGATCTTCGTCGACAAGACGAGCGCCTGCAACTACTGGACCTACCTGCCGGCCAACTCGGGCTGGATCACGGTGGCGACCAACGTCCGGGACGGCGTCAACTTCCGGGTCCGCTTCGAGAACCTGCGGTACGAGTACGAACCGCTGATCGCGTACCACGCGTTCTGACCGGCCCGCACGGTCGCGGCGTCCGCCCCCCGACGGACGCCGCGACCCGGCTGCGCGTCACCCGGCGCGGCTGCGCAGGGTGGCGATCGTCGAGCCGGCGAGTGTGAGCAGGCAGTCGGGGAGCAGCCCGTCGGCGGCCGCCGCGCCGAACAGCGCCTCCCCGGTCGGCTCGTCCCGATTCGCGTACGCACTGACGAAGCGGGCCACCCAGCGGGTGTCGTACCCGGCCTGATCGATTCCCGGAAAGTCGAGCGCCGCCCCGCTGGCCGCCGGCGCGTCACCGAGCATGGTCGCGGCCAGGCACCATGCGACGCCGTACGCGCCGTCCAGGCCGGCCCGGTCGACGACCGCGTCGAACGCTCCCACCACCGCGTCTCCATCGCCGGTCAGCGCCGAACGGAGCACGGCGGCCGCGTCATCGAACGTCTGCTGTGGTAGGTCGGTCACGCAGCGCACAGTAGGACGGGTGGTCAAGCGCCTCCCGCAACCGTCACTGTCCGTGTTCAACGCGAGCTACCTGCGCATTACGCCACCTCCACGGTCCCGCCGCCGGCCTCGGCACGCTAATGTGCGCAGCGGACCTTCGCCGGAGGAAGGACGACCATGTTCGTATCACGCCGCTCGCGGGTAGCCACATTGGCTGCCTGCGCGACGATCCTGCTCGCCACAAGCGCTTGCGGGGAAGACAAGCCCGAAGAGGCCAGCGCCCAACAGGTGCGCCTCTACGGCACGGACGGCAACATGCTCAACTCCTATCCTGCCGAGTTGAAGGAACGGGCGAGTCTCGTGGACGGGATGAAGGGCACCACGCCCCTCGTACCGCTCCCAGACGACTTCAAGGGCCGGTTACGGGCCGTCAATCCGGCGCTGACGGACTACGTGTACTCGGCCGAGACGTACGACGCGGTGGTGATCGCCGTGCTCGCCGCCCAGTTGGCCGGGAGCACCGACCCGGCCGCCATCACCAAGCAGATCGTCGCCGTGACCAACGACGGGCAGCGCTGCGAGGACCCGGCCAGTTGTCTCGCGTTGGCCCGCAACGGGCAGGACATCGAGTACCGCGGCGTGTCGCTGACCCGGGCGGGCTTCACCGACAAGGGTGAGCCGGCCACCGCGAGCTACGCCACGCTGACCTTCGACGGGCAGCAGATCAACGACGGCAAGACCGAGTTCGTCGGCGCGGGCATCGAGTCGGCGGCGAGCACCAAGACGCCGCCGAAGCCGAAGAAGCAGCGCCCGGGTGGCGCCTCCGCCGACCAGGAGCCGCTGATCCTGGGCGGCCTGCTGCCGAAGACCGGTGACCTCTCGATCGCCTACCCGCCGATGGCCGCCGGCGCCGCGCTGGCGATCAAGGAGATCAACGCCGCTGGCGGCGCACTGGGCAAGCCGGTGACGTGGCTCGACGGCGACGACGGCACCAGCCCGGCGGTGGCCAAGGCGACGGTTGCCAAGCACGTGGCGGATGGCGTCAGCGTGATCATCGGTGCCGGCGGTTCGGGCATCTCCCGGGCGGTGCTGCCGGACGTGGTGCAGGCCGGGAAGATCCTCTTCTCCCCGTCCAACACCGACAGCAGCCTGACCGACGTCGACGACCAGGGCCTCTACTTCCGTACCGCCCCGCCGGACAGCCTCCAAGGCCGGGCGCTGGCCGACGTGATCCTCCGCGACGGGTCGCAGAAGATCGTCATCGTCGCCCGCAAGGACTCCTACGGTGAGGGCCTGCAGGGCACCGTCCGCGACGAGCTGGAGAAGGCCGGTATCGCCAACGACCGGCTCAAGCTGTTGACGTACGAGCCGCCGGCCGACGCGAAGGCCGCTCCGGTCGACTTCAGCGGCGGCGCGAAGGAGATCAAGGAATTCGGCGCGGACGCCGTACTGATCATCGGTTTCGGTGAGTCCGCCCAGGTGATCCGTGGCCTGGCCGACGCCGGGGTGCAGATCCGGCAGTAGGCGGTACCCGAAACCCACGACGGCCGCACCGGCTTCCCGCCGGTGCGGCCGTTTCTGGTACGCCGGATCAGCGCGGCCGGCGACGCTCCAGGAACTCGGTCATCCGGCGGTGCTTCTCGTCGTCCTCGAAGAGCACCGCCTGGCTGACCAGGTCGAGATGCGGGTGCGCGGCGGCCGGCGCGTCCACCGCCAGCTTGGTCAGTCGCACCGCCAACGGTGAGCCCAGGGCGATCTCGTCCAGCAACGCGTGCGCCACCGTCAGCAGCTCGCCGGGCTCGTCCACCACCCGGTTCACCAGGCCGATCCGCAGTGCCTCCGCGGCGTCCACCCGCCGGCCGGTGAAGAGCAGCTCCTTGGCCCGGCCCTCGCCGATCAACGCGGGCAGACGGTGGGTCGCGCCGGCGCCAGCCAGGATGCCCAACCGCACCTCCGGTTGCCCGAAGACCGCCCGCGCAGTGCACACCCGAAGGTCGCACGCGTACGCCAGCTCCGCGCCACCGCCCAACGCCGGACCGTCGACGGCCGCTACGGTCGGCATCGGCAGCGCCCGGATGCGGGCGAACGCCGCCGAGTTGATCGCGGCGAGGGCGTCAGTGCGACCCCGTTCGCGGAGCTGGCCGATGTCGGCACCACCGGCGAAGATGCCCGCCGCCCCACCGGTGAGCAGCAGCAGGCGCGGGCGCGCCTCCAACTCGGCGCAGACCTGGTGCAGCTCGGCGATCAGGTCGGCGTCGATGGCGTTGCGCTTCTCCGGCCGGTCCAGGGTGACCACCAGCCGGTCCGGCCGCTCCTCGATCCGCAGCCCGCTCACTGCTTGACACCGTCTTCCCAGCGGTAGAAGCCCTGACCGGACTTCTTACCCAGCCGCCCCGAGGCCACCATCTCCACCAGCAGCGGCGGCGGCGCGAAGCGGTCCCCGTACGCGGCCTGGAGGGTGCGGGCGATGTCCAGCCGCACGTCGAGGCCGACCAGGTCGGTGAGCTCCAACGGCCCGATCGGGTGCCGGTAGCCGAGCACCATGGCCTTGTCGATGTCCGCCGGGCTGGCCACCTCGTCGGCGACCATCCGGATCGCCTCCAGCCCGAGGGTGACCCCGAGCCGGGAGGTGGCGAAGCCGGGCATGTCGCGTACGACGACGGGGTCCTTGCCGAGCCGGCCGGCGAGCGCGACGGCCGCGGCGGTGGTCTCCTCGGCGGTGGCCGGGCCGACCACGATCTCCAGCAGCGCCATCGCCCACACCGGGTTGAAGAAGTGCAGGCCGAGGAAGCGCTCGGGCGCGTCCAGTTCGGCGGCCAGCGCCCCGATGGCGATGCTGGAGGTGTTGCTGCCCAGCAGCGCCGGGCGCAGCGCGGCGGCGTCCCGGAGCACCGCACGCTTCTCCTCGAGGCGCTCCGGCACCGCCTCCACGATCACCTGGGGCGCGGGAGCGACAGCGGCGAGGGTCGGGCGCAGCCTCACCCGCTGCCGGTTCGTGGCGGCCTCGTCGGCGCTCAGCTTCCCGCGCTGCACCGCCCGCTCCCACAGCTCGGCGAGCCGGTTCAGCGCGGCCGCACCCCGCTCGGGGTCCACCTCTACCAACTCGACGGCGTGCCCGGCGCCGGCCGCCACGTACGCGATGCCAAGCCCCATCGTGCCGGCACCGACGACCACGAAACGATCGCTCATCACGCCTCCCTGTCCCGCCCGCCGACGCGCGGGGTCCCCGCTACGCCGGCCCGGGTGTCCCGCCCGCTCCGCTCGCTCATGGTGCGACAGTAGACAGCGCGACGGCCCGGCCCATGCTTGGGGGAGCGCCGGATCGGGTAATGACGGCCCGTCAACCAAGGGAAGGACCGCATCGACATGAGCCAGGCACCGGAGAGCGTCACCGACGGGGACATCGTGGAGACCCGAGGCGACGAGCGGGTCGAACTGCTGCGCGCCGACACCAACAACGACGGCAAGACCGACGTGTGGGTGGTGGACACCGACGGCGACGGCAAGGCGGACCTGTTCCAGTTCGACACCGACGGTGACGGCAAGGTGGACATCACCATGGTCGACATCGACGAGGACGGCCAACCGGACGAGGTGGTCGACGGCGACGGCGGCCTGCCGCCCGAGCAGCTCCCCCCGACCGTCCAGGTCTGAGACGTACGACGGCCCCCGCTCTCCGCCGGGCGGAGAGCGGGGGCCGTTCTGCTCAGTCGACGAGGCGCAGGGTGGCCAGGTAGTAGGGGGCGTCGCGGTCGTCCACATCGGTGAGCCGCCAACCGGTGCCGTGCACCAGGCTGGCGAACTCGTCCGCCGAGCAGACCAGGTAGTCGAACCACTCGGTGCTCAACTCGCGGTAGCGCAGCCTCAGCCGTAGCTGGCCACCGAGCCGGCCGCGCCGACGGTTGCGCTCGTGGTAGCCGGTGTGCAGCGGGTCGCGGGTGCCGTACGGGTCGGTGCCCTGCGCGATGATCTGCGCCCCAGGTCGGGCCAGCGCGGCGAGCGCGGCCAGGAACTCGGGAGCACGTTCCCGCCCCTCGAACAGCCCGAGGTTGTTGCCGAGCAGCAGGAACGTGTCGTACCTCGACCCGTCGGCGACGTGCGTGTCGACGGTGCCGTGCACCAGCCGCCGGACACCGCGACGCCGGCTCACCTCCAGCGCGCCCGCGGAGGTGTCCAGCCCGGTGACCGGTACGCCGCGCTCCTGGAGCAGCAGCGCGATCCGGCCGGCTCCGGTGCCGATGTCCAGCGTCTCGCCGTGCGCCCGGTCCACCGCGCGGTGGTCGTACGGCTGCCACTCCGCCGGCCCGTCCAGGTAGTGCGCGGACGGGGCGCCGTTGATCAGACCGTCGTCGCGTTCGATGATCTCGATGACCGGTCGCGGCAGTCGACCACCGACCAGGGGCCGGGGGCCTACCCCGGTGGCCACGGCGAGCGTGTCTCGCAGCAGTTCGCCGATCACGTCACCGATTAGAGGCTCAACCGTCACGACGTTCACGCTATCCGGCCACTCAGTGGCCCGCGCCGGCCGTATCCTGGCGGCGTGACCATGCTGGACCGGCTGTCGGCCGAGAAATACATCCTGCTCACGACCTTCCGCAAGGACGGTCGGGCGGTGCCGACCCCGGTCTGGGCGGTACGCGACGGGGAGGCGTTGGCGGTCTGGACCCGGGCCGATTCGGGCAAGGTGAAGCGGATCCGCCGCAACGGCGAGGTGACCGTGGCACCGTGCGATGTGCGGGGTCGGCCCCACGGGGCGGAGGTGTCGGCTCACGCGACGATCTACGGGAGTGGTGACACCGGTCGGGTCCGCGACCTGCTCAAGCACAAATACCGTCTGATCGGCCGACTCAGCCTGCTGGGCAGCCGGTTGCGTCGCGGTGAGGGCGGCACGGTCGGCATCCGGGTGACGTTGGCCGAGCCACGGCGCTGAGCCGCGGCCGGGCATACGGAAGGGGCGGCGGATCGAGATCCACCGCCCCTTTCGAAGAACTGTTGCCGGCTCAGTCGCCCTGCCGCTGCTGCGGGATCTGGCCCTGCAGCAGCGCCCTGACCTCCGACTCACGGTACCGACGGTGGCCACCCAGGGTGCGGATGGCACTGAGCTTGCCAGCCTTGGCCCACCGGGTCACCGTTTTCGGGTCGACCCGGAACATCGACGCCACCTCGGCCGGCGTGAGTAGCGGCTCTGGTTCGTGCGTTCGCGATGCCATCGGTCACTCCTCCACATGTATAGACATCGGCCGGGGTCCCGCCGGCCGACGCGTCTCCCATGGTCCGGCTAGTCCCCGATGTCCGACATGGGCCGAACGGATGAAGGTCCCTAGACGGACGGATGAACCATGCCCGATTTTTACGACTTTTACACGGCAGAAACTACCTTATTCGGACTCATGATCACGGTTCGTGATGCGTCAACTACGAGCACAACTCACCTTGGGAGCGCTCCTAGGGTGATATGCCCTAGTTGCACCGCTCCAGCAGCTGCACCGCGCGCCATCGCGCCACCAACTTGTCGTACGCGGCCGACGCCTCCTCGGCCTCGCCGCGCGACAGCCCCGCGAGGCCGCCGGCGACCAGCTCGGGCGAGTCGTCCGCGGCGAGCGTCTCGTCGGAGAGCAGGTCGACCAGACCGCCGTAGTCCAGCTCGACCACTGACCGCGGATGGAACTCCTCCAGCCAGCGGGCCGCCTCCTCCACCGCCTCGGTGATCGGCGCCTCGCCCACCGACTTGCGCAGCACCGACAGCGCCCGCGACGAGCGGCGTCGCGCCTTGGAGATTTCGGTGCGGTAGCGCAACGCCCGCCGTCCCGGCTGGGTGACCAGGTCCCGCTCCGCCGGCTCGAAGAGCACGAACCACCGCAGGGGTACGCCCCAGGTGGCGATCTGCTCGTGCACCCGGGGCACCCCGTGCTCCAGCACCCGGGCGCCACTGCGCCAGTCGTCCACCACCGCCCTGGCCTGCCCGGCGAGCACCGGCGGCACGAAGGCGTCGGCGAGCACCGAGGGCACCCCGTCCCGGGCGCTGAGCGCCGCCTCAGCGACCCGGATGCGCAGGTTCCAGGGGCAGACCAGCAGGCCGTCGTCCGTCTCCAGGACGTACGCCTCCTCCGGCAGGTCCGGCAGCCGGGTCCAGCCAGCACCCAGCGCCTCGATCACCGCCGTCCGCTGCCGGCCGGGCCCCTCGACAGGGGCGATCGCGCGCCCCTCCGAGACGTAGCGGCGCCAGTAGCTCTGCCGGTCTCGATCGAAGGCGGCCAGCGGTTCGTACACGCGCAGGTAAGAAGCGAAGAGCGACGGCACCGCGCGATCCTCCCACGAACCACGCCCGTACGCGGTCAGCGGCCGGAGCACGCGCGCCGCACCGTGGGACGGCGGCGGCGCGTCGAGCGCCCGCCCGGCGGCCGATACTAGGCTCGATCACACCGGCAGCATCCCCGCCGGGGTCCACCAGGTCCGCGTCCCACAAGGACGCACACCACAGTAGGAGCCAACCATGGGCGTATTCGCGAGCACCGACGACCCGGTATCGACCGGTCACGAACAGGTCGTGTTCTGCCAGGACAAGCAGAGCGGCCTGAAGGCGATCATCGGGATCTACTCCACCGCGCTGGGCCCGGCGCTCGGCGGCACCCGCTTCTACCCGTACGCGAGCGAGGACGACGCCCTCGCCGACGTGCTGGACCTGTCCCGCGGAATGGCGTACAAGAACGCGCTCGCCGGGCTGGACCTGGGCGGCGGCAAGGCCGTCATCTGGGGCGACCCGGAGCAGATCAAGAGCGAGGCGCTGCTGCGCGCGTACGGCCGCTTCGTGGAGTCGCTGGGCGGCCGCTACTACACCGCCTGTGACGTCGGCACGTACGTCGCGGACATGGACGTCGTGGCCCGGGAGACCCGCTACGTGACCGGGCGCAGCGTGGAGCACGGCGGCGCCGGCGACTCGTCGATCCTCACCGCCTGGGGTGTCTTCCAGGGGATGCGGGCCGCGGCCGAGCACGTCTGGGGCACCCCGAGCCTGCGGGGCCGGCGGGTTGGCGTGGCAGGGCTGGGCAAGGTCGGCAAGTACCTCACCGGGCACCTGCTGGAGGATGGCGCCGAGGTCGTCGCCACCGACGTCAACCCGAAGGCGCTGGCGTGGGTGCGCAGCAACCACCCGGAGGTCACCCTCGTCGATGACGCCAGCGCGCTGGTCGCCGCGGACATCGACGTGTACGCGCCGTGCGCGCTGGGCGGCGCCCTGAACGACGACACCGTGCCGGCGTTGCGCGCCAAGGTGGTCACCGGGGCGGCGAACAACCAGCTCGCCCACCCGGGCATCGAGAAGCTGCTGGCCGACCGGGGCATCCTTTACACGCCGGACTACGTGGTCAACGCGGGCGGCGTGATCCAGGTGGCCGACGAGATCGAGGGCTTCAACTTCGACCGGGCGAAGCTGCGGGCGACCCGGATCTACGACACCACCCGCGAGATCCTGCACCTGGCTGACGCGGAGGGTGTGCCGCCGGCGGTGGCCGCCGACCGGCTGGCGGAGCGGCGGATGGCGGACGTCGGCCGGCTGCGCGCGATCCACCTGCGCTGAGCGTTCCCCGGGGGCGGATCAACGAGATCCGCCTCCGGGCCCCCGTGCCGGGCGTCGCTGGGTAAGCTGAGCCGGGGTCAAATTTGATGCGGTTTGTCCGGTGTCACGGGTGCTAACCGTTCCGCTCCTTACCCGGTACACTGGGTGACGGCCGGATCGACGCGACGCGCAGAGCCGGCTGACGGTAACCCGAGGTGCCGAACGATGGCATCCCCATGTACCGTAAGAGCCACGAGAGATGCCTGACGTCATCGGGGCCCGCCTTCGGGCTGCCCCGCATTCTGTGCGAGGGGGTCGAGCCATGGGGCGCGGCCGTGCTAAGGCCAAGCAGACTAAGGTGGCGCGGGAGTTGAAGTACCACTCCCCGAACACCGACCTCACCGCTTTGCAGCGCGAACTGGCGGGTGCTGGTAAGTCTGAGCACCACTTCGACGACGACTCTAAAGAGTTCGTCGACGACGATGATGAGGATCACGCGGACGACGATCCGGATCCCTGGGTCCGTCCGACCCGCTGACCTCTCGACGCAGCTGAGCACGCGGTAACCCCCGCGTGCTCACGCACGTCCCGTGCAGGTGCAGTCGCCGACGATCAGGGGCCTGGCCCGACCGGATCACTCCGGCCGCTCGACAGGCCCCTGACAACGGCTTCCTCAGCGCGGGCGATTGTTCCAGTTGTAGAACGTCGGGATGTTCTCGAAGTGGTTCCAGGCGCAGACCGCGCTGGAGCCCTCTCCGCCCGACACCTCCGAACGCAGCCGCCGTGCGTCCTCGGCCTCCTGGAGCAGTGCGACGAGCGCGGGAGCCGCGTCCCGCACCCGTTCGGTGACTCCGCCGTCCGCTTCGCGCTCAGGCCGCCGGTGACTGGTGGTCTCGGGCATGCTCCAACACTCCCTCCAATAGGCGGATCTTGCTGTTGCGGCAGTGCTCGGTCTCCGTACCGTCAAAACGCCCCAGTTCGAAGTAACGGTTGGCGGCATGGCCACCACCGCAGAAGCCGAAGTACGGGCAGGACGCTCGACACGCCTCCACCCCGGCCAGGAACTCCTTCACCCACGGCGTCGTCGCCGCGTTGCCGAGGATCTGCGCCAACGGGGTCGTCAGCACGTTGCCGCTGCTGAAGTCGCCGTAGCGGGGGTCAGTGAAGCCGGCCAACTCCGGGGAGAGCACGATCACCGAGCCGTCGTGACCGATGGTCGGGATCGGGTCCAGGTGGCGGGGCAGCACCGCGTCCGCCGAGTTGTCGAGCACCGCGGCGGCGTAGCGCAACGACCACTCGATCTCGCGGAGGTGGATCCGGGGCTCCCGGCGCCACGCCCCGACCAACTCCGCCCAGAACGCGGACACCGCCGCCGGGTCGTGGCGGTTGTCGCGGGTGTTGACGCCCTCGGTCTCCTCGATGTTGATGCCCAGCACGTCGCAGCCCAGCTCGAGGAAGTAGTCGTACAGCTCGGTGGCGAGCCCCGGCTCGGGCCGGGACACCACGGCCAGCGCGGAGAAGGGCAGACCGCGCCGGCGCAGCACCGAGATCCCGTGCAGGATCCGGTCGTACGCCGGCTGACCGCCCCGGTTGACCCGGTCGCCGTTGCGCGCCCGGGGCCCGTCGACGCTCACGCTCACCCGCATCTCGTGCCGGGCGAAGAAATCGCACCAGTCGTCGTCGATGAGGGTGGCGTTGGTCTGCACATGGTGCTCGACCTCTGGCCCGAACGGGGCGATCAGATCGGCCAGGTGCTCTCGACCGGCGGCCAGGGGCTCGCCGCCGTGCCACACCACCGAGAACCGACCGTTCGCCGCCCAGGGATTGACCGCGGCCGCGACCGCCTCGGCCACCGCCACCGGCATCCGCCGGTCGGTGGCGCGAAACGGCAGATAGCAGTACGCGCAGTCGAGGTTGCAGAGGGTGGTGGGCTGCATCACGACGTACGACGGGACGGCGGCCAGACCGCGCATCCCGCTGAACGACTGTCCCCGAGCAGCCATCGCCCTCCTCCGCCTAGCCTGAGGGTGCCCTTCAGGCTAGGCGGCATTGGCCACTCGGGTGAAGCCCTGATCAGGTGCCCGTACGATCACCGGAAAGTGATCATCCTCGGGTGTGCTGACCGACCATCTGCACGTTGCCGGTGCCTTCGATGATCTCGCCGGCCTGCCACGCCTCGACGCCACGGCCGGTCAGGGTGGCCAGCGCCCGGTCGGCGTCCTCGGCCGAGACGATCGCGAACATGCCGACGCCCATGTTGAAGGTCGACTCCATGTCGTGGTCGTCGATCCGACCCTTCGTCTGGATCAGGTCGAAGATCGGCTGCGGCTTCCAGGTGGACCGGTTGACCACCGCGTCGACGTGCTCGGGCAGCACCCGGACCAGGTTGCCGGGAATGCCGCCACCGGTGATGTGGGACAGCGCCCGCACCTCGGCCTCGGCGATCAGCTTGAGGCAGTCCTTGGCGTAGATCTTGGTCGGCGTGAGCAGCTCCTCGCCGAGGGTCCGCTGCCGACCGAAGTCGTCGATCACGATGTCCAGACGCATCCGGGCCGCGCCCAGCAGCACGTGCCGGACCAGCGAGTATCCGTTGGAGTGCAGGCCGGAGGAGCGCATGGCGATCACCACGTCGCCCACCTCGACCCGGTCGGGGCTCAGGATGTCGGCTTCCTCGACCACGCCCACGCCGGTCGCGGAGATGTCGTACTCGTCCGGACGCAGCACGCCGGGGTGCTCGGCGGTCTCCCCGCCCAGCAGCGCGCAGCCGGCGTAACGGCAGCCGTCGGCGATGCCCGCGCCGATCTCGGCGACCTTGTCCGGCACGACCTCGCCGGTGGCGATGTAGTCGAGCAGGAACAGCGGCTCGGCGCCGCAGGCCACCAGGTCGTCGACGACCATGGCGACCAGGTCGATGCCGACCGTGTCGTGAATGTCCATCTGCTGGGCGATCACCAGCTTGGTGCCAACCCCGTCGGTGGAGGACGCCAGGATCGGGCTCTTGTACTTCTTCGTGTCCAGCCGGAACAGGCCGGCGAAGCCACCGAGGTCACCGAGCACCTCGGGACGGCGGGTCTGCCGCACCTTCGACTTGAGCAGCTCCACCGCGCGGTCGCCCGCGTCGATGGAGACACCGGCGTCGGCGTACGAGACCGAGCGTTTGCGCGCCTGGCGGCCAGCACCGCCCGTCCACGGCTGGCGGTCGCCGCCGGCGCCGGTCGGGCTGCTTCCTGCGCCGCTGCGCTCGGACACGTGCGTCACGGTTCTCCCCTTTGGTTCTCGGTGCCGCCGGCGGTAGCCGGGCCGCGCCGGTTGGTGCTACGGGCGGTTTGCGGTAACGCCACCCGGAGTGGCGACGGACGAGCCGTTGGTGTGCGGGGCCTCCGGCGCCGAGTTGGCGACGCGTCGACCCACCCCTTCGAGCACGTGCTTGCCGATCAGGTTGCCGGCTGGCAACTCGATCGGGTACTCCCCATCGAAACACGCCCGACACAACCTGGTCTTCGGCTGCTCGGTCGCGGCGATCAGGCCGGGAAGGGAAACGAAGCCCAGCGTGTCGGCGCCGATGGAGCGCCGGATGCCGTCGTTGTCCAACCCGTTGGCCAGCAGCTCCGCCCGGGTGGCGAAGTCGATGCCGTAGAAGCACGGCCAGCTGACCGGCGGGGAGGAGATCCGGACGTGCACCTCCAGCGCCCCTGCCTCACGCAGCATCCGCACGATGGCGCGCTGGGTGTTGCCGCGCACGATCGAGTCGTCCACTACCACCAACCGCTTGCCGCGGACGTTCTCCCGCAGCGGGTTGAGCTTGAGCCGGATGCCGAGCTGACGCAGGGTCTGCGACGGCTGGATGAAGGTGCGACCCACGTACGGGTTCTTCATCAGGCCGGCGCCGTACGTGATGCCGGACGCCTCCGCGTACCCGATGGCGGCTGGAGTGCCCGACTCGGGCACCGGAATCACCAGGTCGGCTTCGACCGGGTGCTCCTTGGCCAACTGCCGGCCGATCTGCACCCGCGCCGAGTGGACGTTGCGCCCGGCGATCGTGGCATCCGGCCGCGCGATGTAGACGTACTCGAAGAGGCAGCCCTTCGGCTCCGGCGCGGCGAACCGGGTGGAGCGCAGCCCGTTCTCGTCGATCGCGATCAGCTCGCCCGGCTCGACCTCGCGCACCACGCTGGCGCCGACGATGTCCAGGGCGGCCGTCTCGCTGGCCACGACCCAGCCGCGCTCCAGGCGGCCGAGCACCAGCGGGCGGACGCCGTGCGGATCGCGAGCCGCGTAGAGGGTCGACTCGTCCATGAAGACGAAGCTGAACGCGCCGCGCAGCTGCGGCAGCACCTCCAGCGCGGCCGCCTCGACCGACAGATCCGGTCGGCTGGCGAGCAGCATCGTCACCAGGGACGTGTCGTTTGTCGAACCGTCCGCGATGAGGCCGCGCTCGGCGACCTCCTTCTCCAGCTCGGCAGTGTTGACCAGGTTGCCGTTGTGGGCCAGCGCGATGGTCGTGCCGGAGGTGGTCGACCGGATCGTCGGCTGGGCATTCTCCCAGTTGGACGCGCCGGTGGTGGAGTATCGGGCGTGCCCGATCGCCAGGTGACCGCGCAGGCTGGCCAGGGTGGGCTCGTCGAAGACCTGCGCCACCAGGCCAAGGTCCTTGTAGACCACCACGCCGGAGCCATCGCTCACCGCGATGCCCGCCGCCTCCTGGCCACGGTGCTGCAGGGCGTAGAGGCCGAAGTAGGTCAGATTGGCAACCTCTTCGCCGGGGGCCCAGACGCCGAAGACGCCGCAGGCATCCTGGGGGCCAGGTCGTTGGGGGTCAAGGTCGTGGCTCAGCCGGCCGTCGCCTCGGGGCACCTACCGCTCCCTCATGCTGGTCTGGACCGGCCGGGCGGGGATCACGGGCGGATCCACTCTCCTCTGCCGGGACCACTGTCATCGCCTGACAGTGTACGCGAATCGACGTCAATACAGAAAGTCACGATTCCCCTGCTCAGCGTTACAGCGAGTGGGACATCGGGACGACTAGAGGGGCAGATACGCCGAGAGGTCCGCGCGGTTGCCACTCATCTGGACGCGACCGTCGGTGACCGCCTGCGCCCAGGCAACCCTGCCGGTTGCCAGCTCCAACCAGGTGTTCGGGGCCATCTCGACCACGTTTGGTGGATTTCCCCTGGTGTGTCGAGGCCCCGGTACGCACTGGATCGCCCCGTATGGTGGGACGCGCACCTCCACCGATCGGCCGGGGGCGCGCTCCGCGAGGACGGCCAACAACGACCGGACCGCCTCTCGGAACACCGGCCGTTCGGGTGTACGCCCCTCGTCGAGCGCCGACAACGCGGCCGTAACGGCAGCGGACTTACTGTGCGGAGAGGACACGACGGGACGATACGACCCCCAGGCCAAACATGCGACGCTGGCCCTGGGTCGCGCTCATGCAGTCGGACAAGGCATAGTTGCCGACGGCGTATTCGTACCGTGATGATCCCCGGCCCGGCGCCCCGCCGGTCAGAGGGAAGTCAGCCCGGAAGGCGGTGGACGTGTCAACACACCGACGTGCCTGGAAGCAGCGGGCCGGTGTGGTCGTAGCGCTGGTTGCCGGCGCTCTGCTCGCCGTCCCCGCCACACCAGCCATGGCCGCAGATGTCAGCGTTTCCCCCGGCTCGATCACAGTAAACGCCGGCAGCGACGCCACAATCACCGTGCGCGTCACCGGGGGTAATGACGACGAGTCAGCAAAGGTCAGCCTCGCCGGCCTGCCGTCCGGCGTCAGCTGCGCCAGTGGTTGCGGCGATGTCAAACTCTCCGGCGGCGGCCTGGGCAACCCGACAGGGTCGGTGCTGGTCAGGATCGCGGCCAACGACAACGCCGGCGACGCGACCGCGAGCGTCACGGTGGCCGTCGAGGCCGAGTCCGGGCCGGACACCGCCACCGTCTCGCTGACCGTGAAGGGCAAGGCCGCTCCGCCGCCGCCGCAGAACCAGACCGTGCGGTCGGTCTCGGGCAAGGTGGTCTCGCAGGCCGACGGCAAGGCCGTGTCGAACGCGTTCGTGGTTCTTCAGGACACCGCCGGTCACCGTTACGACGCCACCAGCAATGGCAGCGGCGACTTCCGGTTCACCGGTACGACCCAGAACCCGATCGCGCCCGGACGGATCGACCTGGGCGCGTCGTTCGACAACATCAAAGCGTTCAAGTCCTTGAACGCCAACGCCGGGCAGGCGATCACCGGTCAGCGGCTCAGTCTCGCGATCAAGGCCGAGACGACGCCGAGCGCCACCCCGTCCGCCACCCCCGAGGCCACTCCCACCGATGAGGCGACCGAGGAGGGCACCGAGGAGGAGCCCACCGAGGAGGCCAGCCAGGGTGCTCCGGCGAACGCCGCGAACAACGAGGACAGCGGCGGCCTCGGCTCGTACATGATCATTTTGCTCGGTGGTCTCCTGGTCGCCGCCGGTGTCGGCACGATCGTGCTGCTCTGGATGAAGCGCAAGGAGAACGGCGACGACGACGACGCTCCGGCGGCCGCCGGCGGCGGCGGTGTGGTGCCGCCCTCGCGGGGCGGGTTCCGCGGCCCCGACGACCAGACCCGGGTGGTCGGCGGTCGTCCCGGCGCGGACCCGACCATGGTCGGCGGCGCGGCGCTGAGCGAGGCGCCGACGATGATGCATCGCCCGGTGGTCGACGACGTTCCGCCGGACCCGTACGGCGCGCCTGCCCAGGCGTACGGCGGCGCGGGCCAGCAGGGCTGGGGCGGCGCCGGCTACGGCGAGGAGCCAGCGTCCGCTGGGTACGGTGCCGGCGGCTACGGCCCTCCGGCCGGCCCGGAGGGCGGGTACGGCGCCGGTGCGGCCGGTGACGGTTACGGTGCCGCGCCCAGTGGCGGCTACGGCAACGCTCCGGCCTCGGGTGGCGGCTACGGCAACGCACCGGCCTCCGGCGGCGGCTACGGCAGTCGCGACTACGACGCCCCGGGTGGCACCGCCGCGTATCCGGCGGCCCCCGCTGGCGGACCGGCGTACGGCGAGCGGTTCGACGAGCCGACCGGCCGGTACACCGGCGACAGCACCCAGTACCCGGCCCCGGCCGACCCCTACGCCACCGGCGTCTACCAGCCGGAGCAGGAGCAGGGGTACGGCCAGCCCGATGCCGCCCCGTACGGCGGTCGCGCCGCCGAGCCGACCGCGGGATACGGCGCTCCGGAGGCTGGCGGATACGACCAGGGCGGCTACGGTCAACCGGCCGGCGGGTACGACCAGGGCGGTAACTACGGCCAGGAGCCTCCGCAGCAGCAGCGCGGCGGCTACGACGACCGGGGCTACGACCAGGGCGGCTACGGCCAGCCCTCCAGCGGGTACGACCAGGCCGGCAACTACGGCCAGGAGCCTCCGCAGCAGCGCGGCGGCTACGACGACCGGGGCTACGACCAGGGTGGCTACGGCCAGCAGCCCGCCGGGCGGAATCGACCGGACACCCCGCCGCCACCGCCGCCGACCGAGCGGGGCGGTCGCCGCCTCGACTGGCTGGACGACTGACCCCACCCACCACAGCGCCATGGAAACGGCCACCCGGATCTCCGGGTGGCCGTTTCGCTGTCACAAGACCAACCCGACCCGCGCCGATCTTGCAGTTTCGGTCGTCTTTACGGGCGGAATGCCCCCTACGTCGGGACAGAAAGTGCAAGATCGCGGGATGGGGGCCCGGTCAGGCTGCGGAGAAGACGCCCTGGTGGAGCACCGGCACGACGTCCGACACGCCGATCCGGACGGCGACGTCCACGTCCGCGGCGAAGCCGCTTTCGGTCAGCTCCCGTCCGGAGACGCTGCCGCGCACCGCGGCGGGCAGATCCGGGGTGCTCGCCAGCGCGGCGAGCGCCATGGCCGCCTCCACCGAGAGCCCACCCGGCACGCCGGAGAGGGCGTCCAGCACCGAGGCGGCGCCAAGTTGGTCCTCCACCGACGGTCGCAGCGACCCGTCCGGCCACCGCTCCCCCGAGGCGATCACGCCGATCGGGGCGTCCAGCGTGCCGTACCCCTGGCGGCGCAGCCAATGCCCGACGGCGCGCGCGTTGCGCAGGCACGCCGCGACCACCGGCAGGCCGGTGGCGCTGGCGGCGGCGCTGATGGCGGAGCCGTTCGGGGAGGGCAGCACGAGGTCCGCCACCACAGGTGCGCTGCTCAGCGCGGCGGGCGAGAGCGACCACGGGTGTTCCGCTGTCGTCTGCCGCCGCCCGACAGCAGCGGTCGCACCGACCCGTACGGCGTACTCGGCGGCCTGCTCACCCCAGGGGAACGGGTGCACCCGCATGCCCCGGGCGACCGCCACCTCCACGGCGGTGGTGAACGAGAGGACGTCCACCACCACCAGCGCCGCGCAGACCCGGCCGAGTTCGGCCGCCCCGGTCAGCCCCCAGTCGAACCGGGCACCCGATCCGGGTTGGCCGTAGACGGCGGCCGTCAAGGCCTCAGCGCTCGTCGGGCGACGGCTCGGTGACACCGGAGTCAGACTCGGACGCCCCGCCGGGCTGCTCCGACCCGATCGGCTCGACCGCGCCGGTCTCCGGGGAAGGACCCGAGGAAGCGATCGGCTCGGAGACCACCGCCGCCGCGTCGACCGGCTCAGCCTGCGCGACCGGCAGCGGAACGGCCTCGACCGCACCCGCCACACCGGCAGCCGGCGCGGGCACCTCGACTGCCGCCGAGCCCCCGAAGAGGCGCGGCAACGTCTCGGTGTGCGCGGTGCGCAGCTCGTCCAGGCCGATCCGGAACTGGCCGTGCACCTCGAGCGCCCCACCGGACGGGTCGGTGACGCCGATCAGCTCGAACGGCACGCCCCGCTCAGCGCAGAGCGCCGCGAACGCCTTGTCGTGGCCGCGCGGCACCGAGACCAGCGCCCGCGTTGCGGACTCGCTGAACAGGTAGACGAACGGCATCGAGCCCTCGGCGAACTGCTCCGGCACCGCGATCCGCGCACCGACGCCACGCCGCAGGCAGGACTCGACAAGGCTCTGGGCGAGACCACCGTCGGAGAGGTCGTGCGCGGAGGCCAGGTGACCGACCCGGGCCGCCTCGGCCAGCAGCTCGGCCAGCGCCTTCTCGCGGAGAAGGTCGACCTGCGGCGGAATACCGCCGAGGTGCTCGTGCGTCACCCAGGCCCACTCCGAGCCGGAGAGCTCCACGTTCGTCTCGCCGAGCAGGTAGAGCTGGTCGTGGTCGCCACCGGCGCGCGGCACGAAGCCCATCGGCACCCGGTCGGCGACGTTGTCCAGCACGCCCAGCACACCGACCACCGGGGTCGGGTGGATGGCCGCGGCACCGGTCTGGTTGTAGAAGCTGACGTTGCCGCCGGTCACCGGGATGCCCAGCTCCAGGCAGCCGTCCGCCAGGCCGCGGACGGCCTCGGCGAACTGCCACATGACGCCCGGGTCCTCCGGGGAGCCGAAGTTGAGGCAGTCGGTGACGGCGATCGGCTTGGCCCCGGTCACCGCCACGTTCCGGTACGCCTCGGCCAGGGCCAGCTTGGTGCCGTTGTACGGGTCGAGCCTGGCGTACCGGCCGTTGCCGTCCACCGACAGCGCCACACCGAGACCGGTCCGCTCGTCGATCCGGATCACGCCGCCGTCCTCCGGCTGGGCGAGCACGGTGTTGCCCAGCACGTAGCGGTCGTACTGCTCGGTGACCCAGGACTTGTCGGCCAGGTTCGGCGACGCGATCATGCGCAGCACGGTCTCCCGCAGCGCCTCCGGGTCGGCCGGGCGGGGCAGCGTCTCGGCCCGGTCGGCCTGGAGCAGGATCAGGTCGGCCGGCTCGCGCATCGGCCGGGCGTAGACCGGGCCGTCGTCGACGAGCGAACCCGGCGGCACGTCGACAACGAGGTGGTCCTGCCAGGTGATCAGCAGGCGACCGGGGCTGCCGTCCGGCTCCGGTGCGGTGACCTCACCGATCGCGGTGGCGAGGACGCCCCACTTCTCGCAGGTCTTGAGCACCGCGTCGAGCTTGTCCGGCTCGACGACCAGCAGCATCCGCTCCTGCGACTCGCTGGCCAGGATCTCGTGCGGGTCCATCGAGGGCTCGCGCAGCGGCACCCGCTCCAGCCAGACCCGCATGCCGGTGCCGGCAGCGGCGGCGGTCTCGGTGAGCGCGCAGGTCAGACCGGCGCCGCCGAGGTCCTGGATGCCGACGACCAGTTGGCCGTCGTACAGCTCGAGGCACGCCTCGATCAGCAGCTTCTCGGTGAACGGGTCACCGACCTGCACGGCGGGGCGACGCGCTTCGCTGCCCTCGTCGAAGGTGGCGCTGGCCAGCACCGAGACGCCGCCGATGCCGTCGCGGCCGGTCTTGGCGCCCATCAGCACGACAACGTTGCCCGGGCCGGCGGCGGCCTTGTTCTGCAGCCGGCTGACCGGCAGCACGCCCAGGCAGAGCGCGTTGAGCAGCGGGTTGCCCTGGTAGGAGGGGTCGAAGACCAGCTCACCACCGATGTTGGGCAGGCCCAGGCAGTTGCCGTAGCCGCCGACGCCGGCGACCACACCGGTGAGCACCCGGGCGGTGTCCGGGTGGTCCGCGGCACCGAAGCGCAGCGGGTCCATCACCGCGACCGGGCGGGCACCCATGGCGAGGATGTCCCGGACGATGCCGCCGACGCCGGTCGCCGCGCCCTGGTACGGCTCGACGAAGCTCGGGTGGTTGTGCGACTCGACCTTGAAGGTCACCGCCAGCTCGTCGGAGATCTGCACGACACCGGCGTTCTCACCGATGCCGGCGAGCATCCGGTCGCTGTGCGGGGCCTTCTCACCGAACTGGCGCAGGTGCACCTTGCTCGACTTGTAGGAGCAGTGCTCGCTCCACATGATCGAATACATCGCCAACTCGGACTGCGTGGGCCGGCGGCCGAGGATCTGCCGGATCCGGTCGTACTCGTCGTCGCGCAGACCAAGCTCGGTGTACGGCTGAAGCTCGCCCGGGGTGCCACCGGCGCGCGGCACGGTGTCCACGCCCTCGGTCCAGACGGCGGCGGCCGGCTGGGCGGGAGCGGTCGCCGGTGCGACCGGCTGCGCCGCGCTCGGCTCGCCCGGCTGCGCCGGGGCGGAGTACGCCTCCGGTGTGTCCCGTACCGGGTCCGGATGGGTGGTCATGACCTCTCCTCGCTGCGCTCGTGCCCGCCAGGCCGGCGGTTGAGCTGACCGATGATCGTGCCGCCGGTCATGCCGGCGCCCCCACCAGGTGCTTGAGGACCGACGTGAAGAAGCCGAGGCCGTCCAGCGAAGGGCCGGTGAGCGCCTCCACCGCGTGCTCGGGGTGCGGCATGATGCCGACCACGTTGCCGGCGGCGTTGGTGATCGCGGCGATGTCGCGCTGGGACCCGTTGGGGTTGCCGCCGACGTAGCGGGCGACCACCCGACCTTCGGCTTCGAGCTGGTCCAGCGTCGCGGTGTCCGCGACGTAGCAGCCCTCGCCGTTCTTGACCGGGATGAGCACCTCCTGGCCGGGCTGGAACGCGTTGGTCCACGCCGTCCCGGCCGACTCGATGCGCAGGACCTGGTCCCGGTTGCGGAAGTGCAGGTGCTGGTTGCGGGTGAGCGCGCCGGGCAGCAGGTGCGCCTCGCAGAGGATCTGGAAGCCGTTGCAGATGCCGAGCACCGGCAGACCACCCCGGGCGGCGTCCACGATCGTCTCCATCACCGGGGCGAACCGGGCGATGGCGCCGCACCGCAGGTAGTCACCGTAGGAGAAACCGCCAGGCAGGACGACCGCGTCGACACCGTGCAGCTCCGGGTCGCCGTGCCAGAGCCGGACCGGCTCAGCGCCGGCGATCCGGACGGCCCGGGCCGCGTCCCCGTCGTCGAGCGAGCCGGGGAAGGTGACCACACCGACCCGGGCGGTCACGAGCGGGCGTCCGCAGTCTCGTCGGCCTCGACCAGGCGGACGGTGAAGTCCTCGATGACCGGGTTGGCGAGCAGTTTGTCGGCAATCTCCCGAGCGCGGTTCAGGTCCGGTTCACCGGTGAACTCGATCTCGATCCGCCTGCCGATCCGAACCGAGGCGACGTCACCGACGCCGAGCCGGGGCAGCGCGTTTGCGACGGCCTGGCCCTGCGGATCAAGGATCTCGGGCTTGAGCATGACGTCGACGACGACGCGAGGCACTGGGCACTCCTGACTGTGTACGCAGTTGGGTGCCGACCCACAATGGGCGAGCGCAGCCAGCGTACCTGGCAGATATCGCCGCGGACGCACCGGCCGGGTGCAGTTCAGGCAGTGATCGACATTACTGACGCTCAGTCGGACCTGTCACGCACGACAGGTGGCCCTAGCAGGACATATACGGCGCAGCGGGTGGCCGAATCGTTACATTGAACAACCTCGATCAGCTCCTTGATAACGATCGCGTCGCAGCCTACTCTACATCGACGCAAGTCGATTTCGCCGGCTCCGGGAACCCCCGCCGCCCGGCATCATCCGCACCCGGCGACCCCGGGCCCGCCCCGTCCAAGGAGTCCACCCGATGCGCATCCGCCCCCTGCTCGCCGTACTCAGCACCGCGCTGGTCGGCGCCCTCGGCGTCACGTCCGCCGCGTCCGCCGCCCCCGTTGCCCCCGCCGGCCCACAACCCATCATCGGCGGCGGCACCGTCTCGTCCGCGCCCTGGGCCGCCGCGGTGCTCAGCAACGGCTCGTTCACCTGCTCCGGCAGCGTCATCGCCGCGCAGTGGGTGCTCACCGCCCGGCACTGCATCAGCGGCACCATGTCGGTGCGCGTCGGCAGCGTGAACCGCACCTCCGGCGGGGTCACCCGCACGGTCAGCGCCACCTACACCCGCAACGACCTCGCGCTCATGCGGCTCTCCAGCACGGTCAGCACCTCCGCGGTGAGCCTGGCCAGCAGCAACCCGCCGATCAACTCGACGAACTCGATCTACGGCTGGGGCATGACCTGCTACAGCGGCTGCTCGGCGTCCACCCAGCTGAAGACCGCCACCGTCCGGGTGACCAGCAACAGCGCCACCGACGCGTACGGCGGCCAGGCGATCCGCAGCACCCGGATCAACGGCAACGCCTGGCGCGGTGACTCCGGCGGCCCGCAGTTCTACAACGGTCAGCAGGTCGGCGTCGCCTCCACCGCCGACGGGTCGAGCATCCAGAACTACGGCAGCGTTGCGTACAACCGGGCCTGGATCACCTCGGTGGCCGGTGTCTGACGGTTAGCGCCCCGCTCGGCGCGGATGGTCGGCCACGTGCCGGCCGTCCGCGCCGCGTCGTTTTGCAGCATCCGATCAGGTGAACAATGCACACGATCGGGTCGCGCCACTCCTGACAGCATCGGAACCGTGCTGGTCGTGACGACAGAGCAACTGCCCGGCTACGAGATCCGCCAGATTCTCGGTGAGGTGGTGTCATCGATGGCCAGGACGCGCAACCCGTACCGCGAGGGTGTGAAGAACCTGCGCGGTGGCGCTTACGACCCGATGGCCCCGGACAACCTGACCCGGTGGCGCACCGACTCGGTGGCCCGCCTCGGCGAGGAGGCCCTGCGGCTCGGCGCGAACGCGGTGATCGGCATGCGATTCGACAGCCGGGACTGTGGCGAGATGTGGATGGAGATCTGCGCGTACGGGACGGCCGTGGTCGCCGTACCCAAGATGCCCGAGGTCATGCCGGCCGACCAGCCGGCTGTCGCAGCGGGAACCGCGGAACCCGCAGGCTTCGCCGAGTCGCTCGGCGGCATCGCCGAACCCGCCAGTGCCCCCAACCTGAGAACCGCCGCCGAAACCCCAACCGGCGAGTAACGCCCAACCTCACCGGCCCAGCCCGTTGATCATGAAGTTATTGCCCTGCGCACCGGCGTGTCGCAGCAATAACTTCATGATCAACGCAGCAACGCCGGGTAAGGGTGGGGTTAGAGGATGGGGGGTGGGCTGTAGGTTGCCGCGTTTGGGTGGGCGGTCACCACAGTGGTGATGCGGCTTGTCACCGCTGCCACCTGGGCTTGGGCGGCACCTACGAAGGCGTTGCGGTCGGCGACCAGGGTGTCGATGTCGGCGCGGGACAGGCCGAGCCGACCGTCCGCCGCCAGGCGGTCGAAGAGGTCGTTCTCCGGTGAGCCCTTCTCGCGCATCGCCAGGGCCACAGCCACCGCGTGCTCCTTGATCACCTCGTGGGCGACCTCCCGGCCGACGCCGCGCCGGACCGCCGCGACCAGGATCTTCGTGGTGGCCAAGAACGGCAGGAAGCGCTCCAGCTCCCGGTTGATCACCGCCGGGTACGCGCCGAACTCGTCGAGCACGGTGAGGAACGTCTGGAACAGCCCGTCGGCGGCGAAGAACGCGTCCGGCAGTGCCACCCGGCGGACCACCGAGCAGGACACGTCCCCCTCGTTCCACTGGTCACCGGCCAGCTCGCCGACCATCGACAGGTAACCCCTGATGATCACGGCGAAGCCGTTCACGCGCTCGGAGGAACGGGTGTTCATCTTGTGTGGCATCGCGCTGGAACCGACCTGACCCGGTTTGAAGCCCTCGGTCGCCAGCTCCTGACCGACCATCAACCGGATCGTGGTGGCCAGCGACGACGGCGCGGCGGCCGTCTGGGCCAGCGCGGCCAGCACGTCGAAGTCGAGCGAGCGCGGGTAGACCTGCCCGACGCTGTCCAGCACCCGGGAGAAGCCCAGGTGCTCGGCCACCCGTCGTTCCAGCTCGGCCACCTTGTCGGCGTCGCCGTCGAAGAGGTCGAGCTGGTCGGCGGCCGTGCCGACCGGTCCCTTGATCCCCCGCAGCGGGTAGCGGGCGATCAGCTCCTCCAGCCGCTCGTACGCGATCAGCAACTCCTCGGCCGCCGACGCGAAGCGCTTGCCCAGCGTGGTGGCCTGCGCCGCCACGTTGTGCGAACGGCCGGTCATGACCAGCTCGGAGTGCTCGTGGGCCAGCCAGGCCAACCGGGCGAGGGTTGCCACCACCCGGTCACGGATCAGCTCCAGTGAGGCGCGCACCTGGAGCTGCTCGACGTTCTCGGTGAGGTCCCGGGAGGTCATCCCCTTGTGCACGTGCTCGTGCCCGGCGAGCGCGCTGAACTCCTCGATCCGGGCCTTCACGTCGTGCCGGGTGACCCGCTCCCGCTCGGCGATCGAGGCGAGGTCGACCTGGTCGAGCACCCGCTCGTACGCCTCGACCACGCCGTCCGGCACCGGCACGCCCAGGTCGCGCTGAGCGCGGAGAACGGCGAGCCAGAGCCGCCGCTCCATCCGGACCTTCTCCTCCGGGGACCAGAGGGCGACCAGTTCAGGCGAGGCGTACCGGTTGGCCAGCACGTTGGGGATCGTCGTCACGTGCCTCATTCTCTCCTACCCGGCGGCCCGTCCGGCCAGCAGGCCAGGGCGGGTGCCGGTGGGGCCGGTTGGCCGTTTTGTCGCCCGGGGCGGTGTGCTACCAGCCGGTATCGGATCATGGTCTCCGTCTGATTCCCGGCGAAGCCGAATCCACCCTTCACGACAGAGGGCATGCATGCGCAGAAGATCCCTCGCCGGCCTCACCGCGATCGCGGTGACCGGCAGCACCCTGCTGACCACCGGCGCACCCGCCCAGGCAGCCGAACCTGAGGTCCTGTACGTCAAGCAGGCCGACGCGAACTGCTCCGACCAGGGGCCAGGCTCCGAAAGCACGCCGTTCTGCACGATCGGTGCAGCAACCGCCGTGGTGACCGCCGGCGGGACGGTTCGTGTCGACGGCGGCACCTACGCCGAGCGCGTCACCCTCACCAGCTCCGGCACACCGGAATTGCCGATCTCCTTCATCGCCAATACCCCTCGCACACGGGTGACGCTTGTCGGTCCGAACGCGGGCCTGGTCGTCGACGGCCAGCACGACATATACGTTCAGGAATTCAATGTCAGGGGGTCTGCCGATGTACCCGCCATCGATCTGCGTAACGCCTCGAACATCTTGATCTCGGGCGGCGAATTCACGATGGCGAACGTCGCGACCGCGCCCGCCATCCGACTCGCCAATGTGAAGATGGCGATGCTGGAAGAGATCATCGCCACCGGGACAGCGCTCGCCGGCGGCTTGACCATGGATGCCTCCACCAGCGAGGTGATCGTCGACGACACGCTGGTGGCGACCGACCCGAAACACATTGCCGCCGATGACGGCGTGGGCATTCGAATCGACGGGCCGCACAACACGATCGTCGGCGGCGATGTTGCCGGCTTCTCCGGAGCTGCCATCTCGGTGGGCCCGGCCGCCTCCGCGACGGTGATCGCCAACAACCGGATCAGGAGCGGGATCGGATACGGCATCCACAACCGCGGAGCCGTGGGCACGGGCATCGCCAACAACGACATCCAGGACCGTTGCCTGGGCGGCGTCCGGGTCGACGGGGCGTCGTCCCAGGTCTCGGTACAGAACAATGTGCTCCGCAACAACGGCGCCTTCAACCAGGGCTACTGCGATCCGCAGGCTCCCGCGGGTGCCGAGATCGGGGTCTACGGCGCGGCGCTGAGCGGCACGGTGATCGATTACAACAACACCTGGCATCAGTCCACGTCCGCGACCGGCTACTCCTGGAACGGAACCAGGATGGGTCTCGCCCAGTTCCGCACCGTCTCCGGGCAGGCCGCACACGACCGGTACACGTCGGATGTCCGGGACAACGTCGACTCGGCGAACTCGACGGCACCCGGCTACCAGGACCTTGACATCAGCGGAAAGCCACGCCGGGACGATCCGGCCGTGGCGAACACCGGCGCGGGCCCGATCGCGTACGCCGACCGTGGCACTGCTGAGTCCATCAAACCCCCGGTGTCGTCCTTCGACGCCACGGTGGACCTCGCCACGAGCACTGTCAGGGTGGACGCCTCCGCCTCCACGCCGGGCTTCGTCCCGATCGATAGTTACGAGTTCCGTTGGGGCGACGGCACCTCCTCCACCAGCCAGTCCGGTCCGATCGCCACGCACAAATACGCCACACCGGGCACCTATGACGTCACCGTCAGCCCCCGGGGTACCGACGGCCTGGTCGGCAGCAGCACCGAGCAGGTCACCGTGCTGCGGCGGACCGCTTCCGTGGGCCTGCTCGCGTTGTCCAACCGTCGCTACGTAGGTACATCCGCGTCGGTTCTCCTGCCGAACCAGGTCGGGTTGACCGCCGCCGCGCAGTACGACCTGGCGGACGCCGGCAACGGCCAGGTGGCCCTCGTCGCGCGGGCCAACGGCCGCTACGTCACGCAGTCGGCCAACGAGTCCCTGAACGCCGCGGGCCAGGTGGTTGGCACCACCGAGAAGTTCACAGTCGTCCGCAACAGTGAGGGCACCGTCAGCCTCAAGGCGAGCAACAACCTGTACGTCACCGCCGACGCCAGCGGCACCGTCTCGATGAGCGCCAGTCGGTCCACCATCGGCGTCTCGGAGAAGTTCGCCCAGGTTCCAGTCGCCGACGCGAACAGGTCACTGAAGGCCAGCGTGAACGGCCGTTTCGTGATGGCCGACGGTGCCGGTGTGAAGCCGCTGATCGCAAGCGCGGCGACCGCCGGTAGCTGGGAGCGGTTCGACTTCGCCGACCTCGGTAGCGGTCAGATCGCCCTCTTCGCCCGCGCCAACAGCCGTTTCGTGTCCGCCGACGGCGCAGGCGCCAAGCCGCTGATCGCGAACGGCCCGGCCGTCAGCACCTGGGAACGGTTCACAATGGTCCGCAACAGCGACGGCACTGTCAGCTTCAAGGCCGGCATCAACAACAAGTACGTCAGCGCCGACGGCGCGGGCAGCAAGCCACTGATCGCCAACGGCCCGGCCATCAGCACCTGGGAGAAGTTCACCCTCGGCTGAGCCGGACCGACCGAACGACGCCCGCCGGAACCTCAGGGTCCGGCGGGCGTCGTCGTTCAGCGCGAACCGGGCCGGGTCCGGCGGATCCCGCCGTTCGTATCCGAGACCCCGCCGTCCGGTGGCGTCCAGGGCAGCATCGGTGGAACCCCAGCTCTCCACCATGCGGTCAGCCGGCCGTTGAACAGGACGTGAACGTCTACCTGCCGGCCGCTTCGATTCGCCGGAACCAGGACGGTCACGAGACGGGTGGCCGTTTTGTCACCCAGGTCAGCACCTCACTTGTCGATCATGCAGAATCGCCTTATCTGACCTCCGGCGTCGCCGGATCCTCCTCCTTTCCGAGGCCAGCATGCGCAAATCCTTCTTCGCCGGTCTCGCGACCGCAGTACTGACCAGTGGCACCCTGGTGGGCACCGCGCTGCCCGCCCAGGCGGCCGCTCCGACGACGCTCTACGTCCGGCAGAATCCCCCGGCCAACTGCTCCGACCAGTACCCGGGCACCTTGGAGCAGCCGTTCTGCACCATCGGAGCCGCAGCGGCGATCGTCACCGGCGGGCAGACCGTCGACATCGGCGGCGGCAACTACCCGGAGCGCGTCACGATCGGCACGTCCGGCACGCCTGAGCAGCCGGTAACCTTCCTCACCACCTCCAGTTCCGCGGCGACCCTGATCGGCGCGACGGCGGGCTTCGTGATCGACGGCCAGCACGACGTGGTGCTCCAGAACCTCCGCGTCGTCGGGTCGGGCGACGTGCCGGCCCTGGACGCGCGCAACTCCTCGGGCCTCACCATCCGGGGCGGCACCTACGGCCTGAACCTGCCCGCGACGTCACCGGTGATCCGGTTCGCCGGCGTGACCAGCTCGAGCCTGTCGAAGATCACCGTCAGTGGGTTGACCGCCAGCGCCGGCATCACCATGGACGCCGCCAGCAGTGACGTGGCCATCCAGGGCACGAGCGTGCAGGGCTATGCCAACTACATCCTCTCCGACAACACGATCGGCGTCCGGATCGACGGGCCGCGCAACTCGTACATCGGTGGCAGCATCGCCGGCTTCACCAACGCGGCGATCGCGCTCGGGCCCACCGCGGCCGGCACCGTGGTGGCCAACAACGTGATTTCCGGGGGCGCCGGCCACGGCGTGCACAACAACGGGGCCACCGGCACGGCCATCGCCAACAACACCATCAATAACCGCTGCCAGGACGGCATCCGCGTCGACGGAGCCTCGTCCGGCGTCTCCGTACAGAACAACGTGCTCGCTCTGAACGGTTACTTCGATCTGGCTTACTGCGACAACAAGGCGCTGGACGGGGTCGAGATCGGCGTCTACGGCGGTGCCGTCGGAAAGACGGTGGTCGACTACAACAACGCGCACCACTACAACAACGACTCACCGGAGATCTACGCCTGGAACACCCGGATGTCGCTGGCCGCGTTCCGGGCCGCCTCCGGCCAGGCCGCCCACGACCGCGAGACGGGGCAGGCCCGGGACAACATCGACTCGGCGAACTCGGCCGCCCCCGGTTACCCGACCCTCGCCCGCGGCGGCGCGCCGCGCATCGACGATCCGGGCGTGCCGAACACCGGCGCCGGCCCGGTCACGTACGCCGACCGTGGCACCACCGAAGCCGTCCGCAGCCCGGAGGTGCGGTTCGACGTCGCCATGAACATCCAGGCGCGCTCGGTGACTGTGGACGCGTCCGCCTCCCTCCCCGGCCTCAACCCGATCGAGTCCTACCGGTTCACATTCGGCGACGGCAGCACCGTCACCCAGACGAGCCCGATCGCCTCGCACACCTACGCGAACCCGGGCGGCTACCAGATCGGCGTCACGGTCACTGGCACCGACGGTCGGTCGGGGACTTACAGCAGGCAGATCAGCATGCTCCGGCCGACCGGGACCGTGGGTCTGCGGGCCCTGTCAAACCGCCGCTACGTGAGTTACGAGAAAAGCTACGGGCTTCGACCGAACCAGGCCGAACCGAGCACCATCGCGCAGTTCGACCTGGCGGACGCCGGCAACGGCAAGGTCGCCCTCTTCTCTCGGGCGGCCGGGCGCTACGTCGCCATCTCCCAGTTCGACCTCGCCACGTTGACCGCGGACAGCGTCGTCGTGGACGTACGCGAGATGTTCAAGCTGGTGCGCAACGGCGACGGCACCATCAGCCTCCAGGCCCCCATCACCAGTAAATACGTGACCGCCGACGTCAACAGCGCCGTTCCGATGAGCGCCAGCCAGTCCACCATCGGCACCTGGGAGAAGTTCCTCCAGGTCGTCGTACCGGACGCGAACCGGTCCCTGAAGGCGCAGGTCAACGGTCGCTTCGTCAGCGCCGACGGCGCTGGCGCCAAGCCGCTGATCGCGAGCGCGCCGACCGCCAGCACCTGGGAGCGGTTCGACGTGGTGGATCTCGGCAACGGGCAGGTCGGCCTCCTCGCCCGTGTCAACAACCGTTACGTGTCCGCCGACGGCGCTGGCGCCAAGCCGCTGATCGCGGGCGCGGCGACAGCCAGCACCTGGGAGCGGTTCACAATGGTCCGCAGCAGCGACGGCACTGTCAGCTTCAAGGCCGCCGTCAACAACAAGTACGTGAGCGCGGACGGCGCGGGCAGCAAGCCACTGATCGCCAGCGGCCCGGTCATCAGCTCCTGGGAGAGGTTCACCCTCGGCTGAGCCCCTACCGCACTGTCGACGCCCGCCAGGACCTTCGGGTCCGGCGGGCGTCGCCTTGCACGCTCCGCTCAGCGCTCCAGGATGGCGGTCACGCCCTGCCCACCGGCGGCGCAGATGGAGATCAGCCCACGCCCGCTGCCCCGCTCGGCCAGCAGCTTGGCCAGGGTCGCCACGATCCGGCCGCCGGTGGCGGCGAACGGGTGCCCGGCGGCCAGCGACGAACCGTTGACGTTGAGCCGGTCGGTGTCGATCGCGCCCAGCGGGGCGTCCAGGCCTAGCCGGTCCTTGGCGAACTCCGGCGACTCCCAGGCGGCGAGGGTGGCCAGCACCTGCGACGCGAACGCCTCGTGAATTTCGTAGTAGTCGAAGTCCTGCAACGTCAGCCCGGCACGGGCCAGCATCCGGGGCACCGCGTACGCGGGTGCCATCAGCAACCCCTCGTCGCCGTGCACGAAGTCCACCGCCGCCGTCTCCGACCAGCTGAACCAGGCCAGCACGGGGAGGTGGTGCGCCGCCGCCCACTCCTCACTGGCCAGCAGCACAGTTGACGCGCCGTCGGTGAGCGGCGACGAGTTGCCGGCCGTCATGGTGGCGTGCTCGGCGTCCGGGCCACGGGTGCCGAAGACCGGCTTCAGCGAGGCGAGCTTCTCCAGGCTGCTGTCCGGGCGCAGGTTCGCATCTCGGGTGAGCCCCAGGTACGGCGTCATCAGGTCGTCGAAGAAACCCCTGTCGTACGCGGCGGCGAGGCGCTGGTGTGAGCGCAACGCGAGCTCGTCCTGGGCGCGCCGGTCGATCTGCCAGCGCACTGCGGTGCGGGCGGCGTGGTCGCCCATGGACAGGCCGGTACGCGGTTCTGCGTTGCGCGGGATCTCCGGCTTGAACGGCTGAAGTGGGCGCAGCTTCGCCGCGATCTTGAGCCGTTCGCCCAGCGTGCGGGCCGAGTTGAGCTTGAGCAGCGTGCGGCGCATTTCCTCGTTGACGGCGAGCGGGGCGTCGGAGGTGGTGTCGACACCGCCGGCGATGCCCACGTCGAGCTGCCCGAGGGCGATCTTGTTGGCGACCAGGATGGTCGCCTCCAGGCCGGTGCCGCAGGCCTGCTGGATGTCGTACGCCGGGGTGTGTGGGTCGAGTCGGGAGCCGAGGACCACCTCACGGGTGAGGTTGAAGTCGCGGGAGTGTTTGAGCACCGCCCCGGTGACCACCTCGCCGATGCGCTGCCCGGCCAGCCCGTAGCGGGCGATCAGGCCGTCGAGCGCCGCGCCGAGCAGGTCCGCGTTCGACGCGTCCGCGTAGCGGGAATTGGAGCGGGCGAAGGGGATGCGGTTGCCCCCGATGACCGCGACCCGCCGGATGCTCTGCACGATCCGCCTCCTCGACATGTGTTGCTCGAACCCTACTCGCCAGTAGGCTACGCCCATGACCGACAGGTACGCGAGCTTCGTCCAATCGGCCGCCGGCCGCGCGCTGGTCAAGCGCCTCGGGCTGCCCGACCCGCCCCGACTGCGCCGGCACCATCCCGGCGACCCGCTGCTGGCCGGCCCGGCCCTGCTCGGCGCGGCCACCGGCGGCCGGCTCGCCGAGCCGGTTGCCAAGATCCTGACCGCCGCCGGGGTCGAGCTGGCCGACCCGGCCGCCACCGCCGAATGGGCGCAGGATGCGCCGACGGCCCGTTCGCACGGCGACACCCCGCAGCGGTACGGGGCACTGCTCTTCGACGCCACCGGGATCACCGACTCGACCGAGCTGCGCCAGCTCTATGACTTCTTCCACCCGCAGGCCCGGGCGGTGCTGCCCAGCGGCCGGGTGTTCGTGCTGGGCACCCCGCCGCAGGAGTGCCCGACACCCCGCGAGGCGACCGCCCAGCGGGCCCTCGAAGGGCTGGTCCGCAGCATCGGCAAGGAGTTCGGCCGGGGCACCACGGCGCAACTCGTCTACGTGACCCGCGACGCCAGCGACGCCGGCACCCGCACGAGCCTCGAATCGACACTCCGGTTCCTGCTGTCCGGCCGGTCCGCGTACGTGTCGGGGCAGGTCATCCGGGTCGGCGGCGGTGCGGCGAGCGTCCCGGCCGACTGGGACCGCCCACTGGACGGGCAGGTCGTGCTGGTCACCGGCGCCGCACGGGGCATCGGTGCGGCGCTGGCGAAGGTGCTCGCCCGCGACGGCGCGAAGGTGGTGGCCCTGGACATCCCGGCCGCCGGTGATGCGCTCGCCGCGGTGGCGAACGACATCGGCGGCACCGCCGTCCAACTCGACCTGACCGCGCCGGACGCGCCGACCCGACTCGCCGAGCACCTGGCCAGCCGGCACGGCCGGGTCGACGTGGTGGTGCACAACGCCGGCATCACCCGGGACAAGACGCTCGGCCGGATGGACGCCGACCGGTGGGACCAGGTGATCGACGTCAACCTCTCCAGCCAGGAGCGGATCAACGACGTGCTGCTGCAGCGGGAGCTGATTCCGGCCGGCGGGCGGATCATCTCGGTCTCGTCGATCGCCGGGATCGCCGGCAACCGGGGGCAGACCAACTACGCCACCAGCAAGGCCGGCGTGATCGGGCTGGTCGACTCACTCGCGCCGGCCCTGCGGGAGCGCGGGATCAGCGTCAACGCGGTGGCCCCCGGCTTCATCGAGACCCGACTGACCGCGCGCATCCCGCTGGTGGTTCGCGAGGCGGGCCGGCGGATGAACAGCCTGGCCCAGGGCGGGTTGCCGGTGGACGTGGCCGAGACGATCGGCTGGCTGGCCTGGCCGGCCAGCGGCGCGGTCAGCGGAAACGTGGTCCGGGTCTGCGGCCAGAGCCTGCTGGGGGCGTGATGGGCGCGGGGCCGGAGTCGGGCAGCCGCAGCCGGGTCGAGTTGCCCCGGATGCCGGCGGTCGGGGCGCTGCACCGACGGGCGTTGCTCGGTGCGCTACCGGGCCTCGGCGGTGGGCGGCGCGGGCCCGACCTGCCGGCGGTCGAGTTGGCAGTGGCCGGGGTGAGCGTCGACCGGGCTACGTTGGCCGACTACGACCGGGTCTGCGGGTTCCGGCTCAGTGACCGGCTGCCCGCGACGTTCCCACACGTCATGGGCTTTCCGCTGGCAGTGCGCCTGATGACCGCGCCGGACTTCCCCCTCCCGCTGATCGGTCTGGTGCACGTGGGCAACCGGATCACCGCGCACCGCCCGATCACCGCCGACGAGACAGTCGACTTCACCACGTACGCGGAGAACCTGCGTCCCCACGACCGGGGACGGCAGGTGGACGTGGTGCTGGTCGGCTCGGTCGACGGGACGGAGGTGTGGCGCGGCGTCTCGACGTACCTCGGTCGGGAGCGCAAGCCGGGCGGACGCGAGCCCGGCGAACGTCCCGCGGCACCGGCTGCCACCGCCCGCTGGCGGGTGGAGCCGCGCATCGGTACGGAGTACGCGCGGGTCTCCGGCGACCACAACCCGATCCACACCTCCCGACTCGGGGCGCGGCTGTTCGGCTTCCACCGGCCGATCGCGCACGGCATGTGGAGCAAGGCGCGCTGCCTGGCCGCGCTGGAGGCCCGGCTGCCGGACGCGTACACCGTCGAGGTCGCCTTCAAGCTGCCCGTGCCGCTGCCGAGCACCGTGAGCTTCGCGCTCCTGCCAGACGGCGGGTTCGCCCTGCATGACTCCCGTGGCCGACCCCACCTGACCGGTTCCGTGCGCTGAACGCATCGCGCTGGTCTCGTGCGCTGAACGCACCAGGCAGGTTCGTGCGCTGAGTTGCCCTTGGCAGGCGCGCACTTCTGCGCTAGGTTGTTCTCACAGGGAGATGTTCTCAGGATGAGAGAGACGTGATGAACGAGCAGGAGTTCCTGGCCGCGTACGACCCCCGGGCCTATCCGTCGGTCGCCGTGACCGTCGACGTGGTGGCGCTGACCATCCGCGACGGCGCACTGCACCTGCTGCTGATCCGGCGCGGCGAGGCACCCTTCGCGGGGCACTGGGCGCTGCCTGGGGGCTTCGTCCGCCCCGACGAGGACCTGACCGCTGGCGCCCGACGGGAGCTGGCCGAGGAGACCGGGCTCGGCGGCGAGGCGCTGCGCCGCGTACACCTGGAGCAGTTGGGCAGCTACGGCGCTCCCGACCGTGACCCGCGCATGCGGGTCGTCTCGATCGCCCACCTCGCGTTCGCCCCCGACCTGCCGGACCCGGCCGCCGGCAGCGACGCCGACGAGGCGGTCTGGCTGCCGGTGACCGCGTTGACCAGCCGACAGCTCGCCTTCGACCACGGCCGGATCATCGACGACGCATTGGAACGGGCCCGCTCCAAGCTGGAGTACACCCCGCTCGCCACCCGCTTCCTCGCCGCCGAGTTCACGATCAGCGAGCTGCGCGCCGTCTACGAGACGGTCTGGGGGCACCCGCTGCACGCCGGCAACTTCCACCGCAAGGTGCTCTCCGTGCCGGGCTTCGTGGAGAGCACCGGCGCCAGCACCGAGCGCGGTGGTGCCCGAGGCGGCCCGCGCGCCCGGCTCTACCGGGCCGGTGACGCCCGCCTGCTGCACCCGGCGCTGCTGCGCCCCGCCCGCGAGGAGACGGCGCGGTGAGGGCCGCGGAGGCCATTCGCCTGGTCGCGGCCGCCCGCACCGACGCGGACCTGTTCGGCGCCGACCAGCCCGCCCGCCGCTACCGCGAGCTGGTCGCGGCCCTGCACCCCGACCGCCTGCCGACCGACCCGGCGGTACGCGCCGAAGCCATCGACGCGTTCGTCCACGTCACCACACGGTGGCAGGCACGGCAGACCACCGTCATCGGCGACTACCGGCTCGGCGCGCCGGCCCACTCGGGTGACCTGGCCGACCTCTACGACGTCGGCGACGACCGGCTGCTCAAGCTCCCCCGACGGCCCACCGACAACGACCTGATGGCCCGCGAGGCGCAGGCCCTGCGCACCATCGCCGAGCGCGGCGACCCGCGCTACCTGCCGTACGTGCCCCGGCTCGTCGACGAGTTCCGGCACCGGGACGCCGCCACCGGCGCGGAACGGCGGATCAACGTCCTCGCCGCCGCACCCGGCCTGCACGACCTTGAGGAGGCGCGGCGCGCGTACCCCGACGGGCTGGACGCCCGGGATGTGGCCTGGATGTGGCGGCGGCTGCTGGTGGTGCTCGGCCTGGCCCACCGGGCGGGCGTGGTGCACGGCGCGGTCCTGCCCCGGCACGTGCTGATCGAGCCGAACGCCCACGGCGTGGTGCTGATCGACTGGTGCTTCTCCGCGGCCGTCGGGAGCACGATCCCGGCGGTCGTACCCGGCCACGGCTGGGACCCGGAGGAAGTCCTCAAGAAGCAGCCCTCGGGGCCGGGCACCGACATCGCGATGGCCAGCCACTGCATGAGCTGGCTGATGGGGCCGCGCGTACCCCGCGAGCTGCACACCTTCGCGCAGGGCTGCCGGCAACGATCCCTGGGCGCCCGCCCCGACGACGCCTGGCGCCTGCTGCGCGAACTCGACCAGGTGCTGGACCGGCTCTACGGGCCACGCACCTTCCGACCCTTCACCCTCACCCCCTAAGGAGCTGTCATGGGCAGTGGAATCTGGTCCACCGACGTGTACGACGCCGCCGACCGCTACCGCCGGTCCACCGGCAGGAGCGCCTTCTCCTACAGCGACAGCGGGGCGCGCACCGTGCACCCCGCGCTCGACCCCAGGGACGCGACCCGCGAGAGCCGCGACTCCGACGAGCACCCCCGGTCGACGCCCGTCGCGGTGCTCTTCGACGTGACCGGCTCGATGCGCACGGTGCCGCGGGTCCTGCAGACCAAGCTGCCGCAACTGCTCGGGCTGCTGCAACGGCAGGGCTACGCGAGCGACCCGCAGATCATGTTCGGTGCCATCGGCGACGCCACCTGCGACCGGGTGCCGTTGCAGGTGGGCCAGTTCGAGTCGGACAACCGGATGGACGACGACCTCGGCCGGATCGTGCTGGAGGGCGGTGGCGGCGGACAGATGAGCGAGTCGTACGAGCTGGCCATGTACTTCATGGCGCGGCACACAGTCACCGACAACTGGGAGAAGCGCGGCCGGCGCGGCTACCTGTTCATCATCGGCGACGAGCTGGCGTACCAGCGGGTGAAGGCCCGGGAGGTGGCCAGCCTGATCGGGGACGGCCTCTCCGAGGACGTGCCGCTGCGGCAGGTCGTCGACGAGGTGACCCGCCGCTGGGACACCTACTACCTGCTCCCCGCCGGCAGCCACTACGCCGGCAACGCCAAGGTGCTCGACTTCTGGCGGGACCTGTTCGGGCAGAACGCCGTAGTGCTCGACGACCTCGACGCGGTCTGCGAGACCATCGCGCTCACCATCGGCCTCGGCGAACAGGCCATCGACCTGGACGAGGGCCTGCGCGACCTGGACCGCGCCGGCTCCGGCGCCACCGGCACCGTGTCGAAGGCGCTGGCCCGCCTCGGCCGGGACCGGCGCGCCGAGGTGTCGACGCTGCCGGCGTTCACCGACACGGCCAGCGGGGTGACCCGGCTGTGAACCACGTGGCGGTGGTCGACCTCGGCTACGGCGACGCCGGCAAGGGCACGGTGGTGGACTGGCTCTGCGCCACCCGTCCCGTACACACTGTGGTCCGCTTCAACGGGGGCGCGCAGGCGGCACACAACGTCGTGCTGCGCGACGGGCGGCACCACACGTTCGCCCAGTTCGGCGCCGGCATGTTCCATCCCGATGTGCGTACGCACCTGTCCCGGCACGTGGTGGTGGACCCGCTGGCGTTGGCCGCCGAGGCCGACCACCTCGCCACGGTCGGGGTGCCCGACGCGCTCGACCGGCTGACCGTCGACGGGGACGCACTGCTCGCCACCCCGTACCACCGGGCCGCCAACCGGGCCCGCGAGATCGCCCGGGGAGCCGACCGGCACGGCTCCTGCGGGCTGGGGGTGGGCGAGGTCGTCGCGTACGGTCTCGCCCACCCCGACGACGCGCCCCGGGTCGCCGACTGCCACCACCCAGCACTGCTGCGCCGCCGGCTGACCACAGTGCGGGACCGGCTGACCGCCGAGCTGGGCCCGCTGGACGTGCCACCGATCGAGGACTGCCTGCCCGCGTACACCGGGTTCGCCGACCGGGTCGCCATCGTCGACGGCAGTTGGCTCGCCGGGGCGCTGCGCACCGGGACCTGCGTCTTCGAGGGCGCGCAGGGGGTGCTGCTCGACGAGTGGCACGGCTTCCACCCGTACACCACCTGGAGCACCACCACGTTCGCCAACGTCGACAGCCTGCTCGCAGAAGCGGGCCGGCCCGGCGACGTGACCCGGATCGGGGTGCTCCGCGTGGTCACCACCCGGCACGGGCACGGCCCGTTGGTGACCGAGGACCCCAGCCTGCCGTTCGCCGACGCCCACAACGCCACGAACCCGTGGCAGGGCCGGTTCCGGTTCGGCCACTTCGACGCGGTCGCCCACCGGTACGCCCTCGCGGCGGCCGGCGGCGTCGACGGCCTGGCCCTGACCCACCTCGACCTGGCCGGTCCCGACCTGCGGATCTGCCGCCGCTACGACACCACCGACCGGCTCACCCCGGGCCAGCCCGGCGACCTGGGCCGGCAGGCCGCGCTCACCGCCCGCCTGCTGCGCTCCCGCCCGGTGTACGACGAACCGCCGGAGGACTGGCCGGCAGCGGTACGCGCGGAGCTGGACACCCCGGTGGTGCTCACCTCGCAAGGCCCCACCGCCGACGACAAGACCCCACACGGCTCGCTGCTCGCCCCACCGGCCCTGGTCCGCACGGCCTGACCACCCCGCCCCAACCCGTCGATCTTGCACTTTCGGTCGCTGTTCTGCGGCTTTTGCAGAGTTTGGTTCGGGCACAAAGTGCAAGATCGGCGCGGGGCGAGGTGGGGGTTATCCAGCGGCTTCGGCCACCGGGCGGGTCGCACCCGGCGAGCATGGGGGGCATGGACTCCGCGCTCGACCTGCTCCGACAGCTGGTCACCTCACCGTGGGTGTACCTGCTGATCTTCGGGCTCACGGCGGTCGACGCGTTCTTTCCGGCCGTACCCGGCGAGGCGGCCGTCATCACCGCCGCCGTGCTCTCCACAAGCGGAAATCCCAAGCTGGCGGCAGTGATCGTCGCCGCCGCGCTGGGCGCCTGCGCCGGTGACCACGTCTCGTACGCCATCGGGCGCGGTGGCGGCGCGAGACGCCTCGCCGGGTTTCCCGATGGCAGCCGCCGACGAGCCAGCTCGGAGTGGGCCCGACGCGCGCTGAACCGGCGCGGCGGGCTGATCCTGACCACCTCCCGGTATCTGCCGGGCGGGCGGACCGCCGTCACCCTCACCATGGGCGCGGTACGTTATCCCCGCCGGTCGTTCCTGCTGTACGACGCGATCGCGACGGTCACCTGGGCCCTGTACTGCGGGCTGCTCGGCTACTTCGGTGGGCTGGCCTTCGAACGGCACCCCGTCAAGGGCGTCCTCGCCGGGATCGGCCTGTCGGTGATCGTCACGCTGGGCATCGAGGGCATCCGTTGGCTGCGGCACCGGGCGCGCCGCCGCGCCGCCGCCACCACCGATCGGGCCGGGTCGACCTGACACCCGTCACAGCAGGTCGGCGTCGTACACCAGGATGGCCAGCTGCACCCGATTGCCCGCGTGGAGTTTCGCCAGTGCCCGGCTGACGTGTGCCTTGACGGTGGCCTCGCTCATCGTCATCCGCCGGGCGATCTCCGCGTTGCCGTGCCCGCGCGCCACCTCCCGGACGATCGCCAACTCCCGCTCGGTCAGCGGTGCGAGCCGCTCACGGGCCGCGTCCCGGCGGGCCGGACCACGCTCGGCGAACGAGCTGATCAGGCGCCGGGTCACCGTCGGGGCGAGCATGGCGTTACCGGCGGCCACCGTACGAACGGCGGCGGCCAACTCGCGGGGCGGGGTGTCCTTGAGCAGGAAGCCGACCGCGCCGGCCCGCAGCGCGCGGTGCACGTACTCGTCGAGGTCGAAGGTCGTCAACATGATCACCTTTGGGCCGACGGCGACCACGTCGGGCGCTACGGTCAGCCCGTCGACGCCCGGCATCCGCACGTCGAGCAGCACCACGTCGGGGCGTAACCGCTGGGCCTGCTCCAGCGCGCCGGCGCCGTCCGCTGCCTCACCGACGACAGTGATGTCCTCCGCCGCCTCAAGGATCAGCCGCAGCCCGGCCCGAACCAGCTGCTCGTCGTCGACCACCACCACCCGGATCACGCCGCACCCGCCAGCGGGATCAGGGCCCGGACCAGGAAGCCGCCGTCCACGGGAGCTGCCTCCAACCGGCCGCCGAGCAGCTCCACCCGCTCACGCAGCCCGAGCAGCCCCTGCCCGGCACCCGGCAGCGTCGACCCGCCCTCGGACGGGCCGTTGCGGACCAGCACCTCCAGCCCGTCGGGCAGGTAGCGCAGGCAGACCGTCGTCTCGGCGTCGGCCGCGTGCTTGCGCACGTTGGTCAACGCCTCACGGACCACCCGGTACGCGGTACGCCCCAGCGTCGCCGGAAGGGCCGCCGGCAGACCCTCGTCCTGTCGGGACACGCGCAGCCCGGCGGCACGGGACTCCCCGATCAACTCGTCCAACGTGTCGAGCCCCCGCTCCGGCGTCAGGGCCGGGCCGGCCTGGCGCAGCACACCCAGCACCTCGCGCAGGTCGGTGAGCGCCTGCCGGCCGGTCGTCCGGATCAGCGCGGCGGCCTCGACGGTCGCCGGGTCCACGGCGGTAACCTCCAGCGCCCCGGCATGCACCACCATCAACGAGACCCGATGCGCCACCACGTCGTGCATCTCCCGGGCGATCCGGGTCCGCTCCTCGGCGCGGACCCGGTCGGCGCGGGCCTCCTGCTCGCGTTCCAGCCGCTCGGCCCGGTCCCGCAGGGCGGCGAGCGTGTCCTGACGGGCCCGCACCCAGAGGCCGAAGACCAACGGAAGCCCCACCAGACAGGCGGCGAGCAGCAGCACGTTGCCGGTGCTGGCGGTGGTGATCCGGCGTACGCCACCCACCGCCAGCCCGACCAGCACCCCACCGGTCAGCACCAGGGCCGCCCCAGAGAGGTAGCCGGCGAGTTGGCGACCGCGCAACCGCAGACCCGCCTGGTACGAGGCCAGCACCCCGGCGGCCGCCGCAGCGAGCACCAACCAGCCGACCGCCGCGGCCAGGAACAACGGCCAGCGGCGGGTCCGGACCGTGGCGGCGGCCCACGCCGAGCCCAGTGCGATCAGCAGCACGACCACGCTCGGCAGCGGCGAGCGGACCCCGATGTCACCGGTCGCGCTGGCCCACACGGCCGCGGCGACCAGGACGGCGAGCAGCGGCGGGGCGTACCGATGGACGACCCGCCGGAGGGCGACGGCGCTGGAGGCCACGCAGCGAGCCTAGGGCTCAGCCGACGCATCAGGTCGCCCCGCAGCGCCGTACCCGGGTGAGGTGGGGGATGACCCCGATGCACAGTCCGGGCCGGCCGCTACCTAAGTAGTGCCGCCCACCTGACCACTGGGCGATGTCGGGAGCCGCCGCCCCGACCAGCATCGGGATCATGGATCTGCTCGACCTGCTGCACGACACGATGTCCTCGCCCTGGGTGTACCTGGCGATCTTCGCGATCGCGGTGCTCGACGGCTTCTTCCCGGTGGTGCCGAGCGAGACGGCGGTGATCACCGCGGGGGTGTTCGCGGCCTCCGGAGCGCCGTACCTGCCGGCGGTGATCCTGGTGGCCGCCGCCGGGGCGCTGGTCGGCGACCACGTTTCGTACGCCATCGGGCGGGGCGGCGGCACCCGGCTGCTCGACCGGCTGCCGCCCGACGGTCGACGCCGAGCCGCCATCGACCGGGCCCGTCGGGGGATCGCCACCCGGGGCGGTCTGATCCTCACCGTGGCCCGCTACATTCCGGGCGGCCGGACCGCTGTCACCCTCACCATGGGGGCGGTGCGCTATCCACGGCGACGGTTCCTGGCCTTCGACGCGCTGGCCGCCGGCTCGTGGGGGCTCTACTCGGCGCTGGTCGGCTACGTCGGCGGGCTGGCCTTCGAGCAGGACCCGCTGCGTGGTCTCCTGCTCGGTCTGGGCCTCGCCCTGACGGTGACGGTGGTCGTCGAGATGGTGCGCTGGCTCCGCAACCGCCGCCGTACGGCGCGGGCCGGTGAGCCGGGCACCGACGCGCTTCCCGCCGGGGCCGTCAGTCGGCCGGCGGACGCCAGGTGACGCCGTGCAGCAGTTGGGCGGCACCGAGCCAGGCCACGTTCATCATCCGGGTGGCCGTCTTCTCCGGGTCGGCGTCCGGGTGGTCCGCGAGCCAGTCGGCCAACGACTCGGTGGCGCCGACCAGGGCGTACGCGACGACCTCCAGGTCGATGGCGGCGATCTCGCGGCCCTCGGCGCGCAGCGCGTGGTCGAGCATGCCGGCCACCACCTCGACCAGCCGGGCCCGCATGGTGGCCAACTCGCCGGCGAACGGCTGCTCGCCCCGGGCCTGTCGGTAGAGCACCGCCCAGCCGTCCCGGTGGGCGCCCACGAAGCCGAAGAACGCCCTCAGCCCGCGCCAGAGCCGCTCGTCGGCCGGCAGGTCGGGGGCCGCCGCCCCGGCGATGGCCTGCATCATCCGGGTGCCCTCCCGGTGCAGGCAGGCGACGAAGAGCTCCTCCTTGGTGCCGAGGTACGCGTACACCATGGGTTTGGAGATGCCGGCGTCCTCGGCGATCTCGTCCATGCTGGCGGCGTGGAAGCCTCGTCGGGAGAAGACCTTGACGGCCGCGTCGAGCATCTGCTGCTCGCGGACGGCGCGAGGCAGGCGCTTGAATGCGGGGACGCTGGACACCTTGCGAGCATACCTACTCGTGCGTAGGGTTACGCGCGAGTAGCCAATCTTCCGGAAGGCGCACCTGATGACTGACTTCGACCCGGCCACCTTCGCCAACGTGGGCCCCAAGGAGTTCGCCCAGCTGGTCAAGTCCACCCCGGACGACAAGATCGCCCAGGTGATGTCCGGCGACATGCGCGACAAGGTTCTGGGCGAGGTGTTCGGCCGGATGCCGTCGCTGTTCCGCGCGGACCGGGCCGGTTCCACCAACGCGGTCATTCACTGGATCATCACCGGTCGCCCCGACGGCGGCAGCGACACCTACGAGGTGGTCATCGCCGACGGCACCTGCGTCGTGAACGAGACCCCGCAGCACGACCCGAAGCTGAGCCTCACCATGGGCCCGGTCGAGTTCCTGAAGATCGTCTCCGGTGGCGCCAACCCGGTGATGATGTTCATGACCGGCAAGCTGAAGGCTAAGGGCGACCTCGGCCTCGCCGCCAACATCGCCAACCTGTTCGACATCCCCAAGGCCTGACATGGCTGAGTTCTCGCTCGACCTGAACGAGGAACAGCGGGATCTACGCGACTGGGTGCACGGCTTCGCCGCCGAGGTCGTGCGCCCAGCCGCCGCCGAGTGGGACGAGCGCGAGGACACCCCGTGGCCGGTGATCCAGGAAGCCGCCAAGGTCGGCCTCTACGGCTTCGAGTTCCTCGCCACCTGCTGGGCCGATCCGACCGGGCTCTCCCTGCCGATCGCCAGCGAGGAACTCTTCTGGGGTGACGCCGGCATCGGCCTGAGCATCTTCGGCACCTCGCTCGCCGTCGCCGCCATCTACGGCGCCGGCACCCCCGACCAGATGGTCGAATGGGTGCCACAGTGCTTCGGCGACGTCGACTCGCCGGCCGTCGCCGCCTTCTGCACCAGCGAGCCGGAAGCCGGCTCCGACGTCGGCGCGATGCGCACCCGGGCCGTCTACGACGAGGCCACCGACGAGTGGGTGCTCACCGGCCAGAAGGCGTACGCCACAAACGGCGGAATCGCCGGAGTGCACGTGGTCACCGCCTCCGTCGACCCCGCGCTCGGCTCCCGGGGTCAGGCGGCGTTCGTCGTGCCACCGGGCACCCCCGGCCTGGCCGCCACCCGCAAGCTGCGCAAACTCGGCCTCCGCGCGTCACACACCGCCGACGTCTTCCTCGACGGGGTACGCGTACCCGGCCGCTGCCTGCTCGGCGGACGGGACGCCCTGCTGGAACGCCTGGACCGGGCCCGCTCCGGTCAGCGGGCCACCGGACAGGCCGCGATGCGCACCTTCGAGCTGTCCCGGCCCACAGTCGGCGCCCAGGCGCTCGGCGTGGCCCGGGCCGCCTATGAGTACGCCCTCGACTACGCGAAGGACCGGGTCCAGTTCGGACGCCCGATCATCGAGAACCAGGCGGTCGCGTTCGCGCTGGCCGACATGCGGATGGAGATCGACGCGGCGCGGCTGCTGGTCTGGAGAGCCTCGTGGATGGGCCGCAACAACCGCCCGTTCACCGCGGGCGAAGGGTCGATGTCCAAGCTCAAGGCAGGCGAGGTGGCCGTGTCGGTCACCGAGAAGGCAGTGCAACTGCTCGGCGGAGCCGGCTTCCTGCGTGACCACCCGGTCGAGCGCTGGTACCGGGACGCCAAGATCTACACCATCTTCGAGGGCACCTCGGAAATCCAACGACTGGTCATCTCCCGGGCGATCTCCGGGATGCAGATCCGCTGACCGCCGTCGGCCCAGCCCCTCCTCGACCGGGGTCGGGCCGGCGGTGGCCCGGATTCCACGATCTGTGCCGTCTTTGTCACCCCACGCCGACGCCAACTGGGCCTTCAGCCGCGCCCAGTGCATGATCAAGGAAAGAAGCCCTGATGGACGGGCCGGCAGCCGCCCCGTCCGCGCACCACCCCGAGGAGGTCTGCGGCATGGACCTGCCGTTCATCGTTGCCACGCTGACCCGTCGCGGGCTACTCACCCCCGGTAGCCCGGTCCGGGTCGCCTCGCAGCTCAACGCGTTGCGGACGTGGGGGTGGAGCCTGGCGGGCGAGCTACGCCAAGCAGCCGCCCGGGACCCGGGCCGTCCCGCCGTCATCGACGAGAACGGCGTCGAGCTGACCTACCACGACCTGCTCGACCGGGCCGAACGGATGGCCCGCTCGATGCGGGCCGGGCTCGGCGTACAGGCCGGCGACCGGATCGGCGTGCTCTGCCGCAACCACCACGGGCTGATCGAAACGATCGTCGCCGCCACCCTGCTCGGCGTCGACGCGGTACTGGTCAACACCGGGCTCAGCGCCGCCCAGCTGGGCACCGTCGCCGAGGAGCAGCGGCTGCGGCTCCTCGTGCACGACGACGAGTTCGCCGAGCGGGTCCTCGGCCTCCCCGCCGAGCTGCCCCGGCTCGACGAACGCGCCCGCGAGGAGTTGGTGGCCGGGGCACTGCCGGGTGACCTGCACCCGCCCGAGCGCGACGGCCGGATCATCGTGCTCACCTCCGGCACCACCGGTACGCCCAAGGGCGCCCGCCGGCCGACGCCCAGCGGCTTCGGCCCACTGGTGTCCATCATCGACCGCATTCCCCTGCACGCCCGGCACCGGGTGATGATCGCCGCGCCGATCTTCCACACCTGGGGATTCGCCGCTCTCCAGGTCTGCCTGGCACTACGGGCCACCATCGTGCTGCACCGCCGCTTCGACCCGGCCGCCACGCTCGCCGCCCTGACCGCGCACCGGTGCGACGCGCTCTTCGCCGTACCGGTGATGGTGCAACGGCTGATGGAGGTGCCCCCGCCGGACCCGCGCCCCCCGCTCACTGTCGTCGCGGTCAGCGGCTCGGCCCTGCCCGGCGGGCTGGCCCCGAAGTTCATGGACGTCTACGGCGACGTCCTCTACAACCTCTACGGGTCCACCGAGGTCTCCTGGGCCTCCATCGCCGGCCCGCAGGACCTGCGTCAGGCACCCACCGCCGCTGGTCGTCCGCCGCACGGCACCCGACTGGAACTGCTCGACGACGACGGCCAACCCGTACCGGACGGACGGGTCGGGCGGATCTTCGTCGGCAACGAGATGCTCTTCGAGGGCTACACCTCAGGTGCCAGCCGGGAAACCCACGACGGCCTGCTCGACACCGGCGACCTCGGCCGGCTCAACTCCGACGGGCTGCTCTTCGTCGACGGCCGGGCCGACGACATGATCGTCTCTGGGGGCGAGAACGTCTTCCCGTCCGAGGTGGAGGACCTGCTCGCGCAACTGCCACAGGTCCGCGAGGCCGCCGTGATCGGCGTGCCCGACCCCGAGTACGGCCAGCGCCTCTCCGCGTTCCTCGCCCTGCACCCCGGCGAGACCCTCGACCCCGAGGCGGTCCGCGAATACGTCCGGCACTTCCTGGCCCGGTTCAGCGTCCCCCGAGACGTGATCTTCGTGAAGTACCTGCCCCGCAACGCCACCGGCAAGGTGCTCACCCGAGAACTGCGCCGCTACTACGGCTGACGGCGACGAGGCGCGTCGCTCTGGTGCCCACCGCCGGGTCGACCTCGGTGTTCAATGCCTCAGTTCAGCCGGGAATCGTGATCCGATCCTCGATCGCGGCGGCGGCGATGTCGGTGCGGTGCTGCGAGCCGGCCAGCTCTACCCCGTCCACCAGCGCGTACGCGGCGTCCCGTGCGGCAGCCAGGTCGGCGCCGGTGGCCGTACCGCAGAGGACCCGGCCGCCGGCGGAGAGCAACGCGCCGTCGCTGGCCCGGCGGGCGGTGCCCGCGTGGATGATGCCCGGACGGTCCGCACCGGTGATCACGTCGCCGGTGCGCGGCGCGGCCGGATAACCCGCCGAGGCAAGCACCACGGTCACGGCGCTGCCGTCCCGCCACCGCAGCGGCGGGTGCTCGGCCAACGTGCCGGTGGCCGCCGCGTGCAGCAACCCACCCAGCGGGGTCTCCAGCAGCGCGAGCACCACCTGGGTCTCCGGGTCACCGAAGCGCGCATTGAACTCGATCACCCGAGGGCCGGCGGCGGTGATCGCGAGCCCGACGTAGAGCAGGCCGGCGAACGGGGCGCCCCGGCGACGCATCTCCGCCAGCGTCGGGTGGACCACATCGCGCATCACGTCGTCGACCAGGCCAGACGGGGCCCAGGGCAGCGGCGCGTACGCCCCCATGCCACCGGTGTTCGGCCCGGTGTCGCCGTCACCGAGCCGCTTGAAGTCCTGTGCCGGCACCAGCGGCAACGCCGCCTCGCCGTCGGTGACCACGAAGAGGCTGACCTCCGGGCCGTCGAGGAACTCCTCGACAACGACTCGTCCACACTCGTTGGCGTGCGCCAACGCGGCGGCCCGGTCGTCGGTCACCACCACGCCCTTGCCGGCGGCGAGCCCGTCGTCCTTCACCACGTACGGCGCGCCGAACTCGTCCAGCGCCCGAGCGGTGCTCTCCTCGTCCGCGCAGACGTACGCCCGTGCGGTCGGCACGCCGGCGGCGGTCATCACGTCCTTGGCGAACGCCTTGGAACCCTCCAGTTGGGCGGCCGCACCCGATGGACCGAACACGGCGATGCCCTTGGCTCGTACCGCATCGGCGACCCCGGCGACCAGCGGCGCCTCGGGCCCGACCACCACCAGGTCAGCCGCCACCTCCACGGCCAACGCCGCCACCGCGGCCGGATCCGTCGCAGTGACCGCTCGCAGCTCAGCCACGCCAGCGATCCCCGGATTACCCGGTGCCGCAATCAGCGCGGAAACACCCGAATCCGCCACCAGGCCAAGCGCAAGCGCGTGCTCCCGCCCACCACCACCCACCAAAAGAACCCGCACGCCCGAGATCCTACTGTCCCCCTCCACCTCCCCGTTGATCATGAAGTTGTTGCCCTCCGCCGCGGCGTGTCGTGGCAATAACCTCATGATCAACGGCGGTGGGCGGCGGCGATCGCTTGGCGGACCGTCCAGGGGATGTAGTCGGGGCGGAGGGTGTCCTGCCAGGTGAATCGGAGGACGGTCCAGCCGGCGTTGACCAGGCGGTTCTGGCGGCGGCGGTCGGCGTAGGCGGCCTCCGGGGCGCCGTGTGGGCCGCGGCCGTCAGCCTCGGCGATGAGCCGGGGACCACGCCAGCCGAGATCGCCGATCCCCAACAGGTAGCCGTCCTCATCGCGGACCTCAAGTTGCAGTGCGTCCGGTGGCACCTTCCCGTCCACGCAGCGCAGCCGGGTCCGCGTCTCCAGCGGGGACTGTGAACGCCCATCAGCCTCGCTGAGATAGCCGCGCGCCGCGACCGCACCGCGTCGGCCGCGAATGAGGCGCGGAATGGAGAGCAGGTCATCGGTGGTCACGAGCCGCCGATTCAGCGCCGAATCCAGCAGGCTCACCGCCGAGTAACGATCAACCCGCAGACTCACGTCAGCAAGGGTCCGCAGCGGTTCGGTAGCGGTGACTCCGTTAACCCGGACAAGCTGCTCGGGCTGGATGACCAACTGATGGACCACCACCTCCGGGTGGGCGAGCCGGGCCGGCCTGGCGATCGGGCCTGGCACCGACAGGTCGATCACGTCAGTGGCTTGGAGACCGCCCAGCCCGTGCAGTTCGGCTGCCGTTGCGAGCACAGCGGCTGCGGCCGGCCCAAAAGAGGCCACCGCAGCCCTGATCCGCGCCGCTCGAGGGACTCCCTCATACAGGTCGGCGTCCACGAGGTAGGTGCCACGCACCACGACCCGCCAGCGGCCTGCCCGACAGAGCCGCTGCACCTCATGCGTGGTCAAGCCGGCTGCGCGCGCTTGCCCGAGCGTCACGACTCCGTCCCGCACGGCCGCAACCCGCCGCACCGCATCCAGGGCATTCACCCCGCCACCCTGGCTCAACCCGAAACCCGAAACACCCCCCTGTGGACAACGACCGAACACCTGTGGATAACCAGGCGATCAACGCATTGGGGGGTCGGGTTAGGGGAGGAGGGGGTGGAGGACCACGTTTTCTTCTCGGCCTGGGCCTACGCCTACGACGCTCACCCTCGT
>NZ_VITD01000022.1:0-77143 GCF_007827755.1 Micromonospora sp. CNZ322
AGGGGTCCGAGCTGCTCCGAAGCCGTCAAGGTCACGCTCGAACCAGGATGTAGCGGCCTCACGGCGTGCGGACGCCACTACATCCAGGATGTTGCAGGTCGGCGTTCGAGGTGTCCCTATGGGGTCTGTCAACGCGGATCGAGGGCTTTGGCCCAGACGATGACGTGGTCGATGGCATCGCGGGTCAGGCCGATCGTCGGGTCGGCGGTGATCAACAGGGTGGGGCTGCTGCGTGTCGCGGCCCAGGTGTGGGCTTGGGGTGTGTGGAGGTCGTCGATCCATGCCGCGGGCCGTTGCTGGGCGTAGGCGGCGATGAGCGGGATTTTGTCGCTGGGGTGGAACGGTGCGGCTGGCATGGTGATCACGGGCAGGCAGGTGATGTGTAGTAGCGGTGCGAGGAGCTGGTTGGCTTCGTCGTTCCAGGCCGTGGCCCATGCGACGTCCAGGACGGTGCTCGCTTCGGTGATCCAGGCGCCGTGTGCGGAGTTGACACGGACGGGTTCCTCGTCGGGGAAAGGGTGGTGCTCGGTGTAGCCGGCCGGTGGTTGAGAAGTTCCGTAGGGATTGAGGACACCGTCGACGTCGAGCAGGAGCAGGGGTCGGGTCATCTGCGGATTTTGCCTGATGTGGTCAGCCGGGGATGACCGCGACGATCGGTCTTGCCTGGTAGGGGATCTTGTCGCGGAGCATGGCGAACAGGACGTCGCAGCGGCGGCGGGCGAGGCAGATGAGGGCGGCGTTGTGGCGTTTGCCTTCGGCGCGTCCCGGAGCAGCACCGACCTCAGAGCAGCACCAACCTCGGAGCAGGACCGATCCGGCGCGGGTGGGGCCTCAGGAGGCCTTCGGCCCGCAGACGTAGCGGGGCTCGGCGTCGTAGCGCCAGGTGAACTTCTCCCGCTTGACCACCACGCCGCCCTTCTTGATGACCCGGAAGGCGTCCTGGGTGAAGCCGTTGATGCCGTTGGTCTCGATGCACGAGGGGCCGGGAGCCAGATGGATCTGCTTCGGCGCCGTCATGTTGCGGCGCGGCCCGTACTCGGTCTTCACGCTGTCGTAGATCTTCGTGCTCCAGATCGACACGGTGATCGTGCTGGACGTGTACGACGTGTCGATGAGCACGCCGTACTCGGTGTTGTTGCGGAACTTGAAGTCCAGATTCGGCCAGAAGATGGTCGACTCGATGACCGCCGGGTACCTGTCGAACCAGTAGGAGTGCGGCTTGTGTTCGACGTCTTCCAAGCCGGCGTAGTAGGTCGCGTTGAACAGCGTGGTGGTGAACTGCGAGGTGCCGCCGCCGACGCCCGGGACGAGCTTGCCGTCGAGGATGACAGGTGCGTCCCGGTAGCCCTGGGCGTAGCCGCGCTCGCCGGTGTGCCCGTTGAGCGAGAACGTCTTTCCAGGTAGCACGACAGTGCCGTCCACCTTCCTCGCGATGGTCGCGATGTTCTGGCTGCGTGACGAGGCCATGCCGCCGGTGAACCGGGTGGTGAAGGTCGACACCCGCTCCTTGATGCCCAGGCCGGCGAGCTTCTCCCCGGTCAACTGCGGCGGCGTCGGCTTCAACTCGCCGGTCACCTCGCGGCCGTCCGCCTTCGGCAGCACGGCCAGCAGGTCTCGACTGAGGGCTGCCGTGTCCAGCTGCTGCCCGGACCGCCCCTCCTTGGCTGTGGGTCGGCCACCGGAAATCGTCATCGTGGCGTCCTTCGGTGGCACCTCGATGGCGGCCAGCTTGTCGCCGAGCGCCGCCCGCAGCCGCTTGACGTCCACCGACGGGGTGAGCTTGCCGGTCTTGTCGGCCCCGAACCGGAGGCTCTTCGCGATGGCGGCGGGCGGGACCGTCACCTGGCCTTTGTTGGTACGCAGGGTGACCGGCGCGGCGACCGCCGGCTTCGCCAGCTCACTGACCATCCGGTCCAACTCTTCTGGAGTGGTCGTCGGGTGGGTCTCCACCAGGGGCACGGTGACCGGGGCGCCGGCCAACCAGCCGGCGCGGACCACCTCGGCGGAACGCTCCGGGTTCAGAGCCAGCCCGGGCTTGGGCTGTACGACCTTCGGCGTGGTGCCCTGATAGGTGATCGCCGGCATCGTCATGCCCTGGGCCTGGTTGCCGAGCACCTTACGGAGCGCGTCGTCCAACCGGCCCACGTCGACGGTCACCACCGGCTCGACGGTGCGGGAGCCGACCAACCGGCTGACCGGGTGCGCGTCGGCCTCGGCCGCTGCCGCGACGGTCGCCGGCACGTCGACGGCCAGCCCCACGTCGGCCGGGTTGATCTCGGCGGTACGCCCGTCGACGGTGACCTTCAGCGGCGTGGCGAGCGTTGCCGCCCGCCGGTCCAGCTCCGCCCGCAACTCCCGGTCGGCGTCCGCGCGGCTCCGGCCGCCCAGTTCGGTGCCGAGCACGCTGGTGCCGCGGGGGACGTCACCGGCGTACGCCCAGGCGCCGGCACCCGCCACGGCGGCGAGGACGCCACCGGTGATGCCGGCGGCGAGCAGCACGCGCATCCGACGCGGCCGGCGCGGGCCGCCGTCCGGCTCGCCGGGAGCGGCTGTGGTGACCGGCTCAGCTCCGTCGTCCGGCCAGGTGACCGCGGTGACCTGCACTGTGGGCCGGTCGTCGGCGGGTGGACTGTTTTCGCCGTACAGCGTCACTGCAACCTCGATCGCCAGGGTGCCGCGGGAGGTCCTCCCTCCCGGAGGCACCTACGGTAACGAATCCCCGGCCGTACTCGTCGGCTGCGCCCACCAGGCGCAGCTACCGCGTGTCGTTCGGCGTGTCGCACCGGTCCGGGGGCGGTGCCGACGGCCGACCACCGACGTGGCACGGTGACCGGGTGGACGCTGCGGAGCGGGTGTTGGCGTACGGCGGCGGATCGCTGGACCGGGCTGGACCGTTGCGCACCGATCCGACGCGGTTGGGCGCGCTGCTCACCGAGTCGACCACCATGCTGCTGCCGATGTGGCGGGACCGTTGTCTCGTCGACGGGCACGGGCCGGTTCGGCTCAGTGCGGAGCGCGCGGCGCTGGTCCGGTCCGCCGCCGGCGAGACCGTCTTCCTGGGGCTCGACGGGGAGGCCGCCGTGTTCGCCGCGGACCTCTCCGCGCTCTCCGAGCGGTCCGCCGTCGAGATGGCCGGTGCGGCGCGGTCCGTCGACGTGCGGGCACTGGTCGGGCGGCTCGAACCCGGCGACGCGGCCGTCCAGGCGTACGCCAGGGGTTTGTTGCACTGGCACCGGCAGCAGCGATTCTGCGGGACGTGCGGCGCGCCGGCCGTCGCTGACGGCGGCGGGCACCTGCGGACCTGCACCGACACGGAGTGCGGACGTCTGCTGTTCCCCCGGATCGAGCCGGCCATCATCGTGTTGGTCGAGGCACCCGGTCGGTCGGGGCGCTGTCTGCTGGCCCGGCACGCGGGCGCGGCCGAGGACGCGTACTCGACGCTGGCCGGCTTCGTCGAGATCGGCGAGAGCCTGGAGGACGCGGTCCGTCGGGAGATGGGCGAGGAGGCGGGCGTGACAGTCACCGACGTGACCTACCAGGGGTCACAGGCGTGGCCGTTCCCCGCCGGCCTGATGGTGGGCTTCCGGGCCACCGCCACCTCCGACGAGGTACGCGTGGACGGCGAGGAGTTGCTGGAGGCGCGCTGGTTCACCCGGGCGGAGCTGCGGGACCGGGCGGCATCGGGTCGTCCGCTCGGTCGGGTGGACTCGATCGACCACCGACTGCTGACGGACTGGCTCGCGGAGGGCTAGGGTCAGCCGCCGGAACCGGAGCGGGTCGACGGGCCGTCACCGCCATCAGCGCGGTGGTGACGATGGCCGTGCCCACGGCCACGAGGAGAAGGCCACTGACGGTGTGGGGTCGGAGGGTCGCGGTGACGGCCACCAGGCCGGCCACACCCACCCACAGCGGTGCCGCCGCCCAGCGTGCGCTGGCCGCGAGGCGGTCGTTGAGCAGCACGAACGCCACCGCGTAGAGCGCACCGACCGCCGCGAAGAGGGGCGCGTACCGGCCCAGGTGGTCGTAGTCGGGCCCACCGGCGAGGCGGAATGCGAGCCCTCCGGCGAGGGTCGAGGCGAGGACCAGCACCACGCCACACCCGCCCGTCACCGCGAGCGCAACCGTTCGGCTGCGCCGGTCACCACGGGCCAGCCGAGGTAGGGCGAGGACGGCGGCGACCTGCGGCGCCCAGAGCGCGCCCTTGCTCAGGACGGTGCCGACCGAGTACGCCCCGGAATCCGACGGGGACAGCAGTTGCCGGGCCAGCAGCAGGTCGGCGTAGGAGACGACGAGCATCGCCACTGTCGCACCGCAGCCGGCAACGACCTGAGCAACTGTCAGCCGTGGCGCGGTGGACGACCGTCGGGGCTCGCGGGCGAGTCGGGCCAGCACCGCAGGGGTGAGGGCGGCGGTCAACGCGCCGACCGCCAGCGCGCCGGTCGGTCCCGCGCCGAGCAGCAACCCGGCGATGACGCCGCCGTAGCGGCCGGCGGCGAGCACTGCCATCCCGACGGCGAGTCGTACGAAGCGTTGGCCACCCTGCAGTTCTCCGAGGGACCGGGAGGAGAGCACGATCGCCGCTGTGGTGACCGCCAGCAGCGCGGGCATCTCGACCGGGAGATCCAGGGCGGTGACCAGCAGTGGTGTCGCCGCGACGAGGGTTCCCGCGCACACTGCGGCGGTGACCGCGGTGAGCCGCCGAGTGTCGGAGGCGCCGTGCCGGGCGCGGTGTACGGCGACGGCAAGTTGCAGGCCGAGCCCGGGCACACCGACGATGGCCACCAGACCGAGGGCGGCGGCGAGCGCGCTGAGGTCGGCCGGGTCGAGTCGCCGGGCGGCCAGGACCGGCACCAGGTAGGCCAGGCCGTTGACCAGGACCCCGGCCACTGTGACGCTGACCCCGGCAGCGCCGAGGCCCGTACTCCATCCGCGTGTCAGCTCCGTCTGGGCCGTCGTCTCCCGACGGACGGGTCGTCGAAGACTCATGTGATCTCGGAGAAGGTCGGAAGTTGCCCGTCGGCTGGCCCGGCCGACTGGCCGGGCCTCGCCGGCTCGGCCGCGTCGTGCCCGGCCGGGTCCGGCTTCGGTCCCTGCGCGACCAGGGCAGCCGCCGCAACGGCTGAGGTCCCGGTGGTTGGCGTGGGCCGGCGTACCGGGCGTCGTCTGGAGGCGGTGGAGAGCCAGAGGGCGCCCAGGGCGACGACGATCGTGAGTTGCACGAGCGCGTCGGTGTTCCGCCGTGTCGAGTCGAGGTAGAGCCACCCGGCGAGCAGGACGAGCGCGCCAGGGAGCCAGGTTTCGACGGCCCGGCTGATCGTCCTGGCCCGACGTGGGTCGGCCGGCCAGGGCAGACGGCGTGGGCCGGGTACCGCCAGCATGAATCCCGCCGCGACCAGCAGGCCGCCGATGAGGCCGCTCCACAGCACCAGCGCGGCGGCCCCGACGGCCAGCAGCGGCAGCGAGCGGGTGACCCGGCGTCGGCCGCGTGGTGGGGCGGTCGCCGAGGTTCGCCCGGTGGGCTGTCGGGCGGGCAGCACCGCGAGCAGGACCACCACCGCGAGCAGGATGCCGCCGAGGAGAAGCCCCGCCCGGTACGGCGTGTCCGGGGCGAAACGCAACAGCACCTCTCCGGAGGCGCCGGCGGGAAGGATCCAGCCCTGCTGCCACCCGTCCACCACCAGTGGTTTCAGCGTCCGCCCGCCAAGGGTGGCCTGCCAGCCGGTGTTGGTGTTCTCCCGCACGGCGAGCACCCGGTCGACGGGGCGACTGGCCACCCGTACCCGGCGCTTGGTGGCCGCCCAGGATTCGATCTCGGTGGCGCTGGCGGTCGCCGAGGCCGGGGTGGCCGTCCTCGGTACCAGGGCGACCCTGGTGGGCGAGGCAAGCTGGCTCGGGGCGGCGACGATGCGGTGCTCCCCGCGGCCCAGGTCAAGCTGCCGGGGCGTGCCCCGGCCGCACGGCGTCACCGGCATCTCGCGCATTTCCAGCAGGTCGCGGAGCGTGCCGCGCAGCGTGGTGGTCACCCGCGCCGCGCCGATCTGGAGCGTCGGCCCCGATCCGCAGGCCAGCGACAGGGGTGTGTCGAGGCGCGGTCCGACGGTGGGCGCTCCGGGTAGCACGGTCACCTCGCCGACCGCGATGGACAACTTCTCCGGCAGCCGCAGCTTGTACGGGTCGGTGCTGGTGGCGGACGGCTTGTCGAGGAACTGGATGGTGATTTCGTCGGTCCGCATCGGCGGGTCCAGGCGGAGCAGCCCGTCGTCGCCGAGCAGGCTGCTGCGGAACCCGTCGTCGCCGACGACCCGGACGCTGCCGAGACGGGTGGCGGGTGTCTTGGGGTCGGTCGAGAAGCGGAGCCCGGTGATGGTCTGCGGCTTGAGCCACTTGAGTCGCAGGATCGGTGCCTCGTCGTCGATCGCCGGTGACCAACTGGTGGCCGGGTTCCCGTCGAGCGCCGCGCCGGCCCGGCCGGTCGGGTCGGGCACTGCCGTCGAGGAGGCGCTGATCTGCGCCGAGAGGCGAAGCGGCTGCGCGTCGGTCACCAGCTTGTCGAGGGCGTTGTCCAGGTCAGGGCCGGCCGTCGGCCGCGCCCACAGCTTGGCGTCGTACGCGCCGGCGGCCGGCAGGGTCAGGGTCCGGTCGATGGTGGAGCCGTCCTCGGAACCGCGGATGGCGTCGGTGGAGCAGCGCGGGTGCCCGTCGACGGAGAAGCAGCCCGGCGTGGTGGGTGCAGCGGACACGACGACTGTCGCCGGCCGGTCGGTGACCGGTGCGGTGGGCAGGACCAGGGTGCGGCTGGTCTGGATACCCGGAATCTTGATCTCGGCGATGCCGACCGAGCCGTTTCCGAACGGGCGCAGGTCGTACGCGCTGTCGACCGAGACCCGGACCTCGCGGGTGGCGTGGATGCCGGGCAGTTCGAACACCATGTGGTCGCTGAACTGCTCGATGGTGCTGCTCTCGTACCCGGCGCTGACGGTCACCGTGGTGGGCAGGGCATCGGCCTTCAGGTCGAACCACACCTCGACCCGGGTGACCGTCGTCGGATTGGCGAGGCCCACCTCGATCCACTGTTGGTCGCTGGGCGAGTACGGCGCGGACTGCCAGGAGGTCGCCGGGTTGCCGTCCATCGCCGCGTACGGCTGGTGCTCGGGGCGGGCACCGCCGGGGGAGTCCACCTGCGAACGGGCGGTGGAGGTGCGGATCGCGTTGATGCCCTCGAAACGGGCGACGGTGGAGTGCTCCGAACCCCACTCGGGGAGGTAGTCGTGGGCGGGCGCGGTGACCTCGAAGGTGTCGTCGGCGGTCAACGTCTGGGAGGTGTTGTCACGTAGTCCGCCGAACGACACGTCCCGCCTGCGCAGTCCATCGGTCATGGCCAGCGGTCCGGTGACGTCGGCGGTCGACGCGTCGCCGGCCAGGACGGTGGGCGCCGAGCCGAGTTGCCCTGCCGCGGCGAGGTCGAGCAGCGATTCGGGGCCACCGACCACTGTCGTCACGGCGGCTCTGTCGTAGGCGACCACCGGCTCGACGGGCCGGTCGACCCGGTAGACCTCCAGCGCCCGGACGGGCACGTCGAGCCCGTGGTCGCGGAACTCGTCGGGGGACGAGGGCCCGCCGCGCAGGGGGCCGAAGGACGTGACGCGGGTCAACCCGGGTGAGCGCTCCAGCGCCTGCCGGACCACCGCTGGGCGGGTCGTGTCGGAGCGGCCGTGGTCGAGGTCGGCGCGGAACAGGACGTGGCTGATTCCGGATCGGGCCAGCAGGTCCGCCAGACCGGTCGACCCGGCGCCGGTGGCGAGCGTCGACTCGATCACGTCCAGCAGTCGGATCGTGGTCGGTGGGGTGAAGGGGATGGCGTTGCGTACCGCCCATCGGCTGTTGAGCAGCGGCTGAGTGATCTCGTCGGTGGTGCTGCCCCAGTCGTACGACGGGAAACGCGCCCCGGGTACGACGAGCACCCGCCCGCGCCCCGTGTTCGCGTCGAGCCAGTCGGTGGCGTCGTGCCAGTAGCCGGGCACCTCCTTGACGCTGCCCGGGGTGGCGAGACCGCCCGCGAGTGCGGGCGTGGCGACCGCCGTGACGGCGGCGATCGCGGCGCCGGCGGTCAGCCAGGCGCGTGCGACGGTTCGCGGACGGTGCCGCGCGGGCGCGGTGCGCGCCGCCCGGACGGTCAGCCCGATCAGGTGCGCCATGCCCAGGCACAGGGGTAGGCGGAGCAGGACGTCGAACTTGTGCACGTTGCGCAGGGGCGCGCCGATGCCGTCGAGGAACTCCCGCTGTGGCCCGGCGAGGATGTTCGGCAGGTCGCCGACGTGCCCGAGACCGACGAGCGCGACGCCGAGCACCAGACCGGTGATGAGGAACCGGCGGTGCGGCATCCCCCGTCGGGACAGCCCGAGCACACCGAGGGCGGCGACCGCCAGGGTGGCGGCGACCAGCACCGCCTCGTTGGCGAGTCGCGCACCGGACGGGATGGTCGGTCCGAACGGGGAGGCCAGGTAGGCGACCCAGTAGGAGGCGCCGCGCAGGGTGGTCACCCCGTCGGTGACGCTCGTGGTGTTCCGGGCGGTCTCGATGTAGTCCAGGAAGGGTGGGCTGTACCGCCCGAGGACCAGCAGCGGAACCAACCACCACGCGGTGGCCAGGGCCACCGCGCCACACCAGGCGGCGATGGCGGTGACCCGGCGGCGTACGGGCTGGACTGTGGCGAGCCAGAGCAGGGCCAGTGGCACCACCGCGAACACGGCAGTGGCGTTGACCCCACCGGCGCAGGCGACGGCGAGGGCTGACGCGGCGACGGCGCGTCGCAGTCGCGTGCCGGCGGCGAGACCGACCAGTGGAATGAGCACCCAGGGGGCGACGGCGCTGGGCCAGGCTTCCACCGAGGACCAGCCGAGCTGGGTGAGGATGCGCGGTGACAGCGCGAAGGCGACGCCGGCGATCATGCGCCCGGCGGGCGTTCCGATGTTGAGCCGGCCCGCCAGGCGCACGGCCCCCAGGTAGGCGACACAGAAGAGCAGTGCCCACCACAGCCGCTGCACCACCCACGGCGCGAGGCCGGACTCCGACCCGAGCAGGAAGAACGGGCCCATCGGCCAGAGATAGCCGTACGCCTGGTTCTGTAGTTGGCCGAACGTGCCGGTGGGGTCCCACAGGTGCAGCGAACGGAGCAGCCACCCGGCCGGGTTGACGTTCAGGTCGACCTTGGTGTCGGGGACGACCTGGCCCGGGGCCTGCTGGAAGGCGAGGGCGGTGAGAGCGATGCAGATGACCAGGTGCCGGAACCGTCGGGCCGTGTGCCGGCTCCGGCTGGACCCCGGAGCGGCGCCACTGGCCACCTCTGCACGCATTTCGGCTCCTGTCTTCACCGGCCGGACGCGCACCTGCAGCCGACGACTGTCGCGCGACGTTATCCGGACCGGGCACGGACGGGCGACCAGGGGCGCTGCGGTGGCGTTATCGGGAGAACGGCCGTCCCCACGGCGTGTAAGCGTGTGGCAGGCTGCCGACCATGTCAATGCCAGAAGCTGAGGCCGAGACGCATCCGGAACGCGTCGCGTCCGACGGCGACGGGCCCGGGCCGATCGGCCGATGGCTCCGCGCCGACCCCGTCCGCGCCGTGGCGATCGCCCTCATCGCGGTGTCCGTCGCCTGGCGCGCCGGTCTCGCCACCCGTGGCTGGTTCTCGCAGGACGAGTTCGTCATCGCCGCCCAGGTTCTCGACACCGGGCTGGACGCGGACTATCTCCTGCGTACGTTCAACAACCACCTCATGCCCGGCGGCCTGTTGGTGGCGTGGGCGATGGTGCGGGCGGCGGGCTTCGCCACCTGGCCGTGGGTGTTGCTGCTGGCGGTTGGCCAGGCGGCGACCGGGATCGCGCTCTACCGGCTGTTGCGCGATCTGCTCCGGCCCGGTTGGGGCCTGCTCATTCCGCTGTGCCTGTTCATTTTCAGCCCGCTGACGCTTGAGGTCTCCTCGCTGTGGTTGGTCGGGCTGCTCGTGCTGCCGATGCAGTTGGCCCTGGTCATGGCGGTGGCAGCCCAGGTCCGGTACGTGCGGACCGGTCGCCTGCGGCACCTCGTGGCGATCGCGCTCTGGCTGGTGTTCGGCCTGCTCTTCGACACCAAGTCCCTGCTGATCGTGCCGCTGCTGTTCCTGCTGACCGTCTTCCTCTTCACCTCCGGTGGCGTGTTGCGCAGTCTCGCGACGGCGATCCGCCGGCACTGGCCGGCCTGGCTGATGCTCGGCGCGCTGTCGGGGGGATACCTGGCGTTCTACCTGAGCCGTCCCTCCGGTGAACTGCGGGACCCGACCTCGGTCGGTCCGGTGCTCAACTTCCTCGGTGACCTGGTCGGCGAGACCGTGGTGCCGGGTCTGCTCGGAGGTCCCTGGCGTTGGAGCTACGCCGGTGACGGTCCCCCACTCGTCGACCCGTACGACATCGCCAAGTGGTTGTCGTGGGCGGTGCTGGCGACGCTCGTCGTGGTCACCGTCCGGCGGCGTCCGTCGGCCGGCCGGGCCTGGCTGCTGCTCACCTCCTACCTCGGCCTGGTCGCCGCGCTCTTCGCCATCACCCGGCTGGGCGGGCCGCTCGGCCCGCTGATCGGCGTCGTCCCCCGGTACGTCGCCGACGTGGTGCTGGTCGCCGCGATCTGTGTCGGTGCGGCCCTGCTGGGGATCAAGGACACCGACGAGGACGAGGTGTCGGCGTGGCCGGTGCCGACGGTCCTGCGCGAGCCGGGCGCGTTCGCGGTCGGCCTGGTCTCGGTGATTGTCGTCCTGGCGACCATTGGCGTGGGCACCCTGTGGAGCACGGCCCGTTTCGGGGACAACTGGAGTACCAAGTACGGGCGGGACTATCTCGCGACGACGCAGGCCGAGCTCGCCGCAGCCCCGCCGGGCACCGTCTTCTTCGACACCGCCGTCCCGGACCGGGTGATCGCCGGCTATTTCTGGCCGGACAATCTCCAGTCGCACTTCTTCCGCCCGGCCGAGCGTCGACCCACCTTCGTGACGGAGGCCGCGCGACCGTCGACGTTCGATGACCTCGGCCGGATCCGTCCGGTGGTGGTCCAGGGACGGAAGATCGTTCCTGGTCGGGTGGACGGTTGCGGGCACCTGGCGGAGGGCGGCCGACCCACTCGGATCCCGTTGGACGGATACCTGGTGGAGTGGCCGTACGTGGTGCACTTCGGCTACCTCAGCTCGGGCGACTCGACGGCGCTGTTCCGGCTCGGGGACGCCACGCGCGAGATCACCCTGCGACGCGGGCTGAACGACCTGTTCTTCCTGCTGGAGGGTGCGGGGGACGCCGTCGAGGTCACCGTCCGGACGCCAGGGGTCGGGGTGTGCACCGAGCTGATCACCGTCGGCCGGGCGGTGCCGGCGTCGTGAATGGTTGAGCCCACCGACGGCGTCGAGGCCGCACCGGTTCGGCGGACGCGGGACACGCTGTCGCTGTACGCGGTAGCGGCGGCGGTCACGGTGGTGGTGCTGGCCCCGCTGGCGGCGCCCGGCTACGCGTTGCTGTACGACATGGTGTTCGTACCCCGGCAGCCGTTGACCTGGGATCTCGTCGCCCCGGCGCAGAGTCTGCCCCGGGCGGTGCCGATGGACGCACTGGTCTCGCTGGTCACCCAGCTCGTGCCGGGCTGGTTGGTGCAGCGGCTGGCGCTCGCCGGGGCGGTCTTCCTCGCGGCGGTCGGCGCCGGCCGGTTGGTGCCGACCGAACGGCGCGCGGTCCGGCTGTTCGCCGCGTTGGCGTACGCGTGGTCGCCGTACCTCGCCGAGCGTTTGCTGATCGGGCAGTGGGGGCTGCTGCTCGCGTACGCCGCGCTGCCCTGGCTGGTGCGGGCGGCGCTGGACCTGCGGGCCGGGCGCGACGGCGCGCTCGCCCGGGTGGTGCTCGCCGCCGCTCCCGCCGCCATCACGCCGACCGGCGGTCTGATCGCGCTGGGCACTGTGCTGGTGCTGACGTCGGACCGGATGCGCGCGCCCCGGTCGCTGCTGGTGTCGCAGCGGATGCATCCGCACCGGTCCCGGCAGGCGTTGGCCGCGGTCGGAGTGCTCAACGCCCCCTGGGTGGTCGCGGCCCTGGTCACCGGTGCCGGAGGTTCGTCGGACCCGGCGGGGGTGGCGGCGTTCGCGGCGCGTTCGGAGAACTGGGCCGGCCCGCTGGTGGCGCTGGCCGGCACCGGTGGCATCTGGAGCGCACAGGCCACCCCCGCCAGTCGCGCGGCGCCACTGGTGCCGGTGGCGACTCTCCTGCTGCTGATCCTGGCCGGTGTCGGTGCGGGCCTGCTGCGGCGCCGGCTACCCCCGGGTGGGGCGGCGCGCCTGGCGGTGCTCGCCGGGACCGGTTGTCTGCTCGCCGCCTTCGGGCTGCTCCCCGGCGGGGATGCCGCGCTGCGCTGGGCGGTGGTGCACCTGCCGGGCGCGGGGCTGCTGCGAGATGGGCAGAAGTTCCTGGCGCCGTACGCCCTGCTGCTGGTGGTGTGCGCGGCGTTGGGGGCCGAGCGGCTGGTGGCCCGGATCGACCGGGAGGTGGCCGGGGTGGTCCTGGTCGGGCTGCTGTTCCTGCCGGTGGCGGTCCTGCCGGACCTCGCGTTCGGCGGTGCCGGCCGGCTTCGGTCGGTGAGTTATCCGGCGGAGTGGCAGCGGGTGGCCGAGCACATCGAGGAGGAGCCGGGGGAGATCCTCTCGTTGCCGTTGAGCGCCTACCGGGCGTACCCGTGGAACCCTGGTCGGGTCGTCCTGGACCCGGCGCCCCGCTACCTGCCCGGGACGGTCCTGACCGACGACACGCTCCGGGTCGGCGACGTCGCCGTGGCCGGCGAGAACCCGCGCGTCCGTGAGATGCGCGAGGCGCTGGTCGAGGGGCGGCCGGTCTGGACCACGGGGGTGCGCTGGGTCCTGGTGCAGCGCGAGCTCTCCGGCGAGGTGGATTCTCAGGTGCTCGGCGGCCTGGTGACGGTCCACGACGGACCGTTCCTGACGCTGTACCGCAACCCGGCGACCGTGCGGGAATCGGGCGGGTCCGGGCCGGCCCGACTGGCGGTGGTGGCGGCCCTCAGCGCTGCCCTTCTGGTGGTCATCGCTGCCGCCGTTTCGGCACTACACCGGCGAGCTACCGCGTGGTAACGTCCGCTCGCACGTCTCGCCATTGGAGGATTGGCATGCGTAGAGCTCTGACCCTGGTCGTGTCTGGCCTGGTGGCGGCGTTGCTGGGGGTCCTGGCTCTCGGCGGGATCTCGGCCGCCGCGACCGCCACCGACGAGGAGGCCGCAAAGGAGGCCAAGCTCGTCTCGGAGGCGGCCAAGCGGGCCGGTAAGAAGGACCCGTACGCCCCCGCGGTTTACGGCGACAGGTAGGACGGCTCGCCCCGCTGCTGCACTGGGCGGGGCGACTCCACACCCTTGAGGATCGCCTCGAAGCGCCCACCCGCGGCCTGCCAGGTGAAGCTGGCGGCGTGCTCCCGGGCCTGGGCGCCCATCTCCCGCCGCAGCTCATCCTGGTGCAGAAGCGTGCGCACCTTCATCAGGTAGTCGTCGATGTCGTCGGCCAGCAGGCCGGTACGCCCGTCGACGACCGCTTCGGCGACTCCGCCCGCTCCCCGGAACGCTACAGTCGGGGTGCCCGCCGAACCCGCCTCCACGATCGTGAGCCCCCAGCCCTCCTTGAGGGACGGGGTCAGGGCCACCCAGGCCGAGGCGAGCAGGGCGGCCTTCTCCTCCTCGGTCACGAAGCCCCGGAAGTCCACCCGCTCGGTGATGTCCAGCTCCGCGGCGAGTTCACGCAGGTGCGACTCCCACCAGCCCTGGCCGGCGACGACCAGACGTAGTTGGGGCAGCTCGTCGGCGAGGGCCGCGACGGCCCGCAGCGCCACCTCCACCCGCTTGTGTGGCACCAGTCGGTTCAGCGTCACGAGCAGCGGGAACGTCGCCCGTTCGGCGTCGGTGTGGGGCATCGTCGGGGTGCCGTTGTGCACCACGGAGACCTGCTCCGGCGGCACACCGAGCACTGCCAACTCTCGGCGGGTCGCCTCGGAGACGGTGACGTACCGGCACCGCCGGTAGAGGCGTACGGCGAGCGACGATTCGATCCACCAGCCGAACCGGGCCGCCCACTGTGGAAGCACTACGGGCCACTGCTCGCGGTGCACGTGGTGGATCAGCTTGACCACCGGACGCCGTGCCCACAGCGGGGCGAGGAACGGCAACCCGTTGCAGACGTCGACCAGGACGTCGGGCCGGCCGCCACGGCGGGCCGCCAGCGGGCCGATACCCAGCGCGCCTGCGACGTAACAGAGTGCCGCCCAGAGGTAGACGCTGTGTCGGCCGCCGCGCCTTACCAGCCGTACGCCCGCCTCGTTGACCTCGTCGGCGGGAGCCTGGCTGTGGGCGGCGCAGAAGAGAGTGGCGCGGAATCCGCGCGCCACCAGTTCGGCGGCGATCCGTTCCACGTACACCTCGGAACCGCCACCCTCGGGGTTGCGGGTGTCTCGCCAGTTGAGGAACAACACGTGTCCGGGCATGCCGAAGCGACGCTCCACGCGAACCCTACTCTCAAGTAATTTAGCGACCCGCGTCACATTAGGGGCTGGTGTGCCGGCCGGCAATGCCCCGATGGGCCAGCGCTGGGCGCTACCCGCCGACCGTGGGCACCGGAGTGCCAGCCGCGACGGTCGGCGGTGTGGTGGCCGGTGCGGCCACGTCGGTGGCGGGGGCCCCGGGCGTCTGCCCACGCCCGGTGGATCGGCGGCGACCCTGCGACCCGAGCAGTTGCAGGGGCCGCTCGACGCCGTAGTAGCTGACCGCGGCGTACACCAGACCGAAGGCCATGGTGAGGGCGAACGTGTTGAGCAGCCCACCGGTGAACAGCGGTCGGTCGTCGACCAGGTAGATGAGTTCGATGACCATGGGGTGCCACAGGAACAGCCCGTACGAGACCGCGCCGAGCCACCGGGCGGACGAGCTGCCGAAGATCTCCTTGGCCCGGCTCGGCCCGCCGAAGGCCACCGGGATCAGGATCAGCGCCGCGATCACGAGGTAGAGGGCCAGCTTGACGCCGAACTCGGCGGCCGTCGGCTCGGTGAGGTCGCGGGGGCCGGCGACGGGCGTCGTCGCGATCGCCATCAGGCCGACGGCGGCGGCCCAGCAGGTCACCGGTGCCGAGGCCAGGTCGTCCAGGACCCGGAAGGCCACGGGCGCGGTCCCGGTGCGCAGGGCGACGTGCGCCGCCGCCAGTGCCATGCCGGCACCGAACCAGGCGGCGTACGAGGGGAACCACATGGTGTGCAGGGCGGTGTCGAGCCAGCCGAGCCCCATCAGGGTGAGCCATCCGGCGGTCAGCAGCGCACTACCGCTGACGATCACGATGGTCCGGACGGGACGCCAGGACCGGCCGACGGCGAGCACGGCGACCAGCGGCAGGATCAGGTAGAACACGACCTCGGTGGCGAGACTCCAGGTCTGGCTGAGCCCGGCGCGCAACTGCCCGGGTTGGTAGATCTGGGTGAAGGTGAGGTGGCGGATCCAGTCGCCGACGGACGCCTGCCCGTTCTGCGGCAGGACGATCAGACAGACCACGATCGCCAACCAGTAGGCGGGCAGGATGCGCAGGGCTCGCCGCCACAGGTAGCGCTTGGCGCGGGGCCGGGCCCGGCCCGTCGCGGCGTTGAGCGCCCACGGCCGAAACAGCAGAAACCCGGACAGTACGAAGAAGATGGCGACGCCGACGTCCAGTCGAGCCAGCCAGCCGCCCCAGGTGGTGTTCATGGTGACGGCGGTCTGGAACCCGATGTGGTGACCGACGACCGCCACCGCGCCGATTGCTCGCAGCGCGTCGAGGGCGGGAAGTCGGCCGGTTACCGAAGGCTCCGAAACTGTTGGCGCGGCGGCTGTGGACATCTGGACATCCAGGGGGTCGCTTTGAAGGTGACCGGGGAGTAACCTCCCGCCATGTTAAGGATCGGGTGCCCCGGACAACAGGTCGTAGGGCGGCAGGTTACAGGAGGATGAGTGAAGCTTCGCGTGGGCGCCGCGCTCTTCGGGCTTGGCGTCTTATTGCTGGTCTTCGCGGCCGGGCTGCCGTTTTATGTGGCCCCTGCCGTGACCAAGCTCCCCTATGATCTTGAGCCGACGACGTCCGTCGCCGAGGCGAAGAACGCCAAGTTCCTGAAGATCACCCGGGTCGGAGATTCGGCGACCATCGAGGTCCTGCAGGGCGACCTCACGTCCAATGTCGAGGTCATTCCACAGCCCGACGACACCAAGGATCGGCTGCCCGAGGACCTCAAGGGCGACGCGGTGATCTGGGACGTCTACCAGACGGTCCGGCGTACCGACAGCCCTGAGGTGGTGGTCAGCCAGTACAGCACCGAACTCGCTCTCGACCGGATCTCCGGTGCGGCCGCCTCGTGGAAGGAGCAGTGGCTCAACGAGACCGGGGCGGACGGGACTCCGGTCGGCAATGTCAAGTACTCCGGTCAGATCTACAAGTTCCCGTTCGGCACGGACAAGCGCGACTACCAGATTTTCGACCGTGATCTGAAGCGGGCCACTCCCGCGAAGTTCGTCGGCACCGAAAAGATCAAGGGCATCGAGGCGTACCGCTTCGAGCAGCGGATCGAGAACGAGGTGCTGGCCACGCCGGAGAGCAGCCTCCAGACGTTGGTCGGCAAGTTCGCGCCAGGTGCCACCAGCGGTCAGATCGTCTACAGCAACATCCGGACCGTCTGGGTCGACCCGGTCACCGGCTCGTACGTGAACGTGCGGGAGCAGCAGCACAAGGAGTTGCAGCCGAACACCGGCACCCCCACGGTGCTGCTGGACGCGGACTTCAACTACAACGACGACACGGTCAGCCGCAGTGTCGAGACGGTCAAGGACAACCGCTTCAAGATCGGCCTGATCAGTTTCTGGGGCCCGATCGTCGCTGGTGTCCTCGGTCTGATCGCTGTCGTCTTCGGTGTGTGGCTGGTGACCCGACCCGAGGGTGGGACGGCCCGGCACCGCGCCGAGCCGGCGGTCGACGACCCGACGCCGACCCGGGTGGACCAGGAGCCGGTACGCGACACGGACACCGTCGAGCAGCCCAGGCCGCAGCCGGTCGGTGGGCCACTGACCGACGAGATCCCGCCGGCTTCGACCAACTGGAAGTCGGAGGACCCGACCGTGCCGACCCAGCGTCCGGCTCCGGGCGAGGTCGAGCAGCGCTGACGCGTACGACCGGACGTACGACCGAGGGGTGGACCGCGACGCGGTTCACCCCTCGACCATGTGGCAACCCGTACGACCTGCGTGCTTTACATTTGTTATTCGATTGTAATTAGTCAATGTAGAGTCACGTTGCGCTGATCCCTCTACCGCTTCATGCCCACCTTGTTGCCAAATAGGAGGGTTGCGAGGGCGAATGTGTTCACTGTCTGTGATGCCACACCTTCGCTTGGTTGCCCGACTGTTACCGCCCGGTAATCAGGGGGTTGTGACCTGCGCCGCAACGGGTGCACCATCAAGCCCGATGGTTACCAGCCGGTAACAGGCTGCGGGCTCCCAGTGTGGGACACCCGCTCGGGACCGGCCACTCGCGCGCATCGACCCGAGGAGGAACCCGTGCAGGATCGGTTAGAGAGTCAGGGTCGTACCCGATGGTGGCGTTTCGCCGCCATGATGGTGCCCGCCACGGCGGCTGCCGGCGCCATCCTCTTCGGAATGTCGACCGGCGCGATCGCGTCCGACATCACGGTCTCCGGGCAGACGTTCAAAATCGGCGCCGACCGCCTGGAGGGCGACGGCTTCAAGCAGTACGGCGGCATCGTCCGCGAGAAGGGCAAGGACGGGAAGTCCGGTCAGGTCCACCCGATCGCGCTTTCCGAGATCAGCAGCGCCGAGTTGTACAGCCTCTGCCAGTCCGTCCGCGCCGACCTGCCGGGCCTGCCGGTGGTGCTCACCATCAACGCCGGCGAGGGCAAGGAACCCGCCCGCGCCAAGGACCTGCTGATCGCGATGGACTCGTTGAACGGCAACGCGACCTTCACCAACATCAGGATCGGTCGGGACGCCACCGACCTGAACCCGACGGCGCAGGCCGGCTCGTTCGGCCAGAACTCCGACCACGTCACCATCACCAACCTGCAACAGGTGTCCCGCTACACCACGGCGGCCACGTTCAACCTGGTCGGCCTCCGACTCAAGGTCAACGTGGGTGACGACGCCAAGGGCAAGGAGTGCTTCTGAGCTGAGCCCAGGCCCGCGGTGGTCAGCACCGCGGGCCGGGCTCACGACCCCATCCCCGCTCGGTCCCGTCCCCGCTCGGCCAGGAGGAGTACGTGACAACCGCGAACCCGTCCCACGCCCGGCCCGGTGGTCCGGCTCAGGCGTGGCGGCTCTTCCGCCGCTGGCAGCGCAGCCGGCCGTTCTGGGGCGGACTGCTCATCGCCCTGGCCGGGCTGGAGATGTTCGCCTCCACTCGGATGACCCTCAACGGCCTCAGCTTCCACAGTGGTGCTACCGGCCTGCTCTCGCTGCTGATCCCGATCATCCTGGTGACCTGTGGCCTGCTGCTCTGGTTCACCCCGGCACAGCGGCTGTTCTACTCGGTCGTCGCGGCGGTCACCGCTGTGTACTCGCTGATCGGGCTCAACCTGGGCGGCTTCTTCGCCGGTCTGCTGCTCGGCATCGTCGGCAGCGCGCTCGCCTTCGCCTGGACCCCGATCCGCCCCGCACCACCCACCCCGCCACCGGCCGAGATCGAGCAGAACGGCGACGACCCGGGCGGTGCCGGCCTGGCCGGCGTTGGCCTGGCTGATGTCGGCGCCGACGGATCTGACAGTGGCGGCGCCGAGCAGGACGGTGTCGGACACGCTGGCGCCAGCCAGGGCGGTGTCGACCAGGGCGGTGCTGCCCAGGGCGGTGTCGCGCGGGTCGATCATCCGGGGGTTGGAGCGTCCGACGAGGGTGCGCCGCCCGAGTGGCCGGGACGTTCCGCTGATCCGCGAGCCTTCGCCATCGCTCTCGTGGTCCTCGGCCTGGCGGCCGTCGGGTTGGCCAGCCAGCCCCGAGCGGTGCAGGCCGCGCCGAGCCGACCGGCCTCGACCGGCTGCCCCACTCCGCCCCGGGCCGTCACCCCGTCGCCCAGCCGCAGCGCGGCCACGCCGACGCCCGCCCCGAGCCCGGGACAGGGTGGCAACGTGATCACCGACATCCTGGACGGGATCGGTGATCTGCTCGGCCTTGGAGGCCGCGAGGACCCCGCGCCCTCGGTGAGCCCCACCGCGACGCCGGCAGCCCGGCCGACCAGCACGGCGACGCCCCGCCCCGGCCCCGCCGACTGCCCGGCGCAGCCCCCGGGCAAGCCGACCCCGGGCAAGCCCGGAAAACCGGCACCCGACCGGCCGGGAACGGTGCAGCCGGGCAAGCTCCTGCCGCGGATCGCCGCCGATCCGTCCCTGCCGACGGTGGCCCAGACGCCGTCGAAGGTCACCGGGTCGTCGGTGCGGATGACCGGGCTGCGGTTCGACGGGGTCACGGACCTGCACACCGTGAAGGGCGACCTCAAGGTGCTGAAGTTCAGCATGCGGGAGGCGGTGACCACCGACTTTCTGCTGCGGGCCGACGGCCCCGAAGGGCGCAACCAGCGGTACGCGACCAACCAGTTGACCGTGCGGGGAGACGTGGCCTTCTACGCGACCCGGTTCGTCGGCCGACTGCTCGGCATCAAGATCACGCTGACTCCGGATTTGCCGCTACCGGACGGCCTTCCGATCACCTCGCCCATCCCGATCACGTTCACCGACCCGACCATCGACCTGGCGTTCGTCACCAGCGACACGCTGACCGCCCGCCCGGCGTTGGCACTCACCCTCGGCTGAGCGCACAGCCGCAGAGCGGCCTCGGGCGTCCGGTCGCGCGAGCAGCTTCGGCTCGGGGCGTGGCTGCGCGCGGCGACGGACTCGTCGTACCGTCGGCGCCCGCAGCCACCGCCCGGTCAGAGCCGGGCCAGCGCCCGGCGCAGCGGGTCGAGACCCAGCGCACCCAGGTCCAACGCCTGCCGGTGGAACTCCCGCAGGTCGAAATCGGCGCCCTTGCGGGCCTTGGCGTCCTCGCGGGCCTGGAGCCAGATCCGCTCACCCACCTTGTACGACGGCGCCTGCCCCGGCCAACCCAGGTAGCGGTTCAGCTCGAAGCGCAGGTTCTCGTCCGGAACCCGGCAGTGCGCCCGCATGAACTCCCAGCCCAGCTCGGGCGTCCACCGCTCGCCCGGGTGGAAACCGAACGGATTGTCCTTCGGAATCTCCAGCTCCAGGTGCATGCCGATGTCCACAATCACCCGTGCCGCGCGCATCGCCTGGCCGTCGAGCATGCCCAGCTTGTCGCCCGGATCCTCCAGGTAGCCCAGCTCGTCCATCAGCCGCTCCGAGTAGAGCGCCCAGCCCTCACCGTGGCCGGAGACCCAGCAGAGCAGCCGCTGCCAACGGTTGAGCAGGTCGGCCCGGACGGCGGTCTGCCCCACCTGGAGGTGGTGACCCGGCACGCCCTCGTGGAAGACCGTGGTCACCTCGCGCCAGGTGGAGAAGTCGCTGATGCCCTGCGGCACCGCCCACCACATCCGACCCGGCCGGGAGAAGTCCTCACTCGGGCCGGTGTAGTAGATGGCGCCGTCACTGGTCGGTGCGAGGCAGCACTCGATGCGGCGGACCTGCTCCGGGATGTCGAAGTGGGTGCCGTGCAGCTCGGTGATCGCCTTGTCGGCCAGCGCCTGCATCCAGTCCCGGAATGCCTCCTTGCCCTGGATGGTCCGGGCCGGGTCGGCGTCCAGGGTGGCCACGGCCTCGTCGACGCTGGCACCGGAGCCGGCGATGCGCCCCGCCACGACCCGCATCTCCGCCTCCAGGCGGGCCAGCTCCGCGAAGCCCCACGCGTACGTCTCGTCCAGGTCGACCTTGGCGCCGAGGAAGTACTGCGAGGCGAGCTCGTAGCGCTCCCGGCCGGCGGCCTGCTTGTCCCGCCCGTGCGGGGCCAGCTCGGTACGCAGGAACTGGCCGAACTCCGCGGTCGCCGCGGTCGCCGCCGCCGCACCCCGACGCAGCTCCGAGCCGAGCGTGCCCTCCGCCCCGAGCCGCTCGACCAGCCCGTGGAAGAAGTTGTCACCGGTCGGGTCGACCCAGATGTCGCACTGCTTCGCCACCTCGACCAGCTGCACCTTCGAGCTGACCGCACCGGCGGCGAGCGCCTCACGCAGCGTGGTCTTGTAGCCCTCCAGTGCGGCACCGAAGCCGTTGAGGCGGGCGGCGATGTTGGCCTGGTCGTCGCTGGTCGTGGTGGGCATCAGGTCGAACACCATGCGGATCTCGTGCAGCCCGCTGGTGATCACGCTGACCTCGCTGGTCACCTCGCCGGCGTCGTACCGGGCGAGGTCCAGGCCGAGCCGTTCCTGCATGGCCTCCTTGGCGGTCCGTTCCGATTCGGTCTCCGGCTCGGTCACCTCCAGCTCGGCGAGGGTCCGGCGGGTGAGGTCCGCGCGCGCCCCGTAGCCGTCGGGCGAGAGGTCGTCGAGCTGGTCGTCATGGCCGGCGATGCCGACGAAGGTCGCGCCGGTGGGGCTCAACGGCGCCCACTCGGCCACGTAACGGTTGGCGAGTTCATCAATTCGTCCCACGCTGCGACCCTACGTGACCACCCCACCCCTGTGTCGCCGACGTTTGTCGTGTTGGAGCTGCGGGTTCAGGTACGGCGTGACGGCCGAAAGGCGCGCGACTTTGTCGTACGGTTGCGGCAGAGTGTCAGGGGTGACCACCGATACCACTCCTGACAAAGCGCCGGTCCGCGCCTGGCTGCCCGGCTTTGTCGCCCTCGCCGCGATCTGGGGTTCCAGCTTTCTCTTCATCAAGGTCGGGGTGGCCGAGCTGCACCCGGTCCAACTCACCCTCTACCGGGTCGTCGCCGGCGGTCTGACCCTGCTGGTGGTCCTCGCCGTGCTGCGCGACCGGCTGCCCCGCGAGCCCCGGGTCTGGGCACACCTGACCGTCGTCGCCGCCTTCGGCGTGGCGGTGCCGTTCACCCTCTTCGGCTACGGCGAGCAGCGGGTCGAGTCGATGCTGGCCGGCATCTGGAACGCCACCACGCCGTTGATCGTGCTGCCGCTGGCGGTGCTGGTCTTCCGCACCGAGCGGCTCACAGTGCGCCGCGCGGTCGGGCTCGGGCTGGGCTTCGTCGGGGTGCTGGTGGTGCTCGGGGTCTGGGAGGGCATCGGCGGGGCACACTTCACCGGGCAGCTCATGTGCTTCGGTGCGGCGGCCTGCTACGGCGTGTCCATCCCGTACCAGAAGCGGTTCGTCGCCGGCAGCGCGTACTCGGGTCTGTCGCTCTCCACCGCGCAACTGCTGCTCGCCGCCGCGCAGCTGGCCATCGTCACCCCCTTCGTCGCCGGCCTGCCGCCGCTGCCCACCGAGCTGTCGGCGGGGGTGGTGGCAAGTGTGCTGACCCTCGGCGCGCTCGGCACCGGGCTCGCTTTCGTGATCAACATGCGCAACATCCGGGTGGCCGGCGCGAGCACCGCGTCCACCGTCACGTACCTGATTCCGATCTTCGCGGTGCTGATCGGTGCTCTGGCGCTCGACGAACGACTCAACTGGCACCAACCGGTCGGCGCGCTGATCGTGCTGCTCGGGGTCGCGGTCTCGCAGGGGATGTTCAGTCGCCGCCGGAGCAGCCCGGTCGTCGGCGTCGGTGCTCCCGCCACACCCGCCGCCGAACCCGCCCGCCGCTGACAGACCACCGCTCGATCCGGCGCGTGATCGACTCGGTCTTCTTGAAGTCGGGGTGTCCGGCGGACCGGGACAGCCCGATTTCAAGGAACGTGAGTGGATCAGCGCCGGAGGGCTGGTCAGGTGCGGTTGTGCGTCCAGGTCACCAGTTGCTCTGCCGACCAGGTGTTGATCACGCGGTCGGCGGGGACGCCGCAGAGGGCGGCGCGTTCACAGCCGAATCGTTGCCAGTCGAGTTGGCCGGGCGCGTGCGCGTCGGTGTTGATGGCGAACCGGCAGCCAGCCTCCAGGGCGCGGCGGATCAGGCGCTTCGGCGGGTCCTGCCGCTCCGGCCGAGAGTTGATCTCGACGGCGGTGTCGTGCTCGGCGCAGGCGGCGAAGACGGCGTCCGCGTCGAAGTCGCTCTCCGCCCGGGTACGCGCGCGGTGCCCCCGATCGCCCGGACCGGTCACCCCGGCCGGGCGGGACGACACCATTCGGCCGGTGACGTGACCGAGGATGTCCAGGTGCGGGTTGGCGACCGCCTTCAGCATGCGCCGGGTCATCTTCGACCGCTCGTCCTTCAGGCCGCTGTGCACCGACCCGACCACCACGTCGAGCCGCGCCAGCAGGTCGTCGTCCTGGTCCAGGGAGCCGTCGGCGAGGATGTCCACCTCGATCCCGGTGAGGATCCGGAAACCCTCGGGCAGCGCCGCGTTGACCTGCGCCACGTGGTCGAGTTGCCGGCGTAGCCGCTCCGCGGTCAGCCCCCGGGCCACCGTCAGCCGGGGCGAGTGGTCGGTCAGCACCAGGTACTCGTGGCCCAACTCCACAGCTGCCAGCGCCATCTCCTCAATGGGTGAGCCGCCGTCGGACCAGTCCGAGTGGGTGTGACAGTCGCCGCGCAGGGCGGCGCGGAGCGCCGTGGCCTCGGCGTCCAGGTCGCTGCCCTCGGTCGCCACCAGCCGGCGGAGGTAGACCGGTTCCTCACCGGCGAGGGACTCCGCCACGCAGCGGGCCGTGACGTCACCGACACCGGCCAGTTCGGTGAGCGTGCCGTTGCCGGCCCGTTCGGTCAGCTCGGCCGCAGGCAGGCCGGCCAGCGCCTTCGCCGCCGACCGGAACGCGCGTACCCGGTAGGTGGCCTCGTTCGCCCGTTCCAGCAGGAACGCGATCCGGCGCAGGTCGGCGATGGGATCTCTCGCGCGGGCCATGTCAGGGCGCTTTCGGGCAGCCGTGCTTGCGTTGCCACGCGGTGACCTCGGCGGCCGGCTCCCGGTTGCCGCCGCGCCGCCAGGAGTCCAGGTAACGCGCCGGCCAGATCACCCCGCGCCGGATCCACCAGCCGTCCTTGCCCACGCACGCCGGCGAGATGCCGAAGTGCACGTGACACACGTTGTTCGCGTTGCCGGTGCGGCCCACCTTGCCGAGCTGCTGCCCGGCGCGGACCCGCACCCCGACGTCGACTCCGCTGGTCACGACGCTCAGGTGCGAGCCGTAGTAGCGCACCCCGTCGTCGCCGAGCAGAGCGACCGACAGACCGCCGTTGTCCGGGCCCTGTGGCCCACGCTTGCGGTACCGGTCCACGCGGCTCACCTCCAGCACCGTCCCGTCGGTCACCGCCACGAACGGCTCGCCGCAGTCGGCGAAGAGATCCGTCCCTGGGTACGCCCCGTGCGTCGGGTGGTAGTCGACGTTGTCGGCGCGTACCGGAAAGACGTGCTTCAGCCCGGTGCGGGGTGCCGTCGCCGACGGCCTGGCCGACGACGGCGCCGGGGAGCTCGGGTCGGTCGCCGCCGGCGTGGGCGGCTGCGACGCCGGCTGGTCCGCGGTCGCCCAGACCGAAGGTGGCGTCGGCGCGGCGCCCTCGGGCACCCCCGGCCGGGTGGTCGCACAGCCGGCGGCCAGCACCGGGGCGAGCAGCAGCAGGATCGGGTACGCCGGACGAGCGCGGCGCCTGATCGTCGGCGAGGACATCCGGTCATCCTGGCAGAGCCGGTACCGTGGGCACGAGCGGCACGCGTGAGAGAGGGCAGCGACGGTGACCATTGCGCGACCCGATCCTGGCCCGGATTTCGGTGCCGTCCGCCCGGTGCCGCGTACCCCGTCGGGTCTCTTCCCCTCCGGGCCACCGACGCGGCCCACCTACCGCGAGCCGCACCCGGTCACCGGTGGTGGTGTCGCCTCCGGTGGTGGCGCGGCGGCCGGTTGGCTGCTGCTGTTCGGCCTGCTCGGCACCGACGTGACCAGCTACGCGTGGTGGACGGTGTTCGCCGGCCTGCTGGCCTGGGTCACCGCCCTGGTGCTGGTCCGCTACGGCGACCGAGGGGTGGCCACCGGGGTCGCCATCGTCACGGCGGGTGGTTGGAGCATCGCGGCCGCCGTGGTGGCGGTCCGCTGGGCCACCAGTGGTGACTGGCCGCTGTGGTGACCGGCACGGACGGGCCCCGAAACGGCGCTCGGTGACTGCACCGTGTGCCCGGTTGGCTGCGTAGCGAACGCCGTCTTGACGTGGCCGCCGAGACTCGGCACGCTCGGGACTATGGCCTGGACCACTCCCCGGCAGGATCCCGATCGCAATCGCCGTCGACTGCAGTTGCTGGCCGAGTTGGCGGGCGCCCGGGCGGTCCGCCAGCGCAGCCGACCGCAGCGGCAGCGCACCGAGCGTCTGCGCCAGCTCATCGCCACCCGCCGTCGAGTCGTCGGCTGATCCGACTTTGTCAGGAATGACCCGCCCTTCGGGGCGTTGACGGGTCACCTGCCGATCCGACCGGCTAACGTGCACGCGTAACGAGTCGACGCTGTGTCGAGGGCTATTGGGGGGACCGTGTCGTACTTCGCTGCGGCCGTGGTGCGCGACGACAGTGGCTGGACCGCGGCCGAGGTCAGTCTGCGTGGCGCCACCGACATCGACGAGGTTGCCGACCGGCTGCGTGACGTCGACCAGGAGGCCGACGTGTCGCTGCTCTTCGTCGAGGGCGACGACGCGTACCTGGTGATCCTGCGCCTTGACGAGGGCGAGGACCTGCGGGTGTTCGGTTCGGACTCCGCGTACGCCGAGGAGTCGCAGCTCGGGGCGCTGCTGGTCGGTGACCTGAAGACCTCGGTCACCGGGCTCGACGGTGACGACGAGCCACGCCCGGTGAGCACCGGTGACGAGGAGAGCGAGCAGCCCGTCGTCGACCCGGAGGCCGACCCGGTCGGTGACGCCGATCTGCTGGCCAACCTGGGCATCTCCGCGCAGAAGCTGCTGACCCTCTGTACCCACGAGGGGATGATGCCGGCGGACGTCACCGCCGAGATCTGCCAGGTGCTCGGCTGCGCCGACGAGGTCGAGGAGCTGCGTGAGGTCTGAGCCGGCCGACGCCACCGATCCGTCGCTGGAGTCGATCCGACCGGGCCAGCCGACCCCCGGCGTGGTGGGCCGCGCCGGGCCCGGCGCCCACGAGGGTTTGGCGGACCCGGGCGAGGTCGGCCGACGACAGCGGCACGAGCTGTGGATGCGTCGCGCCCTGGAGATCGCCGTCGCCGGTCCACCCGTCGACGACACGGTCAGTACCGACGTCGACGACGTGCCGGTGGGGGCGGTGCTCTACGGGCCCGACGGCACCGAGTTGGCCACCGGACGCAACGAGCGCGAGCTGACCGGAGACCCCACCGCCCACGCCGAGGTGCTGGCCCTGCGCCGGGGTGCCGAGCGCACCGGCCGGTGGCGGCTGGACGGCTGCACCCTGGTGGTCACCCTCGAACCGTGCACCATGTGCGCCGGGGCGCTGGTGCTGGCCCGGGTCTCCACAGTCGTGTTCGGCGCGTGGGAGCCCAAGACCGGCGCGGCCGGATCGCTCTGGGACGTGCTGCGGGACCGTCGGCTCAACCACCGCCCCGAGGTCTACGGCGGGGTGCTGGAGGCCGAGACCGCCACCGTCCTGCGCGCGTTCTTCCGCTGAAGCCGCGTCGCCGGTCAGGCCGGCGGCACTGTGACCGTGACGATCAGACCGCCGTCCGGCCGGGGCTGCGCCTCGGCGGTGCCGCCGTGGGCCCGGGCCACCGCGCGGACGATGGACAGCCCCAGCCCGAAGCCCCGCGCGCCGACGACCCGCTCCCGCGACAGCCGGCGGAAGGGCTGGAACATCGTCTCGACGTCGTAGCCGGGGATGACCGGGCCGGTGTTGGTCACCGTGAGAGTGGGCCGACCGTCGACCAGCCCGGTGCGTACCTCCACCCAACCGTCGGCGGGCAGGTTGTGGCGCAGCGCGTTCTCCACCAGGTTGAACGTGAGCCGCTCCAACAGCACCGGGTCGCCGGTGGTGGGCGCCGGGGCCAGGGCCCGCCGAACCCGCACGTCGGGTGCCTGCTTCCCGGCCTGATCGGTCGTGTGCGCGCAGACCTCGGCCAGGTCGACCGGCGTACGCTCGGTCAGCTCGTTCTCCGAGTCGGCCAGGGTCAGCAGACCGTCGATCAACCGCTCGTGGCGTTCGTTGACCGCCAACAGCGACTCGCCCAGCCGCCGGGTCTCCGCCGACGCGTCCGGGCGGGTGATCGCCAGCTCCACCAGGGCGCGGTTGAGCGCCAGCGGCGTACGCAGCTCGTGCGAGGCGTTCGCCACGAACCGGCGCTGCCCGTCGAAGGAGCGATCCAGCCGTTCCAGCATCTCGTCGAAGGTGTCGGCGAGTTCGCGTACCTCGTCGGGAGGGCCGGTGAGCGCGATCCGCTCGTGCAGACCACGGCCGGCGGTGTCCGCGCCGGCGATCCGGCGGGCCGTGCCGGTGATCTGGAGCAGGGGCTGCAACGCCCGACCGGCGAGCAGCCAGCCGAACGCGATCGCCACCGTCGACACCACGATCAACGCGATACCGCCCTGGGTGAGCAGCGACTCCAACGCGTTGCGCTTCGCCTCGTCCTGCACCTCCTGCAACAGGGCGCGCAGGTTGTCGACGTTCTGCCCGCTGGGCGTCGTGGGGGCTGTCTTCGGCAGGTCTCGCAGGCTCACCCCGAACGGCTGCGGCATCCGCTGATCCACCAGCACGTACGTGACGGCGAGCAGGACCACGCCGGCCAACAGGAAGAGCCCGCCGTAGATGAGGGTGAGCCGGGCGCGGATCGTCAGGCGTTTCATCGGATCTGGTACCCCGCCCCGGGGACCGTCTCGATCACCGGTGGGTCGCCGAGTTTGCGGCGCAGCTTCATGACTGTCACCCGGACCACGTTGGTGAACGGGTCGATGTGCTCGTCCCAGGCGCGTTCCAGCAGGTCCTCGGCGGAGACCACCGCGCCGTCGGCGCGCAGCAGCTCGGCCAGCACCGCGAACTCCTTGCGGGACAGCGCCACGTGCCGGTCGTCACGGCGTACCTCGTGTCGGGCCGGGTCGAGCTGGATGCCGGCGCGACGCAGCGTCGGCGGCGCCGCCGGGCGGGATCGGCGGGTCAGCGCGTGCACCCGGGCCGACAGCTCGACCAGGGCGAACGGCTTGGTCAGGTAGTCGTCGGCACCGAGCGCCAACCCCGCCACCCGTTCCCGGACCGCCGCCGACGCGGTAAGCATCAGCACCCGGGTCTCCCCGCCCGCGTCCACGATCGCCCGGCACACGTCGTCGCCGTGCACCACCGGCAGATCCCGGTCCAGGACCACCACGGCGTACTCGTTGACGCCGAGCCGTTCCAACGCGGCGTCCCCGTCGTACGCCACGTCGACAGCGAACGACTCCCGACGCAGCCACTCGGCGATGGCGTCCGCCAGCACGTTCTCGTCCTCGACCACCAGCACTCTCACCCCTCAATGGTGCTCGGGGTGCGGTAACGCCGGCATAACCGCCGACGGTAACGCCGGGGATACGCCCGCTGCCGTGCACTGGGTGCCACGTTCGGCGAACCGCGCCGGACCTGAGCGGAAGCGGACACCATGCGACGACAGATGCTTGCGATCCCCGTCCTGCTCGCCCTGGCGCTGTCCGGGTGCGGCGCGGGAGGCGACGACGGCGGCGGGGTCGCTACCGCCGGCGGGGCGAAGGCCGAGGCCACGGCGAGCGGCACGCCGGTCAGTGACTCGGACCGGCAACTCGCCTTCGCCCGTTGCATGCGGGAGAACGGGGTGGACATGCCCGACCCGGAGGCGGGCGGGCGTCCCGGCTTCCGGTTCGGTGCGGACGTGGATCAGCAGAAGGTCCAGGCGGCCATGGAGAAGTGCCAGGACAAGCTGCCCAACGGCGGGCAGGGACCGCAGCTCAACCCCGAGCAGGCCGAGCAGATGCGGACGCTGGCCAAGTGCATGCGGGAGAACGGGGTGCCGGACTTCCCGGACCCGGACGCCGACGGGCGGGTCCGCATCGGGGCGGGGGGCAACGCGATCAACATCGGCGACCCGGCCATGAAGGCCGCGCTGGAGAAGTGCCGGCAGCACGCGCCGCAGTTCGGAGGTGGCCGGTGACCGGCCCCATCCGACGCTCGCGGCTGCGCGCCGCCGTCACCGGCGGCGTCGTCCTGCTGGTCGCCGCCGTGGGCGTGGTCGCCGCGGTGGGCTTCGGCGGCGGCGCCGACGGAGGCCACGCCCAGGCCGGCAGCGCTCCACCCGCAACCGCCACGGTCACCCGGCAGACCCTCGCCGACTCGGAGACCGCGGACGGTGAGCTGGGGTACGGCGCGACGCGTACCGCCACGGCGAAGCTCAACGGCACCGTCACCGGGCTGGCTGCCACCGGGTCGACGGTGCGGCGGGGCAAGACGCTCTACCTGGTCGACAACGAGGAGGTGGTGCTGCTCTACGGCGGGTTGCCCGCGTACCGGACCCTCGCCCCCGGGGTGGAGGGGCCCGACGTCGCGCAGTTCGAGCGGAACCTCGAAACGCTGGGCTACACCGGCTTCACTGTCGACGACGAGTACACCGGCGCCACCGCGGACGCCGTCCGGGACTGGCAGGACGATCTGGGCCTGAGCGAGACCGGTCGGGTCGAGCCGGGGCGGGTCGTGTACGCCGACCGGGAGGTCCGGGTGGAGAGCCACCAGGTCGACGTCGGCGATCTCACCCAGCCCGGCCAGGCGGTGCTGACGTACACCGGCACCAGCCCGGTCGTCACCGTCGAGTTGGACGTGGACGACCAGCGGTTGGCCAGGCGCGACGCGAAGGTCACCGTGCGGCTGCCGGACGGCGGGACGGTGGCGGGCACGATCAGCACTGTCGAAACGGTCGTCCAGGCCGGCGCGACCGGCGCCAACGGGCAGGCCGGCGACGCCGAGACGAAGATCGAGGTGACCGTCGCGGTGACCGACCCGAAGGCCCTCACCGGCTTCGACCAGGCCAGCGCGGACGTGACGTTCACCGTCTCGGAGCGCCGCGACGTGCTCACCGTGCCGGTGGCGGCGCTGTTGGCGCTGGCCGAGGGCGGCTACGGCGTCCAGGTCGCCGAGGGCGACGCGAGCCGGGTCCTCGCGGTGACCACCGGGTTGTTCGCCGACGGCCGGGTGGAGGTCACCGGTACGGGCCTCACCGAGGGCACGTCGGTGGTGGTGCCGACGTGAGCGGCGAGGTGATCGTGCTCGACCGGGTCAGCAAGCGGTACGCCGGCGGCGTCGTCGCGTTGGACGACGTGTCGCTGCGGATCGGTCACGGCGAGTTGGTCGCGATCGTCGGCCCGTCCGGATCGGGCAAGTCGACCATGCTGCACCTGATCGGCACCCTGGACCGGCCGTCGTCGGGCAGCGTCCTCATCGACGGGTACGACGCGGCGAAGCTGACCGACCGGGAGCTGTCCGCGCTGCGGGCCACCCGGATCGGCTTCGTCTTCCAGCAGTTCCACCTCGCTCCTGGCGTCCCGGTCGTGGACAACGTGGCCGACGGGTTGCTCTACTCCGGCGTACCGCTGCGGCGGCGGCGCGAACGGGCGGAGGCCGCGTTGGTCCGGGTCGGCCTGGGCCACCGGTTGGGGCACCGGCCGCACGAGCTGTCCGGCGGGGAACGGCAGCGGGTGGCCGTGGCCCGCGCGGTGGTCGGCGAGCCGGCGGTGCTGCTCGCCGACGAGCCGACCGGCAACCTCGACTCCCACTCCGGTGCCGGCGTGTTGGAGTTGCTGCACGATCTGCACCGGGCCGGCACCACCGTCGTGGTGATCACCCATGACCGGGAGATCGCGGGAAGCCTGCCCCGGCAGGTGCGGATGCGCGACGGCGCGGTGCGGCACGACTCGGCCCTCGCGTCGGGTGGGGTCGGCTGATGGCGACGCTGACCCCGGCCCGACTGCGGCCGGCGGACGTCGTGCGCGTCGGTGGGGTGGGGCTGCGGACCCGTCCCCTGCGGGCGTTCCTCTCCGCGTTGGGCATCGCGATCGGCATCGCAGCGATGATCGCGGTGGTCGGCATCTCCTCGTCGTCCCGGGCCGAGCTGGACCGGGCGCTCGACGCGCTCGGCACCAACCTGCTCACCGTCGAGCCGGGCACCACCCTGTTCGGCGCGGACGCCCAACTGCCCGAGGAGTCGATCGCGATGATCGGGCGGATCGGTCCGGTGACCGAGGTGTCCGCGACCGGGCAGGTGCCCGACGCCAAGGTGTACCGCTCGGACCGGATCCCGGCGGCGGAGACCGGTGGCATCGCCACCCGCGCGGCCCGGCTGGACCTGCTCGGCACCGTGGGAGCCGAGGTGACGACCGGCAGCTGGCTCAACGAGGCGACCGCCCGCTACCCGGCGGTCGTGCTCGGCGCCACCGCCGCGCAGCGGCTCGGGATCACCTCGGCGGACCCGCAGGTGCAGGTGTGGCTGGGTGGGCGGCCGTTCACAGTGGTCGGCACCCTCGCCGCCGCACCGCTCGCCCCGGAGTTGGACACGTCGGCGTTGGTCGGCTGGGCGGCGGCGGCCGAATACCTGGGCTTCGACGGTCACCCGACCACCGTCTACACCCGGGCGCAGGAGTCGCAGGTCGAGGCGGTCCGGTCGGTGCTGGGCGCGACCACCAATCCGGAGGCGCCGAACGAGGTCGAGGTGTCCCGGCCCTCGGACGCGCTGGCCGCCGCCGAGGCGACCGACGACGCGTTCACCGGCCTGTTGCTGGGCCTGGGCGCGGTCGCCCTGCTGGTCGGTGGGGTCGGCGTGGCGAACACCATGGTGATCTCGGTGCTGGAACGCCGAGCCGAGATCGGCCTGCGCCGGTCACTCGGCGCCACCCGCGGTCAGGTACGGGCCCAGTTCCTCACCGAATCGCTGCTGCTCTCCGCGCTTGGCGGGATCGGTGGGGTGGTGCTGGGCATCCTGGTCACCTCGGGCTACGCGCTGTCGCAGGACTGGCCGACAGTGGTGCCGGCCTGGGCGATGCTCGGCGGGGTGGGCGCGACACTGGTCATCGGCGGCTTCGCCGGCCTCTATCCGGCGGTGCGCGCCGCCCGCCTGGCGCCGACCGAGGCGCTGGCCGCCGTCTGACTGGGGTGGCGGGTCGGGCTGGCATGGCGGTCTGGCCCGGCGTGGCGCGGTCGGGCCGGCGTGGCGCGGTCGGGCCGGCGTGGCGGTCTGGGCCCGGCATATGTGGAAGAGCGGTATGACTCTGAGGCATATTTATACCTCTGAGTCATACCGCTCTCGGCAGTGCCAGCGCCCCCGCCGGAATGGATCAGGCGATGATCGTGTCGAGGGCGATCTCGACCATCTGGCTGAAGGTCTGCTCGCGCTCCTCCGAGGTGGTCTTCTCACCGGTCTTGATGTGGTCGCTGACTGTCAACACGGTCAGCGCACGGGCCTTGAACCGGGCAGCGATCGTGTAGAGCGCCGCCGACTCCATCTCCACAGCCAGCACGCCGTAGTCGGCGAGGGTGTCGTAAAGGTCCGGCCGGTCGGTGTAGAAGGCGTCCGCCGCCAGGATCGGCCCCACGTGCATGGTGATGCCGCGCCGCTCGGCCACCTCGACCGACGTACGCAGCAGCCCGAAGTCGGCCACCGGGGCGTAGTCGATCAGCCCGTCGAAGCGCATCCGGTTCATGTTCGAGTCGGTGGACGACCCGATCGCGGCCACCACGTCCCGCAGTTGCAGGTCGGTGCTGAGGGCACCACAGGAGCCGACCCGGATCAGCGTCTTCACGCCGTACTCGTTGATCAGTTCGTGGGCGTAGATGGAGGCCGACGGCATGCCCATGCCGGAGCCCTGGACGGAAACCTCGACGCCGTTCCAGCGGCCGGTGAAGCCCAGCATGCCCCGAACCGTCGAGTAGCAGGTGGCGCCCTCGAGGTAGGTCTCCGCGATCCACTTGGCCCGCAGGGGGTCACCCGGCATCAGGACCCGCTCGGCGATCTCGCCCGGCTTCGCGCCGATGTGCGTACTCATGGCAAAGATCCTGCCAGGCCGGCCCGGGCGATACCGGTTCGGCGTCGGAACCGGCGGTCCTGTACCCTCGTCGGCGGTGGCGTGTCCGAGCGGCCTAAGGAGCACGCCTCGAAAGCGTGTGAGGGTTAACGCCCTCCGAGGGTTCAAATCCCTCCGCCACCGCTCTGAGATGCAGAAACGCCCGGTCGATCCGCGAGGATCGACCGGGCGTTTTCGCGTCAGAGCTGCTGCTCCCCACCGTCGACGAACAACTCGCCGCCGGTCATGAAGCTGCTCTGGTCGGAGGCGAGGAAGAGCGCGGCGTTGGCGATCTCGTCCGGGTGTGCCATGCGCTGCATGGGCACGCCCGAGGCGATGGCCTTCAGCAACCCGGGAGCCTCCGCGGGGCTGGGCGCGAGGCCCGCGAGCCCGGGGGTCTCGGTCGAGCCGGGGATCAGGGTGTTGACCCGGATCTTCCGGCCGATCAGCTCGGCGGCCCAGGTGCGGCCGAACGAGCGGATGGCCGCCTTGGACGCGGCGTAGACGCTGAACGCCGGGGTGCCGTTGCTGGCGGCGGTCGAGCCGGTCAGCACGATCGACGCGCCCTCGTTGAGCAGGGGCAGGGCCTTCTGCACTGTGAAGATGGTGCCGTAGATGTTGGTGTCGAAGGTGGTGGCCACGTGCTCGACCGTGATCGAGTCGAGCGACCGGAACTCGCCACCGCCGGCGTTGGCGAACACCACGTCCAGGCCGGCGCCCCGCTCCTCGATCGCCCGCATCACCCGGTCCAGGTCGTCGAGCTTGCTGACATCGCTGGCGATGCCGGTGACGCTCGCGCCGATGCTGGCGACGGCCTCGTCCACCGGGCCCTTGCGGCGACCGGTGACGAAGACGTACGCGCCTTCGGCGGCGAAGCGGCGGGCGGCGGCCAGGCCGATGCCAGTGGTGCCCCCGGTGACGAGGGCGGTCTTGCCGTCGAGCTGTCCCACGATGGATCTCCTCTGTTGGGGTGTGGCGGTGTGCGGCCGGCTGGGCCTCCAGCATGTTCTGTACCGAGCAGTACATATCAGACCGTAGCAACCGTCGACCGGGTCCGCAAATTTCTGTACCGATCGGTTTCGCTGTCGGTAGGATGGGCGGAGAAGGGGTGATGAGCTGTGCCGCAGCGAGGTCGGCCACGGGGCTTCGACGCCGACGAGGCGCTCGAGCGCGCTGTGGAGGTGTTCTGGCGTCAGGGGTACGAAGGCGCCTCGGTGAGCGACCTCAGCGAGGCAATGGGGATCAACAAGCCCAGCCTCTACGCCGCCTTCGGCAGTAAGGAGGAGCTGTTCCGCAAGGCCGTGGCCCGCTACGCCGAAAAGGACATGGGGTACGCGCGGGACGCCTTCGCCCAACCGACCGCGTACGAGGTGGTCGCCACCCTGCTGCGCGAGAACGTGGTCGCCGTGACCCGGACCGACCGACCGGCCGGTTGCCTGTCGATCCAGGGCGGCACCAGCTGCTCCACCGAGAACGCGTCCGTCGCCGGGTTCCTCGCCACCAGCCGCCTGGGCGGTGAAGGTGCCCTCGCCGACCGGCTCGCCCGCGCCGTCGCCGAAGGCGACCTACCCGCGCACGCCGATCCGGTAGCGCTCGCCCGCTTCGTCATGATCGTCACCGAGGGGCAGGCGGTGCATGCCGCCGCCGGAGTCAGCCGGGAAGACCTGAGACAGACCGCGGAGATCGCGCTCGCCGGTTTCGTCGCCGCGTCCGGGGCGCGGCCGGGAACGAGCGATTTCGCGACGGTCCACTAGTACGACTTCTGGCGGTCGCTCGGCCGCTGACGCTGTGGTGTTCGGCGAGCCGGCTCTCCGAGTGGAGGGCCGGCTCGCCGCCCGTCACCGGTGCCGTCGGTCCGCTTCCACGTGAACGACTCCGTGGCGGCGCGAGCGTCGGCCGGGATCGAGAAACAGACCCCGAACCGGTCCGCACCCGTCGTCACCGTGGCACCCGTCTCACCCGCCGGCAGCGTCGGGCAGGCGGGCGGGCCGTCGGTACGTGCGAACGCGAGCGAGTACGGCCCGTCCGAGGCGCCGTTGCGCGAGTTGAGCACGGCGAGGAACGGCGCCTGGCCGGTCAGCTCGCAGTGGTACTGGCGCAGCGCCCAGGAGGAGTCACACATGAACGCCCCGGTGGAGTCGATCACCGTCACGTCGGGCGAGCCGGCTCCGGTGGCGTCACCCGAGAGCAGTTCGGTGATGAGGGCGCCGGAAGGGCTGCTCAGCTGAAGGCAGTCGTACTGCGCGGGGTTGGCGAGCTGCCCTCGTACCGGTGCGTCCTGCCAGCCGGTGTCGGACGCCGGCCGGCAGTCGGACGGCAACCACGGCAGCACCGCGAGGTGGTACCGCAGGCCCTCGTCGATCACCGAGTCTGGAGCACCGCCACCGAGCACGAGCGTGTACCTGCCGGCGGTGGGGACCTGACACGACTCGTCCGTGCACACCCGGTGGCCGGTGCTGTCGTAGACGTTCGCGTACTGCCGGTAGTTGTCTTCCCCGACCGCCTTGACCCGGTAGGTGCCCGCGGCGGGGAGGTCCAGGACGCGGCACCGGACGGCGCCGAGCGGGCCGGCCGGGGCGGCGTTGTACGCACCGGGCGTGACCGTCGGGCAGCCGGTCGCGTCCGAGAGGCTGCGCACCTGCATCCGGTAGGTCAGGTCGGTGTCCTCCGACTCCCAGCGGGAGAGGTAGGAGATGACCCGGAAGGTCCCGGTCGACGGAAGGACGCAACCGTCCTCCCCCTCCGTGGTTTCGGTGCACACCACGCCGCCCTGCTCGTCGACGAGCCAGGAGGAGACGTCGTTGTACCGGTCCGGGGTTCGGTAGACCATGACGCGCTCACCGGCCTCGCCGTGGAACGGCTGGCAGTTGGTCTGCACCGCCGAGGTCTGGTGCACCGTCAGGGTCGGCTGGTCCCACCCGAGCCCGGTGGGGGCGGCACAACCTTCGAGCTGGTCGAGCCGGGCCACCGCCACCTGATAGGTGACCGGTTCCCAGTTCCAGTTCTGCGCCACGAACGTGTAGTTGCCGGCCGTCGGTGCGGCGCAGGACCGCGAGGAGTCCCACTCCGTGCACACCACTCGTCCGGCCTCGTCGTACACCTGCCAGTTGAGGTACTGGTTCGCGTACTGCTCCATGCGGACGACCAGCGGGCCGGGGGTGGTGACCCGCAGCGCTTGACAGCTGATGCCCTGGTTCGGCGGCACGGTGCCGGTCCCGATCGCCGCGCCCGGGTCCCCGAATGCGGTCAGGGGCAGGGCCGGACAGCCGACGGACCGTGAGAGCCGCGGCATCTTGAGGGCGTAGGCGGCCTTGTTGCCGTAGGTCTCCTGAAGGAAGAGCCGGTACGGCCCGGACCCTTCGAGCATGCAGTCCGTGGGGTAGCGCACCGAGCAGACCGGCTGGAACTGCCCGTTGAGGATGGCGCCCTGGATGTCCTCCTCACCGCCCGGGTCGGCCAGGTGCAGGACCGTGCCGGCGGGCTGCTTGAACATGAAGCAGCGGGCGGCTCGCCGGTCGGGGCGGCGGTGGCAGGACCGGCCAGCAGGCCCGCCCCGGCGGCGCTGAGGGCGGCCACGGCCGTCCACCTCGCCAGGTATCTCCACACCGGATCGAACACGGTTGTACGCACGCTTGGCTCCCCCGCCGAAGTCGCGCGATCTGCGCGAGCGGAGGCATAATTTCACGAAGCTCGATGCCCAACTATCGGCTTGTCGGGCAGCAGCTGAACGGCTGTTCAGCAGGGGCCGACGCCCTCGTCGAAGAGACGGCGGGCCCAGTCCGCGTACCCGGCGATGGTTTTTCGGACCGTGCGCCCGTCGTGCAGGAACAGGTACGCGCGGTCGCCGCTGCGGGCGAGCAACCCGTCGAGGCGACGCGTCCCCTGTGGAGCGCGCAACCGGCTGACCTCCGGGTAGCGGTCCCAGACCTCATCGACGGGTGAGCCTGCCGCTATGCCCTCCGGTGTCCGCATCGGGTCGCCGACCCAGAGCAGCACGAGCCTGTCCTCCATGAAGACCGGGCTGACCGTGTCGTGGCCGGCGAGCATCGGCCCGCAGGCGTCCAGGCTGGTACGCAGGATGCCGCGTCGGGTCAGCTCGTCCTCGGTGGCACCGAACTCGATGTTGCGCAGGCCGTTCAGGTCAATGATTTCCACGTTGCCGGCGGGCCGGCCGTTCGGAATCGACCCGGTTGGCGGTACGCCGCTGCCCGCGATCGAGGCAGCCGTCAACAGCGTGGCGATAAACGCAAATTGTCGCAATTTCATGGAATCCCCCAGTCCCCAACGGAACGGGAGCGTTCAGGTTGCTGCCGAATGCCGGATTACTGGTTTTCCCACTGTTCGACCAGCTCATCCCAGTAGTCGGCGCTGAGTCGACGCCGCCCGTGTGCCAGCCAACCGTCGGTGTTCCGCTCCAGGTGCAACCCCAGTTCGGCGAACGGGTCGACCCACGTGCCGGGCTCGACACCCAGCTGGGTCAGGGCACCGTTGATCGGCCACCGCTCGCGCGGCCCATCCAACTCGTCGTCGAAGCGTGGGCCCCAGGACGGCACCCCGCCCAGCCACACCGCTGCCGACTGGTAGCCGACGCCACCACCGAACTCCGCCTCCAGATAGGCCACCGGCCCCGACTGTGACCAGCGGGTCAGCACCTCGACCAGCGCCGTCGACAACACCAGGCCGAACGGGTGCTCGGCGCTGCGGTCGTCCGTCGCGTAATCCGGCAGCGACCCGGTCAGCTCGACCACCAACTGGGGCGTGACCGGCAGCAGCCCGAAATCCTGGCGCAGCTCGCCGAGGACCGCGTGATCCAGCTCTGCGGTCTGCTCGCGGAGCAGTTCGATGTCCGCGACCACCGCGCTGAGCTGGTAACCCATGGAACCTCCGGTCGTCCACAGCCTGTGGATAGAACATGTGTACGACGGGATGTCGGCCCGTCGGTGCCTGGCACGGTACCGGGGTCTCGCCCGACGAACGGGCATCGGCGAGCAGGGGCGACGGTGTGGCTGCGGGTCTCCCGGATCGACGGGGTCTACGCGTACCACGCCTCGGTCGACGGGGAGACCTGGCAGCTGATCCGCGTCTTCCTCCTCGACCCGGACACGTCTCGCGACCGGATCGGCCTCGCTGGCCAGTCCCCGACCGGTGAGGGGTGCGGCGTGACCTTCGACGAGATCACGTTCCGGGCGGAACGTCTGGGCGATCTCCGCGACGGCTCCTGACCTACCTGCCGAGGTGGGCGTGTGACCGGGTACAGGTCAGGTGCGTCGGGTGAGCTGGGTGACGAACGCGCGCCAGGCCGTGGGCGCGAAGGCGAGCGCCGGGCCGGTCGGGTCCTTTGAATCCCGTACGCCGATGACGCCGGGCAGATTGTCGGCGACCTCGACGCAGTTTCCGCCGTTGCCGCTGCTGCGGCTGCTCTTGCGCCACCGGGCGCCGTTCAGCTCCATGACTCCGCCACTTCCTGGATGAGTTCGACCGACTGCCAGTGGGACAACGCCTCGCCGCGCACGTTCTCCCATGCCGCCATCATGGCGGCGATGTCCTCGGGGTCGCTAGCCACTTGTCCCTGAAGTTGGTTGTCGAGGTAGCCGGCGACCCGGTGGTCGTGGCTGTGCGCGATCACGAAAGGTCCGTTGAGGCCGGCATAGGCGCCGACCGTGCTGGGCACGACGTGCACCCGGATGTGCGGCTCGACGCAGGCCGACGCCACGGCCAGCAGTTGCTCGCGCATCGTCGACCGGCCGCCCACCGGACGGCGGATGACCGCCTCGTCGACGACCGCCGTGAACTGCGGCGGGTCGTCCCGCTTGAGGATGCCCTGCCGGCCGAGCCGGACCGTGAGATGCCGCTCGATCTCACCGCGAGGGATCAGACCCGCGCCGCCCAGCACCGCGCGGGCGTACGCCTCGGTCTGGAGCAACCCCGGCAGAACTGTCGACTCGTACGACCGAAGCGACACCGCCTCGCGCTCGATCTCCTGCCACGGACGAAACCAAATGGGATCACGACGTCTTGAAGTGTCCGGCCAGATGTCCGACACGTCCTTGTGCAGCGCCTCCGCTGCCGCCAGTCGGTGCCGTGGATGCGGGATGCGGTCCTCGGTCAACCAGCGCCCCACGGTCTTCGGGTCGACGCCGACGGTCTCGGCGAGGGATTCGGTGGTGTGCCCGGTGTCGCTGAGCGCCACCCGAAGAGCGTCGTTCACGGCCCCTCCATTGGATGTCCTAAATATCTGACAACCATATCGCTACGCGGTGTATCTGTCCCGTAACTCTCCCGAGGGTGGTCCACAGAAGACGGCGTGGCCGGTGGAGGCGCAGGAGCCCGGCGGTCGGCGTCAGTCCGGGGTCGCCCCGACGGGGAGGCGGGGCGGCCCCCGTCCACCGCGAAGGAGATCCGCCCATGCCCCGCCGCCGCTACCGGAACCACCTGCCGACCCGACCCACCTGGCGCTGTGCCGCGTGCGGCATCGCCTGGCCCTGCTCGGCGGCGAAGCTGCGGCTGCTCGGCGAATACCGGCACGACCGGCTCGCGTTGACCGTCTACCTGGCGACGCTGCAAACAGAGGCCGGCGAACACCTCACCGACGTCGACCCGGCCCGGCTGACCGACCGCTTCCTCTCCTGGGCCCGCGCCCGCGCCTGACCTCGCCAGCGCACGCTAAGTTCCGGATCGGGGCCGAGGTCGGAGTGGGACGGCAAGGTGGTGTTCGACAAATGAGCAGATACAAGCGGGCCAGCGGCGACGTGACCCGCTGGCCGGACAGCCCGGACGCGCGGAAAGCGCTCCAGGAGTGGTTCACCGACGCTTCGGCCACGGCGTACCTCTCCGGGGATCTTCTTGATTTCCGCGGGGCGGACCTCAGCCGACTCGACCTGGCCGGTGCTTATCTCGCCAACTCCCACCTGGCCGGTGTCCGATTCGAAGAGGCCAACCTCGGCGACGCCGCCACCGCACAGACGACTCAGGGCCGGTCCCCGTTAGGGCCGGCCCTGTCGTTCGTGCTGCTCAGACGAGCGGAGGATACGAGATTCGAACTCGTGAGGGTGTAAACCCAACACGCTTTCCAAGCGTGCGCCCTAGGCCTCTAGGCGAATCCTCCGCGAGCCAGGATACAGGCCCCTGTCGGCCGGGCCACCCCACCACCCCCTGAAGATCGACGGGCGGTCGGGTAGGCTGGGCGTCACCTCCCGTGCGGCGGTATCTCGTGAACCTCCCCAGGGCCGGAAGGCAGCAAGGATAAGCGAGCTCTGCCGGGTGCACGGGAGGCCTTTTTGTCTGTGGGCCGGTTGATCCACTCGGCATCCGTGATGTCGCGGTGTCCCGGCCATGCGGACACCGCGGTTTCCAGGAAGCCGAGTCGATCAAGGCCGATAGCCGAGTCGATCAAGCCCGAAGGCCCAGGCGCCCGGGGTGGTGGGTGGTCACCCGCGCCCGACCGGCGCAGAATGGCTCGGTCGAGAGGAGGCGGGACGAGTGACGCTGGCGCTCTACCGCAAGTACCGGCCGCGTACCTTTGCTGAGGTCATCGGTCAGGAGCACGTGACCGAGCCGCTGTCGCAGGCGCTGCGCAGCGGACGGCTCAACCACGCCTACCTCTTCTCCGGCCCCCGTGGCTGCGGCAAGACCACCAGCGCCCGGATCATGGCCCGCTCGCTCAACTGTGAGCAGGGCCCCACTCCCGAGCCGTGCGGCAAGTGTGACTCCTGCCGCTCGCTGGCCGCCGACGGCGCCGGCTCGATCGACGTGATCGAGATCGACGCGGCCAGCCACGGCGGTGTCGACGACGCCCGCGAGCTGCGCGAGCGCGCCTTCTTCGCGCCGGCCAGCAGCCGCTTCAAGATCTACATCATCGACGAGGCGCACATGGTCTCGACCCAGGGCTTCAACGCCCTGCTCAAGTTGGTCGAGGAGCCCCCGGAGTACGTCAAGTTCATCTTCGCCACCACCGAGCCGGAGAAGGTCCTCGGCACGATCCGGTCGCGGACCCACCACTACCCGTTCCGGCTGTTTCCGCCGAAGGTGGTCCGCCCGTACCTGGAGCAGCTCACCCAGGCCGAGGGCGTCGCCGTCGAGCCGGCGGTCTTTCCGCTGGTGGTCCGCGCCGGTGGCGGCAGCATGCGGGACAGCCTCTCGGTGCTCGACCAGCTCATCGCCGGCGCCGGCGCGGAGGGGGTCAGCTACGCCCGGGCCGTCGCGCTGCTCGGGGTCACCGACTCGGCGCTGATCGACGAGATGTGCGACGCGCTGGCCGCCGGTGACGGCGCGGCCGCGTACGCCACCGTCGACCGGGTCGCCGAGGCCGGGCACGACATGCGCCGGTTCGCCTCCGACCTGCTGGAGCGGCTCCGCGACCTGATCGTGATCCAGCAGGTGCCGGACGCCGCCGCAAAGGGTCTCATCGACGGCCCGGCCGACCAGATCGAGCGGATGGCAGCCCAGGCTTCGCAGCTCGGCTCTGCCACCCTGTCCCGCTGCGCCGACATCGTGCACAACGGCCTGGTCGAGATGCGCGGCACCACCGCGCCTCGCCTGCTGCTGGAGCTGATCTGCGCCCGGATGCTGCTGCCCGGCGCGGACGACTCCACCGGCGGCCTGCTCCAGCGCCTGGAGCGGATGGAACGCCGGCTCACAGTGGGCGGCACCGACGCGCCGTCGGCCGCCGCCGGTTCCGCGCCGACCAACCACCCAGGGGTACGCCCACAGCAAGCCACCCCGGTCCCGGCTGCCGCCACCCCGGCACCTGCGAACGCCCCGACCTCCGCACCGCCGTGGGCTGTCGACCAGGCGGCGTCCCCGGCCCAGGGCGCTTCCGCCCCGGCTGCTTCGGTCACCCGGGCGCCCGCTCCGACCTCCGGTGCACCGGCCACGTACGCCTCGGCGGCCGACTCGCCGATCCCGGCCTCCCCCGGCGCGTCGACCGGGTCGGCCCCCGCTGACCAGGCCGCACCCGTCTCGCCCGCCGGGCCGGCCCCGCGTCGCGTGGTGCCACCGTCGGCGGTGCTTCCCGACCCGGCCACGCCCGCGCCGCCCCGACCCGGAGCACCCGCCGCAGCGCTGGACGCGGTAGCGGTCCGCCGCGTCTGGCCCGACGTGGTCGGCAAGGTCAACCGGACCAACAAGCGGATCGCCGCCCTGATGCGCGACGCGGTCGTCCGCGAACTCGACGGCGACATGCTGGTGCTGACGGTGAAGTCCACAGTGCTGGCCAAGATGATGGCCGACCACGCGGCGGTGCTCACCGACGCGCTGTACGAGGAGTTGGGCGGGCGCTGGCAGATCCGCTGCGAGGTGGCCGGCGAGCGCGGTGGCGTGTCGTTGTCCGGCTCACCGCGCACACAGCAGACCGCACCGGCCCGCCCCGCCGCGCCGCCAGCCACGTCGGACACGCCCGCTGCCGCGACGAACGCCGCGACCCCGACTGCCCCCGGCCCAACGAGCGCGCCGCCAGCCGGGCCAAGCACGAACCGCGCGCCCGGCTCGAACGCAGCGCCTGGCTCGAACGCTGCGCCAAGTTCGAGCGCGGCGGCTGGCTCGAATGGCGCGCCTGGCTTCAGCGCCGCGCCCGGCTCGAATGCTGGGTCAGGCCCGAACGCAGCGCCAGGTGCGAACGCCGCCCGGCCGGGGATTGTGGGACCCAACGCCCCGACCGCCGCCGGTCCGACGAACGCCTCGCCTACCGACGCGAACCCGACCGGCGCTGCCGGCTCGGCTTCACGTGGCGGTGTCGGTGCGGGTTCCGCTGGTCACGGTGCTGGTGGGCAGGGCGCAGCGACCTCCGCCCCGGCGACGGACGACGACGGCGACTGGCCGGCGGCGGCCCGCCCCGGCGGCGGCGCTCTCGCCGCCGAGGCTACGGATGACGAGGACTGGCCGGAGGCCGCCCGACCTGGCGGCGCGTCGGCCGGAAACGAGTCGAACTCCCACTCCGTACCGGCGTCGAGCGGCGCGAACGGCAGCGGCACCAACGGTGGTGGCACCAACGGCACCGGAGCAGGCGGTGCCGGGTCAGCGGCCGGTGGCGGTAAGCCGGGCGGGCGGGGTAACCCGACACCGGCGGCCCGGCAGCCGGCGACAGCCGGTGGTGCGCCGGTGAGCAGCGCCATCGCCGCGGCTCGCGCGGCGGCGGCGGGGCGCGGTGCGCGTACCGGAGCGGCAGCCCGGCCGGTCGCGGACGCCGAATGGGCGGGCGAGCCGCCCTACGACCCGGACTTCGACGGCCCCGCGCGGGCCGGCCGACCCGGCGGCGCGGCACCGGCCGCGGCCCCGGCCTTTGAGGGGTTCGACCCGGGCGACGAGCCGTTGGACGAGATCATCGACGAGAAGACCGCACGGGAGTCCAGCGAGGAGCAGGCGGTACGGCTGCTCCGGGAAACCTTCGGCGCCGAGAAGATCAACGAAGTCGACGCCCGTTAGCGGCCCCGCTCGGCACGGCGATCTTGCAGCTTCGGTCGTCGTCTTGCGTGGAATGCCCCCTTATGTCGAGGCAGGAAGTGCAAGATCGCGCAGGGGAGGGGCCTCGGCGAGCAGGACACCCAGGGCGCAGGCCCAGAGGGGGAAGGGTAGGACGGCTACTCGTTCCATGCCGCCTACCCCGATGGCCAGGCCCTGCTGGGCGGCGAACAGTGTTGTTCCGGCCAGCGCGATCAGCCCGGCGGTGAGGGTTAGCCGTCGCCACCGGCCGAGCGTCGTGGTACGTGGCGCGAAGCCGGCGAGGAGCAGGCCGATGTTGCCCATCCCCATGATCAGGACTGCGCCGAGGACGTGCAGGTTCTCGTCGATGTCGGCCGGGTGGAGGGCCACGAGGGCGTATCCGCCGGTGGCCAGCAGCAGGAGTGTCTGTGCCGTGCGCACCACCGGGCCGTGACCGAGGATCCGCCAGGTCAGCAGGAGCCCGGCGGCGAGCAGGACGGCGGTGGCCAGTGTCGCGGTGTTCATCAGTGGGTGCCACGGTGAGCAGACGTAGCGGGGGCGGGTCGTGTCCCAGATGCCGCAGTGGGCGTTGCCAAGGTCGCTGATGTTGTGGGTGGCCCAGCTGTAGGCGGGCTCGCGCCACCGCAGCCCGGTGATCAGGCTGGCGACGAGGAAGATGGGTGCGGCCGCGAGCCAGCACAGTGCGCCGAGCCGGCCGGTGCGGTTGAGGTTCATGCCACGAGCAGACCAGTGCGACGGCTGTGGGCGCACTACCAGCAGATGGCCGGTTCGGGGTAGGGGTAGCCGTACCCGAAGGCTCGGCGTGGGCGGACGCACCGGGCGGGGCGAGGTCGGTCCCAGCGGATAGGCTGAGCGGCGGTCGAGCAGACGAGTGCGAGAAGGAGCCATCCCGTGCGCCCAGGTGGACAGCCGAACATGCAGCAGATGCTGAAGCAGGCGCAGAAGATGCAGCAGCAGATCGCCGCCGCCCAGGCCGAGCTGGCCGAGGCCGAGCTGACCGGCACCGCCGGCGGCGGGCTGGTCACCGCGACCGTCTCCGGCTCCGGTGAGCTGAAGGCCATCAAGATCGACCCGAAGGCCGTCGACCCGGACGACGTGGAGACGCTGGAAGATCTGGTCGTCGCGGCCGTGCACAACGCCGCCGAGGCGGCCCGGGAGTTGACCGAGCGCAAGATGGGCCCGGTCGCCGGCGGCATGGGCGGCCTCGGCCTGCCCGGTTTCTGAGCCGGCAGATGTACGAAGGTGCCATCCAGGATCTGATCGACGAGCTGGGTCGGCTGCCGGGCGTGGGTCCGAAGAGCGCTCAGCGGATCGCGTTCCACGTCCTCTCGGCGGATCCGGCCGACGTCAACCGGCTGGCCGGCGCGCTGCGCAAGGTCAAGGAGCTGGTGCGGTTCTGCACGACCTGCTACAACGTGGCCGAGTCCGAGCAGTGCCGGATCTGCCGCGACCAGCGTCGCACCGACGAGGTGCTGTGCGTGGTCGAGGAGCCCAAGGACGTGGTGGCCATCGAGCGGACGGGTGAGTTCCGCGGTCGCTACCACGTGCTGGGTGGCGCGATCAATCCGCTGGAGGGGATCGGCCCGGACAATCTGCGCATCCGGGAGCTGATGATCCGGCTCGGTGGCGGCGGGGTACGGGAGTTGATCCTGGCCACGGATCCGAACACCGAGGGCGAGGCGACCGCCACCTACCTGGCGTTGATGGTGAAGCCGATGGGCATCTCGGTGACCCGGCTGGCCAGCGGGCTGCCGGTCGGTGGCGATCTGGAGTACGCCGACGAGATCACCCTTGGTCGGGCCTTCGAGGGGCGCCGCGCGGTCTGATCCCCCTGACGAACGGCCGGTGGCCGGCACCCCGTGTGGGTGCCGGCCACCGCTGCGTCTCTGCCCGGAAATGATCTGACACCTGTGCCCTCATCGGGGCTGTTCGACGTAACAGTTTGGCATCGCGGGTGCTGATTGATCGGTTTTTGCCGCTGTTTACCTAAGAATCGAATGTCAAGCGGCGGTTGAGGCACGATCCGATACCAACCGTCCACTCAGCGGTTTCCGGGTGGACGCATCGGGAGCTATGGTCACCGCCATCGGTGACCCCTGTCACCACGTTGTCCGTACCCCCAAGGACGAGGTGAAGCACACATGCGTGCACCCAGGCCGAAGGTCGCGATCGCGGCCATCGCGGTCGCGGCCCTCGCGGTAGCAGGCTGCGCCGAGAGCAACCGCGACGACGACAAATCCGGTGGTAGCAAGAAGGACACCCTCGTCTTCGGCGTCGCCGGAGACCCGAAGGTGCTCGACCCGAGCTTCGCCAGCGATGGTGAGTCGCTGCGCGTCGCGCGTCAGGTCTTCGAGACCCTGGTCCGACCGGAGGAGGGTGGCACGAAGGTCACCCCCGGCCTGGCCGAGTCCTGGACCCCGGACGCCGCCGGCACCACCTGGACCTTCAAGCTCCGCTCGGGCGTGAAGTTCCACGACGGCACCGACTTCAACGCCGAGGCCGTCTGCGTCAACTTCAACCGCTGGTACAACGCCAAGGGCCTCATGCAGAGCCCGGACGTGACCGCGTACTGGCAGGACGTCATGGGTGGCTTCGCGAAGAACGAGAGCGAAGACCTGCCCGCGAGCCTCTTCAAGTCGTGCGCCGCCAAGGACGCGACCACTGTGGACCTGGCGTTCACCCGGGTTTCCAGCAAGATCCCGGCCGCGCTGATGCTCCCCTCGTTCTCCATCCACAGCCCGAAGGCGCTGCAGGAGTTCGACGCGAGCAACGTCGCGGGCACCGCCGAGGACATCAAGTACCCGGCGTACGCGACGGCGCACCCGACCGGCACCGGCCCGTTCAAGTTCAAGACCTGGGACGTCGCCAACAAGACGCTGACCCTGGAGCGCAACGAGGACTACTCGGGCGCCAAGGCCAAGCTGAAGACCCTCATCTTCAAGACGATTTCGGACGAGAACGCCCGCAAGCAGGCGCTCCGCTCCGGCGACATCCAGGGCTACGACCTGGTTGGCCCGGCCGACGTCGAGCCGCTGAAGAGCGAGGGCTTCAACATGCTCACGCGCCCGGCGTTCAACGTGCTCTACCTGGCCATGAACCAGAAGGGCAACCCGAAGCTCGCCGACATCCGCGTCCGGCAGGCCATCGCGTACGCCCTGAACCGTCAGCAGCTGGTCACCTCCAAGCTGCCGCCGGGTGCCAAGGTCGCCGACAACTTCATGCCGGACACCGTCGAGGGCTGGAACGGTGACGTCACGAAGTACACCTACGACCCGGCCAAGGCGAAGGCGCTGCTGGCCGAGGCCGGCGCGTCGAACCTGACGCTGAAGTTCCACTACCCGACCGAGGTCACCCGGCCGTACATGCCGAACCCGAAGGACATCTTCGAGTTGCTGTCGGCGGACCTGAAGGCCGTTGGCATCACCGTCGAGGCGATCCCGCTGAAGTGGAGCCCGGACTACCTGAACGCCACCACCTCGGGTAGCAAGCACGACATCCACTTCCTGGGCTGGACCGGTGACTACGGCGACGCCTACAACTTCATCGGCACCTTCTTCGACCGGCCGAAGGACGAGTGGGGCTTCAACAACAAGGCCCTGTTCGACCAGTTCAAGGACGCGGACACCACCGCGGACATCGCGGCCCGGACCGAGAAGTACAAGGCCCTGAACAAGTCCGTGATGGAGTTCCTGCCCGGTGTGCCGATCTCGCACTCGCCGCCGGCGATCGTGTTCGGCAAGGACGTGACCGGCGTCAAGGCGAGCCCGCTCACCGACGAGCGCTTCGCGACCGCCGAGTTCAAGTAAGTCCTGATCTGACGCAGCAAGGAACGCGGGCGGGCGCTGTCGCACAGCGCCCGCCCGCAACCCTCCGCACCCCTTCGAGGCCGCCGTGTTCCGGTTCATCGTCAGGCGCCTGCTTCAGCTGATACCCACGCTGTTCGGGCTCTCCCTTCTGCTCTTCATCTGGCTCCGCCGGCTCCCCGGCGGCCCCGAGACCGCCATCCTCGGCGAGCGCGGCACGCCCGAGATGCGTGCCGCCATCCGCCGCAACATGGGGCTCGACGAGCCCATCCTGGTGCAGTACGGCCGGTTCGTCCGGCGGATGATCAAGCTCGACCTGGGCACCTCGACCTCCACCAAGCGGGCGGTCACCACGGAGTTCATCGAGCGCTTCCCCGGCACCGTCGAGCTGACCATCACCGCGATGATCATCGCGATCGGCATCGGCATCCCGCTGGGCTACCTGGCCGCCCGCCGTCGCGGCCGTTTCCTGGACCACGCGTCAGTGGGCGGTTCGCTGATCGGCATCTGCATCCCGGTCTTCTTCCTGGGCTACGTGCTCAAGGCGATCTTCTCGGAGAACCTGCACTGGTTCCCGTCCAGCGGCCGGCAGGACCCGACGCTTGAGGCGACCCGGGTCACCAACTTCTTCGTCCTCGATGGCCTGATGACCCGCGAGTGGGACGCCGCCGCCGACGCGCTCTGGCATCTGGTGCTGCCCGCCATCGCGCTGGCCAGCATCCCGCTGGCGATCATCGTCCGGATCACCCGGGCGAGCGTGCTGGAGGTGCTCAACGAGGACTTCGTCCGCACCGCCGAGGCGAAGGGCCTGACCGAGCAGACGGTCCGTCGCCGGCACGTACTGCGCAACGCGATGCTGCCGGTCGCCACCTCGATCGGTCTGCTCGCGGGCGGCCTGCTCTCCGGCGCGGTGCTGACCGAGACCGTCTTCGCCTTCAGTGGCATTGGAGCGTTCGTCGCCGAGGCCATCGGCCAGCGCGACTATCCGGTGCTGATGGGCTTCATTCTGATCATCGCGGTGGTGTACGTGCTGGTGAACCTCCTGGTCGATCTCTCCTACAGCTTCATCGACCCGAGGGTGAGGGTGCGATGACGCTCAGCCCAGGCAAGAAGCGCGAGAAGATCGACCGGCTCTCCGAGTTGGCCGCCCGTGACGACGAACGCGGCGTCAGCCTCTGGCAGGAGGCGTTCCGCCGGCTGCGCGGCAACCCGGCCGCGATCGTCGGCGCCGTCATCCTGGCGCTCTTCGTACTGGTCGCGGTGGTCGGCCCGTTCCTCGTGCCGTACGCGGCGACGGACACGATCGGCATTCGGGAAGGGCTGATCAAGCCCGGTGTCATCCCCGGCCCGAACGGCGACCACTGGTTCGGCTACGACCATCAGGGCCGTGACGAGTTCAGCCGGATGATCGTGGGTGCCCGGCAGACCCTGCTGGTCGGCGTGGTCTCCACCCTGATCGGTCTGGCGATCGGCGCACTGATCGGTGGCGTCTCCGGTGCTGCGGCCGGCCTCGGTGGCCGGTGGGGGCGGTGGATCGACACCACCCTGATGCGCTTCATCGACATGCTGCTGGCGATGCCGAGCCTGCTGCTGGCGGTGAGCATCGCCGCCCTGCTCGGGGCCAGCCTGACCACCGTGATGATCGCGGTCGGCGTGGTCTCGGTGCCGGTCTTCGCCCGGCTGCTGCGCGGCTCGATGATCTCCCAGGCCAACAGCGACTACGTGCTGGCGGCGACCTCGCTCGGCGTCAAGAAGTCGAAGATCGCGCTGACCCACGTGGTGCCGAACTCGCTCGCCCCGGTGATCGTGCAGGCCACGCTGACCCTGGCCACCGCGATCATCGAGGCCGCGGCGCTCTCCTTCCTCGGCCTCGGCAACCCGGACACCGCCGTACCGGAGTGGGGGGTCATGCTCGCCGACGCGCAGCAGTACCTCGGCATCCGGCCGTCACTGGCGATCTACCCGGCCGTCGCGATCATCATCACCGCGCTCGGCTTCACCCTGCTGGGTGAGGCGATGCGTGAGGCCCTCGACCCGAAGCTGCGGAAGTAGGCCCGGCATGTGTGAAGCGCGAGGAGTGAGCTTGCGAGCCCCGCAGTCGCGAACGGAGGGCCAGTAATGGCACTGCTCGAAGTTGAAGATCTCTCCGTCACGTTCGCGCGCCGCGGCCAGCGGGCCGTGCACGCGGTCGACGGGGTGTCCTTCTCGGTCGACGCCGGTGAGGTGGTCGGCCTGGTCGGCGAGTCCGGCTGTGGCAAGAGCGTCACCTCGCTCGCGATCATGGGTCTGCTGCCCAAGCAGCCCGGCCTGCGGGTCGGCGGCAAGGCCGTCTTCGACGGCACGGACCTGCTCCAGCTCGACGACCGGTCGCGGCGGGACATCCGGGGCCGGGACATCGCGATGATCTTCCAGGACCCGCTCTCCTCGTTGAACCCGGTGATCCCGATCGGGTTGCAGGTGACCGAGGTGCTCGCCCGGCACCGGGGGATGAAGGGCGAGACCGCGGCGAAGGAGGCGGCGGCGCTGCTGGACCGGGTCGGCATCCCCGACCCGAAGCGGCGGCTCAAGGAGTATCCGCACCAGCTCTCCGGTGGGATGCGCCAGCGTGCGCTCATCGCGATGGCGGTGGCCTGCCAGCCTCGGCTGCTGATCGCCGACGAGCCGACCACCGCGCTGGACGTCACCATCCAGGCCCAGATACTGGAGCTGCTCAAGGAACTGGTCCGGGACTCCGGCACCGCACTGTTGATGATCACGCACGATCTCGGTGTGGTGGCCGGCATGGTCGATACCGTCAACGTGCTCTACGGCGGCCGGGTGGTGGAGACGGCCCGCCGTCGTCCGCTGTTCCGCCAGCCGCGTCACCCGTACACAGTGGGTCTGCTCGGCTCGGTGCCGCGCCTTGACGCCGGGCGGGGCGAGAAGCTCAACCCGATCCCCGGTTCGGTCCGCGACCTGCTGCCCTGGCCGGACGGATGCGCCTTCGCCCCGCGCTGCGCCCGTCGGATCGACGAGTGTGTGGGTGAGCCGCCGGAGCTGGTGCACGCGCACGACGGACGGAGCTACCGGTGCGTCAACCCGGAGCCGCTGCCGGGCATGGTGCCCGCCCCGCGCGAGGAGGAATCAGCGTGAGCGAGAACGACGTCCTCGTCGAGGTGCGCGACCTGAAGGTGCACTTCCCGATCAAACGGGGGGTGCTCTTCGACCGGGTGGTCGGCCAGGTGAAGGCCGTCGACGGGGTCGACCTGAGCATCGCGCGGGGCAAGACGTACGGCCTGGTGGGTGAGTCCGGCTGCGGCAAGTCCACGTTGGGCCGGGCGCTGCTCCAGCTCACCCCGCCGACCGCCGGTGAGGTCAGCTTCGACGGCGTCGAGCTGACGACGCTGCCGCCCGGCAAGCTGCGCAGCATGCGTCGCCGGATGCAGATGATCTTCCAGGACCCGATGTCCAGCCTCGACCCCCGGCAGAACGTCGAATCGATCCTGACCGAGGGCCTGCAGACCCACGGGATCGGCACCGACCGCACCGACCGTCGACGGATCATCGGCGAGACGCTGGACGCGGTCGGGCTGCCGCGCTGGGCGCTGTCCCGCTACCCGCACGAGTTCTCCGGCGGGCAGCGGCAGCGCATCGGCATCGCCCGCGCGCTGGTGCTCGGGCCGGAGCTGATCGTCGCCGACGAGCCGGTCTCGGCGCTCGACGTGTCGATCCAGGCCCAGGTGGTCAACCTGCTGGACGAACTCCAGGACAGCCTGGGGCTGACCTACCTGGTGATCGCGCACGACCTCGCGGTGGTGCGGCACATCTCCGACACGGTCGGCGTCATGTACCTGGGCGCGCTGGTCGAGGAGGCGCCGAGCGACCGGCTCTACACCGAGCCGCTGCACCCGTACACCCGGGCGCTGATGTCGGCGGTGCCGGTGCCGGACCCGGACGTGGAGGACCGCCGGGAGCGGATCCTGCTCGCCGGTGACCTGCCGTCCCCGGCCAACCCGCCGTCCGGCTGCCGCTTCCACACCCGCTGCCCGTGGGCGCAGCCCACCCGCTGCGCCGACGAGCGACCGGTGCTGCGGGACATCGGCGTCAGCCGGGTGGCCTGCCACTGGGCCGAGCAGATCGCCAGCGGCGAACTGCGCCCGCACGGGGTCAGCGCGCAGATCGTCCGACCCGAGGGCGAGGGGGACGCGCCGGGCGTGGTCTCCGCGCCCACCGAGCCCGGCTCGTACGTCTGAGACTGGACGCGGTGCCGGCGCTCGTCAGCCCTCGGGGCGGTTCAGCAGCCCCACGGCGACGCCGTGCACCGCGTCCAGCCCAGCCGGGTCGGCCAGCGTGACCGACGTGCCGGTCACCGCGTACCACTCGTCCGCGTCCTTGTACTGCACCCGCACTGTGACCTTGCCGTCCGCGTACTCGGTGCGCAGCGTCAGGTCACCGGTGACGACGCCGACCTCGTCGGTCATCACGCCGCCGGGGCCGGGCACGATGTCGGTGGTGCGGGCCTGCGGGCCGGCCGCCCCGCCCGAATCCGCGACCATGCCGGCACCCGGCACGGCGGCGGGGGTCTCGGCGGTGCCGTCGGCGGTCATGCCGGCGGCGGACGGACCGCTCTCCCCGGCGGCGCTCACGAATCGCTCCCCACTGAACAGCCCTCCAACATGTCGGTCAGGGCGGCCTTCTCGGCGGTGGTCACCGTCAGCCGCCAGTAGTGCTTGACCGCCACCCAGTCCTGGGCGTATTTGCACCAGTAAGACCGGTTTGCCGGCTTCCACTGCGACGGGTCCTGGTCACCCTTTGCCCGGTTCGACGAGGCGGAAACCGCGAAGAGCTGCGGACGGGTGGTGTCGTTGGCGAAATCCCCGCGCTTCGCGTTGTCCCACTCGTCGGCACCCGAGCGCCACGCGTTGGCCAACGGCACCATGTGGTCGATGTCCACGTCGGAGGGATCCGAGAAGCTGCGACCGTCGTACACGCTCTCCCAGCGCCCACCGACCACGTTGCAGCCGGAGAGCTTCACGTCCTTGCCGTCGCGCTGGAGGATGCTGTCCCGGATATCGCAGTTCTTGCCGGTGTCCCGCCAGTGCGGGAAACGCTCCCGGCTGTAGCCCTTCATCGAGCCGGCGGTAGCGACGGTGAGCTGACTCAACTGCTCCGCGGCGTTGCCGCCGTCGCTCGACGGCGGTGTGGTCGGCTCATCCTGCGGGACGCAACCGGCCACGCCGAGCGCCAGCGCCGCGGTGAGCGCGGCCACCGCCGCTCGCGGTCCTGATCTGGTACGCACAGACGACACCTCTCCAGCTTGGGGGCTCCCGGCGATTGCGCACAGTACCCGGGCATGGTTTCGGCGTTTCGTGGCGTCTCCCACATGATGCAAGGCAGATTGGTGGGATGACCGCACCCGTACCGGCGACCGCCCTCCGGATGGGCACCACCGCCGGCCGGGGCACGCTGCTCGCCGCCGTACTCGCCTCTGGCATGGTCTTCCTCGACAGCACCGTCGTCAACGTGGCGCTGCCGAAACTCGGGCAGGACCTCGGCGCGAACGTGGCCGATCTCCAGTGGACCATCAACGGCTATCTGCTGATGCTGGCGGCGTTCGTGCTGCTCGGCGGCGCGCTCGGCGACCGCTTCGGCCGACGACGCGTCTTCCTCATCGGCGTGGTCTGGTTCACCGCCGCCTCCGTGCTCTGCGGGCTGGCACAGGACACCGGCATGCTGATCGCGGCCCGGTTCCTCCAGGGCGCCGGTGGCGCGCTGCTCACACCCGGGTCGCTGTCGGTGCTCCAGGCGAGCTTCCATCCGGACGACCGGGGCCGGGCGATCGGCGCCTGGGCCGGGCTGTCCGGGGTGTCCACAGCGCTGGGCCCGTTCATCGGGGGCTGGCTGATCGACGCGCTCTCCTGGCGCTGGATCTTCTTCCTCAACCTGCCGATCGCCGTGCTGGTGCTGCTCGCCGCCCTGCGCTGGGTGCCGGAGAGCCGGGACGAGAGCGCCTCCCGCACCGAGGGACGGGGTCGGGCCCGACGGCGGTTCGACGTCGCCGGAGCCCTGCTCGGAGCGCTCGCGCTCGCCGGCGTCACCTACGCCCTGATCGACGCGCCGGCTCGCGGGTTCGACTCCGCCGAGGTGCTGATCGCAGCCGTGGTCGGGGTGCTCTCCGCAGTGGCCTTCGTCCTGCTGGAACGGCGGCGTGGCGACGCCGCGATGCTGCCCACCGGGCTGTTCAGCAGCCGACTCTTCTCGGTGCTGAACCTCTTCACAGTCGTCGTCTACGCAGCACTCGGCGGCTTCACCTTCTTCTTCGCCGTCTACCTGCAGAACGTGGTCGGCTGGTCGGCCTTCCGCACCGGCATCGCGTTGCTGCCGATGACAGTGCTGCTGTTGGTCGGCTCCGCGCGCGCCGGTGCGCTGTCGGCCCGGATCGGCCCACGGCTGCCGCTGGCAATCGGACCGGTGGTAGCCGCGGTCGGCCTGCTGCTGCTGCGCGGCGTCGGACCGGGCGCGTCGTACTGGCGGGACGTGCTGCCCGGGGTGCTGCTCTTCGGCATCGGGTTGACCCTGGTGGTGGCACCGCTGACCGCGTCGGTGCTGGCCGCCGTGCAGGACCGGTTCTCCGGTGTGGCCAGCGGGTTCAACAACGCCGCGTCCCGCGCCGGCGGCCTGCTCGCGGTGGCGGCGCTGCCGCTGCTCGTCGGGCTCTCCGGCGGCGGCTACGAGCAGAAGGCCGAGCTGACCGACGCGTTCCGGGCTGCGATGGAGTGGTGTGCCGGGCTGCTCGTGGCCGGCGCGCTGCTGGCCCTGGTGCTGGTCCACCGACCGCCCCGGAAAGCCCCGCCGTCCCAGCCCTGCCATTCACTGCCCGCCGCGACACCCCCGAAGTAGGAAGCCACTTCGAGGGTGTCGCGCCCAGGTCAGCGGCGGGCGCGGTTGACGGCGCTGGTGACCGCCTTGATCGACGCCGTGACGATGTTGGCGTCGGTGCCGACACCCCAGACCGTCCTGCCGTCCACCTCACACTCCACGTACGCGGCGGCCTGCGCGTCACCACCGGAGGAGAGCGCGTGCTCGTGGTAGTCGAGCACCCGTACGCCCACCCCGACCGACTGGAGCGCGTTGACGTACGCGTCGATCGGGCCGTTGCCGACCGCGGCGAGCGAGCGCTGTTCGCCGCCCACACCGACCTGGGCCTCGATCTCGACCTTGCCGTCCACCGTGCCGATCGTGTAGCCGGCCAACCGGACCGTCGGGTCGGGCTGGTGGTCGAGCAGGTAGTGCGTCGCGAAGATCTCCCACATGGCGGCCGGGTCGACCTCGCCGCCGTCGTGATCGGTGACCTGCTGCACCACCCCGGAGAACTCGATCTGGAGCCGGCGCGGCAGGTCCAGTTGGTGCTCGCTCTTCATGATGTACGCGACGCCGCCCTTGCCGGACTGCGAGTTGACCCGGATGACCGCCTCGTAGGTGCGGCCCAGGTCCTTCGGGTCGATCGGCAGGTACGGCACCGCCCAGGTGTGCTCGTCCATCGGTACGCCGGCCGCCTTCGCGTCGGCGGCGAGGGCGTCGAAGCCCTTCTTGATCGCGTCCTGGTGGGAACCGGAGAAGGCGGTGTAGACCAGGTCGCCCGCGTACGGGTGGCGCTCGTGCACCGGCAGTTGGTTGCAGTACTCGACGGCTCGTCGGATCTCGTCGATGTTCGAGAAGTCGATCATCGGGTCGATGCCCTGGGAGAAGATGTTGAGCCCCAGGGTCACCAGGTCGACGTTGCCGGTGCGTTCGCCGTTGCCGAACAGGCAGCCCTCGATGCGGTCCGCGCCGGCGAGCAGGCCCAGCTCGGCGGCGGCCACGCCGGTGCCCCGGTCGTTGTGCGGGTGCAGGCTCAGCACCACGCTGTCCCGGCGCGGCAGGTGCCGGTGCATCCACTCGATCGAGTCGGCGTACACGTTGGGGGTGGCCATCTCGACGGTGGCCGGCAGGTTGATGATCAGCGGCCGGTCCGGGGTCGGATCGATCACGTCGATCACCCGGGAGCAGACCTCCAGCGCGTACTCCAGCTCGGTGCCCGTGTACGACTCCGGCGAGTACTCGTAGAAGATCTCCGTGTCCGGGGTGTGGATCTCCGCGTACTTCTGGCAGAGCCGCGCCCCGGTGGTGGCGATGTCGGCGATGCCGTCCCGATCCAGACCGAAGACCACCCGCCGCTGAAGGGTGGAGGTCGAGTTGTAGAAGTGCACGATGGCCCGCTTCGCGCCGCGCAGCGACTCGAACGTCCGGTCGATCAGGTGCTCCCGGCACTGCGTGAGCACCTGGATGGTGACGTCGTCCGGAATCATGTCGTCTTCGATGAGCTGCCGGACGAAGTCGAAGTCGGTCTGGCTGGCCGAGGGGAAGCCGACCTCGATCTCCTTGTAGCCCATCTGGACCAGCAGCTGGAACATCCGGCGCTTGCGCTCGGGCGACATCGGGTCGATCAGGGCCTGGTTGCCGTCGCGGAGATCCACGGCGCACCAGCGGGGGGCGGCCTCGACGGCGCGGGTGGGCCAGGTGCGGTCGGGCAGTTCGACCCGGAACTGCTCCTGGTACGGCTGGTAGCGGTGGTACGGCATCCGGCTCGGGCGTTGCCGGGCGATCGGATCGGTCTCAGCGTCGGTGACAGGTTGAGCCATCTCAGAGTGCTCCCTGGAACATGTGGCGTCAGCAGATCGGAAGGTGTCGGCGAAATGCCGGGCGACGGTGCGCGGCGGTGCCGAGAAGAAGTTCGGATGTGCTGGACGGCGCGATGCGACTCCGCGACGAGGTGCCGGCCGGTCAGGCCTCGTCGCGGCGGCTAAGGAGAAGAAGCGCCTGCCACATGTCCAGGTCACCCTACGTGATGGAACGGGGGGTGGAAAGACAGGTCCGGACTATGGGACCGGGGTCATGGCCGGCTCTGCGGCCTCGGCACCCAGCCTCGGCGTCCGTTGCGCCCAGGCCACCGCGGGCACGATCGCCGCCGCTACCAGCACGAAGATCGCTGCCGTCGGTAACCAGCCCCACCCGCCGGTGGTCACCCCGAGCGCGGTCAGCCCCGCCGGCGCGATCAGGTACTGGACCTGCACGCCGAGTCCGAGCGCCCCCACGTACGCACCGCGCTGGTCGGCCGGCGGAAGGGTGGCGGTGAGCCCCCAGCTGCCCGCCGACTCGATCAGCTCGGCCAGGATCAGCAGCATGGCGGCGGCCACCAGCACCACGACGGTCAGCAGGCCCCGGGTGACCCCGGAGATCGGCAGGACCAGGCAGAACAGGGCGATCAGCAGGCCGCCCCGGCGGGAGGCCCGGGCCGCGCCGGCTGCGGTGTCCGCACCCCGGCTGACACGCACCTGGAGCAGCACGATCAGGATCGTGTTGAGCAGCACCAGCCCGGCGATCATCGTCTTCGGGGCGTCGGTGTGGGTGAGGATCCACAGCGGCATGACCGTCAGGTAGAGCACCCCGTGCGCGGTGAGCAGCCCGGACACCAGGGACACCGCCATGAACGGCCGGTCCCGCAGCACGGCGAGCCGACTCATCGGCTCCGCCGGTCGGGCCACCTGCGGCAGCCGGGGCAGGCGCCGCACGAAGAGGGCCGTCACGAGGAAGACCGTCGAGATGAACCAGACCATCCCCCGGTACGCGGTGATCGTGTCCACCGCCAGCACCAGGCCGCTGATCACCGCGCCGAGCCCGAAGCCGACGTTCAGCGACGAGCGCTGGTACGCCATCGCCGTGACCCGTTCGGCCGGCGGAAGCGCGTTGATCGAGTAGACCTGTCGGGCCACGCCGACAGCGGCGTCCACGGCGGCCAGCGCCACCACCACGGCGAGGAACCCCGCGAAGCCGCCCACGAACGGGTAGGTCGCGAACAGCGCCGCGTTGAGCACCAGCCCCACCACCCAGACCCGCTGCGGCCCGTACCGGTCGGTGAGCCCACCCAGCGGCACCGTGCCCAGCAGCGACACCCCCGCCGCGACGGACAGCCCCAACCCGACCTGGGCGGCGCTGAGCCCGAGCGCGCGAGTGAAGAAGACGGCGCTGCCGGCGTGGAACAGGCCGCTGCCGACGGCGTAGACCATGGCCTGCACGGCCAGGGCGCGGGTCAGCCCGGCCGGCGGTACGACGTCTCGAACGGCGGTGCGGATGGTTTCTCTGGTCCCCATGTCCGGGGAGTGAAGCGGGCCCCCATCGGTCCGGTCGAGTCTTTTAGGCTGGACCGAATCCTGTTCCTGGGGGGCGTGTGTCCGAGTTGCGGTTCAGCCTGGCCGACGTGGCGGGAGTACGGCTCGCCGTGTCACCGGCCAACGAGACGGTCATGAGCATGTGGGCGGTGGCCAACCCGATCCGCTACGCGGTGCACCTGCCCTGGATCGACCGGGCCCGGGTGAAGTTGCGTCGTCCCGAGGTGGCCGACCGGGTCCGACCTCTGGTGGGGTTGGTCGTGCCGGGTCGCTGGCTGCCCGACTTCCTCACCCCGGCGGCCCGACCGAACGTGGAGATGGCCGAGCAGCTCGACCAGATCGCCGCGACGCCGCCGGCCGTGGTGGTCCAGGACCTGCTGTCGACCACCTGGCGGAAACCGTTGAGCCCGTTCGGGCGGGCGCTGCTCGCCGACCCCGGCGGGCTGCTGCCGCAGGTCGTCGACGCGGTGCGGGTCTGGCACGACGAGGCGATCGCCCCGGACTGGCCGCGGATGCGGGCGCTGCTCGACGCCGACGTGGCGTACCGGGCCGCGCAGCTCGCCGAGAGCGGCGCCGGTCGGTTCTTCGAGCAGCTCCACCCGAGTCTGCGCTGGCACGGCGACCGGGTGATCAGCGACGACACGTTCGAGCGGGACTTCGACCTCCGCGGTCGTGGGCTGGCGCTGAACCCGACGGTGTTCACCGAGCAGCACGTGCTGTGGAACCTGCTGGAGGATTCGCTGCCGGCCGGCGCGTACCCGGTCCGTGCCGTCGGGACGCTCTGGGAGGCGGCCGCGCCGCCGTCCGGCGACCCACTGGCGCGGGTGATCGGGCCGGGCCGGACCGCGCTGCTGTACCTGCTCGAGACGGCGCTGACCACCACCGACCTGGCCCGACTCACCGGGATGTCCGCTGGAAACGTCTCCCAGCACCTGGCCGCGCTGCACGGCGCAGGCCTGGTGTCCCGGTCCCGCGAGGGTCGGCACGTGCGCTATCGCAACACCGATGCCGCGGCGGTCCTCGTACGGGCCAGCCGCGGCGGGTGAGCCGGCTCAGCGCAGCAGCAGGTCGGCGACCGGACGGCGGTGACGCAGGCCGGTCTCCCTGGCCCGCAGTTCGGCCGGAAGGGCGAACGGGTCCCCGAGTCGGCCGACGGCGGCGACCACCAACGGGCGGACGCCGCCGGGCAGGTCGAGTTCGGTGGAGAGGCCGGCCCGGTCGAACCGGGTGAGCTGGTGCACGTGCAGGCCCAGCGCGGTGGCCTGCACGGTCAGGTGGGCGACCGCCTGGCCCAGGTCGTACGCGGCCCGCTCGGTGTCGAGGCCGGTGTGGGCGCCGACCACCAGGGTCGCGGCGTGCCGGATCCAGATCTGGTCGTCGACCGGGAGGCTGATCAGGATCCGTTTCCAGGTCTCGTCGTCGCGGTGGCCGAGGGCGAACCGCCAGGGCTGCCCGTTCTCCGCCGACGGGGCCCAGCGCGCGGCCTCAAGCAGCGAGGCGGACTCCTCCGGGGTCAGCTCGGCGCTCGGGTCGAAAGCTCGTGGACTCCAGCGGTAGGCGAGCAGCGGGGTGAGGTCGGCCATACACCGGATCGTCCTGTATGGGTGATTCGCCCCTCAGGATGGGGTGGCTAAATGTGGGCAAGAGCACCCGTAACGGGACGAAGATCAGGGCGTTCCCGCGCTTGGGCTCTCCGACGGGTCCGGGGTCGGCGGCGCCGCGGTGTCGAGCGGCTCCCGGTCGATCACCACCGGGCCGGCCAGCTGCACGGTGGCCGGTGCCGGGCCGGGCGCGGCGGCCAGCCGCAGCGTCCCGGCCCCGGTCCGGACGCCGGTCGGCGTGCCGTCCTGGTCGTAGCAGTAGATGCCCACATCCAGCGGGGCGTTGAGCGACGCCGAGGTGGAATCCACCGAGTAGCAGGTGCCGGTGAGGCCCTTGGGCGGGTTGGCCGGGGCGACCGCCAACGGCGCGCGGCGGTCGGTGAGCACGTTCAACCAGTCGGTGAGCAGGTGCTGGACCCGGGGGTCCGACCGGCGTGGGATCGCATCGTCGCGATCACCCAGGCGTACGCAACTCGCCGACCCGGTATGACCGGCCGACGGCAGGGCGCACTGGAACAGCCCGTCGGCAGTGCTGGCCATCGAGACATCGGCGGTGCCACCCAGGGCACTCCCCGGCACATCCACCCGCCAGCTGCCGTCGTTCGCGCTGGTGAACACGATGGTGCGATCCGGTTTGCCCGCCTGGCTGTAGACGTACTGGGCCACCAGGTGACGGTCCTGAGCCGCCGCGGCCAGCGCGGCCAGCTCATCGCGTGCGGCGTCCACCTCGACCGGCCCCGGATCGACGGGCGGCGGAGTCGGAGGCTGTTCACTGGTGCAGGCGACCAGGAGGGCTGGCAGGGCGAGGACGAGCGGCCCGAGCACGCGGCCGGCCGAGCGGATGAGGACGGGCACCGGCCCATTCTGGTGGGTGCGGACGGTCGGTGGGTGCCGGCGCGTACCGGGCTCCTTCCGGCGTGTCGGGCGGGGCGTCCCGGCGTACCCGTCGGACCTGGTGGGACCGGCCCGGCCGGTCCCGGCCGGGCCGGATGGTGGGATCACCTGACCCGGCTTCGTTGTCCGCCGGATACCCTCATGGGGTCTGACACGCGCCGCCGGCCCCGGTTCCGGCGGCGTCGGCACGCTCAGGGTCGCTGGGAGGGAGTGCACCGTCGTGGCACTCGTGGTGCAGAAGTACGGCGGGTCCTCCGTCGCCAACGCCGAGCGGATCAAGCGGGTGGCCGAGCGCATCGTTGCCGCCCGCAAGGCCGGCGACGACGTGGTGGTGGTGGTCTCCGCGATGGGCGACACCACCGACGAGCTGCTCGACCTGGCCAACCAGGTCAGCCCGCTGCCGCCGGGCCGCGAGCTGGACATGCTGCTCACCGCCGGGGAGCGGATCTCGATGGCCCTGCTGGCCATGGCCATCCACAACCTGGGGTACGAAGCCCGTTCGTTCACCGGTTCGCAGGCCGGCGTGATCACCACTTCGGTGCACGGCCGCGCCCGGATCATCGACGTCACCCCCGGGCGGCTCAAGGGCGCGCTCGACGAGGGTTCGGTGGTCATCGTGGCCGGCTTCCAGGGCGTCTCGCAGGACACCAAGGACGTCACCACGCTGGGCCGCGGCGGTTCGGACACCACCGCCGTGGCGCTCGCCGCCGCCCTGCACGCCGACGTCTGCGAGATCTACACCGACGTGGACGGCATCTTCACCGCCGACCCGCGGATCGTGCCCAACGCCCGACACATCCAGCACATCACCTACGAGGAGATGTTGGAGCTGGCCGCCTGCGGCGCGAAGGTGCTGCACCTGCGTAGCGTGGAGTACGCCCGGCGGGCGGGGTTGCCGATCCACGTCCGTTCGTCATACTCGACCAACACCGGCACGATGGTCACCGGATCGATGGAGGACCTTTCCGTGGAGCAGGCACTGATCACCGGGGTCGCGCACGACCGCAGTGAGGCCAAAATCACGATCGTCGGGGTGCCCGACGAGCCGGGTGCCGCCGCGCGGATCTTCGACACCGTCGCCGGCGCCGAGATCAACATCGACATGATCGTGCAGAACGTCTCCACCGAGGGCACCGGCCGGACGGACATCTCGTTCACCCTGCCCAAGGCCGATGGCCCCACCGCGATGGCGGCGCTCAGCAAGATCCAGGAGCCGGTCAAGTTCAAGGGCCTGCTCTACGACGACCACGTCGGCAAGGTCTCGCTGATCGGCGCGGGTATGCGCTCGCACCCCGGGGTGGCGGCCGGCTTCTTCGCCGCGCTCGGCGCGGCCGGGGTCAACATCGAGATGATCTCCACCTCCGAGATCCGGGTCTCCGTGGTCTGCCGGGACACCGACCTCGACGCCGCCGTCCGCGCCATCCACGACGCGTTCGAGCTGGGCGGCGACACCGAAGCCGTGGTCTACGCGGGGACAGGTAGGTAGCGCCGATGACGGCGCTGCCCACCCTCGCCGTGGTCGGAGCGACAGGTGCCGTCGGCACCGTGATGTGTGAGCTGCTCACCGGGCGACGCAACGTCTGGGGTGAGATCCGGCTGCTCGCCTCCGAGCGCTCCGTCGGACGCCGGGTCCGCTGCCGGGGCGAGGAACTCGTCGTCCAGGCGCTGACCCCCGAGGCGTTCGACGGGGTCCAGGTGGCCATGTTCGACGTGCCCGACGAGGTCTCCGCCGAGTGGGCGCCGATCGCCGTCGCCCGGGGCGCGATCGCTGTCGACAACTCCGGCGCGTTCCGGATGGACCGCGACGTCCCGCTGGTCGTTCCGGAGATCAACCCCGAGCAGGTCCGCAACCGGCCCCGGGGAATCATCGCCAACGCCAACTGCACAACCCTCGCGATGATCGTCGCCGTCGCGCCGCTGCACCGCGAGTACGGCCTACGGGAGCTGGTGCTCGCCTCCTACCAGGCGGTCTCCGGAGCCGGTCAGTCCGGCGTCGACATCCTGCACGACCAGCTCACCAAGGTCGCCGGCGATCGGGCGCTCGGCTCGCGCACCGGCGACGTACGCCAGGCGGTCGGCGACGACCTGGGTCCGTTCCCGGCACCCATGGCGCTCAACGTGGTCCCCTGGGCCGGCTCCCCGGCGGACAGCGGCTGGTCATCGGAAGAGATGAAGATCCGCAACGAGTCGCGGAAGATCCTCGGCCTCCCCGACCTCAAGGTCTCCGCCACCTGCGTCCGGGTGCCGGTGGTCACCGCCCACTCGGTCGCCGTGCACGCGGTCTTCGCCACCGAGGTCGACGCCGAGGGCGCCCGCGAGGCGCTGCGCAACGCGCCCGGGGTGATCCTGGTCGACGACCCCGCGGCCGGGGAGTTCCCGATGCCGATCGACGCCGTCGGCACCGACCCGTCCTGGGTCGGCCGGATCCGCCGCGCCCTGGACGATCCCCGCGCCCTCGACTTCTTCGTCACCGGCGACAACCTCCGCAAGGGCGCAGCCCTCAACACCGCCCAGATCGCCGAACTCCTGGCCAAAGAACTCCGCACCCCCTGACCCTCACCCCCCGCTGCCGCGATCTTGCAGTTTCTGTGCCGGCACAAGGGGCGAGGGCGACAAAACGGCAACCGAAAGTGCAAGATCGGCGGGGACCTGGGGGCGGTTACGCCGCAGAGAGCAGGACGCCGTCTCGGCCTTGGCGTTTCACCGCGTAGAGGGCCTGGTCGGCTCTCTTCAGGGTGCGGTCCGGGGTTTCGCCGGGGCGGGGCAGAGCGACGCCCACACTGATCGTGCGGCCGATGCGTCGTGCCGCCTCGGTGAGCCGTTCGGCGATCCGGACCGCCTCCTCCGGGCGGCTCACCTCGATCACCGCGACGAACTCGTCGCCGCCGATCCGGTACAACTCGTCGCCGTGCCGCAGCGCCCCCTCCAGCGCCCGGGCCAACCCGACCAGCACCCGGTCGCCGGCCTGGTGGCCGTACGTGTCGTTCACGGTCTTGAAGCCGTCCACGTCGATCGCGAGCAGAGCCGTACGCCCGGGGGTGGCCGCCGCGATCCGCTGCCCGAACGGGCCGGTGTGCCGCAACCCGGTCAGAGGGTCGGAGCTGGCCTGCTCCCGCAGCCGGGCCAGCGTGCGCAGCCGGTCCACGCTCGTCCAGGCCTGCCCGGCGAGCAACTCCATCAGGCTGACAGTGGTCGGGTCCGGGCGCAGTGCGCGTTCGTCGGCGACCAGCAGCACCCCACCGGCGTCCGTGGGCCCGACCGGCACGGCCACCAGCGTGCGTACCCCCGCCCGGGTCAACGGGCGGTAGTCCTCGGTCGGGGGATGCCCGGTCTCGCCCAGCGTGTACCCGGCGCCGTAACGATGGGCCCGCACGACCATCCGGTCCAGGGCGGCCGGACCCGCCGCGGCCAGCTCGGCGCGAATCCGGGTCTCCAGGTCGCTCGGCGTCGCCGGGGACGGGCCGAGCTGACCGCCGATCAGCAGCAGCGCGGTGGAGAGCGTGGAGACCTCCCGGGCGGCGCGGGCCGCTGCCCCCATCACCTCGCCCTCGGTCGGCGCGGAGGAGAGCGCCGCCGCGTGGCGAAGCAGCTTCTCGCTGCGACTCTCCGCAGGTGGGCCACCGAGGGCGGTGATCCGCGCGCCGAGCCCGTCGGCCAGCCGCTGCGCGGTCTCTCGCCACGGCTTCAGGTCGGTCGGCTCACTCCACTGCAAATCGAGTACGCCGATCGCCCGGCCCGTCGGGTCCAGCACCGGTACGCACAGCTCGGCGGTCACATCCGGGCGGACCGGTAGATAGTCCGGGTCGACGGTGACGTCCGGGACGACGGCGGGGACGCCGGTCGCGTACACCCGGCCGACGATGCCGGTCCGCGCCGGCACGGTGGCGAAGACCTGCCAGGCCCCGGTCGCGGCGACGCAGCGCAGGCGGTCGTGGACCGCGAGCAGCACGGAGATGGTCGCCGGGGTGTGGCGGGACAGCGCGGTGACCGTCCACCGGCACGCCTCCGGCGTGCTCGACGCCATCGGCAGGCGGACGGTGACGTCACGGATGACTCGCTGATGATCCACTCGCACGTCGTTCCAGGTAGGGGAGGGGCTCGGCCGACGCCGAACCGCTCGATCAAGCGTACTCACGGTGGCTGGGAGCGGCCGGGCTTCGTACACACGTGCTATCCACAGGCTGTGGACGCAGCCTGTGGACGCATGCCCCCCGGGACGCCGCGCCTGCCGATAGCGTGAAGCCTCCCGGCGCCGAGGAGGCGAGCCCATGCTCATCGCCCAGCTCAGTGACCCGCACCTGACCACCGGCCTGCTCGCCGCCGAACCGGCCGCCGGGTTGCACCGAGCGCTCGGCCGGGTGCTGGCGTTGCGACCCCGACCGGACTGCGTGGTGATCAGCGGCGACCTGGCCGACCACGGCCAGCCCGACGAGTACGCGGCGCTGCGCGAGGTGATCGCCCGCTTTCCGCTGCCGGTGCACCTGACCACCGGTAACCATGACGACCGGGAGTCCCTGCTCGACGCGTTCGGCGGCACGCCCTTGCTCGGCGGCGGCTTCTCGGCCTACTACCACGTCGACCACGATGCGGCGTCCGTCGTGGTGCTCGACTCGCTCGTCCCCGGCAGCGACGGCGGCCTACTCGGCGAGGAACAGCTCGGCTGGCTCGACGGGGTGCTGGCCGGGCGCCCCGAGGTGCCCGCCGTGATCTTTCTGCACCACCCGCCGGTCGCGGTCGGCATCCCCGTGGCGGACTCCATCCGGCTCGCCGACGGTGACGCGCTCGCCGAGGTGATCGGCCGGCACCGGCACGTGGTACGGGTCGGCGCCGGCCACCTGCACCGCCCGGTCACCACGGCGTACGCGGGCACCGTCCTCACCGTGGCGCCCAGCACCTGGAAGCAGAGCACCCTCACCATGAGCGCCGACGAGCAGATCGGTTGGGTCAACGAGCCCACCGCCTTCCTGCTCCACTCGGTCGAGGCCGGCGGATGCGTGACCCACACCGTGCAGGTGAGCCACACCGCCGGGCAGACCTGCGGCTTCTGAGGGGTCGTCGTGCTGGCCTGGTACGTCTCGTACGGCTCGAACATGCACGCCGCCCGGCTGGGCTGGTACATCGGTGGCGGCTGCCCACCCGGCGGAAAGCGGACGTACCCGGGCTGCCGCGACCGGCGTCCACCGAGCCGGTCGGCACCGGTGTCGCTGCCCGGCGGCATCTACTTCGCCGGCGAGTCCGGTGCCTGGACCGGCGGCATGGCCTTCTACGACCCGCACCTGCCGGGTGACGCCGCAGCCCGCGCCTACCTGGTCACCCTGGAGCAGTTCACCGACATCGCGGCCCAGGAGATGTACCGCCCGCCGGGCAACACGACCGAGCTGATCCCGGCGACCGGCGCGGCCATCGACGCCGCCGTCGCCAACGGGCGGGCCACGCTCGGCCCGGGACGGTACGAGACGCTGATCTGCCCGGGCAGCCGCGACGGTGTTCCGATGCTCACCTTCACCGCCCCCGAGAGGGCGTCAGCCGTGCCGTGCCGACCTCCCGCGCCGATCTACCTCGGCATGATCGCCCGAGGGCTGCGCGAGTCGCACGGCTGGCCCGCCGAGCGAATCGCCACCTACCTGGCGGCCCGGCCCGGCGTTGCCGGCGCCTGGCCACCGGCCGCCGTAGCTGCCCTGGTCGACAAGGCGCTGGCTGACGGCTGACCCGCGGGCTCGCGCCTCGTCGACCGCTGGGCGGTCAACCGAGCAGGAACTCGCGCAGCGCGGGGGCCAGCGTCGTCGGCGGCACGTCGTGGTAACCGCCGTCGAGGCTCACGGACCGGCCGCCCGGAACGGCCTCGGCCGCCGCCCGACTCGCGTCCCGCAGCCACTGTGGACTGCCGGTGCTGTCCACAGCGAGGGTCGGCGCGGTGATGGCCGCCAGCCGCTCGGCGGGGAGTCGCCCTCCGGCGGTGACGATCGAGTCGTACACCAGCGTGTGCGCGACCGCCGTCAGCCCACCCCACACCGGTTGCGACCGCATCCCGCTGATCTGCTCGGCCGGCAGCCCCACCGAGGCGCTGAGGAAGGTCTCCACCGCGCCGTCCCGGTCGTCGGCGGCGATCAGCTCGATGAGCTGCGGGGTGATGTCCTTGCTGACGCCAACGTGCGGGCCTACCTGGAACGGTGGCTCGAACATGACCAACTTGGTCACCGGCAGGCCCTGTGCGGTGGCGAGGGCGGCCAGGACGGCACCGGAGGAGATGCCGTAGACCGCGGCGGAACCACCCGCCGCCGCGATCAGGGCGGCCAGGTCGTCGATCTCGCGGCCGACCTCGTACGGTGCGGTGTCGCCGCTGTAGCCGCGACCGCGACGGTCATAGCTGAAGGCGGTGAAATCCGGCGCCAGCGCCGCGCCCAAATCGCGGGTCGCGTTGCGATCGCTGAACGCGCCGCCGACGAGGACGACCGCCGGCCCGGCACCGGACCGCTCGAACGCGATGGGTGTGCCGTCGACCGATCGCACCTGCTCCGCCACGGGTGTCGTTCCGCTCACGATGCCGCCCCCACTCCTCGTTGGCTGTCCCGTCCTTTCTAGACCCTGGGTCCGACGTTGTCCGGCAGACCGCGTTAAACGATGATCGATAGCGGCCTCGGCGTACGCGCTGCTCCGATGCGCTGCCCGGGTCGACCGGTGGGCGTCCGGATGAGAGGCTGTCGGGGCGGGGCCATGCTCAACCACCGTCATCCGCGACCCTTTCGACGGCGTCCGTCGGCGGCCCGGTCGACCCAGAGGCCAGGCACCGTACGCGCCGATTCTCACGAGGAGATCCATGTTCATACCCGGGATGCGTCGGGCCGCTGTCGGCCTGACCGCGCTCGCGGTGGCCGCTCTCGGCGCGGTCGCCACCAGCCCTGAGCAGGCCGACGCCGGGCCGAAGCCGGTCGACGTCACCCTGCTCGCCCTCAACGACTTCCACGGCAACCTCGAACCGCCGACCGGGTCCAGCGGCACCATCGCCGGGCAGACCGCGGGCGGCGTCGAGTTCCTGGCCACCCACCTTGCCGAGCTGCGCGCCGCAGCCAAGAAGAAGAACACCATCACGGTCGCCGCCGGTGACCTGATCGGCGCGTCCCCGCTGCTCTCCGCCGCGTTCCACGACGAGCCGACCATCGAGGCGCTGAGCATGGCCGGGCTGGACTACGCCAGCGTCGGCAACCACGAGTTCGACGAAGGCGCCGCCGAGCTGCTGCGGATCCAGAACGGCGGCTGCCACCCGGTGGACGGTTGCGCCGACGGCACCCCGTACCGAGGTGCGGGCTTCCAGTACCTGTCCGCGAACGCCTTCACGACCGCCACCGGCAAGCCGCTGATGGCGCCGTACGCGATCCACAAGGTGCAGGGCGTCAAGGTCGGCTTCATCGGGATGACCCTGGAGGGCACCCCGCAGATCGTCAGCCAGCAGGGCGTCGCCGGCCTCAGCTTCGCCGACGAGGCGGACACCGCCAACCGGTACGCGCGCGAGCTGCGCCGCAAGGGCGTACAGGCGATCGTCGTGCTGCTGCACGAGGGCGGCGCCCAGGCGTCGACCGGCGGCATCAACGACTGCGTCGGCCTGACCGGGCCCATCGTGGACATCACCAACCGGATGGACCCGTCGATCGACGTGGTGGTCAGCGGGCACACCCACCAGGCGTACAACTGCGACATCAACGGCAAGTTGGTCACCAGTGCCAGCTCGTTCGGTCGCCTGGTCACCGACATCGACCTCAAGATCGACGGCCGGAGCGGGGACGTGATCTCCGCCGCCGCGAACAACGTAGTGGTCACCCGCGACGTGGCCCCGGACCGGAGGCAGACCGCGCTGATCAACCGGTACAAGACGGTGCTCGGTCCGGTCGCCGACCGCCAGGTCGGCGTGACCGCCACCCCCCTCCCCACGACGCAGGAGAACCTGCTCGGCACCTGCTCACCGCAGGTGCCCAACTCGTGCGGAGAGTCGCCGATCGGCAACGTGATCGCCGACGCGCAGCTCGCCGCCACCGATGACGAGCAGGGCGCTGTTGCCGCCCTCATGAACCCAGGTGGGGTGCGGGCCGCCCTGGACGCCGGCCCGGTCACCTATGGGGAGGCCTTCACGGTGCAGCCGTTCGCCAACAACCTGGTGACGTTGGACCTGACCGGCGCGCAGCTCTACTGCGTCCTGGAACAGCAGTTCGTCACCGGCCGCACGTTGTACCCGTCCGCCACGCTGAGCTACGTGGTCGACCTGAACGGCACCAGCGCCACCGCGGCCGACCCGTGCGCCGGCACCCGCGTGGTCCGGGGCAGTCTCACCATCGGCGGCACCGCCGTCGACACCGCCGCCACCTACCGGGTGACGGTGAACAACTTCCTGGCCGGCGGCGGTGACGGTTTCAGCACCTTCACCGGCGGGACGAACCTGGTCACCGGCCAGATCGACCTGGACGCGTTCGTGGCCTACCTGACCGCCCAGTCGCCGGTCTCCGCGCCGACGCTGGACCGGATCCGCACCACCGCCGAGGTCCCCGCCGCCTGACGGCCGACCCCGCGATCATCGGGCCCCGGAGCACCCGCTCCGGGGCCCGACCCGTCCCCGACACCGCCTGCCCGCCCGTGCCTGCCTGCCTGCCCGCGCTCGTGCCTGGCCGCTCGTGCCTGGCCGCCCGTGTCTGCCTGCCCGCGCCCGTGTCTGCCTGCCCGCGCCCGTGTCTGCCTGCCCGCGCCCGTGTCTGCCTGCCCGTGCCGCGCGCGCACGCGCCTCCGGGCAAGATCGCGCTCGAACATGGATGTAGTGGCATCGGTGCGTGGGGATGCCACTACATCCAGGATTGAGCGCGATCTTGGTCCTCGACAAGATCAATGCCGAGGTCAATGAGGAAGATCCGCGCAACTTCCTGGATGTTGCTGTCTTCCGCGCGCCCGAGGCACCAACTTCCGGGAAGTTGCTCGGATCTTGGGTGCGGGTGCGGGTGCGGGTGCGGGTGCGGGCGCGGGCGCGGGGCGCGGGGTCGGGCGCCGGGGCGCCGGGGCGCGGGGTGCGGGGGTGCGGGGCGTGGGGTGCGGGGCGTGGGGTGCGGGGCGTGGGGTGCGGGGCGTGGGGTGCGGGGTGCGGGCGTGGGGTGCGGGGCGCGGAGGGGTGTTCGAGGTCAGACTGGGGTGGGTGCGGGGGCGGGGGACGCCGGGGCGGTCGTCGCGAGGCCGTCCTGCTCCGTGGTGAGCAGCCGGCGCAGGGAGAGCGCGACCAGCGAGGCGACCAGGCAGCCGCCTACCACCGTCGCCACCCAGAGCATGCCGTTGGCGGCGCCGATGAGCGGGCCGGCGGTCACTGGGCCGATCACACCGCTGATTCCGAAGATCATCGAACTCATCGCGTTGTAGCGGCCGCGCAGCTCGTCGGTGGCCAAGGCGTTGGTCAGTGCGGGCATCACCGGGGACAGCATCGTCTCGCCGAAACCGAAGATCGCCGAGCAGAGCACCACGCACAGGGCGGCCAGCACGGCGTTCTCAGCACTGACCAGGCCGGCCGCGCCGAGGACCAGCCAGGCGGCGGCGAACACCGCTCCCACCACGGCCAACGCCCGGGTGCGGCTGCGCCCCTCGATCCGGCGGATAACCAGCAGTTGCGCGAGCACGATCATCACGGTGTTGGCGGCGAGTGCCCAGGCCACGACCCGGGGGTTCACCTCGGCCACCCGCACCGCGTACGCGGCGAAGCCCACCTCCACCTGCGCGTAGCCGCAGGTGGTGAGGATCAGCCCGAAGATCACCAGCCGCCGGAACGGGCGGTCGCGGAGCACCGTCAGGTAGCCACCGGGCGACGGCTCGTCGACGCCTCGACGTTTGCCGAGCCGGTGGCCGACTCCGGGCAGGGTGAGCAGGATCAGCGCAGGCATCAGGTAGGTCACCGCGTCCAGCAGGTAGATCGCCTGGAAGGTGCCGGGCCGGGCGGTGTCGACGATCGCGCCGGACGTCATGCCACCGATGCCGATGCCGAGGTTGAGCAGGGCGAAGTTCAACCCGAAGACGCGTTGCCGCTCATCGTCGTCGGTCAGCGACGCGAGGATGGTGTTCTGCCCGGACCAGATCGCCGAGCTGCCGATGGCGATCACCGTCATCACCAGCAGGGCCGAGCCGGTCGAGTGGACCAGCGCCAACGAGCCGGTGCCGATCGCCTCGATCAGCAGGCAGGGCACCACCACCCGGCGGGCGCCGATCCGGTCGATCAGCGTCCCGCCCAGCGGCGACAGGGCCAGGGTGACCACGCCGTACCAGCCGATGACGAGCCCCGCGCGGGTGTCGGTCAGCCCGCGTACGTCGGTCAGGTAGATGAACAGGAACGGCAGGGTCAGACCCCGCCCGATCGCCGACAGCAGAGTGCCGAGGAGGATCCGGCGAGCTTCCGAACGGCGGGGCAGGGCACGACGCAGCATGCAGGCATTCTGTTCGGTGGGTCTGACGCCGCGCGAACCGTTTTAGCCACGCCTCGCGGTCACCGGGACCGCGGGTGACCAATCCCACGTTGATCCACTCGCTGCGGTCGAGGCCGGTTGGTGTCCGCCGGGTCTGCGATGCTGGCGCGATGACCGGCACCTGGCGACATCTGCCCGCTACCGCCCGCGCCATCGCGTTGACCGCTACGACGGCCGTCGCCGCCGCCCAGGCACGCGACGGTCAGGCGTACGACGAGGCGGTCGCCGGTCTCGCCGCGGACGAGCGTTCCGGCCTGGTGCTCGGCGCGGTGGTCCGGTTGCTGCTGGAGGAGAGCCACCCGGACGGGTTGACCGGCGACGACATCCGCCAGGTGTTGACCCGTTGCGTGCAGGAGTCGACGCGGTGGCGAACGGATGTCGACCCGCACGTGGTGCTGGTCCTGCTGGCCGGCGCGCTGGGCGTGTACGACCCCGACGGCGACGAGTCACCGCCGGACGCGTCGGCGCTGGCCCGGCACGCTCCACTACTGGTGGCCGACCTGTTGGCGGCGACCAGCGTCCCGTTGGAGGACTACCTGGCCGCCGCGTTCGCCGAGATCGAGCGCACCGAGCGGCAGGACTGAGATCGAGCGCACCGAGCGGCAGGACCGACCGGCCGCGCCACCTCGAACGGCGTGGCGCGGACGGGTGTCAGGCCGGGTCGGGGGTCCGCTGCGCCACGACCTCCAGGTACTCCGCCGGGATGCGGACCGTGGCGTCGGTGGCGCGGTTGTGGGTGCGGGCCAGCTCCACCAGATCGGCGTGCAGGTTCGGGCGGCGCTCCTCGGGCAGCACCTCGAACGCCTTCAACGTCGGCCCGTAGTTGGCCCGGAAGAAGTCGGCGAACTCCTCCGGTGTGCCGAAACGGAAGACGAACTCCCGGCGTACCGCCCGCACTTCACCCACGGCCGCGCCGAGCAGCTCGCGGACCCGGCCCTCGTCGCCCCACTCGACCGGCGGGCGCAGCCCTGCCGGTGGCGGCACATGCCGCCCCACCGTGCGGAACAGGTCGCCGATGAAGCCCTGCGGCGTCCACGACGCCAGCGCCACAGTGCCGCCGGGCCGGCAGACCCGGACCAGCTCCGCCGCCGCCCGCTCCTGGTCCGGCGCGAACATCACCCCGACGACGGAGAGCACCGCGTCGAAGGATCCGTCGGCGTACGCCAGGCGCTCCGCGTCGCCGGTCACGAACGTGACCGGGAGCCGTTCCGCCGCCGCCCGCATGTGCCCCCGTTCCAACAGTTCGGGTACGTAGTCGACGCCCGTCACGACGCAGCCGCAGCGGGCGGCGGCGATGGCGGCGTTGCCGGTGCCGGTCGCCACGTCCAGGACGAGGGCACCGGCCGACAGGTCGGCCGCGGTCACCAGCAGCTCGGAGATCGGGTGAATGAGCGCGGCGACCGCTCCGTAGTCGCCGCTGGCCCAGGTCACCTGCTGGCGTGCCTTCACGGCGCTGAGATCGATTGCGGTGGTCATGATGGTCCCCCCTCGGACGGTTCGTCGTGCCACCGACGCTAGGCGTGGCGGGGCCCCCGGGGATCGGCAGAAACACCTATGTTGGCGGCACCAGGCCCTGCCGGCGGGCCGACGCGGCCGCCTGGCCCCGGCTGGGCACCGCGAGCTTGCCCAGCACCGCCGACACGTGGTGGTCGACGGTCCGGATGGAGAGCGACAGCCGGGCGGCGATCTCGGCGTTGCTGAGCCCGTCGGCGAGCAGCACGAGCACCTCCCGTTGCCGCGCGGTCAGACCTGTCGGGTGCGCGGCTGTCGCCGGTCGTGGCCCCCTCGGCACCCGGGCCATTCCGCGTCCGCGCAGGTCGGCCCGGACCCGTCGGAGCACGGCCACCGCGCCCAGCCCGTTCAGGATGCGCAGCGCCTCGCCAGCCGCCGGGCCGTCGCCGCAGGCCAGCGCCTCGGCCCGGGCGTACGGACAGCCGAGTTGCTGCCATTCTTCGGCCGCACCGGCCCAGTCGCCCTCGATCAGTCGCCGGTACGGCGACGCCAGCACGCCAATGTCCCCGACCGGCTCGCCGATTCGCCACAGCCAGTACGCCAGCTCGCCGGCGAACCAGGGCTGGCATGCCTCGATCGCGAGCCGGTACGCACGCCGCAGCTCCGCGACCGCCGGCCCTGGCTCACCGGCCAGCCAGTGCCGTTCTGCCAACGCCGCCGCGACCGGCACCACGAACTGGAGTTCTCGGCTCTGCGCAGCCCAGCGTGCCGCCGTGTCCAGGTGTGTGGTCGGCTCGTCCCGGCGGGCACTGAGCCGGCCCAGTGCGGCCAGGGCCGGGACCAGGCTCCCACCGGGCTGCGCGGCGCCGGCCAGCGCCTGTTCGGCGTCGGAGCGCGCCCCGGCCCAGTCGCCGGTGGCCAACCGCAGCCGGGCCCGGTAGCCCAGCAGGTGCCGGGTGTACCCGTCGAGGTCCCGGCTGGTGGTGAACCGCAGCGCCCGGTCCAGGGCCTCGGCGGCCGGCGTGACCCGGTGCCACTCCACCGTCATGGTGGCCAGGTTGACCAACGCCCGCGCCGCGTGATCGTCCAGGTGGTGTGCGGCGGCCAGGGTGTGCCCGCGCTCCAGCTCGATGATGCCCGCGACGTCTCCGCCCTGAAGGCGCGCCGAACCGACGTTGACCAGAGCGTGCGCCTCGGTCTCCACGTCACCGAGCCGCCGGGCCAGCTCCCGGGCCCGGTTGCCCCAGTCGATGGAACGGCGGTTCTCGTCGGCGAGCATGAGCAGCTGCGACATGTTGCTGTAGGCCATCGCCAGCTGTCTGCCGGGAGGCGCAGACTCCAGCACCTGGACGGCTCGGGTGCCCGCCGCCCGGGCCGCCGGACTGTCCCCGGTCCACCAGCACAGCCGGGACACCCAGCGCAGGTTCTCGCCGATCCGCAGCGGGTCGCCGTCGGCCTCCCGTAGGGCGAGCGCCTCGCGGCGGGCGGCCAGCGCCTGCGCGGCCAGCCCGGCCAGGTACGCCGCCGTCGCGTACGCCTCCAACAGCTCCGCATGGCGCGGCGTGGGCAGGCCGGCGGCGTGCGGCAGTACAACGGCAAGGTGGTCGGCGGCCTGCAGGTGGGCACCAGCCCGACTGGCCCGCTCGGCCGCCACGGGCGCCCAGCGCAGCACGGCCTCCGGATCATCGGCGTGGTGCGCGTGATGCACCAGCCGGGCGGCGTCCACGTCGGCACGTGGCGTGAGCCGAGCCAGCACGGCAGCATGCAGTGCCACCCGACGCACCGGCGACAGCGACTCGCGTACCGCCCGACCCAGCAGCTCGTGCCGGAATGCCACCGCGTTGCCGACCGACACCAGCACGCCCCGGTCGAGGCATTCCTGCACTGCCGCAGGCGGGCGGTCGTCCAGCAGGTACGCCTCGGCCCGGGACGGAACCACCGAGACCAGGGCGGCGACCTCCCGGGCCGGCGGCGGCAGCGCGGCCAGCCGGGCCAACACCAGATCGCGTACGGTCGGCGGCACGCCCGGGCCGGTCGCGGCCAGCACCTCGGTGACCAGCAGCGGGTTGCCGCCGGTGGCCTGGTACAACCCATTCAGGCTGCGGCCGGCGGTGCGGGCCAGCGCCGCGACGGCATCGGTCGACAGCGCCGGCAGCGGGAGCCGACGGACCAGCGGACGGGGCAGGCCCGCGAGCACGGCGTGCAGTGGATGCTCCGCCCCGAGCTCGTCGTCGCGCACGGTCAGCACGAGCAGCGCCGGGTGGCGGGCCAGCCGCCTCCCCAGGTACGCGATCAGGTCCAGAGTGGCCCCGTCCGCCCAGTGCGCGTCCTCCACCACCATCACCGTCCGGCGGCCGGGCCGGGGACCGGTCAGCTCGTCGAGGAGCGCGTCGAACACGGCACCCCGGCGTTCGGCCTCCGTCACGGCGTGCAGCGCGGCCAGTCGGTCCGCGAGCACCCCGCCCACCTGACGGGCGACGTCGTGCAGCGGGCCGAGCGCCCGAGGCGTCAGCAGCGGATCGCAGCTGCCCCAGAGCACCCTTGCCCTGGTCGTCGCGGCGAACGCGCCGACCAGGGCGGACTTGCCGGCACCCGCCTCGCCCGTGACGAGCGCGATCGCGCCGCCGGGGGAGACCAGCAGCCCGTCCAGGGTGGCGAGCGCATCCGCGCGCTCCAGCAGCTCCATCGAGGTCGATGCTAGTCAGCGGGGTGCCGCCCAGGCATCGGCCGCGACGGCGGCTTCCCCACGTTTTCGCAGCAGAGTTCGGGCCGGAGGGAGCGCGGCCCGCCGAGCCAACCGCTGCCTGGGCAGCCTCGGCGGGACGGCGCTCTCCCACGTCACTCAGGCCCGACCCACCTGGACCTTCAGCGACGTCGCCGCTGACGCCGCTGTGGGGCGTTGCGGTACCACCACGAGCCCGTAGTTGTAGTTGGCCATCAGCAGGTCCTTCAGGCCGTCGTTGTTGATGTCGGCGACCGCGAGCCCACGGGGGGTGAAGGAGCTGGCGGGCGGCAACTGGGACACCCGGAACTCGTTGCCCAGCCAGCCGTCCGGCCGCTGCAGTAGGACGCTCGCCGCGCTCCAACCGCCGTGAGTGATGGCGACGTCGTCCCGACCGTCGTTGTTGACATCTGCGATCGCGATGGCGTCCGGCATCTCGTAGACCGGGTAGCGGATCCACCGTCCGAGCACACCGCTGCTGTCGTGGGTGAGCACCTGCACCTGGGCGTTCGGCGCGTTGCCGGACACGGTGACGACGACGTCCTTCCTGCCGTCGCCCGTCACGTCGCCGACGGCCATTGAAGCGACAGTCCGCAGGTGTCCGGCGGGCGCCTGATACCCCACCGGGTCGGCGAACGACCGAGGCTCCACCTGGGCGCTGATCTGGATCAGCTGCCCGAGCTGCACCACCAGGTCCGGCCGGCCGTCCCCGGTCATGTCGACCACGTCCAGCACGAAGCCGCGGTGCGGCGAGGCGAGAGCCGCGGGCGCGAAGCTACCGTTGTCGTCGCCGTACCGCACCAGGACGCCGTTGTCGCTCACCGCGACGATGTCCGTCCGGCCGTCACCATCGAGGTCGCGGAGCCTGAGGTCGATGAGGTCGTCGGCGAACGACAGGTGCTCGGCCGTCGAGAGCCCCGATCCGGTACGGCGGAACACGTCGACCCCGTCGCCCGTGGCGACGACCAGTTCGTCCGCGCCGTCGCCGTCCAGGTCGCCGATCACCGGGTACATACTGCCGCCGGTGGAGGTCGACATCGCTACCTGTTGCTTCATCACGAGCTGGTTGTCCGCCTCCTGCACGAACAGGAAAGCGGAATGGTCGTTGGCGTCGTCGGAGTACTCGGTCGTCGTGATCACCACGTCCGAGAGGCCATCGCCGGTCAGGTCTCCGGCGGCGACCGCTTCCTCCCAGGAGCCGAGCTTCAGCCACGAGGGCCCGTTGAAGGCCACGGACCCGTAGGGCTGGGTGACCACGGGCACGGCATCGCCGGACACGCTCGCCCCGGCCGGTTGCCAGTCGGAACCCTGGAACTGTGCATAGACCGAGGTCGGAGTCCATCCGGTGCCGTTGACCATGGCGATCGCCGTGCCGTCGGTGCCGTTGACACTGGCGAACGCGACAGTGCCGGCCGCGGACATGAACGCCACCTCGCCGCTGGGAATCCGGCCGTCGGCGTACCGCACGTTCGCGATGAGCAGGATCCGCTGTCCCTGCTCCACCGAGCCCGGCGACACCGTGATCGTCGTCGTGGTGGGGGGTCCGGTGTAGACCCGTACGGCGTCGGACGTGGCCGTGGCGCCGCCCGCGGCGACTGCCCGGATCCAGTAGACGTAGCGGGTGGCGACCGTGAGGCCGGTGTCCAGGTACTCGGTCGACGTCGTGGTGCCGACCACCGTCTCCACCGGGACCGCGTTACTCAGGCGGACGATCTCGTAGCGCACGGTGCCGGCCACGGCCTTCCACCGTAGGGTCACGCTCGTCTCCGCAGCGGTTGCCCGTACGTCGACGGGCTTCGGAAGCGAGGTCTGCACCGACACCTCGGACGAGTCGCCCGACGCCCGCTTGCCGGATCGGGACCGCACCACGTAGTAGTAGGTGGTCTCGGCGGCAACGGTTTCGTCGATGTACGACGTCCCGGTGGCGGTTCCCAGCATCGTGTACGGGCCACCCGACACGGTCGCACGCCGTACTTCATAGCTGCTGGCGCCTGCCACCGCCTGCCAGCTCACCTCGACCCGGGTCTCGGACACCGGTTTCGCGCCGACCGAAGCCGGTGGTGGCAGGGCCGCCGCGAACGCCGGTGTGCTGGACGCCACCATCACGAGCAGAGCCATCAGCAAGACCATCACGCCACGATTCAGCCTTCGCAGTTGCGACAACATGCGCATCTCCAGATCCCCCGGGGGCTTGTCACAGGCAGCCGTTGATACAGCGGCGGCGCATGCGGGAACGTCACGCGGGACGGTACGGCGGACCGATCAGGGAGCGGGGCCGGTCATGGGTTACGCACACCGCCGAGGCCGACGTAGGACCAGCCGTGGCCAGCGGGCGACCCCGGCCGATGGGAAGATCGCCGGCGGCAAGAGAAAAGGCCAGGTGAGAGAAGATCTCACCTGGCCTTTTGCCTCTGGTCGGGGTGGCCGGATTCGAACCGACGACCTCTTCGTCCCGAAGGAATGGTTAGCCGTCGACGAGCTGTGCCAACAACGGCGCTGGGCTCTC
>NZ_VITD01000023.1:0-72991 GCF_007827755.1 Micromonospora sp. CNZ322
TCGGCGCGGCGCGGCTTCGGCGCGGCGCGGCTTCGGCGCGGCGCGGCTTCGGCGCGGCGCGGCTTCGGCGCGGCGCGGCTTCGGCGCGGCGCGGCGCGGCTTCGGCGCGGCGCGGCGCGGCTTCGGCGCGGCTTCGGCGCGGCGCGGCGCGGCTTCGGCGCGGCGAGCGCGGCCGCGCAAGCGGGCACGGCAAGCGGGCACGGCAAGCGGGCACGGCAAGCGGGCAGCAAACGATGATCGACGAAGGTTAGTTTTGCTGATTGATCAAGACGAATCGAAAGTGTCGTACGCCAGTTCTATTCTGCTTTCATGTTGGAGGTGTTGACGCAGGTGGACGGGGCAGTTGACGACTGCGTCGAGACCGCGCTCTGGGCGCTCTCCGATGACGACTTGCTTGCTTCTCTCGACGCGACTCAGGTCTTGGCGCAGCGGTTGGCCGCCGTTCAGCTCGGTCTGGTCCGCGAGTTGGACGGTCGCGGGGTGGCGGTCACCCAGGGCGCCTCGTCCACCGCCGTCTGGCTTCGGGAGCGGCTGCGGCTCTCGGGTCGCAGCGCCCGCCAGCTGGTCCAGCTCGCCGCCACCATCGACGCCGCCCCGCCAGCGGTGCGCGACGCGCTGCTCAGCGGTGCCATCACCGTCGAGCAGGGTCGGGTGGTGGCCGAGACGATCGCCGCCCTCCCGGTCGAAGCCGGTCCCGAGGTGGCGGACAAGGCCACCCAACTACTGGTCGCCTGGGCCGACCGTTTCGACCCGACAAGCCTGAGCCGGCTCGGGGAGCGCGTCCTCGCGCACGTCGCCCCGGAGTTGGCCGACCAGGCCGAGTTGAAGGCTCTGGAGCGGGCCACCGAGCGGGCCGAGACCCGCCGGCACGTCACGCTCTCCGAGCAACAGCACGGCCAGGTACGCCTCAGCGGCAACCTCGACACCGAAACCGCGAGCCTGCTGCGCGAGGCGATCGATCCGCTCTGCGCCCCGGCCGGTGAACACGATGACCGCAGTCCTGGTCAGCGCCGCGCCGACGCGTTGGGCGAGATCTGCCGACTGGCGCTACGCACCGGTCAGCTGCCCGACAACGGCGGCGACCGTCCTCAGCTGGTGGTGACCGTTTCGCTGGAGGAACTGGTCAACGGCGTACGCGCCGGAACACTGGAAACCGGCACGCCCCTCACCCCCGGTGCGGTCCGCCGCCTGGCCTGCGATGCGGGCGTGCTGCCGGTCGTGCTGGACGGCAACAGTCAGGTCCTGGACGTCGGCCGGCAGCGTCGACTCTTCACCGGCCCGTTGCGGCGCGCGCTGGTCCTGCGGGACGGCGGTTGTGCCTTCCCTGGTTGCGATCGACCGCCGAGATGGTGCGACGGTCACCACATCCGACACTGGGCCGACGGTGGGATGACGGCGCTGGGCAATGCGGTGCTGCTCTGCGGCTACCACCACCGTTTCATCCACCGCGGCGACTGGACGGTCCGTCTCGCGGCGGACGGTCGACCTGAATTCCTCCCGCCCAGCTGGCTCGACCCGCTGCGCACCCCGCGTCGCAACCTCTACCACCTGCGCTGCTGATGCCGCCCACCACGCCCACGCCGCCCGCCACCGCGCCTTGCGACCGCCACCGCCACCGCCGACGGCACCGCCACCACCACCGCCACAGCCGCGCCACCACCACCGCCACCACTGCGACCGCCACTGCGGCCGCGGCCGCGACTGCGACTGCGACAACCCTGCTGTCCCTGCCGCACCAAGCCGCGTCTCCCGGTGATTGATCGACTCGGCTTCCTGGGAACCGGGGCGTCGCATCGGCCCAAACACCCCGACTTCCTGAAAGCCGAGTCGATCACTGGCGTCGCGTCGGTCGCGGCGATCACGGCATCGCGGCGATCACGGCATCGCGGCGATCACGGCGTCGCGGCGATCACGGGCGTCGCGGCGATCACGGGCATCGCGGCGATCACGGGCATCGCGGCGATCACGGGCGTCGCGGCGATCACGGGCGTCGCGGCGATCACGGGCGTCGCGGCGATCACGGGCGTCGCGGCGATCACGGGCGTCGCGGCGGTCGCGGCATGAGAAAGCACGGCGCGAGGCGAGTCGTGATCGCTTAGCGACACCCGGGCGGGCAACCCGCCGTCTCGGATGGGTGGTCGCGTCGGTAATTCGCTGGATGCGTCGGGTCGGGGAGCGTAGGGTGGCAGGCCGCTTGACGGCCAAGGTGAGCTGCACCGGAACGGACGTCTTCGCGCCGGGCGGCCGGCCATCCGCCCCCGGACACGCGAGCGCGCAGCAGATGTGAACGATGGGACGTCAGCATGCCCGCACTTGACCTCGGCACCCAGCTCGACACCAACACCGACACCGACCTTGACCTCGACGCGGACTTGGCCGCCGAACGCGCACACCTCACCACCTCGCGGGCGGCGCTGGGTCGGATGCGGGAGCGGGCCGAGTCTCTCTTCGCCACCGGTGACCAGGTGGCCGGCGACGCGTACGCGGCCGAGACGCTCGGCCGTACCCTGGCCCGCCGGGTCGCCGAGCTGGCCGACGACCCGACCACTCCGCTCTTCTTCGGCCGCCTCGACTTCGCCGGCGCCCCGAACAACAGCACCACCGACAGCAGCGCCACGGACACCGGGACCACGGACAACAGGACCACGGACAACAGGACCACGAACACCGGGACCACGAACACCGGGACCACGGACAACAGCGCCACGGACAGCGGGACCAGGAACACCGGGACCACGAACAGCGGGACCGTCGAGGGCAGGACCACCGACAACGGGACCACGGACGGCGGCACCACAAGCAGCGGCACCGCGAGCGACAGGCTTACAGCCAGCAGGCTCACCAACGACCCGAACGCATCCGACACCACCGGCGATCATCACGGTCGGCGGTATCACGTGGGGCGGCGGCATGTCACCGATGAGCGTGGCGAGCCGTTGGTGCTGGACTGGCGGGCGCCGGTCTCCCGCTCGTTCTACCGGGCCAGCGTGCGGGATCCGCAGGGGGTGGCGGTTCGGCGGCGGTTCGGGTTCAGCAATGGTGTGCTGACCAGCTTCGAGGATGAGCGGCTGGATCGGGGCGAAGAGCTCGGTACGACCAGTCGGATCCTCACCGCCGAGATCGAGCGTCCGCGCGTCGGGCCAATGCGGGACATCGTCGCCACGATCCAGCCGGAGCAGGACGAGCTGGTCCGGGCTGACCTCGCAGACTCGATCTGTGTGCAGGGCGCGCCGGGTACGGGGAAGACGGCGGTGGGTCTGCACCGGGCCGCGTACCTGCTCTATCTGCACCGGGAGCGGTTGCGGCGGGCGGGTGTGCTGATCGTCGGGCCGAACCGGGCGTTCCTGTCGTACATCGCGGCGGTGCTGCCGGCGCTCGGTGAGGTCGAGGTCGAGCAGGCCACGGTGGAGGAGTTGATCTCTCGGGTGGCGGTTCGGGCGGTCGAGGCGCCGGAGGTGGCCGCGCTCAAACACGACGTACGGATGGCGAACGTGCTGCGGCGCGCGGTGCAGGGGCAGATCGGCACCCCGACCGAGTCGATCACCGTGTCGGACGGCTCGTTCCGCTGGCGGATCGGGGTGGAGCCGTTGCACCGGATCGTCGAGGAGACCCGCCGGGAGGGGCTGCCGTACGGCACGGGTCGGGAACGTGTCCAGGCACGGGTGGTGAGTCTGCTGCAACGGCAGGCCGAGGCGCGGCGTGCGGAGTCGCCCAGCGATGCCTGGCTGCGCCGGATGAGCCGCTGCCGGCCGGTGCTCGACTTCCTGGACGCGGTCTGGCCGGCGCTCACCCCGGAAGGGCTGGTGCACGGCCTGTTCTCCGACCCGACCCGGCTGGCCGCCGCGGCGGACGGGCTGCTCAGCGACGCCGAGCAGGCACAGTTGATCTGGGCGAAGCCGGCCCGCACGCCGAAGGCGACCCGTTGGACCGCTGCCGACGCGATGCTGATCGACGAGGCGACCGGGCTGCTGGAACGGCTCTCCGGGTTCGGGCACGTGGTGGTGGACGAGGCGCAGGACCTGTCCCCGATGCAGTGTCGGGCCATCGCCCGGCGCAGCGAGCACGGCTCGGTCACGCTCCTCGGTGACCTCGCCCAGGGCACCGCGCCGTGGGCGGCGACGGACTGGAGGGAATCCCTCGCCCATCTGGGCAAGCCGGACGCGGTGGTGGTGCCGTTGACCATCGGTTTCCGGGTGCCCGCCGCAGTCGTCGCATTCGCGAACCTGCTGCTCCCTGCGCTCGCGGTGGACGTACCGCCGGCCGAGTCGCTGCGCCACGACGGCGGCCTGGACGTGCGTACGGTGACCGACCTGACCTCGGCGACGGTGGCCGAGGTGCGCGCGGCGCTCGCGCACGACGGCTCGGTCGGTGTGATCGCCGCGGACGACGCGGTCGACGGCCTGCGCGCGGCGCTGGCCGAGGCCGGTGTCGAGACCGCGACCGCCGACGACGTGGCGGCCGCGGAGCGGGTCACAGTGGTGCCGGCGACGCTGGTCAAGGGCCTTGAGTACGACCATGTGGTGGTGGTCGAGCCGGCCGCGATCGTCGCGGCCGAGCCGCGCGGGCTGCACCGGCTGTACGTGGTGCTCACCCGGGCGGTGTCCCGGCTGGCGGTGCTGCACGTCGCGCCGCTGCCCGCACCGCTCGTCGACGAGTCAGCCGGCTGACAGGGCCGCCGCGACCTCCCGCAGCGGGCGGCCGGACTCGGCCAGCGGCACGTGGAACGACAGCCACGACCCGTCGCCGAAGTCGATCCGCAGCCGCTTCCAGTTCAACCGGTACCTGCCGAACCGGGCGGTCACGGCCGTGCGCGGGACGGAACCGAGCAGTTCGATGTCGGCCTGCGCCCGTTCGTCCGCCGCCGAACTGGAGAGCAGCCCGACGGGTGCTGTCGCGCCGAGCAGCAGCCGCTGGTCGGTGACCGCCAGCACGAGGGTTCGGAGGCCCGTGCCCTTCGTCGCCACGGTCAGGGCATGGTGCAGCACGGACGCTTGGGAACCTGGCTCGCCTCGACCTCCGACGCCGAAGAAGAGCCAGTCGACGGCGTTGTCCGCCCGACCGAAGGTGATGTTCGGTGAGAGCACGTTGAGCAGGACGCCCAGGAAGCCCGGCCCACCGGTGGCGGGTGGGGCCGACGGCTGCGGGGGCGGCGCCGGGGTCAGCCCGCCGCCCGCTCGCACCTGGGCCACCGCGCGAACCTGCTCCCCGGCCGGCAACAGCCGGGTGATCCCGTCGACGTACCGTGCCTGGCTCTCGTCGACGGTCATCAGCGCCCCTCGTGGTCGTCGGGCTGGCGCGGACCGGCGCCCGGCGCGCCGATGACCTCACCGACCAGCTCGCGGACCTGGGCTGCGGCGGCCTCCTGCGCCCGGTTCGCGGCTGCGGTGAACTCCTCGGCCAGGCTGTAGGAGTCCAGTCGCATCGCCCGGGGGTTCAGCTCCGTAGAAACGATTTTGCCGTCGGCCGCGGCGGTCACCCGCACCAGGCCGGAGTCGCTCACGCCCTCGGCGCTGGTCTGTTCCAGCTCCGCCATCCGGTCGGCGAGTTGCCGCTGCCATCCGTCCAGGTTGCGAGCCAGCGCCTCGATTCGGTCCAGGGCGGGGAAGGTCATGGCTGCCTCTCAGTTCACGATGGAGTCGAAGACATTCTGCACACCCACTGTGTACGGGCCCAGGTCTTCGCTGTACGTGCCGTCCACCAGGTAGTTGCGGTCCTTGTGCCCGTCGGAGATGTCGTGCAGGCCCACGCCGGTGTCCAGCAGGGCACCGCCGAAGCCGGGGATGTTGACCGGCGAGACCTGGTTGATGACGAACTTGCCCGGAAAGAGGGTCTTGAACTTCTCGACCTGGAAGGCACGTCCTTCGGGCGTCCAGCCGCCCTTGCTGAGCAGCTTGTACTGCTTCTTCCGCTGCTTGAGCTCCATGACGGTGTCCGCGTACTTGCGGAGCTGCCCGGCGACCTTGCCCAACCGGGCGGCGAGGCGGGTGAGCACCTCGGCGAACCGGGCGACGATCTTCACCATCCGACCCACTGTGGTGGCCAACCGGGCCAGCACCCGGACCACAGTGGCGGCCAACGAGACGCCGGCGCTCAGCGCCGCGGCCACCGCCGCGATGATCACCTCGGTGAGGAACCAGAGCAGGAACTCGAGGATCAGCTCGACCAGCAGGTTGAACGCGTCCACCGCCGCGTTCGCCGCCTCGACCAGCACGTCCTTGGTGCCGTCGAGCCCCTGGGCCAGCTCCTCGATCGCCGCCTCGACCGACTCCATCGAGGCATGGAAGCTCTCGGCGGCGTCGCCCGTCCAGGCGCCGCGCAACCGGGCCCGGTCGGCGATCTGGTCACCGGCGATGTCCCGTACCGCCGCGCCGGTATCCAGGCAGAGCTGCGCGGCCCGCATCAGGTCGTCCGGTTCGCCGGCGACCAGCTCCAGCAGCTGCTCGAACGGCCAGAGCACCGCGTTGGAGAGCGGCTTGAAGGGTTCGGGCGTGCCCGAGACGATCTGCTCGAAGTAGGTCTTGTTGCGCTGCAACGCCTCGGTGCTCACGCCGGCACCGAACCGTTCGGAGCGCCGGTGCCACCCGACCAGGGGCCGGGCGCGATGACGTCGGGAGCCGGCGGCCGGCCGGGCACGAACAGATCGGTGTTGGCCACGTCGGTGCCCGTGTAGGCGGCGGCGGTGTCGGTGAGCCCTTCGGCGATGTCCGCCATCATCTCGGCGCCGTCGGCCAGCCCTTGCAGGCACGCCTCGAACTGCTCGGCGTACGTCGCCGCGAGGTTGAAGGACGCCGGCATCACCCCGAAGGCGTGCCGTGGGACGTGCCCGTCGCCGAAGGCGCGGTGCAGCTCGCGGAAACGGGCTGCCCGATCCTTGGACCCGGCGGCGAACGCCGTCAGAGCCTCCGGCTGGACCTCCAACTCATTGCTCGGGCTTGACACGGACCCTCCCCTGTGGCCTGTGCGACGGATCAGTCGCCACGACTGACCACCATAGGCACTGCTCGCCGCGATCGGGGGTCCCGTCGGTGATGACGGGGTCACCCGATTCGACTTTGTTCCGTAAAGTAGTTTGCGTGGACCTCGACGATGATTCACCACCCACCGATGCCGCAGCGGCGCTCCGGCTGATCCAGGACCAGCGGTCGGCGACGGCACGCCGGCTCGATCCCGACGCCCGCCTGCTCTACTGGCCGTGGGGTGTCGCCTGGCTGGTCGGTTTCGGGCTGTTCTTCCTGCGGTTCCCCCCGGGTGATCAGGCGCTGGCTCACCTGCCGAGCTGGCTGCCACTGACCGTCCTCTTCGTACTGCTCGCGGCCGCCGGAGCGACCCAGGCGGTGGTCAGCGTGCGGGCCTACGGCCAGGTGACCGGCGACTCCGCCCGGCGTGGGCAGTGGTACGGGTACGCCTGGGCCCTCGGTTCGGTGAGCGTCTACGCGGGGCTCGGCCGGATCTCCGAACACCTGCCGCACGACCTGGCTGCGCTGCTCTGGTCGGCGACCGCCGTCGGGCTGACCGGTGCGCTGCACATGGCCGGCGGGGCGGTCTGGCTGGACCAGGACCTGTTCCGCCTCGGCGTCTGGATCAGCGTGATCAACCTGATCGGCGCAATCGCCGGGCCGGGCTGGCACCCGCTCGTCGTGGCGGTGGCCGGCGGTGGCGGAATGCTGGTGGCCGGCGCGCTCGCCCGGCGCCGACAGCGACAGCGACAGCAGCCGTGACCGAGCTGGATCCGGTCATCCACGCGCAGGCTCGGCTGCGGGTGGTCGCCAGCCTCTCCGCTCTCAACGTCGGCGACAAGATCGCGTTCCCCCGCCTACAGGAGCTGCTCGCGATGACCGCCGGCAACCTCTCGGTGCACCTGCGCAAACTTGAGGACGCCGGCTACGTGGAGATCAGCAAGACCCACCGTGGACGCACCCCGGCGACCCTGGTCGGGCTCAGCCGGCGAGGTCGGTTGGCGTTCGAGGAGTACACCGAAGCGATCCACGCCCTGCTCGACCCCGCCCCGTCGAAGGAGCAGCCATGACCCTCGCCCGCGCCGAACAGGCCAGCCGCCGGTACGGCGACGTCCTCGCCCTCGATCGTGTCGACCTGGAGGTCCGGGCCGGTGAGCTGGTCGGCCTGCTCGGGCCGAACGGTGCCGGCAAGAGCACCCTGATGAACCTGCTGGTGGGCCTGCGCCGCCCCAGCTCCGGGCGGGTGGAGCTGTTCGGTCGCGACCCCCGCGACCCGGCGAGCCGGCGGCAGATCGGGGTCACCCCGCAGGAGACCGGTCTACCCGGCACGCTGCGCGTCGGCGAGGTGGTCGACTTCGTCTCCGCGCACTACCCCGACCCGGTGCCCCGGGCCGAACTGCTCGACCGTTTCGGGCTCGCCGATCTCGCCCGACGGCAGACCGGTGGGCTCTCCGGCGGGCAGCGCCGCCGGTTGGCGGTGGCGTTGGCGTTCGTCGGCCGGCCCCGGCTGGTGCTGCTCGACGAGCCGACCACGGGCCTGGACGTGGCCGCCCGGCACACCCTGTGGGAGGCGATCCGGGCATTTCACGACGACGGCGGCACCGTGCTGTTGAGCAGCCACTACCTGGAGGAGGTGGAGGCGCTCGCCCACCGGGTGGTGGTCATCGGGCAGGGCCGGGTGCTCGCCGACGACACAGTGGACGCGGTGCGCGGCATCGTGGGCGTACGCCGGGTCAGCCTGGTCGCCGACAACCTGCCCGACCTGCCGGGGGTGGTGCGCACCGAACGGGTCGACGGTCGGCTGCACCTGCTCACCACCGACGCCGACGAGCTGGTCCGAGCGCTGGTCACGGCCCAGACCCCATTCACCGACCTGGAGGTACGGCCGACCTCGCTCGAGGAGGCGTTCCTCGCCATCACCAGCGGAGAGGCGACCAGCGCAGACGTGCCCGCCGGCACCGAACGACCCACCACCGCCGCTGCCGGCGGCCGACCCACAACAGTTTGAGGAGGCGACCGTGCAGCTCGCCCTGGTCCACGCCCGCTACCAACTCCTGGAGATCATCCGGATTCCGGTGGCCGTCTTCGGCAGCGCCTTCTTCCCGGCCGCCGCCATGATCTTCTTCGTGGTGCCGTTCGCCGGTGACGACGCGGTCGGTGCCACCTACGCCACCGCGTCGATGGTCACCTTCTCGGTGATGAGCGCCAACATCTTCCAGTACGGCGTCGGCGTCGCCGAGGACCGCGACCAGCCCTGGAACCCGTACACCCGGACCCTGCCGGCCGGGCCGGCCCCACGGTTCGCCGGCCGCGTGCTGGCCGGCCTGGCGCTGACCTACCTCTCGCTGATCCCGGTCGTGGTGATCGGCGCGACGCTGACCGCGGCCCAGGTCACCCCGGCGGCGTTCCTGCTGGCTCTCGGCACCGTGGCCGTCATCTCGGTGCCGTTCACGCTGATGGGGCTCGCCATCGGCTACTCGCTGCCGAGCAAGGCGGCGATCGTGGTGGCGCAGGTGCTCTTCCTGCCGCTCGCGTTCGGCGGCGGCCTGCTCTCCGCGCCGGGCGACGCGCCCGGGTTCATCGAGACGATCGCGCCGTACCTGCCCACCCGGGGCGCGGCCGAACTGATGTGGGCGGCGGTGGCCGACTACGACGTGGAGCCGCTGGCAGTGATCATGCTCGGTGTCTGGGTGGTGCTGCTCGCCGCGCTCGCCGGCTGGGCGTACCGGCGGGACGAGGGTCGCCGGTTCAGCTGACGATTCGTCCGTTTTCGCCCCGGGCTGCGGCGGGACGGTGCCAGGATTCCGGCAGGGGGCCGCCGTGGCCGCCCGGGCCGAGAGGGGTCTTGACGTGAGCACCGTCCCGCCGGGTACGCCCTGCTGGGCCGACCTGGCCACCCCGGACCTGACCGACGCACGGCGCTTCTATCCGGAGCTGTTCGGGTGGACCGGCCAGGTCACCCCGGAGCCCGAGGCGGGCGGCTATACGGTCTTCCTGCTCGACGGTAAGCCGGTGGCCGGCGCCGGCCCGCCCGCGATCCCGGACCAGATTCCGATCTGGTCGACGTACCTCGCCACCGACGACGCCGAACTGGTCGCAGGCCGGGTCGAACGGGCCGGCGGGCAGGTCGTCGTACCCCCGTTCGAGGTCTTCGACAGGGGCTGGATGGCGGTCTTCGCCGACCCGGCCGGCGCCACGTTCAGCGTCTGGCAGCCGCTGGCCATGGCCGGTGCCGAGGTGTTCAACGTGCCGGGCGCGATGAGCTGGAACGAGCTGGTCACCCCCGACCCCGAGGGCGCGAAGGTCTTCTACGAGCTGGTGTTCGGCTGGCAGCCCGACGACCAGGCGGTGGGCGCGATGACGTACACCGGGTGGCGGCTCGGGACGCAGATCGTCGCCGGGATGATGCCGCCGCTGGCCGACGACTTCCCGGCCGACCTGCCCGCGTACTGGACGGTGTACTTCGCGGTGGCCGACGCGGACGCCGCCGCGGCCCGCGCCGCCGAGCTGGGCGGAACGATTCTGGTCCCGCCCCGCGACATCCCGGCGGGCCGCTTCGCCGCCCTGCGCGACCCCCAGGGCGCCCTCTTCTCCGTCATCGACCTGGGCCCCTGACCCAGCGCCTGCGTGCTCAGGGGCGGGTGGGGCGGACGGGGACCACCAACGGGCCGTGGGCGCCGGGGACCACCCGGACGCTCGCCCGGTAGTGGGTGGCGAGCAGTTCCTCGGTCAGCACCTCGGGCGGAGTCCCGGCGGCCACCACCTGACCGGCGGCGAGCATCACCATCCGGTCGGCGTACTCACCGGCCAGGGAGAGGTCGTGCATCGTGGCCAGGACGGTCAGGCCGTGCTCGCGGCGTAGCTGGTCGACGACTTCGAGCACGTCCTGCTGGTGGCCGATGTCGAGCGCGCTGGTCGGCTCGTCGAGCAGCAGCAGCGTCGCGCCCTGGGCGAGCGCGCGGGCGAGGAACACCCGCTGGCGTTCGCCGCCGGAGAGGGTGGCCAGTTCGCGACGGTGGAAGCCGGCGAGGTCCAACTGCCCCAGCACCTCGTGCACAGCGTCGACGTCGGCGGTCGACTCCCGGCCCAGGGTCGGGATGTACGGAGTGCGGCCGAGCAGCACGTAGTCCAGCACCGACATGCCGGGCGGCACCACCGGGGACTGTGCCACAGTGGCCACTATCCGGGCGCGGTCCCGACGGCGCAGCGCGGCACTCGGCGTACCGAAGAGGGTGATCGCCTTCGGCGCGGGCAGCAGGCCACCGACGGCGCGCAACAGGGTGGATTTGCCGGCGCCGTTCGGGCCGATCACGGTGACCCACTCGCCGACGGCGACGGTGAGGTCGACGCCGGTCAGGATCGGCGTGCCACCGAGAGCGACGTGCAGCCCGCGCACCTCGACGGCCGGCGTGCCGGCGGCGGGTTCGCGGCTCATGTGAGCACTCGCCGGGCGGTCCGCAGCACGAGGACGAAGAACGGGCCACCCAGCAGGGCGGTCACCACTCCGATCGGCAGCTCGGACGGAGCGGCGACGGTGCGGGCCACCACGTCGGTCAGCGCCAGGAACGCGCCGCCGAACAGCAGTGACATCGGCAGGATCACCCGGTAGCTGGACCCGGCGAGCAGCCGGACGGTGTGCGGCACGATGATGCCGACGAAGCCGATCAGGCCGGTCGCGGAGACCGCCGCCGCGGTGCCCAGCGAGGCGGCGGCGATCAACAGGTACCGGGTGCGCTGCGGGTGCAGGCCCAGACTTCTCGCCTCGTCGTCGCCGACCGCGAGGACGTCCAGCTCGCGGCGGTGCAGCAGCACCACCACAGTGGTCAGCGCGGCGTACGGCAGCACCAGCAGCACGTCGTGCCAACCGGCGGTGGCCAGCCGGCCGAGCAACCAGGAGTAGACCGGCTGGATGCTGTCGGCGTGCCGTTGCAGGAGGTACGTCTGCCCGGCGGAGAGGAACGCGGAAACCGCCACCCCGGCCAGGATCAGCATGGCCGGTGACCCGCGTCGCCCACCGGCCGCACCGAGCACGTAGGTCATGGTGACGGCGAGCAGCGAACCGGCGAACGCGGCCAGCGGAATGGTCATCGGCAACCCGGAGAGCGTGCCCTGCCGGCCGGCGCCGCCGAGGGCGATCGCCGCGGTGACCGCGAGGCCGGCGCCGGCGGCCACACCGAGCAGGTACGGGTCGGCCAGGGGGTTGCGGAACACGCCCTGGTAGCAACCACCGGCGAGGGCGAGCAGACCGCCGACCAGCAGGCCCAGCACCACCCGGGGCAGGCGCAGCTCGGTGACGATAGCGATCTCACGCTCGGTCAGCCCGCTGTCGAGGTGCACCCCGGGAAACAGGTTGAGCAGCTCGGCGGCGACGCTGCCCGGGGGCAGGCTCACCGGCCCGAGCGACACCCCGACGACGAGCGCGACGAGCACCGCGACCAACCCCGCGACCAACCACCGCATGCGCAGCCCGGCGGGCCGGCCCCCGGACGCCAGCCCGGCGGGCCGGGCCTCGGACGACAACCCGGCAGACCGAGTCACGGCAGGTTGCCCGGCGGGCCGGACTGTGGAGGGCAGCCCGGCGGGCCGGGCCTCGGCAGGAGGCTCGGCCCGCTCAGACGACGGCGGCGGCTCGGCCGGCCGACCGGTTGGTGCCGGATCGGACACCTTTCGCGGCCCGGTCACCGACGGACGACGGTCACGCGGGCACCTTGGCGACCGCGTCGATGATGACCCGGAGCAGGTCCACGACCCGCGGGCCCCAGCGGGAGGCGACGTCGTCGTCCAGGGCGACGACCTGGTTGTTCTTCACAGCGGTGAGGCCGGCCCAGCCACTGCGCGCCTTGACCGTGTCGGCGTTCTGCTGGCAGCACTTGGCATCGGCCAGGAAGACGAAGTCCGGGTCGGCCTTGACGATGAACTCCTGGGACAGCTGCGGGTAGCCGAAGCTCTTACCGTCCGCGTCGGCCGGGTCGGCGATGTTGGTCAGGCCGGCCTGGCTGTAGAGCGAGCCGATGAAGGTCTTGCTGGTGGCGCTGTACAGCTCCGGGCCCAGCTCGTGGAAGTAGGTGAGCTTCTCGGTGCGCTGCGGCAGGTCCTTGACCAGCTTGGCGATGTCGTCCTTCATCCGGGTGGCGACGTCGGTGGCCTGGTCGGCGTGCCCGGTCAGCGTGCCCAGCTCGGTGATCTGCCGGTACGAGTCGTCGAGCGTGGTCGCCGCCGGGGTCTGGTACACCGGGATCTTCAGCTTGCCGAGCTGCTCGACGATCTTGTTGCGGTCGTCGGAGAGCACCACGAGGTCGGGGTTCTTACCGGCGATCGCCTCGGCGTTCGGCTGGAAGGCGGAGAGGTCGGTCTTGGGCACGTCGGCCGGGTAGTTCGACTGGTCGTCGACGGCGGTCACCTGCGGGCCGGCACCGATCGCGAAGAGCATCTCGGTGGCGGTGGGCGACAGCACGACGATCTTCTCGGGGCGCTTGTCGAGGGTGAGCGCGCCGACGGTGACCGGGTAGGCGGCGGCCGCGGTGCCGGTGCTCGGCTGGTCGTCGGCCTTCTCGGCGCAGGCGCCGAGGGCGAGCGCGGTGACCGCGAGGGTCGCCGCGAAGAACCGAGGGGTACGTCTGAACATGGGGGCCTCCTGTCGGTCGAGGAGTGTGGTGCTTCGCCGACAGGGACTTTCGTACGCCCGCCCACGAGGCGCCCTTCCTCGAGAGCGCGTTTCGCGACCGATCCGTAGGCGACCTGGCTCGTCCCCACCTACCGGTGGGGCATCACAGTTGCGGGACAGCGCCGGGTTTCGTACCGGCTTCGCTGCGGACTGGTCGCTAAGACGGTAGCGCACCGCCAGGACGTGCCGGATCGATCAAGGGCCGGTCGACAGCCGTCGATACCTCGGACACCCGCACCACGCGGGGCGGGGAGGCATATGTCCGAGATCCTGGGCTTTCGGAGCGGGTGGTGGGGCCCCGCCGGGGCGGGACGGGGCCCCACCCGATCAGGAGGACGTGATGGTGACGTTGTCCACAGCCGCCTCGACCAGGCTGGCCCCGGACGCGTCCGCAGCCTCAACGAGCACGCGGACCGACTGGCCGGCGTACGGGGTGAGGTTGAGGTTGGCGACCGCCCAGCTCCCGTTGCGGTTGCTGGCCGCTCCGGTCTGGGTGAGCAGCGCTGTGGTGCCGCCGTTGTGCACCACGCTCACCCGCAGGTAGTCCGCCGACGAGGCGTTCGAGCCGTGAGCCAGGTACCAGGCGAGTGAGAGGGTCAGCGTGCCGGACGACGGCAGGGTCACCGCCGGGGACCGGGCACTGGTCACGCCGCCGTCGACGTCGTAGTCACCGGCCGCCGAGCCGGCGAGCCGGCCGGTGACCAGGTCGTTGGACCCGGCGTACGGGGTGAGCTGCTTGGCTCCGGAGGACGTGGTCGCCTGGGCGGCGCCCCGCTCGAACGCGCCGAGGGTGGCGGTGTCGGTGCCGCCCGGGTTGATGGTCCAGCCGGTGGCGGTCTCGAAGGTGTCCGACCAGACAGTGGTGCCGCCACCGCCGCCGCAGTACTGCGACTGCTTGCCGATGGCCCGGTACGGGCAGTCGGCGTACTCGCTGAGGATCAGCACCGCCTCCCGGTTGCGCGAGGTCTGCGCCGGGATCACCTCGTCGGGCGGGTAGAAGCCGCCGCCACCGGACGAGCCCGGGTACATCTCGAACGTGTACGCCCAGATGTTGTGGGTGGCCCACATCCAGTCGAGGCTGTCTCCGTCGGTGATGTAGAGATCGCTGGACTGTTCCGGGGTGTAGCCGTTGGTGGCCGCCATCTGCTGACCGATGGTGGCGAAGGTGTTGTACTGGTCGGCGTTCATCCCGGTCGCGGTGTTCGCTGTGGTGTAGCCGTACGGCCAGAGCACCAGCTGCGAGTACGTGTGGAAGTCGATGTTGGCCTTGATCTGCTGCACCCCGCCGACCACCCGGCCGTTGACGAAGTTGCGCAGCGCCTGCGTCTCGGGCGCGGAGAACGCCGACGGCCCCCGGTAGGTCTCCGACGAGGTGCTGCCGGACGAGCCGCCACAGCATCCCCAGTTGTAGGACCAGTTGCGGTTCAGGTCGGTGCCGACGTTGGACGAGCCGCTGTTGGGCTGCCGGTTCTTGCGCCAGGAACGGTACGACCCGGTGGCGATGTCGTACTCGCTGCCGTCCGGGTTGACCGTCGGCACGATCCAGAGCTCCCGGCCGTTGACGATGTTGGTGATCCGGGAGTCGCTGCCGTAGCTGTCGGTGAAGAGGTTGAGCAGGTAGATCGCCATCTCGACGGTCAGGTGCTCACGGGCGTGCTGCTGCGAGTTGAAGAGGATCTCCGGCTCGTTCTCGTCGGTGCCGACGTTGTCGGAGATCTTCACCGCCATCAGGTCGCGGCCCTCGTACGACGAACCGATGCTGATCTTGCGGGCGATCGCCGGGTGGTCGGCGACGACCTGGTTCACGACGGCGGTCAGTTCCGCGTAGTCGTGGTAGTTCGAGTCGGCCGGCGGGAAGGCCTGCGTCCCGAAGTCGCCGGCACCGCGCTCGGCGTTGGGTGGCGGGGCGAGCGGTTCCAGCCGGAAGCCGAGCTTGCCGATCGCGGCGGCCTCGCTCGCGGTGGCCGAGATGTGCAGCACGCCGTGTTCGGAGTAGTCGATGGCGGCTCCGGTGCGGGCCACCGCGTTGCGGTCGGCGAGGGTCCGGGGCCCGAGCACCCGGTAGCCGGCGGCAGCCTGCTCAGCGGTGCGGTCCGGTGCCGGTCGGGCGGCGACCGGACCGGCGGCGACGGTGACGATGCCCAGCCCGGTGACGACAGCGAGCACCAGGACACGGCGGAGGGGGATGGGCGTGCGGAGGGCCATGGACTACCTCCTCGATGGGCGGGAGATCCCGCTTGGTGAAGGACACTTCACCATCTGTCACATGGTCATATCAATATTGATCGCTGCGTTGGCCATCCCAGGCGGATCATCATGGCGGCAATGATTTTCCACCTATCAACATCTGGCGAAACTTCCCTCCAAGCGGAAAACTGACCAGCGACGATGCCCCCTCGACACCGCGGAGCACCCATGGCCAGATCCCGCCTGCGCGCGGCCGCCCTCGCCGGCGTCACCACGCTCACCCTGCTCACCAGCGCCGCGCCCGCGCTGGCGGCCCACCCGCCCGGCCCCGCTCACGACGAGCAGATCACCTACCAGGACTGGTCCGGGCCCGCCGACTGGCACCGCGGCAGCCGGGCCGGAACCCGCGTCGTGCCCGGCGCCCGAGCGGGCGTCACCCTGGCCCGCCCGGCCGGCACCATCGAGTACGCGGACCCGCACACCGGCGCCACCCGCACCTGGGAGTACGGCACCTGGACCTCACCGGTGACCCCTGTCGGGTTCGACGCCACCGAGCTGATCGCCTCCTGGAACGCGGAGACCCCCGCCGGCACCTGGATCCAGGTCGAGATGCAGGGCAGCTACACCAGCGGCGACCAGACCCCGTGGTACGTCCTGGGCCGCTGGGCGTCCGGCGACACCGACATCTTGCGGACCAGCGTCAACCGGCAGGGCGACCCCTTCTCGACGATCTGGACCGACACCTTCAGCATCGACGACGCCGCCGCCGGGGTGCTGCTGCGGTCGTACCAGCTCAAGCTGACCCTCTACCGCGCACCCGGGCAGAGCGCCGCCCCGGTGGTCCGGATGTTGGGCGCGATGAGCTCCACGGTGCCGGACCGGTTCACAGTGCCGCCGAGCGCCGGGCACATCGCCTGGGGCCGGGAACTGCCGGTGCCGCGCTACTCGCAGAACGTGCACTCCGGGCACTACCCGGAGTACGACGGCGGCGGCGAGGCGTGGTGCTCACCCACCTCGACGGAGATGGTGGTCGAGTACTGGGGGCGCAAGCCGTCGGCGGCCGACACCTCCTGGGTGGACCCGACCTACCCCGACCCGACGGTCAACCACGCCGCGCGGATGACCTACGACTACGCGTACGACGGCGCTGGCAACTGGCCGTTCAACACCGCGTACGCGGCAAGTTTCCCGGGGCTGGAGGGCCGGGTGACCCGGCTGCACTCGCTGGACGAGCTGGAGCGCTTCATCGCCGCCGGCATCCCCGTCGTGACCAGCCAGTCCTTCCTCGCCAGTGAGCTGGACGGGGCGAACTACGGCACCTCCGGGCACCTGTTCGTGGTGGTCGGCTTCACCGCCGACGGCGACGTGATCGTGAACGACCCGGCCTCGTCCAGCAACGACGTGGTGCGCAACGTCTACAAGCGTGCGCAGTTCGAGCAGATCTGGCTGCGTACCAAGCGCACCAACGCCAGCGGCGGCGTCTCCGGTGGCTCCGGCGGCATCGCGTACCTGATCAAGCCCATCTCAAAGCCCTGGCCCAAAATCCCCGGCTCCACCAACTGGTAACCCCGAACCCCACCCAACCCGCCCACCGCCCCGCCCACCGCCGCGCGACCAAGCGGGTTGATCAAGAGGTTTGCGTCACCGGAAGCCGCCCTGGTGACGCAAACTTCTTGATCAACGCTGGGAGTCGGGGGTCTGGGGGTCGGGGTTCGGGTTTGGGGTGGGGGTTTGGTCTTCGCCGGCCAGGGCGGAGCGGAGGCGCTCCTTCTCGGTGCGGCGGCGCTCGGCTGCTTCGGCGATCTCCCCGGCCATCTCGTCCCGCCAACCGCGCAGCAGGAAGAAGGAGAGCGCGGCGGAGAACACCAACGCCAGCATCAGCTTCAGGAACACGTTCATGTCGACCAGCCAGAGGCCAGCCAGCACGGCGACGAACAGCCCGATCCGGCCCAGCGTGTACTTGAGCGCGGCGCTCACCTGCACCACTCCGTTCTCTCCGTCGCCCGCCACTGCCGGCGGAAGGGTCGAGCCGCCCGACGGGCGGTCGTGGTCAGCCGGTCCGGCGGGCCAGCCAGCGGACACCCGGGAACCAGAGGGCCGCGTACGCCACTGTGAACGCCCCCGCCGCCAACGCGCCGGAGAGCAGCGGCGGCAACCCCGCGCCCAGACCGGCGATCAGCAGCCCCGCGAACACCCCGACGGCGGCGGCGACCACCGCCGCCACCACCCGGGCCGCGCCGAACTCCCAGGCCCGGAAGTCGTCCCAGAACAGCCAGGCCGGCAGGATCACCGCCAGCCAACCGTTTGTGTGCCCGAAGTCGCCGGCGCCGATCGAGGCGAACGCCCAGTCGAACAGCACCAACGCGAGCACGCCGATGACCAGGCCGGCCAGGCACACCCCGAGCAGATCGCCCAGGGTACGGATGCGGCCCTCGGCGTCCCGGCGGGGAAACCCGCTCTGCTGCTCAGGTCCTTGTTGCTCGGTCATCGACTGCGAGGGTACGTGCCGGCTCAGGCCCAGACCTGCTGCGGCTCGGCGCGCCGCTCGGCAAGCGACGGGGCCTTGTCGTACTCCCGGACCACGTTGTAGCGGGTGTCCCGCTCGACGGGCTGGAAGCCGGCGTCCCAGATCAGGTGCAGCAGGTCGTCCCGGTGCATGGTGTTCGGGGTGCCGTACGAGTCGGCGTCGTGGGTGATCTTGTATTCGACGACGGAGCCGTCCAGGTCGTCCACGCCGAAGTTCAGCGAGAGCTGAGCCACCGACAGCCCGTGCATCACCCAGAAGTTCTTCAGGTGCGGCACGTTGTCGAAGAGCAGCCGCGAGACGGCGAACGTCTTCAGCGACTCGGCCGGCGAGGCCATCGTGGTGCGCGCCTGGATCCGGTTACGGATCTTGCCGTCCGCCGAGTCGACGAAGTCGTGCTGGTAGCGCAGCGGGATGAAGACCGCGAAGCCACCGGTCTCGTCCTGCAACTCGCGCAGCCGCAGCACGTGGTCGACGCGGTGCCGGGGCTCCTCGATGTGGCCGTACAGCATCGTCGCCGGGGTCTTCATGCCCTTGCTGTGGGCCAGGGCGTGGATGCGCGACCAGTCTTCCCAGTGGCAGGCGTGGTCGACGATGTGCTGCCGGACCTCCCAGTCGAAGATCTCCGCGCCACCACCGGTCAGCGACTCCAGGCCGGCGTCCATCAGCTCGTCGAGGATCTCGTCGGCGCTCAGGCCGCTGATCTTCTCGAACCACTGCACCTCGGTCGCGGTGAAGCACTTGAGCTTGACGTTCGGCAGCGCCGCCTTCAGCTCGCGCAGCACCTTCGGGTAGTAACGCCAGGGCAGCGTGGGGTGCAGGCCGTTGACGATGTGCAGCTCGGTGAGCTGCTCGTCCTCCATCTCCTTGGCCTTGCGGACCGCCTCGTCGATGCGCATCGTGTACGCGTCCTTCTCGCCCGGCTTGCGCTGGAACGAGCAGTACGCACAGGACGCCGAACAGACGTTGGTCAGGTTGAGGTGACGGTTGACGTTGAACATCACCCGCTCGCCGTTCAACTCGGTGCGCTTGTGGTGCGCCAGCCGCCCCAGCCAGGTCAGATCGTCGCTCTCGTAGAGGGCGACCCCGTCCTCCCGGGTCAGCCGCTCACCGGCGTACACCTTCGCTTCGAGCTCACGCTTGAGTCCGGCGTCCATGGCACGTCCCTTCCACCTGCGGTCCGGATCGAGCGTACGTCGCGGTGCCGACGGGCCCGGCGGCACGGTCGCCGGCAGCGACCCACTTCACCAGACTCTCAGCCTCCCGTAACCCGCCAACGCATCGACAAGGGTGGCGAGGTGCGGTAGTAACAAGGTGGGGCGGAACACACACACTGGTACCGTCCCGACGGTCGCGCCCACCGAGCGCGACGAGAGGCAGTCGGACGGGGAGCGGCATGGTCTACAGCGGGCGCGGGCGACGGCAGCGACGACGGAGTCCGGTGATCTCACCGGTCCTGCGTCCGAAGCTCTGGGCCGCCCTGCTCGGCGCGATCGCCGCAGCCGTACTGGCCACCCCCGCGTACGCGGAGCCCGGCGTGCCGACCACAGTGCCGGACACCGGTTCGCGCCCGGCGGTCACCGGCTCGCTTCAGCTGCCCGGCGGCGCGCCGGTCGCTGGCGTGCCCGCCCCGCCGGTGGTCAACATCGGCAACGGCCCACTGGCCACCGCGATCTCCGCCGGTGAGACCCAGGTCGGCGCGCTCGGCGAGGCGTTGCTGGTGAGCCGGCAGAAACGCGTCGACGCGCAGGCGCAGGTCGACGCTGCCGGCAAGGCGCTGGCGACCGCGCAGGACGCGCTGCTCCGGGCCCAGCAGACGGCCGACACCGCCGCCGCCGAGGCCGTCAAGGCCGCCGCGGCGCTGCCGCCGGGCGACTTCGCCCAGGACATCCGTGGGCTCAGCCGCCTCCAGGCCATCACCCGTGGCGAGAAGGTCGACGGCGGCACCACCGGCGTGGCCGGGGAACTGTCCCGGGCCCGCACCGGCGAGCAGGCCGCGTACCAAAAGCACACCCAGGCCAAGGAGCTGCTCGCCGCCGCCGAGGCGGAGTTCACCGCCGGTGAGACGGCGCTCCGCACCGCCGAGGCGAGCCTGCTCAAGCTGCGCCGGGACAACGCCGCCGCGCTGATCGAGATCGAACGTCAGCAGGAAGCCGCCGAGCAGCAGATCGGCGCCGGTTACGTCTCCAACCAGAGCATCAGCGGCATGGCCGCGCACCCCCGGGCGCTGGCCGCGGTCCGGTACGCGCTCGCCCAGCTCGGCGACCCGTACAAGTGGTCCGAGGAGGGGCCGAACGAGTTCGACTGCTCCGGCCTGATGTGGGCTGCGTACCGGTCCCCCGGCGCCGACTACTTCGACCTGCCCCGGGTCTCCCGCGACCAGTACGCCGCCACCCGGGGCCGCACCGTCCCGCAGAGCGCGCTGCTCCCCGGCGACCTGCTCTTCTTCGCCTCGGGCAGCAGCTGGACGACGATCCACCACGTCGGCATGTACATCGGCAGCGGCAAGATGGTGCAGGCGCCCACCACGGGCGACGTCGTCAAGATCTCGGTCGTCCGCTGGTCCCGGCTGTACGCCGCCACCCGGGTGATCGGCGCGGTGCCGGCACCGGTCGTGACCAATCCGACCCCGCCCGTCTCGACCCCGAAGCCGACGCCCACCCCGTCGCCCACGAAGACCACCAAGCCGACGCCGACCCCGTCGCCCACGAAGACCACCAAGCCGACGCCCACGCCGACGCCGACGCTGACGACCACCCCGACGCCCACCCCGACCGGCAGCACCACGCCGAAGCCGTCGAACACCCCGAGCAACACTCCGACGACAGTGCCCTCGGCACCGAGCAACGCGCCGACCAGCGCGTCTCCGACTACCACGCCGAAGGCCAGCACGAGCGCGACGGGCAGTGGCAGCGCGACGAGCAGCCCCACCGCCACGGGCTGATCCGCCACGACCGGCTCCGGCTGTCCGCTCGGGAAGATCTGTGGCACCGTGACAACCAGGCACATCCGACTCGACGTCACGGGTCCGGGTGCGAGCATGGCGCGGAGGGCGGAAATGGCCGAGCAGAGAGATCCGGCGGAGACTGTCGACCCTGTGGTCGACCAGGCCGGCCCGCCAGGGCCGGACACCGCCGACCCGGTGGCCGCCAACGACGCCAGCCCGGCCGCCACCAGCTCGACAGGCAGCGACACCAGCTCGGCGGATGTCGGATCCGATGACAGCGACGCCGCCCCGGCTGTCAGCGGCCCGGTCGGCAGTGCCACGGTCGGCAGTGCCACGGTCGGCAGTGGCACGGCGGCGGTCGTCGCGGACGCCTCGACCGAGGCCGATGACGACGCGTCCGCCGACGGCGACGAGCGCCAGAGCCCGGCGGCCGCACCGGTACGCGCACGTGCCAGCGTCGTGACCGCCGGTGCTCTCCGCAGTGACCTGCCGGCCAGCGCTCCGGTCACCGCGACCACCTACCGTGTGACCGGCTCGGCCAGCCCAGCCGACGTGTCGTTGCCGGGCCAGCGAAGCGACTCCTCCGCGCCAGCCCGGGCCAGCGCCACGGTTCCGAGCAGCAGCCGGGGCACCGCCAGCGCCCTGGGCACCCCGGACCGTCGCGAGAGCGCACCCGCGGTGTATCGAGCCGCGCCGGTGGGTGCCGAGCCGGCCCCGCCCTCGACGCCGTCGACTCCGGAGCCCGACCCCACGCCACCCGGCCCCGGGCCGACCGAGCCGTCGCCACCGGAACCGGAGCCCGCGCCGGCCCCGGGTCCGTACCCGCCCGGTCCGGTGCCGACGCCGGGTCCTCGACCCACGCCGCCGCCCGATCCGGTGCCGCCCGTTCCCGGCCCGCCCACCCCACCGCCCTCGCCGGTGCCGCCCATGCCCGGCCCGCCGACGCCACCCGTCCCGAGCCCGCCGCTGCCGCCACCCGGTCCGCCGGTGCCGGCACCACCGGCCCCGCCCGGCCCGATGCCGGCACCGCCGTTTCCGCCGCCGCCGGCGATGACCGACACGCCCGGCGTACGGGCCAGCGCTCCGGTCTCCGCACCACCGGCCGGGTGGCCGTCCCCCGGTGGGGCGACCCGCCCGACGTCCGGTGCCGGATGGGCCGGGGCAGCCGCCTCCGCGCCGCCGGTGGTGCCCGCACCAGCGCTGCCGAGCTGGCCACCGTCCACCGCCGGGGCCGCTTCGTCGACCGGCAACAGCGGAAACTCCCGGGTGACCGCGTCACCGAGCGGCCCACCGGCTGGTTCCGCCGGACGGGACGCTGCCGGCGCCCGTGGTGGGCGGCACGACAGTCGCACCGACCTGGCCGGCACCGTCTACGGCAACGGCGAGGGCGCCGGCTTCACCACTGTCGCGATACCCGCCAACGCGGTGGAGACCTCCGGCTCGCTGACCGGGCACATCCTGGCCCAGGGCTGGTCCGACACGCCGGCCGAGCAGTCCAGGAACACCCGGGTGATGATCGTGCTGGCCGCCGCTCTGGGGCTGCTGGTGGCGATCAGTGTCATGGTCGTTCTGCTGGCTGGTGACGCCCTGGACGGTTTGGTGGGCAGCGTGCTCAACGGGTGAGCCAGCGAGCGCCAGCGATGGTGAGTCCGCCCACTACGGTCGGTCAACCGGCTGGCGGCTTCGCCAGACCGCCGTACACTGGCTGAGATCACTGACCCGGCGCGCGTGGTGTGCGCCCCTGGGCGATCTTGCGGGCGATCCGGCGGTACAGCCGCGGCAGGCCATCGCGAAGATGCGCCCCGCTCGAAAGGTTTTTGTTGACCACCTCTGCTGACCCCAGCACCGTTACGTCCGTTTTCAACTCAGTCCCGGCGGCCGACGCCGCCCGGGAGCAGCTCGACGTTGCCCCGAGCGAGGCCGGCACCGCGCCGGTGGCGACCGCGCAGGCCGAGCCGACCGAGACCACCGAACCGATGAGCTTCGCCGCCCTGGGCCTGCCCGAGCCGCTGGTCCGCGCGCTGGCGCAGCAGGGCATCACCAGCCCGTTCGAGATCCAGCGGGCCACCGTTCCGGACGCGCTCGCCGGCCGCGACGTGCTGGGCCGCGGGCAGACCGGTTCGGGCAAGACACTCGCCTTCGGGCTGCCGATGATCGCCCGGCTGGCCAACCGCAACCGGGCCCGGCCGATGCGTCCGCGCGCCCTGGTCCTGGTGCCCACCCGCGAGCTGGCCATGCAGGTCAACGACGCCCTGGTGCCGCTGGGCAAGTCCGTCGGCATCTTCCTCAAGACCGCCGTCGGCGGCGTTCCGTACGACCGTCAGATCGACGCGCTGCGCCGCGGCGTGGAGATCATCGTGGCCACCCCGGGCCGGCTCGGCGACCTCATCGAGCGGGGCATCTGCCAGCTCGACGACGTCGAGGTCACGGTGCTCGACGAGGCCGACCAGATGGCCGACATGGGCTTCCTGCCCGAGGTGACCGACCTGCTGGCGAAGACGCCCGCGAACGGTCAGCGGCTGCTCTTCTCGGCCACCCTGGACGGTGACGTCGACGCGTTGGTCAAGCGGTTCATGACCGACCCGGTCACCCACTCCACGGCGCCGTCCACCGCCTCGGTGTCCACCATGGACCACCACATGCTGTTGATCCCGCCGCACGAGAAGTTCCCGGTGGCGGCCTCGATCGCCGCCCGGGATGGCCGGACCATGGTCTTCGCCCGTACCCAGCTCGGGGTGGACCGGCTGGTCGAGCAGCTCGCGGCCGTCGGCGTACGCGCCGGTGGGCTGCACGGCGGCAAGACCCAGCGGATGCGCACCAAGACGCTCGCCGAGTTCCGTGAGGGCCGGATGAACGTGCTGGTCGCCACGGACGTGGCGGCGCGAGGCATCCACGTCGACGGGGTCACCCTGGTGCTGCACGTCGACCCGCCGAAGGACCCCAAGGACTACCTGCACCGCGCGGGGCGTACCGCCCGGGCCGGTGAGTCGGGCGCGGTCGCCACGCTGGTGCTGCCCAAGCAGCGCCGTACCACCCTGGCGATGATGGAGAAGGCCGGCGTCGCGCCGGCCGAGACCCGGGTCCGGGTCGGGGACGCGGCGTTGGCCGAGCTGGTCGGCGCCCGCGAGCCCAGTGGCGTCCCGGTCCGCGTCGAGGCCGAGCCCCGGGGCTACGGCGACCGCTCCGGCGGCCCGCGCCGGTTCGGTGACCGCACGGGAGGCGAGCGCCGCTACGGCGACCGTCCGCAGGGCGACCGGCGCTTCGGCGACCGGCCCACCGGCGACCGCCGCTTCGGCGACCGCCCGCAGGGCGACCGGCGCTACGGCGACCGGCCCACCGGCGAGCGCCGCTTCGGCGACCGGCCGCAGGGCGACCGGAGCTACAGCGACCGCCCGCAGGGCGAGCGCCGCTACGGCGACCGGCCCACCGGCGACCGCCGCTTCGGCGACCGGCCGCAGGGCGACCGGAGCTACAGCGACCGCCCGCAGGGTGAGCGGCGCTTCGGCGACCGGCAGCACAGCGACCGCCCGCAGGGCGACCGGAGCTACGGCGACCGCCCGCAGGGCGACCGGAGCTACGGCGACCGCCCGCAGGGCGACCGGAGCTACGGCGACCGCCCGCAGGGCGAGCGTCGTTACGCCGATCGGGACACCCGGGGGTACGGCGACCGGCCGCAGTTCGGTGACCGGGACGGTCGGGGCGACCGACCGACCGGCGAGCGGCGCTTCGGCGACCGGGAGGCTCGGGGTGGGTTCCGCCCGGAGAGCCGGGTCCGGGACGACCGGCCCCGCGACGACCGGCCCCGCGAGGACCGCCCGCGTGACGATCGGCGCGGTTTCGGCGGGCGACCGGCAGCGCGTACCCACTGATTGATCCACCGAACGCCGTCGTGAAGCCCAGGCTTCGCGGCGGCGTTCGCGCATGCGCTGCCGATACGGAGCAGGTCGCGTAACGTCCGGCTCATGCCGACCATGCCGAAGTCAATCTTCTGGTCCCGGACTGACACCGCCGGCAGCGAGCAGGTCCTGCTCGACGACGGCCACGGGTTGGCGGCCCGGGGCACTCTGCTCGCCGTGGACCCGATCCCGTGGACCGCCCGCTACCAACTGACCACCACGCCGGACTGGGCCACCACCCGGGTCGAGGTCGAGGCCGAGGGTCTCGGCTGGCTGCGCCGGGTGACCCTGGAGCGGGCCGCCGGCCGCTGGCGGGTGACCACCGCCGAGCAGGGCAACCTGGACGCGGCCCTGGTCGCGGCCGGTCATCGCCGGGCCGGTCTGCCGGGTACGGACGACCCGGACCGGCTGGCCGATGCGCTCGACGTCGACCTGAGCGGTTCGCCGCTGTTCAACACCCTGCCGGTGCACCGGCTTCGGATGGCGGCCGAGCCGGCCGATGTGGCACACCGGATCACCGTTGCCTGGGTGCTGCTGCCCGGCTTGGAGGTGGTGCCGGCCGAGCAGATCTACACCGGGCTCGGGCCGGGTCGGGTGCGCTTCGCCAGCGGCACCTTCACGGCCGACATCGATCTGGACGACAGCGGCTACGTGGTGCGTTACCCGGGGCTGGCCGAACGGATCGACCCGCGCTGATCAGCACACCGGCGGGTCAGGGCCGGTCGATCGGCCTCAGACGGACCCGGACCCGCTGACCGGTTCAGGAGGGCCAGGCTCCGCTGGCCAGGAAGCGGTCGATGGTGGCCAGGTGCGGGGTGAGGTCGAGGCCCTGTGCGGCCACCCAGTCGTCGGCGTAGTACGTGTCGGCGTACCGGTCGCCCGGGTCGCAGATCAGGGTGACCACCGAGCCGGTCCGACGCTCGGCGAGCATCTCGGCGATCAGGCCGAACGCGCCCCACAGGTTGGTGCCGGTGGACCCGCCCACCCGGCGGCCGAGCAGCGCCGATCCGGCGCGCATGGCGGCCAGGGACGCCGCGTCCGGCACCTGGACCATCCGGTCCACCACCGAGGGCAGGAACGACGCCTCCACGGTGGGCCGGCCGATCCCCTCGATGCGGGAGCCCTTCCCGGTGCGTACCGACCAGTCGGCGGCCAGCCAGGCAGGGTAGAACGCCGAGTTCTCCGGGTCGACGACGCAGAGTTTGGTGGCGAGCCGGCGGTACCGGGCGTAGCGGCCGATGGTCGCGCTGGTGCCCCCGGTGCCGGCGCCCACCACGACCCAGGCGGGGATCGGGTGCCGCTCCAACTCCAACTGCGCGTAGATCGACTCGGCGATGTTGTTGTTACCCCGCCAGTCGGTCGCCCGCTCGGCGTAGGTGAACTGGTCCATGAAGTGCCCGCCGGAGTCCTCAGCGAGCCAGCGGGCCTCGACCACCACGCTCGCCGGGTCGTCCACCAGGTGGCACCGGCCGCCCTGGAACTCGATCTGCGTGATCTTCTCGGGCGAGGTGGAGGCGGGCATCACGGCGATGAACGGCAGGCCCAGCATCCGGGCGAAGTACGCCTCGGAGACCGCCGTGGAACCCGACGACGCCTCGACGATAGTGGTGCGGGGTCCGATCCAGCCGTTACAGAGCCCGTAGAGGAACAGTGAGCGGGCCAGCCGGTGCTTCAGCGAGCCGGTGGGGTGTGACGACTCGTCCTTCAGGTAGAGGTCGATCCCCCATTCCCGGGGCAGCGGGAACGGCAGCAGGTGGGTGTCGGCGGACCGGTTCGCGTCTGCCTCGACGGCGGCGATCGCCTCGGTCACCCAGGTTCGGCTGGATTCGTCGCACCGGTCGAGATGAGTCACGCTCGGAAACCTAGCAAGCGGGCCAGCTGTGGTCAGCGCCGGTCCGGCGGCGTTGACCTGCGGCGTTGGCGGCGCTGACCGGCGCGGCCGGCGGCTCGGACGAGCGGGGTGAGTGCGACGGCCAACCTGGGCAGGGCGTCCAACAGGCGCACCTGCGCTCCCCGCCAGCGGGGCAGGCTGACCACTGGACGTGGCCGGCGGGCCAGCCGGACCGCCCGGGCCGCCACCTGCTGCGCGGTCAGCATCGATCCGGTGAACGAGGCCACCGCCCCCGGGTCGTCCAGCCGGTCGTGCAGCATCGGGGTCCAGATGCCGTCCGGGCAGAGACAGGAGACGTGCACCCGCCGGTACCCGGCCATCCGCAGGTCGGACAGGGTGCCGAGGCTGAACGCCAGCAGGGCGTGCTTGCTGGCCGCGTACACCGTCTCGCCCGGCGCGGCGACCAGCCCGGCCAACGAGACGACGTTGAGCACGTGGCCGTGGCCCTGCCCGCGCATCACGGTCAGCGCGGCGAGGGTGCCGTTCATGGCACCGTGGGTGTTCACGTCGAGCACCCGACGGCGGGTCGCGGCGTCGTGCTCCCACGACGCCCCGGTGACCAGGATGCCGGCGTTGTTGACCCAGAGGGCGAGGTCGCCCCGGCCTGCGGCGGTCGCCGCGATGGCGGCGCAGGCGTCCTCGTCCCGGACGTCCAGGGCGGCCGACCAGCCGCCGAGCGGCGCCGCTGCGCTCTGCACCGCCACCGGGTCGAGGTCGGTGAGCAGCACCGACCAACCGTCGGTGTGCAGCGCGGTGGCGATGGCGCGGCCCAGGCCGCCGGCAGCGCCGGTCACCACGGCCACGGGACGCGCCGGCTGGATCATCGGCGCACGCTACCGCCGGCCGCCGGTGCGACACCAGGGGTACGCGGCGGTCAGGCCGCGGGCGGGCCGACCGGCTGGGGTCGGTTCTCCCACTTGGTGGAGAGCGCGATGGCGGTACGGGTGGAGGCCACCCCCGGAGTCCGGTTCAACCGCACGATCAGCTGCTCCAGCTCGGCGATCGTGCCGACCCGCGCCTTGAGCAGGAACGACTCCACGCCGGCCATGAAGTAGCACGACTCGATCTCGGGCAGCACCCGCAGCGACTCGAGCATGTCGTCGCTGTCGGCACCGGAGTCCTCGACGATGCCGATCAACGCGGTGACACCCAACCCGATCGACTCCGGGGCCACGTCCGCGCGGTAGCCCCGGACCACGCCGCTGCTCTCCAGCTTGCCGACCCGCTCGTGCACGGCCGGGGCCGAGAGGCCCACCTGTCGGGCCAACTCGGCGTACGAGAGGCGGGCGTTGCCGCGCAGCAGGTCGACGAGGCTCAGGTCGATGGCATCCACAGAGAGTGACCTTAACCGTTCACACGTAACGTGCGGCCTTCGGCACCCGTTGGACTGAGCGGTGAGTCACTGTTCATAAACCGCCGGTCAGGGCAGAGGTAGCACCAGTAACATTACTAACTCCCCACTCAGTGCATTTTTCGCGTTTGGGCGGACAGGCCATGTCCCTGGTGCTGTAATTGCCATACGTCCCTCATGACGGCTCTGGGCTACGCACCAGCCGGGGGCAGTGTGTTCAGCCGGGGGCTTCGTCGACGCGAGGAGGGGGCTGTGGACACTGGAGATCGCCTGCTGACACCGGGTGAGGTCGCCGCGCTGTTTCGGGTAGACCCGAAAACTGTGACGAGATGGGCGGCGGCCGGCCGGATAGGAAGCATCCGGACTCCAGGCGGGCATCGCCGGTTTCGGGAATCCGAGGTGCGAGCCCTGCTTGAGGGGGAGGGCATGCTGGACGAGGTGGATGAGGTCGGTAAACCGCGCAACGTGGGGCCGGCGGCATCCACGGGGCCGGGTCCGGCCAACGCCGGCATGTACTGAACTGGTGCGGACAACGCCACGCGGACCGGACACCAGTCCGGTCCGCGTCCCGCTTCGGCCAACAGCCGGGCGGCAGCACCGCTCGTTCTGAGCAGCACAACGGTGCCCAGCGCGAGCGGACGACTCAGCACGAGCGGGACGGCTCAGCTTCGGGCTGCGCCAAGCTGGCCGGACCATCGCCGGAACAGGGTGTGCGGGACGCCGAGCGCGTCCAGCACCTTGCCGGCCACGAAGTCGACCAGCTGCTGCGCGCTGGCCGCCGCGCCGGCACCGTAGAAGCCGGGGCTGGCCGGCAGCACCACCGCGCCCGCGTCGTGCAGGGCGATGAGGTGCTCCAGGTGGCTGCGGGTCACCGGTGTCTCCCGGGGGACCAGCACCACGGGACGGCGTTCCTTGAGGTTTACCTCGGCGGCACGCTGCAACAGGTCCTTGGAGAGCCCGATCGCGATGCCCGCGCAGGCGGCCGTGCTGGCCGGGACCACCGCCATCCCGCGTACCCGGTAGGAGCCGCTGCTCGGCCCTGCGGCCAGGTCGCCGGCCGGCCAGTGCCGCACATCCGCCGTGGTCAGGTCCCGGTCCAGCCAGGCGGCGAGGTCCTCGGCCCAGTGCCCGTCACGGAAGGGTCGGCCGGTCTCGTCGAGCACTGTGAGTCGTGCCGCCCGGGACACGATCAGGTCCACCGGCTCGCCCGCGTCGAGCAGTCCGCCGATCACAGCCGCCGCGTACGGCGTACCGGAGGCACCGGAGACCCCGACCACCCATGGTTCCCGCATGCCCCCAGCCTGCCTGGTCCGGCTGGTCCGCTGGTGGGCACCCCCGGGGTTGGTCCAGTCCGACATGTCGGACGGGGTACCTGCGCATCCCACCGACCTGACATGCTGCCGCTGGCGATTCGCACCGGAACCATCTCGAGGAGGAGGCATCGGTGACGACCGGCGAGATCCTCCGCGCGCTGCGTGGCGAATGCCCGATCCCGCCCCGGCTTCCACCACCACACGCCGATCGTGTGCAGGACTGGCTGCTCGGTCTGCTGCCCGAGCTGGGCCTTCCACTGGACGACGCCGCGCTGCACCGGCTGTCCCGGGGCGCCTTCGCCCGGTACGCCGCGCGGCTCTACCCGGCGGCGACCGAAGCCGACCTGCGGGCGCTGGCTGCACTGTTCACCTGGTTCTTCCTGGTGGACGACGCCTGCGACGGGCCGAGTCGGTTGACGCCGGAGCAGATCCGGGCGCTGCGCAACGGCACAGTGGCACTGCTGCACGACGGCACCCGGCTGCGGCAGACCGGGCTGACCGGCCCGCTGCGGCGACTGCTGGTGCTGGCCTGGCGGGAGCCGCGCCGCCGGATGCCGGCCCGGTGGCGGCACCGTTTCGCCGACGCGGTGGCCCGACACCTCGACGGCACCTGGCAGGAGGCCGTCAACAAGGAGGCCGGCCGCCGTCCCGGCGTGGACGAGTACGTCGAGCTGCGTCGGTCGACCTCGGCGGCGGAGGTGTCGTACCCGCTTGTGGAGTTCGTCAGCGGCCGGCCACTGCCCGACCCGGTCTACCACCACCCGCTGCTGCGTCAGATCGCCCGCACCGGCAACGACCTGCTCTCCTGGTACAACGACCTGGCCTCCCTGGAACGGGACCGGGTGACCGCCGGCGGGCACAACCTGGTCCTCGCCATCGAGGCCGAACTGGGCGTGCCGGAGGCGGAGGCGGTCGAACGGGCGGCCGAGCACTGGCGGGAGGCGATGCGGCGCTTCGTCGCGTTGCGCGCCGCGGTGCCGTCGTTCGGCCCGGCGTTGGACGAGGCGGTCGCCGACCATCTCGACGGGATCGCGAACGCCGTGCGCGGGACCATCGACTGGACCTTCGAGAGTGCCCGCTACCCGGTCAGCACCACCCCGCCAGCCTCAGGGCCGTAGGCCGAGCCGGACCACCCAGCCTCAGGGCCGTAGGCCGAGCCGGACCACCAGGTCGAGCAGTGCGAAGAGGAACAGCGCGATGCCGACGAACCCGTTTGCGGTGAAGAACGCCCGGTTGACTTTGCTGAGGTCGGTCGGGGTGACCACCAGGTGCTGGTAGGCGAACGCCACAGCGGTCAGCGCCAGCCCGATCCACCAGAGCCAACCGAGACCGATCAGCGCACCGAACCAGATGAACAGGGCGAAGGTCACCACGTGCGCGACGGTGGAGGCGTGCAGCGCGAAGCGCCGACCGTACCGGGCGGGCACGCTGTGCACGCCGATCTCCCTGTCGATCTCGGAGTCCTGGCAGGCGTAGATCAGGTCGAAGCCGCCGATCCACAGCCCCACGGCCGCGCCGAGCAGCCAGGCCGGTCCGGAGCCGTCCAGGGTGCCGGTGACCGCCAGCCAGGCGCCGACCGGGCCGACCGCCTGGGCGATCCCGAGGATGGCGTGCGGCCAGTTGGTGAACCGCTTGGCGTAGGGGTAGACGACCAACGGCACCACGGCGAGCGGCGCGAGCACCAGGCAGAGCGGGTTGAGCAGGGCGGCAGCGACGAGGAAGACCACAAGCGCGACGGCCGCGCCGGTCCAGGCCGTCCGCACGCTCACCGCTCCGGTGACCAGTTCCCGACCGGCGGTACGCGGGTTCCGCGCGTCGATCTTGCGGTCGAGGATCCGATTGGCGGCCATCGCGAACGTCCGCGCCCCGACCATCGCAACAGTGATCAGCAGCAGGTCGAGCCACCGTACCCGCCCGCCGGAGCCCTGCATCGCGGCCAGCGCGGAGAGGAACGCGAACGGCAGCGCGAACACGGAGTGCTCGACGGCGACGAGCTTCAGGAAGGACTTGGTCCGGCCCGGCTTCGCCGTCGGTGCGTCGATGACGGCCATCAGATCCCGTACTCCTTCCAGCGCTTGTCGACCAGGGCCGTGACTTCCGGGCTCATGCTCATTTCCTCCGGCCAACCGCGGGTGTAACCCTCGGTGGGCAGCTTGCGGGTCGCGTCGACTCCAGCCTTACCGCCCCAGAACTGCTGGTACGACGAGTGGTCGAGGTGGTCCACCGGACCCTCGGTGAGGAGCAGGTCGCGGGCGTAGTCGACGTTGCCGAAGGCCCGGAAGGCGACCTCGTTGTAGTCGTGCACGTCGCAGTCCCCGTCGACGATCACGATCAGCTTGGTCAGTGACATCAGGTGCGCGCCCCAGATCGCGTTCATCACCTTCTGCGCGTGCTTCGGGTAGCGCTTGCGGATCGAGACGATCGCGCAGTTGTGGAAGACGCCGGCGGCCGGCAGGTCGTAGTCGACGATGTCCGGGATCATCAGCTTGAGCAGCGGCTGGAAGATCCGCTCGGTGGCCTTGCCGAGGCCGTGGTCCTCCTGCGGCGGCTTCGAGGTGACGATCGAGTGGTAGACCGGCTTGCGCTGCATGGTCATCGCCTCGATGTGCAGCACGGGGAACGGCTCGACCGGCGTGTAGAAGCCGGTGTGGTCGCCGAACGGCCCCTCGGGCAGCCGCTCACCCGGCTCCAGGTAGCCCTCCAGCACGATCTGCGCGTTCGCCGGCACCTGCAACGGCACTGTGAGGCAGTCGACCATCTCCACCCGCTCGCCGCGCAGGAACCCGGCGAACAGGTACTCGTCGATGTCGCTGGGCAGCGGCGCGCTGGCCGCGTACGAGACGACCGGGTCGCAGCCGATCGCGACCGCTACCGGCAGGCGCTGCCCGAGCCGCTCGGCGACCGCGTGGTGCGCCGTCGAGTCCTTGTGGATCTGCCAGTGCATGCCCAGGGTGTTGCGGCCGTGCTGCTGGAGTCGGTACAGGCCGAGGTTGCGCTTGCCGGTCTCCGGGTGCTTGGTGTGGGTCAGCCCGTAGTTGTGGAAGATCCCGCCGTCGTCGGGCCAGACCTGCAACCCCGGCAGCCGGTTGAGGTCGACGTCCTCACCCCGGTAGACGACCTCCTGGCAGGGGGCGGTCTTCACCTTGCGCGGCGGCAGCGACTTGAGCTGCATGACCTTGCCGAGGCCCTCCCGGATGCCCGACCAGCCGACCGGCAGCTCCGGCTTGATCATCGCGCCGATCCGGGCACCGACCTCGTCCAGCGAGTCGACGCCGAGGGCCATCGCCATCCGCTTCTCGGTGCCGAACAGGTTGATCGCCACCGGCATCTCGCCCCGGGTCGGACGCTCGAAGAGCAGCGCCGGGCCGCCGGCCCGCACCGTGCGGGTGACCACCTCGCTGATCTCCAGGGTCGGATCGACCGGGACGTCGATCCGGCGCAACTCCCCCGCGCGCTCCAGCGCCGCGATGAAGTCCTTGAGATCGGTGTACGGGAAGCCACGAGCCGCCATGTCGCCCAGTCTCCCGCACCGGCTCCCGCACGGCCCAAGCCGGGTGCTGTGACGCTCGCGATCGCCCCCTGTCCGCGACGGCCGCCCGGGGCGGCGGACGGCGGACGGCGGGCGGCGGGCAGCGGACGGCGGGCAGCGGGCAGCGGACGGCGGACGGCGCGTCTAGATCGACTCGGCTTTCAGGAAACCGCGGTGTCCCAGGCCGCCGAACACCGCGACTTCAAGGAAGGCGAGTGGATCACCGCTCATGGGCCGCACCTCGGGGCATGGCGGGCGCTTGAGCGGGTAGCCGGGCGGGCGGCAGAGGGCGGGGCGGCGGGCGGAGGCGGCGATGGGCGCGGAACGGGTTCCAGCGGGGTTCACCGAGCAACGGGCTCGGGTCGGCCAGATCAGCATGAACTACGTCCGTGGGGGTGCCGGCCCGCCACTGGTGCTGCTGCACGGGTATCCGCAGTGTTGGTACATGTGGCGGCACCTGCTGCCCGAGTTGGGGCGCTCCTTCGACGTGGTCGCACCCGACCTGCGCGGCTTCGGGGGCAGTGACGCCCCGGACGGCGGGTACGACAAGAAGACGGTCGCCGCCGACCTGCACGGACTACTCGATCAGCTTGGCCTGGTCGGTGACCTCCGGCTGGTCGGGCACGACCTGGGGACCATGGTGGCGTACGCGTACGCCGCCGCCCATCCGCAGCGGGTGAGTCGGCTGGTGCTCAGCGAGGCGCCGATCCCCGACGAGAGCATCTACACGTTCCCCGCGCTCACCTCGGCCGGGCCCGGGGTGTGGAACTTCGGCTACTTCTCCCTCGGCAACGGGCTGCCGGAGGCGCTGGTCAACGGACGGGAGTCGCTCTGGGTGGACAAGTTCACCGACGCGCTGATGGTGCGCAAGGGCAGCATCGCCGCGCCCGACGTCGAGGAGTTCGCCAGCCATCTGCGCGACCCAGCGCATCTGCGGGCCAGCTTCGCCTACTTCCGGGCGTTCGAGCAGGACATCGCGGACAACGCGGCGTACCGGGGCACGAAATTGACGATGCCGGTGCTGGCTGTCGGGGCGGCGGCCAGCCTCGGCGGGCAGGTCGCCGAGCAGGTTCGCCGGTACGCCGACACGGTCCGCGGCGAGGTGATCGAGGACTGCGGGCACTGGCTGTACGAGGAGCGCCCCGACGAGATGCTCGCCCTGCTGCGGGACTTCCTCGGGGCGTCCTGAACAGCGGCTGTCCGGCGCCCCCGGTCAGGCGGCGGCGGGCGTCCAGGCGTGGGCGGCCAGCGGCGGGTCGAGCGGTGCCCGGGTGAGCCGGTTGGCGAAGGTGGACATGGTGTACGCGCCGACCCCGAGCACCACGTCCAGCGCGTGCCGGGGCTGGTAGCCGGCGGCCAGGAAGTCGTCCAGCTCGTCGTCCGGCACTGCGCCCCGGTGGTCGAGCACGGCCAGCGTGAACCGGCGCAGCGCCTCCAGACGCGGGTCGGGCAGCACCGAGCCGGCACGCAGGGCGGTGATCAGCTCGGGGGTCGCGCCGAGTCGGGTGAGCGTGCCGGTGTGCAGGGCAACGCAGACGTGGCACTCGTTGGTCGTGGCGACGGCGAGGACGACCACCTCCCGCTCCAACGGCGTGAGATCGGTCTGCTCGAAGCCCGCGTTGGCGGTGAGAAAGCCGGTGAGCAACTGCGGTGAGTCGGCCATCAGGGCCACCGGGGTGGGCAGCCAGCCGAACCGGCCGCTTACGCCGTCGATTGCTCGTCGGGCGGCGGCGGGCGCGGTCTCGGCGGTGTGGGTGGTGAAGACGGGCATGGCTGCCTACTTTCCAGAGCTTGGATCGGGGGACGTAAGATGGTCAACGTGGTTGACGAAATAGTAAACGTGGTTGTCGAACATGGCAACCGCTGATCCCGCGCGCCCAGGCTTCGCGCTACCGCTGCTGCTCCTGGCCGGCTTCCGGACGCTGATCGACGACCTGCACGCCGAGCTGGCCCGGGAGGGGCATCCGGAGCTGCGACCGCTGCACGGGTTCGTGCTCCAGGCCGTTGGGGCGGACGGCACCACCGCCACGGAGCTGGGCCAACGGCTGGGCATCTCCAAACAGGCCGCCGGCAAGACCGTCGACCGGTTGGTGGCCGTCGGCTACCTGGAGCGGGTCGACGACCCCTCCGACGCCCGACGCCGGCTGGTCCGGGTGACCCCGCGCGGCGCCGGCGGGCTACGCCGCTCAGCTGAGATCTTCGACCGGCTGCGTGCACAGTGGGCGGACACGCTCGGCCCGGAACGGGTCACCGCCATGGAAGACGACCTCGGCACAATGGCCTCGGCCAACTGGTTCCGACTCGACGTGCCCGGCTGGTTCGGCGGCTGACCCCAGTTGCTGCGCAGGCATGAGCCGGTGGCGAGTCGTGGACCGGATCGACGTCATTTCGCCGAGGTGGCGGTTGCCGGGCGACCCGTGCCGGATGCGGTGCAGCCTGCGGTTGCCCGGTTCAGCGCGCGGTCAGCGGGTGCGGGCCAGCTCGACGAAGGCCCGCCACGCGGCCGGGCTGAAGGTCAGCAGGCCGCCGTCGCGGTCCTTGGAATCGCGGACGTGCACCCGGTCGGGCAGGTTGTCGGCGACCTCGACGCACGCGCCGGCATCGTTGCCGCTCCGGGTGGACTTGTGCCAGCGGGCTCCGGTCAGATCCATGGCTTCACGATCTCCTCGAGCAGGTCGATCGACTGCTGCCGGGGCAGCGCGTCACTGCGCAGACTCTCCCACCTTCCGAGCAGGGTCGCCACCTCGAAGATGTCGTCCACTGCGGTGCCACCGGTCTGGTTGTCGAGGAAGCCGAGCCAACTGCCGTCGGCGGTGCGGCCGAGGATGAACGGCCCGAAGAGGCCGGCGTGCAGGCCCACGCCCTGCGGCAGCACGTGCACCCTGATGTGCGGGCGACGGGCGCACGCCACCAGGTGCCGGAGCTGCTCGGCCAGCACCCCGGCGCAGCCCTCCGCGAAGCGCTGCAGCGCTGCCTCGTCGATCACGGCGGTGAGCTGCGGCGGGTGCTCCCGGTCGAGGATCGTCTGCCGCTCCAGCCGGGCCGCCACCAACTCCTCCACCCGGTCGGCGGTCAGCCCGAGGTCGAGCCGGAACACCGCACGGGCGTAGTCGGCGGTCTGCAGCAGCCCGGGAACCATCGTCGCGCCGAAGCAGCGCAGCTGGGTGGCGACCCGTTCGACCTCCAGCCAGGGGCGGAACCAGACCGGCTCGCCGTCGCGCCGACCCAGGTCGCGAAGCGAGGTCAGCAGGCCGCCAGTGTCGAGCACCTCGTCGGCCCGGGTCAGGTACGCCTCGTTGGGCGCCGTGTGCCCCAGCTCGACGGCCGACACCATGGACGGCGAGTAGTGCGCGCGTTTGCCGTACTCCTCCTGGGTCAGCCCGGCCGCGAGCCGGGACCGCCGGAGCTGCTCCCGGATCAGCGCCGCCGTGGACACCACTGTGGTCACTGCGCCCCACCTTCCGTTGCGATTGCTGGGTCATCCGACCCATCTGCCGCACGGTAGCGAGCGCCTGACACTGTGTCATGCCGTGACGCGCATATCGCGGTAACGCGAGCCGCAAGCCGGCCTGACCGTCCGGCTCAGCAGCCGCCACCACAAGATCCACTCCGGTTTCAGGAAGACGCGGCGTCCCAGGGCGCAGGACACCCCCAGTTCCTGAAAGCCGAGTGGATCAACGGCCGACACCGTCCAGGTCGAGCGGCCGTTGCGGGCCTGGCGACCGGCACGGCGGACACCGACCGGGTCCGGTTTGGACGAAGATCGCGGCCTGGTCGACCGATCGAAAACTGTCACAGGTGATCTCTAAGATCATGGATGCCGGTCGGGTCGGGGTGCTGCGAACCCGGCTTCTTCCGATCGGCTCATCCCTCTTCAAGGAGATCCATGAGATCTGTGCACGTTGCGCGTGGCAGGCTCTTGCGCGGCCTGACCGCGCTGGTCGTGGGCGCCGCAGGGGTCGCCGTGGCGGCTGGCCCGGCCGCGGCTCAGGACGACCCCGGCTGGGTCGACGGCTGGCTGGGTGACGTCACGGTCGGCGGCCCCGGTGCTCCCGGCCGCACTGTGCCGCTGACCCTGAACAGCACCGGCGCCAGCCAGCCCCGGGTGACCATCGACCTGACCGGCCTGGCCGGGGTAGCCACCGCCGGCTTCCCCGACTACTGCGTCACCCAGGGCACCTCGGTGACCTGCCCGATGCCGCCGACAGCCATCGAGGAGTTCGGCACGCTCACCGGCACCATCCCGGTGGTGTTCCGACCCGCGCCCGGCGCGGTCGACGGCGCGACCGGCACCCTCGACTACACGGCGCTCGGCGAGCAGACCGAGGCGTACGCCCAGCAGGCGACGGTCACCGTGCGCTCCGGGCCCGACCTGCTCGACACTGTCGACGAGCACCTGACCGGCGTCGAGGTGGGCGACAACCTCGCCGTACCGGTGTCAGTGGTCAACGCCGGCGACCAGCCGGCGGTGGACCTGCGACTCACGTTCCGCTTCCCGGTGGGCCTGGTCCCGCCCAGCTACCGCAACTGCCGGTACGGCACCAACCAGTCGCTCGCCACGGTGGTGGTCTGCACAGTTCGGGGCACGTTCGCGCCCGGCCAACGCCACGAGCTGCGGGGTGGGCTCGCCACCACTGTCAGCCCGGCGACGCTCGGCAGCAAGCGGATCACCCAGGTCGTAGAGCCGCTGGCCAGTGCCGGGCCGCTCCCGAGCGGGGTAAAGCTCAGGAGCCGCGACGCCGACCGGGCGCTGCGGCTACGGCCGGTGGGCACTGCGCTCGACGTGCTCCCGGTCGAGGCGAGCCGGGCCGACGGCCAGACCTACCTGCGCGGGGTGCACGGCGCCTTCGACATCGTCGCGACGGGCGCGGCCGTCACCGGTGCCGTCGGTGACACCGTGCGGGTCACCGTCGGCCTGCGCAACACAGGTCCGGGCGTGCCAGACGGCAGCATCTCCGGCGAGAGCGTCGGGGCCTTCCTCTTCACCCCACCCGCCGGGGTCACCGTGCTGGCCACCCCGCCGGGTTGCTGGTTGAGCGGTGACGAGGAGGAGCCCGAGACCGTCCCGGCAACCTGGTACTGCAACGGACCGGGGTCGGTCTTCCCCGCCGGCACCACTCACGCGGTCGGGTTCGACCTGCGGATCGACAGCCTGTCGGGGGCTCCCGGCGAGGTCCAGCCGTTTCAGCGCTACCCCCGGGTGGACGACGACCCGAGCAACGACATCGCCCCGGTCACTGTGAGCTGACCGAGGCACGGAGAACAATGCGGGCCGGTCACGGACGATTCCGTGGCCGGCCCGCGCGTCATCGAACAGGTCAGTCCAGCCCGCCGTACGAGTGCAGGCCGGTGAAGAAGATGTTCACGCCGAACAGGTTCATGAGCATGGTGAGGAAGCCGAGCACCGCGATCCAGGTGGCCACGTTGCGCTTCACGCTGGGCGTCGCGCGGGCGTGCAGGTAGCCGGCGTACACCACCCAGGAGATGAACGCCCAGGTCTCCTTCGGGTCCCAGCCCCACGGCCGACCCCAGGCCGCCTCGGCCCAGATGGCACCGGCGATCACCGCGAAGGTGAAGATCGGGAACGCGAAGGCGTGCAGCGCGAAGGTCAGCCGCTCCAGGCCTGCTGCGCCGGGCAGCCGCTTGGCCAGGGTGTACGGGAAGCTCCGCTTGCCCTGCTCGTACCCGTTGCGCATCAGGAAGCCGACCGCCGGCACCACGCCGAGCAGGAAGATGCCGGAAGCGAAGACGATCGTCGAGACGTGGATGATGAACCAGTACGAGTTCAGCGCCGGCACCAGCGGCACGATCGGCACGTACAGCACCAGCTCGGCGGTGGCGACCAGCAGCACCATCACCAGGGTGAGGAACAGCCCGAGCTTGCGCAGCGACTGTCGCTTCCAGAGCACCACCAACCAGGCGGCCACCCCGATGAACGTCACCGTGAGCACGAACTCGTACATGTTGCCCCAGGGCATCCGGTCCGCGGCGAGCCCACGGGTGACCAGCGCCGCCAGGTGCAGCACGGCGGCGACCGCGGTGGACCCCACCCCGAAGAGGCCCGCCAGCCGGGCCCGCCCTGCGGAACGGTCGACAGTGGGCGGCGACGGGACCGGCGCGGGCGGCGTCGGGACGACACCGCCGCCGGCACCGACCAACTCGCGCACCGGAGCCGCCGTGGCGACACGGGTACGCACGTTGCCCAGCGCGTACTCGACGGCGTGGCCGATCATCGCGACCAGGTACGCCAGGATCGCGAAGGTCACCAGATTGTCGGAGAGTGCGGACATCACTCGGCTCCTTCTCGCACGCCGGCCCGCTCAGCGGAGTCAGCGCCATCACCAGCCCGTTCGGCACCGCTGACGGCGGCAACCAGCTGGGTGAACTCGTCGGCGAACCCTGGATAGTCGGTACGCGGCAACCCACCGACCTCCATCAAGCTACTACCGCTCGTCGGAGATCCTTCCCCGGGGTCGGCCGGCACCACCCGGAAGAACACCCGGCGGCGCTTCCCGAACAGCGAACCCATCAGCCCGACCAGCAGGACGCCGCAGCTGACCAGCAGCATCGTCGAGCCGGGATCGTGCCGGATGGAGAGGGTGACGTACCGCTCGGTGCCCAGGAACTCGACTGTCGTGCCGTCGTCCAGCTTCCAGGTCTCGCCCTTGCGGAGCAGTTTGGTGCCGACCTCCTTGACCTTGCCTGCTCGCACCTGCCGCTGGTCAAGTTGGTAGACCGAGCCGGGGATGCCGGCGTCCAGGCCGAGGTTGCCCCGGTAGGCGACCAGGTTCAGCGCGGGGTTGCGCTCGGTCGGGTACTCCGAGCGGACGAACGGCGCCTGCTCGGGCGCGGTGGGCAGGTAGATGCCGGTGAAAGCCATCTGCTGATCCGGTGCGCGCTGGCCGGTCGCCGGGTCGACGTTCGCGTCCGGGAAGGCCGCCAGCCCCTCGCTGGTCAGGCCCATGTCGCCGGTGGTCAGGAACGGCTCGTCACTGATCTGGCTGTTGCCGAACCGGTCGGTGTAGCGGATCACCGGGGCGTACCCGTGGCCGAGCAGGTAGACGCTCGCGTCGTTCAGGCGCAGCGGCGCGTTCACCGAGAAGTCGGCGCTACGGGTCGGCTCGTCCGGGCCGTCGACGGTGACCGTGGCGTTGAAGAACTCCGGCTGGCCGGAGGCCAGGAACCGGGCCTCGAAGTCGTCCAGCCGCAGGCAGAAGCGGGGCAGGTCGGCGCTGCTCACCTGGGGGCCGAGCTTCGCCTCGGCGTACTGCTGGCGGGTGTTGCAGAACGCGTTGTCAGCGCCGGCCACCAGCAGCCGGTTGCCGCTCCAGCCGTACCAGGAGCCGAGCGCCACCCCGATCAGCACCGCGATCAGCGAGGTGTGGAACAGCAGGTTGCCGGTCTCCTTGAGGTAGCCCTTCTCGGCGGAGACCTCGTCGCCGCGGACCTCGACGCGCCAGCGGCGCTTGCGCAGCGCCTCCGCGATCGCCGCCGCCCCACCGGGCGGGGCGGGCAGCACTGTGTGCTGCGGCAGCCGGGCCATCCGCTTCGGCGCGGCCGGCGGCCGGGACCGCAGCGTGCGGACGTGGTCGCGCAGCCGGGGCGTGATGCAGCCGATCAGGGAGGTGAACAGCAGCAGGTAGATCGCGGAGAACCAGACCGACCCGAAGACCTCGAACGCGCCGATCCGGTCCAGTCGGGGGGCCCAGTCCGGGTGGTCGACGAAGTACTCGTTGACCTTTTCCGGGCTGATCCCGCGCTGTGGCAGCACCGAGCCGGGGATGGCGGCGATCGCGAGCAGGAAGAGCAGGATCAGCGCCGTACGCATGCTGGTGAGCTGCCGCCACGAGTTGCGCAGCAGGGCCAGCAGCCGGTTCGGCCGGCGGCGTGGCGCGGGCGCCGCGGTCTCCGGTCGGTCGTCGACGACCGTCATCAGATGCTCACCTCGCCCACCCCGACGGTGGTCTGCAGCCAGATCACGAAGCTCTGCCATCCGCCGGTGACCAGGGCCAGACCGATCAGGATGAGCAGGGCGCCGCCGACCCGGGTGACCCAGCGGCTGTTGCGCCGGACGGCGCGGAAGACCCCGAGCAGGCGTTCGAAGCCCAGCCCGAAGACGATGAACGGTATCCCCAACCCGAGGCAGTACGCCACGGCGAGCACCACGGCTCGGTCGCTCTGGCCGCTGGCGGTGGCCATGCCCATCACCGCGCCGAGCGTGGGGCCGGTGCAGGGCACCCAACTGAGCGCGAAGACCGCCCCGAAGACCGGTGCGCCGAGCAGCCCGGCCGACGGCAACCGGGAGATCCGGAACTCCCGTTGCAGGGCCGGGATCATCCCGAGGTAGCTCAACCCCGCCACGATGATCAGCACGCCGACGCCGATCTGCAACTCGCGCTCGTAGTCGAAGAACACCCGGCCGATGCTGGCGAAGAGGATCGCTGTGGCCACGAAGACGACTGTGAACCCGCCGATGAAGAGCAGCGTCCCGGCGAGCACCCGACCCTTGACCGCGCCGACCCGCGCGACCCGCTCCTTGACCGCGACACCCCCGCTGGCCGGCGCGGGATCGGCCTCCGGCCGCCGGCCCTCCAGGTCGGCGCCGGCCAGACCGGTCACGTACGACAGGTAACCGGGGACGAGCGGAAGCACGCACGGGGAGAGGAAGCTGACCAGGCCGGCGAGCGCCGCCGCGCCGATGGCGAGCAGCAGCGGCCCGCTGAGGGCCAACTCCCGGAAGGTCTCGCCCATCAGTTCGGGGCCGGTTTCTCGGCGGCGACCCGTTCGACGATCGGTTGCAGGCCCTCCTGCTTGACGGCGGCCCGGATCACCGCCGCGATCCGGCCGTCCCGGTCGAGCACCACCGTCGCCGGCACGCTGTTCGGCGGGATGTCCAGCGCGAGTGCCGTCTTGCTGGACGGGTCGAACAGGCTCGGATAGGTGACCCGGCCCTTCTCGAACGCCTTGGCCTTGTCCCGCGAATCCTGGACGTTGATGCCGAGGAAGTTCACCCCGGAACCCTTGGTGGCCTGGTAGACGGCTTCCAGGTCGTCCGCCTCGGCGCGGCAGGGCGCGCACCAGGAACCCCAGAAGTTGACCACCACGACCTGACCGCGCGCCTCGCTGACGTCGTAGCTGCCGCCGAGCAGCAGCTCACCGGCGACCTTCGGGGGCGCGGAGCGCTGGTCCGGTGCGCACTCGAAGATCCCGTCGGTGGTGGTCGTGCAGGTCTTCTCCTGCGCCTTCGACGACGTGCAGCCGACCAGCGCCATAGCGGCGACGGTGGCGAGCAGACCGGCGGTCCACCTCCGGGCGTTCATCAGGCCCCCTTGGCCGTCCGGGCGGTCGCGGAGAGAGCGATCAGGTGCGCGGCCGGCTCGCTGTAGCCGATGCCCGCCACCTTCGCGCCGTCGAAGTGGAACGAGGTGAGGCTGGCCAACCCGCACTGCCGCTTGCGCGGGTCGTGCCAGAGCCGCTTGCGCTCGACGTAACGGCGCAACGTCCAGATCGGGAGCTGGTGCGACACCAGCACCGCCTCGCGTCCCTCGGCGGCGACCCGGGCGGCGTGCACAGCGGCGAACATCCGCTCGGCGATCACCCGGTACGCCTCACCCCAGGACGGGGTCACCGGGTCGCGCAGCACCCACCAGTTGCGCGGGTCGCGGAACGACCCGTCACCCGGGGAGACCTTCTTGCCCTCGAACCAGTTGGCGCTCTCAATCAGCCGCTCGTCCACCCCGACCGGCAGCCCGAACTGGGCGGCGATCGGCTCGGCTGTCTGCTGGGCGCGCTCCAGCGGGCTGGCCACCACGTGCACGATCTCCCGCTCGGCCAGGCCCTGCGCGGCGGCCTTGGCCATCTGCACACCCAGCTCGGATAGCCGGAAACCGGGCAGCCGGCCGTAGAGGATCTGGTCGGGGTTGTACACCTCGCCGTGCCGAAGCACGTGGACCACCGTCTTGCTCAAGGTCTTCTACCCCCCGTGACCGGCCGCTGCCGCCGCGTTCGCCGCCGTGGGCAGCGCGTCGGCGATGTGTTCCAGAGCGGCGTCGTCCAACGCCGCCGACACGAACCACGACTCGAACGCGCTCGGCGGCAGGTAGACGCCGGCGGCGAGCATCGCGTGGAAGAACGCCTTGAACGCCGGCACCTGCTGCGTGCGCGCGCTGTCGTAGTCGACCACGTCGGCGTCGGTGAAGAAGACCGAGAACATGCTGCCCGCGTACGAAAGTCGGTGTGGGACCCCGGCGGCGGCCAACGCGTCGGACGCCAGCTTGCCCACGACGGCGGCCGTCTCGTCGAGGCGCTGGTACAGCGCGTCGTCGGCGAGCCGCAGGGTCGCCAGGCCGGCGGCGCAGGCGAGCGGGTTACCGGAGAGGGTGCCGGCCTGGTAGACCGGGCCGGCCGGCGCGAGCCGCGCCATGATGTCCGCGCGCCCGCCGAACGCCGCGGCGGGCAGGCCGCCACCCATGACCTTGCCGTACGTCCACAGGTCGGCGTCGGAGGCGTCGAGGCCGTGCCACCCGGCACGGGAGACCCGGAACCCGGTCATCACCTCGTCCACCACGAGCAGGGCGCCGTGTGCGTGCGCGATCCGGGCGAGCTGCTGGTTGAAGCCGTCGCGGGGGGCCACCACGCCCATGTTGCCGGCGGCGGCCTCGGTGATCACCGCGGCGATGTGCTGGCCCTCGGCGGCGAACGCCTCCTCGACGGCCCGGATGTCGTTGTACGGAAGCACTATCGTCTCGCTGGCCGCCGCGCCGGTCACACCGGGCGAGTCGGGCAGGCCCAGGGTGGCCACGCCGGAGCCGGCGGAGGCGAGCAGCGCGTCCACGTGGCCGTGGTAGCAGCCGGCGAACTTGACGATCTTCGAGCGGCCGGTGAAGCCGCGGGCCAGCCGGATCGCCGACATGGTCGCCTCGGTGCCGGAGTTGACCAGGCGGACCTGCTCCATCGGGGTCCGGTCGACCAGCTCGGCGGCCAGCTCCACCTCACCCGGCGTGGGGGTGCCGAAGCTGGTGCCCTTGGCGGCGGCGGCCTGCACGGCGGCCACCACCTCGGGATGCGCGTGCCCGAGGATCAGCGGACCCCAGGAGCAGACCAGGTCGACGTAGCGGCGACCGTCGGCGTCGTACAGCCACGGGCCCTCCCCACGGACCATGAAACGCGGGGTGCCGCCGACCGCCTGGAAGGCGCGCACAGGGGAGTTCACCCCACCCGGCACGATGGCGCGGGCGCGGTCGAACAGGGCCTCGGAGGCCGGCGCGTCGGCTGGGTAGCGGCCGGATCCGGCGGGAAAGATGTCGGTCACGATGCCGCCATTGTGACAGCGCCGGACGGTCAACCAGCAGCCACCCCGTGGTGGGGTTACCCGGCTCACCTGTGACCCGCGCCGGTCAGCAGCGCCGACACGGTGGGCCTCGTGGCCTGGACGGCGACGGCTCGCGGCCTCGACAGGCCAGGTCGGTCGGATCGCGCTAGGCTGACCGGGTGGATCGTGCCGAACTGTCCATCACGCTACACCGGACGGGCGACGAAGCAGTCTTGCGCCTGGCCGGTGAGATCGACATGCTCACGGCGGCCCAGCTCTCCACCGTCGTCAACGAGGTGCTGGCCGACCCCCCGCCGAAGATCGTGCTCGACCTCGGCGGCGTCACCTTCTGCGACTCGCAGGGCCTGGGCACCCTGGTCGTGCTCAGCCGCAAGGCCAGCCACGCGCAGAGCCTGCTGATGCTGACGCACGTGGGCGACTTCCTGATCCGCGTACTGGACATCACCGGCCTGCGCAGCGCCCTGATGATCCGCAACGACCAGCCCACCGGCTGAGCCGCCCCGCCGCGTCAGGCGGTGTTGCCCCAGCGGGCCTGTTCGAGCAGCCGTACCGCCCGGTCGCGGACCTCCGGGTCGTCCGAGCGGAGCTGGGCGGTCGCCTCGTCGACCGCGTCGGTGAGCCGCCGCCACTGCGTGTCGCGCTCCCGGACCAGATCCGACTGGGTGGCGAGCTGCCGGGTCTTCACCCACAGCTCGACGAAGACCGACACCTTCGCCCGGAGCACCCACGGGTCGAACGGCTTGGTGAGGTAGTCCACAGCGCCCACCTGGTAACCCCGAAGGGCGAGTTGGGCGTCCCGGTCGGCGGCGGTGAGGAAGATGATCGGCACGTGCCGCGTCCGCTCGCGGCGCTTGATGTGGCTCGCCGTCTCGAAGCCGTCCATGTCCGGCATCTGCGCGTCCAACAGGATCACCGCGAAGTCGTCCACCAGCAACTGCTTGAGCGCCGCCTCACCGCTCTCCACCGCCACGGACTGGACCGGCAGGCCCTGAAGGATCGCCTCCAGGGCCGTCAGGTTCTGCCGGCGGTCGTCCACGAGCAGCGCTTTGGCCATCTGGGTCACGAAGTCTCCTCGGTCCGGCTGCCGTTGATCCAGGACGACATCAGTTCGATCAGGTCGTCCAGGTCGACCGGCTTGGTGATGTAGTCGCTGCCCCCGGCAGCGAGCGCCGACTCACGGTCACCCGGCATCGCCTTCGCGGTCAGGAAGACCACCGGAAGGTCGGCGAACCGGTGGTTGCGGCGAATCTGGCGGGTGGTCTCGTAACCGTCCTGGTCAGGCATCATGGCGTCCATCAGCACGATGTCCACCTCCGGATGCTCGGCCAGCAGACGGACACCGTCCGCCCCGTTGTCCGAGTACAGCACGGTCATCCCGTGCAGCTCCAACGCACTGGTCAAGGCGAAGACGTTGCGGACGTCGTCGTCCACGATCAGCACCGTGGCGCCGTCCAGTTGACGGGTGGCCGGTGCCTCCGGCCGTTCCGGCAGCAGTTCCAGCGGCGGCATCAGCAGCGACGACGGCAGCCCGGCGCGCTGCGGCGACGGAGCCTGCGGTGCGACCACTGCGTCCGGGGCCAGCACCTGCGGCACGAACAGGGTGAAGGTCGAGCCCTGACCTGGCGCGGACGAGACGGTGATGGTGCCGCCGATCAGTCGGGCCAGATCGCGGCTGATCGACAGGCCCAGGCCGGTGCCGCCGTACCGGCGACTGGTAGTGCCGTCGGCCTGCTGGAACGCCTCGAAGATGATCGACAGCTTGTCGTCGGAGATGCCGATCCCGGTGTCGATCACGGTGAACGCGATCACCTGCTGGGCGTTCGTCAGCGCCGGCACGTCGAAGACCGCGTTCTCCGCGGCCGGGGCGATCCGCAGCGTCACGGCACCGTTGTCGGTGAACTTCACCGCGTTGGAGAGCAGGTTGCGCAGGATCTGCTGCAACCGCTGCGCGTCGGTCACCAACGCCGGCGGCAGATCCTTGCTCACCCGTACCTGGAAGTCCAGGTTCTTCTCCTCGGCCTGCGGCGCGAACGCCTGCTCGACGTAGCCGCGTAGCTCGGTGAAGCGGATCTCGGTCGGCTCGACGTCCATCCGACCCGCCTCGATCTTGGACAGGTCGAGGATGTCGTCGATCAGACGCAGCAGGTCGGAGCCGGAGCCGTGGATGGTCCGGGCGAACTCGATCTGCTTCGGGCTGAGGTTCTGCTCCGAGTTCTCGGCCAGCAGACGGGCCAGCAGCAGCAACGAGTTCAGCGGGGTCCGCAGCTCGTGGCTCATGTTGGCCAGGAACTCCGACTTGTACGCCGACGCCCGGGTCAGCTGCTGCGCCTTCTCCTCCAGGCCCAGCCGGGCCAGCTCGATCTCCCGGTTCTTCGTCTCGATGTTGCCCTTCTGCTCGGACAGCAGAGTGGCCTTCTCCTCCAGCTCGGCGTTGGTGCGCTGCAACTCCGCCGACTGCTCCTGCATCTCGTGCGCCAGCCGCTGCGACTGGGCCAGCAGCTCCTCCGTACGCCGGTTGGCCTGGATGGTGTTGACAGCGATGCCGATGGTCAGCACCAACCGCTCCAGGAACGCCAGGTGCAGCTCGGAGAAGGCCGACACGCTGGCGAACTCGATCACCCCGAGCAGCTCGCCCTCGAACAGGACCGGGAGCACCACCAGGTCGGACGGGGGTGTCTCGGCCAGGCCGGAGCGCAGGGTGAGCCGGCTGTTCGGTGAGGCGCTGACCCGGATCGTGCGACGGGAGAGCGCGGTCTGCCCGACCAGCCCCTCACCCGGCCCGAAGGTGACGTCGTGCCCCCGCGCCACGTACCCGTACGAGGAGGTCAGCCGGAGCCGCATGCTGCCGTCGGCGTCGTCGGCCAGGAAGAAGGCGCCGAGCTGGGCGTCGACCAGCGGAGTCACCTCGGTCATGATCATGCGGCAGACCTCGCCGAGGTCGCGCTGGCCCTGCAACAGGCCGCCGATCCGGGCGAGGTTGGAGTCCAGCCAGCCCTGCTCGGCGTTCTTCTTGGTCGTCTCCCGGAGGGTGACGATCATCTGGTTGATGTTGTCCTTCAGCTCGGCGACCTCGCCCTGCGCCTTGACCGCGATCCGCTGGGTCAGGTCGCCGCGGGTCACCGACGTGGACACCTGGGCGATGGCCCGCAACTGCGTGGTCAGCGTCGAGGCGAGCTGGTTGACGTTCTCGGTGAGGTCGCGCCAGGTGCCGGAAACACCCTTCACCTGCGCCTGACCGCCGAGCTTGCCCTCGATACCGACCTCGCGGGCCACCCGGGTCACCTCGTCGGCGAACGACGACAGCTGGTCGACCATGGTGTTGACAGTCGACTTCAGCTCCAGGATCTCGCCCTGGGCGTCCACGGTGATCTTCTGCGACAGGTCACCCTTGGCCACCGCTGTGGTCACCGAGGCGATGTTGCGGACCTGGCTGGTCAGGTTCGACGCCATCGAGTTCACGTTGTCGGTCAGGTCCCGCCAGGTGCCGGAAACACCCTTCACCTGCGCCTGACCGCCGAGCTTGCCCTCGGTGCCCACCTCACGGGCCACCCGGGTCACCTCGTCGGCGAACGACGACAGCTGGTCGACCATCGTGTTGACAGTCGACTTCAGCTCCAGGATCTCGCCCCGCGCATCCACCGTGATCTTCTGCGACAGGTCACCCTTGGCCACCGCCGTGGAGACCTGGGCGATGTTGCGGACCTGGGCGGTCAGGTTCGACGCCATCGAGTTCACGTTGTCGGTCAGGTCCCGCCAGGTGCCGGCGACCCCACGCACCTGCGCCTGGCCGCCCAACTTGCCCTCGGTGCCCACCTCACGGGCCACCCGGGTCACCTCGTCGGCGAACGACGACAGCTGGTCCACCATCGTGTTGACAGTCGACTTCAGCTCCAGGATCTCACCCCGCGCATCCACCGTGATCTTCTGCGACAGATCACCCTTGGCCACGGCCGTGGTCACCGAGGCGATGTTGCGGACCTGGCTGGTCAGGTTCGACGCCATCGAGTTCACGTTGTCGGTCAGGTCCCGCCAGGTGCCGGAAACACCCTTCACCTGCGCCTGACCGCCCAGGTTGCCCTCGGTGCCCACCTCACGGGCCACCCGGGTCACCTCGTCGGCGAACGACGACAGCTGGTCGACCATCGTGTTGACGGTGTTCTTCAACTCCAGGATCTCGCCCTGGGCGTCCACCGTGATCTTCTGCGACAGGTCGCCCTTCGCCACTGCGGTGGAGACCTGGGAGATGTTGCGGACCTGGCTGGTCAGGTTGCCGGCCAACTGGTTGACGTTCTCGGTGAGGTCCCGCCAGGTGCCGGAGACGCCGCGCACCTGGGCCTGACCGCCCAACTTGCCCTCGATGCCCACCTCACGCGCGACCCGGGTCACCTCGTCGGCGAACGACGACAGCTGGTCCACCATCGTGTTGACGGTGTCCTTCAGCTCCAGGATCTCGCCCTGCGCCGCCACCGTGATCTTCTGTGACAGGTCGCCGCGCGCGACCGCCGTGGAGACCTGCGCGATGTTACGGACCTGGGCGGTCAGGTTCGACGCCATCGAGTTGACGCTGTCGGTCAGGTCCTTCCAGGTGCCGGCCACGTTCGGCACCTCGGCCTGGCCGCCCAACTTGCCCTCGGTGCCCACCTCACGGGCCACCCGGGTCACCTGCTCGGCGAAAAGCCGCAGCGTGTCGGTGAGGTAGTTCATCGTCGCGGCCAGCTCGGCCACCTCGCCACGCGCTCCGACAGTGATCTTCTGCGACAGGTCGCCCTTGGCCACCGCCGTCGCCACCTGCGAGATCGACCGCACCTGGCCGGTCAGGTTCGACGCCATGGTGTTCACCGAGTCGGTGAGGTCCTTCCAGGTGCCGGCGACGCCCCGCACGTCGGCCTGGCCACCCAGCTTGCCCTCGGTGCCCACCTCACGGGCCACCCGGGTCACCTCGTCGGCGAACGACGACAGCTGGTCCACCATCGTGTTCACGGTGCGCCCGATGCGCAGGTACTCACCGCGCAGCGGCCGACCGTCGATCTCCAACGCCATGTGCTGGGACAGGTCACCGTCGGCGACGGCCACGATCACCCGGGCGATCTCGGTGGTCGGTCGACCCAGGTCGTCGATCAGCGAGTTGATCGCCCGCTGCCCCTCGGCCCAGGAGCCGTCCAGCCCCTCGTCGTCGAGCCGCTCGGTGAGCCGGCCGTCGCGACCGACGATCCGGCTGATCCGCCGCAGGTCCAGGTACTGCCGCTCCTGGAGCGAGACCACCTCGTTGAAGGCGTCCGCCACCTCACCGGCCGCGCCGGCTCGGCGGGGAAGCCGAACCTTCAGGTCGCCGCGCCCGATCCGTCGCAGTGCCTCGGCCAACTCACCGAGGAGCGCCTCGTGGTCGGACGCGGACGGATCCGCCACCGACTGCTTCGACGTGGTCATCATTCCTCGCTCAACTCGGGGGCGCCGGTCCGTGCGGACACACCGGCACCCCATATTGTGCCCGCGCGCGCCGTGGTGCCAGGGTGCGCGACCCGCCAGGTGGCATCGATCGCCCCGTAGACCCGCCCGATCGGCGTCGAGCCGGCACGGCGCGTCGCAAACCTCGCCGGGCTCCCGGACCGGTCGTTTCGACGCGTCAACCCGCTCCCTGCCGCCGGTGCCGCTGACCGACGCGACAGCCCGCGATCGGTGATCGGCTTGGCACCCGGCAGGGGGACGGTGGAGGATACGGGGGTGTCAGCCGAGGCGGGGCCCGCGACGGCCGGGGCCCGGGACGGGGCCGTCCGGCGTGTGCGGCTGCCCGCCGACCGCCGTACGCCGGCCGCCGCCCGCGCCGTGGTCCGCTCGGTGTTGACCGAGTCACACCTGGACGAGCTGGCCAACGAGGCGCTGCTGCTCACCACCGAGCTGACCACCAATGCCGTCGAGCACGCCCGCACCGAACTGGACATCGAGGTCGTCGCGGACGAGATCGGGCTGACCGTCACCGTCTCCGACTTCGCCCCCGGTTCCGGCGACGAGCTGACCGTCGGCGACCGCAACGACTCCACCGAGATCAACGAGGTCTCCGTGCGGGGCCGGGGCCTGTTGTTGGTCGACCACTTCGCCAGCCGCTGGGGCACCACGTACCTGCCCACCGGGAAGGGCGTCTGGTTCCGGCTGGACCGCCCCGGCGCCGACCAGCCCTCCAGCGGGACCATCGGCGAATCGACACCGGCCAACGCCGGCCCTCGGACGAGCGCCGACGGGTCCGCGCCGAGCGCCAGCGCGATGAGCGAACTCATGCAGACCGCCCCCGACCTGTACGGGGACGACCCGTTGCCCGACTTCGCCACCAGCCTGCTCAGCCGGGTCGCCGAGATGGTGGGCGCAGCCGGCGGCACGATCCGTCTGGACCGTGGCGACGGGCAGGGCAGTCAGGTGCTGGCCCGCTTCGGTCGGCCGCCCCGCCCCGGCATCGACCTGCTCCGGGTGCCACTGACGGTGCACCGCCCGTACGCCGGGGAGTTGGAGTTGGACGCCGCGCCCTCGGCGTACGCCCAACCGTTGGCGGTGCTCACCGCCGAGCGGCTGTCGCTGCACCTGGAGAACGACCGGCTGCGCCGGGCCGACGTCCGCCGGCAGGTGTGGCTGACGTTCCTGGCCGAGGCGAGCGAACTGCTGGCCCAGTCGTTGGACGTCGACCTGACCATGGCGCTGGTGCCGCAGTTGGTGGTGCCGCGACTCGGCCAGTGGTGCGCTGTGCACACCACCGACGAGTGGGGTCGGCTCCGGCTGGCGGCGGCCAGCCACGCCGACGAGTCGATGCTTCCGCAGTTGCACAAGGTGCTGGCGGAGACCGGGCCGGACTCGATCCAGGCCCGCCTCCGCGAGGCGTCCCGCAGCGCGGCGCAGATCCCCCTGGGCGGGCCGATGGAGGGTTTCGCCGTCCCGCTGATCGCCCGCGGGCAGCGGCTCGGGACCCTGGCGGTGGGGCGGCACCAGCGGCACCGACACGACCCGGACGAGGTGGCCGTGTTGGAGGACGTGGCCCGACGGGCCGCGCTGGCCATCGAGAACGCCCGCATCCACGCCGAACGCCGTCGGGTGGCGCAGACGCTCCAGCAGTCTCTGCTGCCGCCGGTGCTCCCGCTGGTGGACGGGATCGGTTTCGCCGCCGAGTACGTCCCGACCGGCGACGACGCCGAGGTGGGCGGCGACTTCTACGACGTGGTGCCGCTTCCCGACGGGCGCTGGCTGGTGGTGATCGGTGACGTTTCGGGCAAGGGTGTCCAGGCCGCCGCGGTGACCGGGCTGGTCCGGGACGTCATCCGGGTGCTGGTCGGCGACGGCAAACCGTTACCGGAGGCGCTGGCGCGACTCAACGAGACACTTGTCGAGCGCGGTAGCGGTCGCTACTGCACGCTGGCGCTGGCAGCGGTCGGGCAGGGCGAGGGTGACAAGTTGGACGTCTCGCTGCACCTCGCCGGGCACGACCGGCCAGTGCTGCTGGCCGCGGCGGGCGGCGCCGGGTTCGTCGGCACCGGCGGCACCGCGCTCGGCCTGCTCGACACGATCACCTCGCCGACGGCGAAGATCACGCTCGCGCCGGGCGATTCGCTGATCTTCTACACCGATGGCGTCACCGAGCGGCGGCGTGGCCGGGAGCTGTTCGGCACCGACCGACTGCGGGACGCCGCCGCGCCCCTGGCCGGATATTCGGCCGACGTGGTGGCCGCCCGGCTGCGCGCCGCGGCGATCAACTTCTCGGTCGAGCCACCCCGGGACGACATCGCCGTCCTGGTGCTCCGCAACGACGCGACCTGACCGCGGCGCGGCCCCCGAATCTCGGGCCGGTCGGTAGATTGACGGCCATGACGAGCGCCGCGCAGGTCACGTCGTACTCCCGGCCGGCGGTCCGGGCCCTGATCGTCGCGCAGTTCGCGACCATCGGCGCCTTCCTCGCCGTGCTGCTGCTCTACGTCGGTCGGATGACGAGCGCCGGCGTCGACCCGGCCGAGATGTTGACCGGCGCGTACGACCCGAAGGACATGCTCCCGTTCGGGATGAGTGGGCTGAACCCGTTCCTCTGGCTCTATGCCGTGGTCGGGGTGCTCTACCTGACGGGTGCGGTGCTCGCGCTGCCGTTGGCGATCGTCGCAGTGGTGCTGGTCGCCAGGGAGCGCGAGGCCCTGCCCCGGGCGACCCGGTCACTGCTGCTGGCCGGTGCGGTCGGAGGCCTGCTGGTGCTGGTGGCCCGCTTCACCCCGCCGCTGCTGGACATGCACCGGTGGTGGCTGGACTGACCTCGGCCGGGCCGCACCGGCCGACAGGCTCACCCGGCCGCGCCGAGGGCTCATATGGCCGGTCAGGCCTCACAGGCCGCCGGGGAGCCGCCCGGGCGCGAGCCGGTGCTCCGGATCCAGGTGCCGCTTCGCGGCCCGCAACTGGGCCAGGCCGGCCAGTTCGCCCCAGAGGTCGACCGCCTGGCGGACCGCCGCCGGAGCGGAGACCACCACGCAGCGGCCCTGCCGGGCCAACAGCACCCCTCGGACGGCGGCCAGAATGGACGCCACCCGATCGGCTGCCAGTGCCCCCGGCAACGCCGCGTGCACCACGCCCAGCCCGGCGGACCCACGCACCGGCACCGGCGCGCCGGCCGCGTCACGTAGCGCGTAGACGGCGGCGTGCAGGTCGCCGATCGGCACCTCCAGGCGCAGCGCCGTGTCACCGGGCGCGAACGGGTAGCGGCGCCACCATGTCGGCGCGGAGTGGGCGATCGTCGCCTCCCCGTGCAGCAGGCCGACCAGCCGCTCGGCACGCTCGGTGACGTCGGCGGGGCCGCCTTCCAGCAGCACCACCAGGCTGCCGGCCCGGGACGGAGCGCCGGCCCGGCCGGACATCGACGGATGACGCTCCCGGGCGGTGGCCGCCGGATGACCGGGCGGGTACGGCGTACGCGGGCGGGGGGTGCCTCCGGGCAGGTCCAGCTCGATGGCCGACGGCTCCAGCCGAGCGGCGAGGATCGTCCGGACCAGGTCGTGCACCTCCAACGGCGTCCACACCGGGCGGGACACCCAGAGCCTGCTCGCCGGCACCGGCTGCACCCGCAGGCTCGCCGACACCAGCACGCCGAGCGCGCCCTGGGAGCCGCAGAGCAGGCGGGCCAGGTCGAGCCCGGGCGCGCCACCACCGACGCTGATCAGCTCGCCGTCGGCGGCGAGGTAACGCACACCGAGCAGTTGGTCGCAAGGGCTGCCGTGGCGGTGGCGCAGCGGGCCGGCCTCGCCGGCTGCCAGCACACCGCCCAGTGTCGCGCCGGGCGAGGGGGCGTCCATCGCCAACCGCTGCCCGGTGCGCTCCAGGGTGGCCTGAACCGCCCGCAGTGGAGTGCCGGCCCCAACGTCGGTCACCAGCGCGTCGACCGGCTCGTGACCGATGCCGGCCAGCCGGCCGGTGTCGAGCAGGATGTCGACCTGGACCGGAGTGGCACCCCAGTCGATCTTCGTGCCCGCACCCCGGGGCACCACCGTCAGATCGTGCACGGCGGCCAGCCGCAGCACCTCGGCGGCGGCGTGCGGGCCGCCCGGAACAGCCACCCAACGCGCCGGTCGCCCCGCCACCTCGTCGGCCGGCCCGGCCAGCCGGGAGAACGGTGGACCGCAGATCGCCGCCAACCGCCGGGTGATCTCGAGGGCTCCGGACCGGCCGAGGGAACTCGCTGCTGCCGCCATGCCGGCCATCGTACATGTGTTCGAAAGCCGTGGTGGCGAGTATCGGGATGCCGCTGGTCCGGCGCGCTGCGCCTGCCGGCCGGTAACGTGGCCGCCGTGACCACCGAGACTGCCCCGCCCGCGGCGAAGCGGGTGCCCAGCGAGCGCACCCACCACGGCGACACAGTCGTCGACGAGTACGCCTGGCTCGCCGCCAAGGACGACCCGGAGACGATCGCCTACCTGACCGCCGAGAACGAGTACACCGACGCGCGTACGGCACACCTGGCCGACCTGCGCACCGACCTGTTCGAGGAGACTCGCCGGCGCACCCAGGAAACCGACCTGTCCGTGCCGACCCGCAAGGGCGGGCACTGGTACTACACCCGGACGGTCGAGGGACAGCAGTACGGAGTGCAGTGCCGCCGGGCGGTCCGCGACGGTGAGACCGACCCGCCGGTCAGCGCGGACGGCGCCCCGCTCGACGGCGAGGAGGTGCTGCTCGACGGCAACCTGCTGGCCGAGGGGCACGACTTCTTCTCGCTCGGTGCGTTCGACGTCAGCCCGGACGGTCGCTGGCTGGCCTACTCCACCGACTTCTCCGGTGACGAGCGCTTCACCCTGCGGGTGAAGGACCTGACCACCGGCGAGCTGCTCCCGGACGAGGTGCCGGACACGTTCTACGGCACCGCCTGGTCGACCGACGCCTCGGTGCTGTTCTACGTGACTGTGGACGACGCCTGGCGGCCGAACCGGGTCTGGCGGCACACCATCGGCTCCGCCGCCGCCGACGACGTGGTGGTCCACCAGGAGGACGACGAGCGGTTCTGGGTGGGGGTGGAGCTGACCCGGTCGGAGAAGTTCATCCTCATCGACGTGCACAGCAAGGTGACCAGCGAGGTGCTGGTGATCCCCGCCGGCAACCCGACCGGCGCACCGGCCGTGATCGCCCCCCGCCGACAGGGCGTCGAATACACCGTGGAGCACCACGGCCACCGTTTCCTGATCCTGCACAACGACGGCGCGGAGGACTTCGCGCTGGCGTTCACCTCGGCGGACGTACCGGGCGACTGGGTGCCGCTGATCGAGCACACTCCCGGCACCCGGCTGGAGGCCGTCGACGCCTTCGCCAACCACCTGGTGGTGTCGCTGCGCACCGACGGGCTCACCGGGCTGCGGGTGCTGCCGGTGGGCAGTGACGATGGGCACGACATCGACTTCCCCGAGCCGCTGTACAGCGTCGGGTTGGACGCCAACCCGGAGTACCGCACCGGCCAGGTCCGGCTGCGTTACTCGTCGCTGATCACCCCCGACTCGGTGTACGACTACGACCTGGTCACCCGGCAGATGGTGCTGCTCAAGCAGAAGCCGGTGCTGCCCGGGCCGGACGGGCGACCGTACGACCCGGCCGAGTACGAGCAGCACCGCGACTGGGCGCTCGCCGACGACGGCACCCGGGTGCCGATCTCACTGGTCTGCCGCGTCGGCACCCCCCGCGACGGCTCGGCGCCCTGCGAGCTGTACGGCTACGGCTCGTACGAGGCCAGCATGGACCCGTGGTTCTCGGTGGCCCGCCTTTCCCTGCTGGACCGGGGCGTGGTCTTCGCGGTGGCGCACATCCGGGGCGGCGGTGAGCTGGGCCGACGGTGGTACGACCAGGGCAAACTGCTGGCCAAGAAGAACACCTTCACCGACTTCGTGGCGTGCGCCCGGCACCTCGTCAAGGCCGGCTGGACGGCAAGCGACCGGTTGGTCGCCCGGGGCGCCTCGGCCGGTGGCCTGCTGATGGGCGCGGTGGCCAACCTCGCGCCGGACGCGTTCACCGGGATCGTGGCGCAGGTGCCGTTCGTGGACGCGCTCACGTCGATCCTCGACCCGTCGCTGCCGCTGACCGTCACCGAGTGGGAGGAGTGGGGCAACCCTCTCGACGACCCCGAGGTGTACGCGTACATGAAGTCCTACACGCCGTACGAGAACGTGGCCGCCGTGGACTATCCCGCGATCCTCGCGGTGACCAGCCTCAACGACACCCGGGTGCTCTACTCGGAGCCGGCGAAGTGGATCGCCCGGCTGCGGGCGGTCGCCCCGGGCGGCGACTACCTGCTGAAGACCGAGATGGGTGCCGGGCACGGCGGCCCGAGCGGTCGCTACGACTCCTGGCGCGAGGAGGCGTTCATCAACGCCTGGATCCTGGACCGCATCGGCCACGCCTGACGGCGATCGGGGGGCGGTCATGACCGACGAGGACGAGGACGGGGCGGAGGCCGGCGCGCCGCCGGGTGCGGCCCGGCGCGCGTCCGCCTGGATGATCCTCGCGATCGTGGCCGCCGCCCTGCTCGTCTGCTGCTGCTCGGCCGCCGTCGGCCTGCTGATCTCCTGGTCGGCCGGCCTCTTCCACACCCCGACCTGACCGGCGGACGGCTGACGCCGCATCGAGGTGGCGTCAGCCGCGGCCGGCCCCGACCAACACTGCCGCCTCGCCGGTCCGCACCATCCGCTGCCAGCGCAGCCGGTTGCCGATCAACGCGGTGACCACCGACTGCACCACCACCAGGTACATGAGCTGCCGGTAGACCAGCTGCTGGAACGGCAGTGTCCACAGTGGGCCGTACCGCTCCCGGTCCAGTCGCAGCGCGTACGCGGCGGTGGCCGCCTGGAGCAGCAGCAGTCCCGCCCAGGCCAGGGCGAGGGTCGACCAGGGCAGGAAGAGCAGGCCGTACACGGCGAACACGTCGACCGCCTGCGCGGTGAGTGGCAACACGATCTGGAACACCGTGAGGTACGGCAGGCCGCGCCGGCCCAGTTTGCCTCCGGCACCCGACTCGCGCAGCGCGTGCCGGTGCTTCCACATCGCCTGCATGGTGCCGTAGCACCAGCGGTAGCGCTGCCGCCAGAGCTGGCGCAACGACGACGGGGCCTCGGTCCAGGCGATGGCCGACTCCTCGTAGACGACCCGCCAGCCGGCCCGGAGCACCTTCATGGTGAGGTCCGTGTCCTCGGCCAGCGTGTCCGACGGCACCCCTCCCACCCGCAGCAGCACCTCGCGGCGGAACGCGCCGATCGCGCCGGGGATGGTCGGCATGCACTCCAGCACGTCGTACATCCGTCGGTCGAGGTTGAAGCCGATCACGTACTCCAGGTGCTGCCACCGACCGAGCAGCCGACGCCGGTTGGCGACCTTGGTGTTGCCGCTGATCGCGCCCACCGACGGGTCGGCGAAGCCCTGCACCAGGCGGTGCACGGTGTCCGGCTGGAAGACGGTGTCGCCGTCGACCAGCACCAGAAGGTTCGCCCGGGCCGCCCTGATGCCCGTGTTCAGCGCCGCTGGCTTGCCGGCGTTGGCCTGCCGGATCACGCGTACCCCGCGCAGTCGCATCCGCTCGACGATGTCGGCGGTGCCGTCGTCCGACCCGTCGTCCACCACGATCACCTCCAACGCCGGGTACGCGCTGGCCAGCAGGGAACGAACCGTGGCGGCGATGTTCGCCGCCTCGTTGTACGCGGGCACGATCACCGACACCGGTACCCGCACCTCGGGACGGTCCCGGCGGGGCCGGCGGACGCGGCGCACGTGCCGCTGGGCGCAGATCACCTGCACGGCCAGACGCGCCACCCCGAGCACGAGTGCGGTGGCGAGGAGGAAGTTCATCACCTCGGCGGACCAGCGGGCACCAGTCTGGGTCCAGCGCAGTGCGGTGCCGCTCAGCCGGGTACCAGTGCCCGCCGGGACCATCGACGGTGAGGCGTCGATGCCGGCGGAGACGGTGGTGAACCGGTAGCCCTGATCGCCGAGCGCGGGCAGCAGGCGGTCCAGCGCGGCGAGGGTCTGCGCCCGGTCACCGCCGCCGTCGTGCATCAACACCACCGCTCCCTGTCCCCGCTTCGGGGTGGCAGCCCGCACGATCTGGTCGGTGCCGGGGCGCTGCCAGTCCTTGGTGTCCAGGTCGGTGAGCACCGCGACGTGCCCGGCACCGGCGGCGGCGCGCAACGCGGCGTACTCGGACCCGGTCAGCGCCGTCGGCACCGAGGAGAACGGCGGCCGGAGCAGGGTCACTTCCCGGCCGGTGGCCGACGCGACCGCCTTGCGGGTCAGCGACAGTTCGAGGTCACGCCGCCAGGGCGACACCTCGGCGAGGTCGGCGTGGGTGAACGTGTGCGACCCGATCTCGTGCCCCTCGGCGAGGATCCGCCGGACCAGTTCGGGGTGCTCGTTGACCCGGGCGCCCACCACGAAGAAGGTGGCGTGCGCGCCGTGCCGACGTAGCACGTCGAGGACCTGTGGCGTCCAGCGCGGGTCCGGCCCGTCGTCGAAGGTCAGCGCGATGGTGCGGTCCGGCAACGCCCGGCTGACCGGTTCGGCACGATCCAGCCGTAGCACCGGGCCACCCGAGCTGACGGCGGCCGGCACGTCCGACGCGGGCTGTGCCGTGGCGTTTCCCGAGCCGCCCGCGAGACCGCTCAGCAGGCCGTTGACGGTGAGCGCCGAGAGCAGCAGGAGCAGCCCGAGCAGGAGCAGCAGCCAGTGCGCCCGAGGGTCTCGCCGGGCCACGTGTCTCGCCATCGTCACTGCGGCTTACCGGGCGACCTGCTCGGCTTGGCGGTCTTGCGGTGCTCGTCGCCACGGCCCGGTTGGTCGGTGGCGGATGGCGTCCCGGTGGCCGTGGCGGCCGTGGTCGGGGATCGGTCGCTGGTCGGGGTGGCGCGCGGCAGCGGCGCTGACGTACGGGCCGCCGGCGACGGCGACGGCGACTCGGCCACCCGGGGCGGCTTGACCCCGTCCACGCCGGCCTCCACCGGGCGCGTCCCCCTGGAGTCCTCCGACCAGCCGGGCAGCGGCACCGACGTGTCCAGGAAGAGCCCCGCGGCGATCAGGACGAGGCTGGTGAGCAGGCCGAGGCCCATGGCGGTGCCCGCGATGACGGTCAGCCGGCGGCGACGCCCGGTGCCGTCGACGAACACCGGCGGGACAGAGCCCGGTTGACTGTGCATCTGGCAAACTCCCACCGTCACCACGCCGACAACCGGCGTCGGAGACCCGATGGGCCGGGTCTCCGTTGCACACAGCGGCACCGCCACCAGCGGCGTTACATCGACTCAGGTCGCGCGCAACTCGTCCAGGGCGGTGCTGACGCGCAGGAAGAGCAGGCCGACACCGATCGTCACCAGCACCGCGGCCAGGGCGCCGGCGCCGAGCCACGCGAGGTGCTCCAGAGGTACGGGAACGGCTCGCTGCACCTCGGGAATGTGCACGATCCGGTTGTACTGTGCGCTGGTGGCAGGGTCCTCACAGAGCGCTGCCGTGGCCTCGCAGATCATCGTCGACCCGCCGCCCGCCGACACCTTCTCCTCGGCAAGCCCTCGGCCGAGCAGCGTGCCCACGGTGAGCGCGAGCACGATCGCCGGTACGGCCGGCGCCAACGCCTGCCAGGCCACCGAACGGCTCAGCGTGGCGCGGGGCACCCCGGTGGCGACCAACGCGGCGTAGGCGCGTCGACGGGCGACGATCCCCTCGACCAGCGCGACGATCAGCCCGCCCGTCGCGATCAGGATGGCCACGGCGATCGCGCCATCGACGTAATCCATCGTGGACAGATAGAACGGGTTGGTGCCACCATCCAGCCCGGCGAACCGGCTCTGCTCCCGCTCAAGCTGGTCCTTGGTCCCGAAGTAGGCCCGCTGGGCAGCCGCGCCCCCGCCGAAGATCAGGGCGGCGAGCAGCGCCGCGAAGGTGCGGCTGCCCGCCCACGGGTCGGCCATCAGCCGGCCCGCCGCGAGCAGGGCAGCCGGACCGCGGGCGTGCCGACGCAACAACCGCCCGCAGTGGTACGACAGCCAGCCGGTGCCGATCACCACCCCTATCATCGCCGCGAGCGCGCCCACCGCGAACAACATCGGCACCAGCCAGGCCATCAACTCGTCGTCGTCGGCGAACCGGTAGACCACCGGGCGGATCACCGCGAACGAGGCCACGCCGAACCCGATCAGGAGCCCCGCCCACGGACCCGGGCCACGCTCGCGGGCGGCCTTGCGGCTCCCCCCGAGCGGGCTGGTGGTGACCGTACGCAGCATCAGGGCGGTGGCCAGCGCCGCCACGACCGGCAGACCGAGCACCATGCCGGCCAGCGCGCCGGTCGACGGCAGCACGTCGGTGGGCAGGGCCAGTTGACCTTGCGCGTCCGGTCGGTGCAGCAGATTGCGGCCGATCAGATGGACACCCAGCCCGACGAGCGTGCCGAGCAGAGCGGCCACGCCGGTCTCCAGCACCACCAGCCGGGTGACCTGCCCGGGCGTGGCGCCGGCCAGCCGGAGCGCGGCCAACCGACGGTCCCGCGCCGGCGCGCCGAGCCGGGCGCACTGACCGGCCAGCGCCAGCACCGGGACCATCAGCATCAGCAGCGCGAACGCCGTGCCGCCGCGCAACCCCGGCTGCGCCAACAGTGCGTTGTGGTACTGCTCCGACCACCTGTTCGGGTTCTCATCCGTCGCCGCGGGGGTGGGGATGGCCAACACGGTGAGCGCCGCGAGCCCGGCCAGGGTCGCCAGCAGGGCGCTGAGCGCGGTGAGCACCACCCGGGCGGTGTCGGTGCGGGTGCCGGCGAGCGCGAGTCGGAGCAGCGTCGTCGGTCTCACCGGGCGCCGCCGGCCAGCGGCGCGTCGAGCCCCAGGCCGGTGTGGTCCACCAGGCCGTCACGCAGCACGATCTCCCGATCCGCGTACGCGGCGATCCGCGGCTCGTGAGTGACCAGCACGACGGCGGTTTGCTGCTCGCGGGCGAGCCGGACCAACTGGGTGAGGACCTGCTCTCCGGTGAGCGTGTCCAGTGCGCCGGTCGGCTCGTCGGCGAAGAGCACCCGAGGCTCGGTCACCAGCGCCCGCGCCGTGGCGCAGCGCTGCTGCTGACCCCCGGACATCTCACCCGGCCGGACGTCGGCCACCTCGGCCACCCCGAACCGTTCCAGCCAGGTGAGCGCTGCCGTCCGTGCCTCTCGCCGCCCCGTGCCGGCGAGGAGCAGGGGCAGGGCGACGTTCTCGGCGGCGGTCAACTCGGCCACCAGCTGACCGAACTGGAACAGCACCCCGAACTCGGTACGCCGCAGCCGGGACCGGGCCGCCTCCGACCAGGTGTCGATGCGGTGCCCGCGCCAGGTGACCTCGCCGGCGTCCGGCCGGAGGATCCCGGCCAGGCAGTGCAGCAGGGTCGACTTGCCGCAGCCACTCGGCCCGGTGACGGCGACGATCTCGCCCTCGGCCGCCTCGAGCGTCACGCCGCGCAGCGCGGGTGTCGGGCCGTACGCCCGAACCACGCCGCGAGCCTGGAGTTGCGTCACGGATGCACCTCCCGGTGCCAGTCGGCGACCCGGCCCAGGGTGGCGTGCAGCCACCGCAGATCCGCGTCGAGGTGGGCGATCGCGAAATCGGCAGCGACCACGTCGCTCAGGGTGGCGGCCGGGTCGCCCTTGACCGTGGTCAGCTCACGCAGCCGTGCGGTGTGCGCGGCCCGCTGGGCGATCAGGTACGACCGGGCCCGATCGACATCGGCGACCAGCAGCGCCACCACGACCTTGGTGAAGAGCGTGCTGGCCACGTACGGCATGGGTGCTTCCACTGTGGACAACCACTGGTCCAGCGTTACCCGCCCCTGGTCGGTCAGCGCGTACGCGGTGCGATCCGGCCCGCCCACCCGGTCCTGCCCGGCGGCGGCCACCAGCCCGTCACGTTCGAGGCGGCCGAGAGTGGCGTAGACCTGCCCGAAGGCCAGCGGCCGAGCCCGCGGCAGCCGCTCGTCGTGCGCACGCTTCAGCTCATACCCGTGCCGGCTGCCCCCAGCGAGCAACCCGAGCAGAACATGCGGCGTGGACACCCCGCCCACTATTCACCCAGCGAATACCCAAGTCAACAACCCACCCCACCCCCGTGCGGTTGATCAAGAAGTTTGCGTCGCCAGTGCGCCAGGACTTGACGCAAACTTCTTGATCACCGAGGGCGGGGCAGGGGGTGGGAGGGGGTGGGGTTAGGGGGTTTGGGGCCAGGTGGGGGTGCGGCCGGTCTGGGTCAGCAGGTGGGCCAGGTCGGGGGCCAGGTCGGGGGTTGGAGTGGGGGCGGGCAGTGGGTCGGCGAAGACGCCCATCTTGCGGGCGGTGGGGCCCAACTGCTCCACCAGTGTGTGCAGTTCGGCCACCGCCTCCGGGGCCGGGTGGTACGGCTGGCCGGTGGCGACCGCGAGATCCCAGCCGTGCACTGTCAGGTCCAGCAGGGCCATACCGCCAATGGCGGACTGCGGCATGGGCATACGCGGTGACATGCCCTCCACGCTGGACGGGTCCGACCAGGCGGCGATCAACCGACCGGTCTCCACCTCGAAGCGGTCCCGCCAGCCGTCGCCCAGGTGGTCGGGCTTCTCGGCCCACTCCACCTGTCGTTTCTCGGCCAGGTCCTGAAAGTTGACCACCACCTGGAAGAGGTGGTTGAGCAGATCACGGACCAGGTAGTCCTGGCACGGCGTGGGCAGGTCCAGTTGGTCGTCGGAGATACCCCGTACGACATCGACGGTTCGCGGCGCGGCGGCCGCCAGCAGCTCGCTAGTCTGAGTGGACATAGGGCCAGCGTATGAGGGTGGTCTTGAACAAATGCGACAGCGACCGCGTGGCGACAGCCGGGGAATTCTCGACCCCGGGCGTCTGCTGCGCGAGGTGCGCTTCCGTCGACACCTGCCGGCGGAATCGCTGCGCCAGTGGGTCGAGCACTACTGGTTAATCGACTGGGTGTTGAGCGCGCCGTTCGAGCAACGGGTCGTGCCGCACCCGGCGGTCAACGTGGTGTTCCGGCGGGACGACGACGGGCCCGAGTCCGGCGAGGTGGCCGGGGTGGGCCGCGACCTGTTCCGGATCACGCTCAGCGGCACCGGCCGGGTGTCCGGGGTGCAGTTCCGCCCCGGCGGCTTCCACCCGTTCTGGCGGCGTGCGGTCAGTGAGCTGACCGGCCGCAGGGTGCCGTTGCCCGCCGGCCGGCTGACCCACCCGGACGCCCCGGTGGGCGCGGGCACGTTCCCGGGAGCACCCACCTCGGCGACCAGCGACGACGAGCGCTGCCGGGCGCTGGACACTCTCCTCACCTCCTGGCAGCCGGAGCCGGACCCGACGGCCGAGGAGGCCGTCCGACTGGCCGAGGCGATCCGCACCGACCGGACGGTGCTGCGCGTCGACGACTTCGCCGCGCGGCACGACGTTCCGGTCCGCCGGTTGCAGCGGCTCTTCCTGGAGTACGTGGGGGTCGGGCCGAAGTGGGTGATCCGCCGCTACCGGCTCCAGGAGGCGGTCGAACAGGCCGCCGGTGGCCCGCTCAGCTGGGCTGACCTCGCCGCCGACCTCGGCTACAGCGACCAGGCCCACCTGGTCCGTGACTTCACCGCCGTGGCCGGGGTGTCCCCCGCCGCGTACGCCCGCTCAGTGAGCTGAGGAGAGCTGACAGATCAGCGACGCCGCAGGACGACCACGGCGACGTCGTCCTGGATCTCCGGTGGAGCCAGTTCCACCAGCAGTCGGGCGCAGAACTGGTCCAGGTCACCGTCGACAGCCGCGGCGACCCCGGCCAGCGCGGCCAGCCCCTCGTCGATGGAGGCGTCCCGTCGCTCGATCAGCCCGTCGGTGTAGAAGACCAGCGTGGCCCCGGCCGGGACCACGAACTCCAGATCGGCCGGGCGCGGGGCGCGGATGCCGAGCAGCGGCGCGGAGTGCTGCACGAACTCGACCTTGCCATCCATGATCATCAGCGGCGGAAGGTGCCCGGCACTGGCCAACCGGACGTGTCCGGTCGGCGGGTGCATCAGCAGTACGCAGAGCGTCGCCACCTCGTTCGGCAGCAGCGTCCGCATCAGCTCGTTGACCCGGTGCAGGATCTCGCCGGGCTGGTGGCCCTCGACCGCGTACGCCCGCACCGCGTGCCGCAGCTCGGCCATCACAGTCGCCGCGTGCAGGGAGTGGCCGGCGACGTCCCCGATCGCGAGCAGCAGGTGCCCGTCGAGCATCACCAGCTCGTAGAAGTCGCCGCCCACCTCGGTCTGGGCGCTGGCCGGCTCGTAGCGCACCGCGAGGTCCAGGCCGGCCACGGTGGGCAGCCCACGCGGAAGCAGGCTGCGTTGGAGGGTGACAGCGATCCGGTGCTCCTCGTCGAAGGAGCGCTGCCCCTCCACGGCCGCCGCCACCGCCTGAGCCAGCTGCTTGAGCACCGGGGTCCGCGCGGTCTGGGTGGCGGTCGGGACCACCACGTACAGCGGGGCCCGGTCCTCGCGCAGTCGGGCGGCGGCGACTGTCACAGTGTCGTCCGCCGGCCAGTCGACGAGCGCCCAGTTCGCTGGGATCTCCACCCGGACTGTGGCACCGGTGGGCACCCCGGTGTCGTCGACGACCCAGGGCACCACGGCGGCCACCGCGCCGGGCCCGGCGCAGACACCCGCGAGGCAGTCACCGTCGAAGGTTTCGGCGATCACCGCCGCCGGGCTCTTGAAGATCTGGGCAGCGCCTTCGGCAGCGGCCTCCAGCAGGCGCGCGAAGGTCGGCGCCGCATGCACCGCGACGGTCGTGTCGGCCAACCCGAGCAGCCGCTCGGCGAGCAGTTCGGCGCGCTGGCGGGCCTGGTAGTAGCGCAGCACCGCCCGGGTGGTGGCGATCAGCTCCTCGGGCTCGATCGGCTCGGTCAGGTAGGCGTCAGCGCCCCGGGTCAGCCCCTGGGCGCGGTCGGCCACGTCCACTGCGTGCGCCGACACGTGGATCACCGGCATCGCCGGGTGCCGCGCCTTGATCTGTTCGCAGACCTCGTAGCCGCTCAGGTCGGGCAGCCGGACGTCGAGGACCACCAGATCGATCCGGTCCACCTCGACCCGGGCCAACGCATCGGCGCCGTTCTCGGCCTCCAGCACTGTGAACCCGGCCCGGGTCAGCCAGCTGACCAGCAGGTAACGCTTGGTACGACTGTCGTCGACCACCAGGATGGTTGTCGGCATGGCGTCCACGCCGTCACGCCCCGCCGGTGGGAAGGGAGACGGTGAATGTGCTGCCTTCGCCCGGCGCGCTGGTCAGCTCCAGTGTCCCGCCGAGCAGCGTCACCAACCGCCGGGCGTACGGCAGACCGAGGCCGGTGCCGCCGACCCGGGTGGCTCCGGGGATCTGGTAGAACTCCTCGAAGATCCGGTCGTGCAGCTCGGGGGCGATGCCCGGCCCGGTGTCGCTGACCTCGAACTGCCAACGGTCGCCGTTCTGGCTGGCCCGCAGCCGCACCTCGCCGCGCACGGTGAACTTCAACCCGTTGTGCAGCAGGTTGCGCAGCACCTGGCCGAGCAGCACCTCGTCGGTGCACAGCAGGGCCGGCCCGCTGGGCTCCTCCACGACCAGCTCCACCCCCGGGCGGGTGGCCAGCGCGCGCAGGGTGCCGCGCAGTTGACCGAAGACCGGCCGCAGGTCGACCTCGGCCAGCTCCGGCTCGATCCGCCCGGACTCCGCCTTGGCCAGGTCGAGGAGTTCGTTGACCAGGTTGAGCAGGTCCGCCGCCGAGGAGCGAATCAGATCGACCTGGCGGCCCTGCTCGTCGGTGAGCGGGTCGGAGGCGGAGTCGGTGAGCAGCCGCCCCAGACCGATGATCGCGGTGACCGGGGCGCGCAGCTCGTGGCTCACGTTGGCCAGGAACCGGCTCTTCGACTCACTCGCCGCGCGAAGCTGGGCCGACTTCTCGTCCAGCTCGGCGTAGAGGGCGACGACACCCCGGTTGGTCTCCTCCAACTCCTCGGTGAGCTGGTTGTAGAGCGCCAGCACGCCGCGGTTGGTCTCGGCCAGTTCCTCGTTCAGCACGGCCAGCTCGTCGCGCTGACTGCGCACCTCGTCGAGTGCGGAGATGAGCTGCCCGTTCTGCACTGTCAACTCGTCCAGCGCACTGCCCGGCGCGGTGCGGCCGAGTTCGGTACGGAACTCGGCGAGCCGCTCCGGGGTCGGCGTCGGCGCGTTGGCCGGGACTCGTCGGGACATCCGTACGACCGTAACCCCGTCGACGGTCGACACGCTCAGTGTGTCGACCAGTCGGGACACCGCGCCGGACTGCGGTTGGTAGCGATCGTCGGGCAGAGGGGACACCGGGGCCAGGTCGGCGCGCAGGTGGAACCGGCCGTCGGCACCCGCGTCGACGTGGAAGGAGACGTCCGCTCCCCCGGTCGTCCGCAGCAGGTCCCGGGCGACCTCGCTGAGCGCGGTGGCGATCCGCACCTGGTCCTGGTGTTCGAGGCCGATCACAGCGGCCACCTCGCGCCCCCGCTGACGGATCACGAAGATGTCCTGCTCGACCCGCAGTGCCATCTGGAGCAGCGGCAGCGCGGCCGGCTCCCCGATCATGCCCACGACCTCGCGACCAGTACGCAGGCGTCGTCACGTCGCACACCCGCGTCACGGAGCAGGGTCGCCGCCATGACCAGCGGAGATCGCTCCGCCAGGCCCGGGTAGTCGGTCATCCGCCACCGGTCGACCACCCCGTCGCTGTGCATCACCAGCCGGGCACCGGGACCGAACGGGTAGTCGTACTCCCGGATCGTCGGCCGTTGGTGGCCGGCGATGCCGGGCAGCGACACCAGCCCCCGACGGCGGCCGTCACCCTCGACGACCACCCCGGCGATGTTGCCCAGGCCGGCATAGTGCAGCACCCCGGCCTCCGGCAGCAGCTCGCCGACGGCGAGCGCGGCGCCCCGGGTGTGCGACATGCTCCGGTGCAGGTGACCGACCACCATCGCCGGTGGGCCGGCCGGGGCGTCGCGGAACGCGGCCAGCGCGGCGTCGGTGGCGGCCCCGGCCAACGGGCCGTGCCCCAACCCGTCACTGACCAGCACCTGGTGCCGCCCGTCGACGACCCGCACGGCGTAGCCGTCGCCGCTGATCGTCTCGCCGGTCAGCGGACGGGTGAGGGCGCCGGCCCAGGACGGCCGTGCCGCCTCGGCCGGCCAGACCTGCACGGCGAGGACCGTGCCCCGGCCGGGCAGCGAGTATCCGTCGAACCAGCTGGCCTGCCGGACGATGGCACCCAGACCGATGCCGAGTGTGCCGGTGGTGGAGTGCCCGTCCTGGGACGAGACGGTCAGGTCGGCCATGCCGGGCCCGGAGTCGATGGCCACCAACTCCACCCCGGCCTGCCCGGCGCGGCGTACCGGCCGGAGCAGCAGGACACCGTCGTCGGCGTGCTTGACCAGGTTGCTGGTCAGCTCGGCGGCGACGATGGCCAGGTCGGCGATGCGCGCCTCACCCATCTGCACCTGCGCGCCGAGGCGTTCGGCGGCACGCCGGACGGCACTCGCGGCGCTGCTGGCCTCCACCCGGAACCAGATGCCACTGTCGGTGACCGCGTCACCGTTCACCGGGACCACTTGGTGACCGTGATTCGCGTGCCGGTTTCCGTTGACGTCTCGATCTGGAACTCGTCGACCAGGCGGCGGGACCCACTGAGCCCGAGGCCGAGGCCACCGCCGCTGGTGTAGCCGTCGGTCATGGCCAGGTCGAGGTCGGCGATGCCCGGCCCGGAGTCGGCGAACACGATCTGCACGCCCTTGCGTCGGCCGTTGTCCACGACCGTCACCTCGACCGAACCGCCGCCGCCGTACACCAGGGTGTTGCGGGCCAACTCGCTGGCCGCGGTGACCACCTTGGTCTGGTCGACGAGGGACAGCTTGACGGCCACCGCCACGGCGCGGACCAGCTGCCGGACGCGCACCACGTCCTCGTCGCTGCGGACCGACTGCGCCTGTGGCTGGCCCAGGTCGATGCCCGCGGTCACGGCGTGGCCGTCTCGGCGTCCGGATCGTCGTCGTGCTGGTAGTCGAGCTCGTCGGCGTGGGCCGCCGCGATCAGTTCCATGCCACGCTCCACGTTCAGCGCGGTACGGATGCCGTTCAGCGACAGCCCGAGTTCGACAAGGGTGATGGCCACGGCCGGACGCATCCCGACCACCACCGTCTCCGCGTCCAGCACCTTGGAGATCGACGCAATGGTGGAGAGCATCCTCCCGACGAAGGAGTCGACGATGTCCAGTGCCGTGATGTCGATGATGACGCCGTGGCAGCCGGTGTCCACGATCCGCTCGGCCAGGTCCTCCTGGAGCTGGACCGCCGTCTGGTCGGACATGTCGAGCAGGATGGAGACGAGCAGGATGTCGCCGATCTTGAGGATCGGTACGCGTTCCATCAGACAGCCCGTCGCGGTTGGCGGCGGGCGGTCTCCACCCCGGTGAGTCGCAGCACGTGGCGCAGCGCGTCGGCGAGGCTCGCCTTGGTGGCGATGTCGCCGAACTCGATGCCGAGCGCCACGATGGTCTGCGCGATCTGCGGACGGATGCCGGAGATGATGCAGTCGGCGCCCATCAGCCGGGCTGCCACCACGGTCTTCAGGATGTGCTGGGCGACCTGGGTGTCCACCGCCGGTACGCCGGTGATGTCGATGATCGCGTACGGCGAGCTGGTGTCGACAAGGGTCTGCAGCAGCCGCTCCATGACGACCTGGGCCCGGGCCGAGTCGAGGGTGCCGACCAGCGGCACGGCGACGACGCCCTCCCAGAGCTTGACCACCGGCGTGGAGAGCTCGAGCAGTTGCTCGGCCTGGTCGGCGATCAGGCTCTCCCGGGTGCGGACGAAGCTCTCGAAGGTGAACAGGCCCATCTCGTCGACCAGCTTCGAGAAGGCGACGTAGTCCGGTAGCGCGTTCGGGCCGCCGGTCTCCTGCACCAGCTCGGCCAGCACGTCCTTGAGCGCGAAGATGCTGACAGTGGTCTCGGTGGCGGAGAAGCCCTGCCGGGCCCGGCCACGGGACAGCTCGGAGAGCGCGGCGCGCAGTTCGGCGGCGCTGTCGGCGGACAGGTCGATGATGCCCTGCTCGCCGGTGGAGACGATGGCGCGGTGCAGGTCCTGGACCTGTCGGCGCAGCTCGGCCTGGCTCAGCCGGCCTCGCAACGAACTGGTGACGATCTCGGTCCACCGAGTCGTGACCCGTTCGTCCTGCCTGCCGAGCAGCGCGACGAGCCGACGACTTTCTTCGATGCTCAACGCCATTTCGAACCCCCTTGACCTGGACCGGGCGGACTCTATCACCGGGGTCCGATCAACTACTTGCCCCGTGGCAACGGAATGACGATGGCCACCGGATCACGGCTCCCGTTCTACCTCCGACCGTGGTCGTGGGATACCGTTCCCCCGATAACAGGAGGTCTGGCGAATGTCGTTGACGGTGCACACGGAACAACGCGGCGACGTGGTCGTCGTGGCGGTCGCGGGCGAGCTTGACATGGCCACCGCACCGCAGCTGCAGGACCAGATCACCGACCTGCTCGACAAGGGCCGCAACCGGCTGGTGTTCGACCTGGCGGACGTCTCGTTCTGCGACTCGACCGGCCTGTCGGTCTTCGTCCGCGCCAAGAACAGCTGCGACGAGGCTGGCGGCGTGGTCCGGCTGGCCGCCCCGCAGCGCGGCGTGCTGCGCATCCTTGAGGTGAGCGGGCTGGTCGAGGTGCTGCACACCTACCCGACGGTGGATGAGGCAGTCGCCGGCGAATCGGCGCCGGCTTCCTCCTGACCGTCAGCGTGCTTCACTCGTCCTCGACGTAACGGGGACGAGCGATCGCCATGCCCGCCGTCGTCTGCACGGCAAGGGCACCCAGCAGGAACCCGATCGGCGCGGTCCAGCCGCCGGTGGCCTCGTAGAGGATGCCGACCATCAGCGGACCGAGGGCGGCGATCACGTACCCGGTGCTCTGCGCGAATGCGGAGAGCGCGACAGTGCCCTCGGCGGTGCGGGCGCGTAGGCCGATGGCGGTCAGGATCATCGGGAACGCGCCCTGACCGATCGCCAGCAGGGCGACCCAGAGCAGCGCGGCACCGTGCGGTGCGAGCGCCAACCCCAGGTAGGCCAGCGCCGACGCGGTGGTCAGCCCGAGCACCAGCGGCCGCAGGCTGCCGAGCCGACCGGCCAGGGTGGGCATCAGCAGCGCGATCGGCACGCCGAGCGCGGTCACCCCGGCGAGCAGCAGCCCGGCCGACTCCGGCTGGAAGCCGGCGTCGCGGAACAGTTGGGCCAGCCAGCCCATGATCGCGTACCCGCTGAGCGACTGCGCCCCGAAGTAGACGGCCATCGCCCAGCCGAGCCGGGTCCGCGCCGGCCGGACCCGCATCGGCGTGGCGACGACCGCTGTCGGGGTCGCCCGCCGCGCCGCGGCGCGGGTCCGCAGCGCCAGCGGCACCCACGGGAGTACGGCCACCGCGGCCATCGCGGCCCAGACGCCGAGCCCGGCCCGCCACGACCCGAAGGCGTGCGCGATCGGCACCGCGGAGGCGGCGGCCACCGTCGTGCCCACTGTCAACGCCATCGTGTACGCCCCGGTGACCAGGCCGGTGCGGTGCGGGAAGTGCTGCTTGACGAGCATCGGCAGCAGGATGTTGGCGACCGCGATGCCGGACAGCGCCAGCGCGCTGGTGAGCACGAAGATCAAGGCCGAGTCGGTGACGACCCGGAGCACCTGGCCAACGGCGAGGGCGAACATGGCGACCACCAGCACCCGGGCCGGCGCCACCCGGCGGACCAGCCACGGGGTGAGCGCGCCGAGGCCGGCGAACGCGATGGTCGGCAGGGTGGTGACCAGACCGGCGGTGACACCGGAGAGGCCCAGCCCGTCGCGGACCTCGTCGAGCAGTGCGCCGAGGCTCGTCACCACGGCGCGCAGGTTGAGCGCGACCAACAGCATCCCGACCAGCACCAGCGCGCCACCGGTCGCCGGGTGCGTCCGCCGGCCGGTGCCGGGGTCCCGCGTCGGGCGAGGGTCGACGGCGGGGGCGGGCAACGCCGGAGCGGCGGTTGGTGGCGGGGTCATGACCCTTAACCTACAATCATGGGATGAATTTGGGACCGGTGATGTAACCAGTGCCACCGTCGGTTGAATTCCCCTCCGCGCCGCCCGTGCCGCCCCGCGGCCAGCCCGCCGTGCCGCCCCGCGGCCACCGCGTCCGGCAGACCACCGAGCAACTCCGCGCCCGGATCCTCGGCGGCGAATGGCCCGTCGGCGGGCGCATCCCCACCGAGCCACAACTGGTCGCCGCGCTGGGCGTCGGGCGCAACACGGTCCGCGAGGCGGTCCGCGCCCTGGTGCACGCCGGGGTGCTGGAGTGCAGGCAGGGCTCTGGCACCTACGTGGTGTCCACCGACGAACTGGCACCGGTGGTCGCCCGCCGACTCGGCGACGACCGGATGACCGAGGTCATCGAGGTACGCCGCGCCTTCGAGGTGGAGGCCGCCCGGCTCGCCGCGTTGAGGCGTACCCCGGAGGACCTGGCGGCGCTCGACGACGCGCTCGCCCAGCGCGAGGCCGCCTGGCACGGCGGCCGGGTCGACGCGTTCGTCGAGGCCGACGCGGCACTGCACACGGCGGTGGTCGCCGCCGCGCACAACGCCATGCTCGCCGAGCTGTACGCCTCGGTGGGCACCGCCCTGCGCAGCACTGTCGCCCAGGCCATGGGTGGGGCGCTCACCCCCGAGCGCTACGTCGACCACAACCGGCTGGTCGAGGCGATCCGGGCCGGCGATCCCGGCCGGGCGGCGCTCGAAGCCGGCGCTTTTCTGGAACCCGCCGAACGGGCATAGGTTGTGCCCGACAGAAAAGCGGACACCTCGGGAGTACGAATGCTCAAGGGCTTCAAAGACTTCATCATGCGCGGCAACGTCGTCGACCTGGCGGTCGGTGTCGTCATCGGCGCCGCGTTCACGGGCGTGGTCACCGCCCTCACGACCTCGTTCCTCAAGCCGATCATCAAGCTGGTCGGCGGCGGAGAGGACCAGTTCGCCGGCCAGTGGAAGATCAGCGAGGGCAACTACATGGACTGGGCGGGGTTCCTCAACGCCCTGATCACGTTCCTGCTCACCGCAGCGGTGCTCTACTTCTTCGTGGTGTTCCCGATGAACAAGCTGGCCGAGCGGCGGCAGCGGGGCGAGGAGCCGCCGCCCTCGGCGCCGAGCGAGGAGGTCAAGCTGCTCACCGAGATCCGGGACGCCCTGGTCTCCGCCGGCCACACCACCCCCGGCCAGCAGCGTGGGGCGCTCGACGACGTGCTGGGCCGCCGCCCGGAGCCGCCGACGCAGCGCTGACCCGAACGGATGCACATCGGCCCCTGTGGGATTCCCGCAGGGGCCGCACCTTCTCGTACGTGTGTTCGATAGAGTCCCGCCATGGAGCAGCGAAAGCACTGGTGGAACGGGAAGTGGGGGCGGCTGGCCCGGCGGGACGTCTTCCTGCGGGTGGACGCCGACCGGTGGCACGTCGAGCAGCGGGCCGGCGGCGCCGAGGGCATTTCCCGTTTCTACGAGTACGGCAGTGCGGACGAGGCCGAGGAGACCGTCCGGGCGCTGCTCGACGGCCCGGACACCTGGCGGGAGCTGTCCCCCCGCCCGCCCGGCGGCTGGACCCTCCCGAACAGCTGAGTGGGCGGAACGCCGTCTGCGCGTGTGCCGTGCGCCGTGCGTGCTGGGCGGTGCGCCGTGTGCGTGCTGCATGCCGCTGGCGTCGCGGTCCGTCGCCCGCCACCTTGCGCGCGTGAAGACGGTATTGCTTTCGACGGTTATGACTCTGAGGCATAAATATGGGTCTTGTGACGTGTCTGTGGGTGGTTGGGCGCGTCGTTTATGGCGCACGCCGTTGTCCTGCCTAGGTTCTGGCTTGTCGA
>NZ_VITD01000024.1:0-72546 GCF_007827755.1 Micromonospora sp. CNZ322
GGCTCCACCACTACAACCACCACCGACCCCACACCGCCACCAAAGGCCAACCACCCATCACCAGGTTGACCAACGTCCCTGGGCAGTACAGCTAGGTCGGCGCCCCTGCCGATGTGCTCATACCGGCGTTGCACCACGTACCCGAGGTTCGACAGGTAGCCCGCGAGCGCCGGATTGTCCGCGGGCGTCCTGGCCACCGCTTCCCGGATGGCTACGACGGCCGCGTCCACGTCCGCCATCTGTCCGGCGTGCTCGAAGCGCGCGTGCAACGCCAGCGACAGAGCCGACAGAGCGGATCTCTGTCGCTCCGGTGCGGCGGTTGCGGTCGCGCGCTGGAGCAGGTCGACGGCCTCGTCGAGGTCGGCGCCGTTGCCGTCGCGCCGGCACCGCAGGCGCAACGCCGAGCCCAGATTGACGAGGCGACCGGCGTACGCCTCGTCGTCCGGTGACTGGACGGTCAGCGCCTTGCGGCACATGGCCACCGCTTCGTCGAGGTCGGCAGACACGCCCGTCCGCTCCCATCTCGTGCAGAGCGCGACGCCGAGCGTTCCCAGGCGCTCCGGGCTCTCCTCCCCGACCGGCAGAAGCTCGACCGCCCGCCGCGCATGCTCCACCGCCGCATCGATGTCCGCCAGCAATCCCTGACGCTCGAAGGCGGACAGCAGGGCGTTCGCCACGAAGGTTTCCTGGAAAGCCACATCCTCATCCTCGCCAGTTCCGGCAGGCAGATCCGCGACCCGGCGAGCCAGAATCTCAGCCTCGCGCAGATCGTTATCAACACCGGCCCGGTCGGAGCGCAGGATCAGCATCGTGCCCAGCCAGGCAAACCGCAACGGCAGGGCCGGATCGGCCATCCCGGTGGAATCCACGGCGTGACGCATGGCGTCGATGGTCTCGTCGAGGTCGGCGGATCCCCCGGTTCGGTGATACCTAGTCGACAATGCATCGCCGAGCGCCTGCCATCGGCCGCCGACACGAACGTCACCGGGCGGGGTCGCCGTCGCCACGTACCGGAGAAGTTCAAGGCGCTCCTCGGCGTCGCCGTCACCCCCGCCGTGCCGGTGACGCCCCAGCAGCGCGTCCGCGAGACCCTCGGCGACCTCGGGACATATCGGATCTGTCGGAGTAAGCGTCCCGAGCACGCGGCGGATGAGGTCGACCGCTTCGTCGAGGACGGCCGGCGCGCCGCTGTCGTCGAACCGCGCCGCGGTAATTCCGTTCAGGTTGGTTAGGGCCACCGCTGTCTTGGAGCGGTCGAGCGGCAGGGCTTCGACCGCCGCCCGGATGGCCTCGGCGGCCGCATCCAGATCCTCGCGCTGCCGCAATAGAAAGAATCGCCACAGCAGAGCGGACGCGAGATTCGACAGCTGGCCGGGACGCTCCGTGGAGGGTGCGGGCAGGATGACCGCACGAATGTACTCGAGTCCCCGATCGATGTCGGAGAGCTCGCCTCGGGTGTGGCCGCGAAGCGCGAGGGCGATACCGGCTGCGGCCAGTCGGCGCGCACGGTCGGTGTGGCCGGGCGGCGTCACGGCGACCCCGGCCTCGCCGAACTCAACCGCCTGGTCCAGGTCCGCCGGATCGGCCGTGCGCTCGAATCGCAGCCGGAAGCTCATGCTGAGGTCGGCGCGAGGCTCGCCGAGCGCTTCGGGATCCGCGACGTCATCCGCCACGGCCCGCCGGCCCACCGTGATCGCCTCGTCCAGGTCGGCGAGTCTGCTGCTGAGCTGGTAGCGCGCGCGTAGCGCATCGCCGAGCGCGACCAGGAGGAAGCCGAGATTAGGGCCGTCGCCTGCTAACGACGCCCCACGGAGGACGTCGATCGCGGTGTCGAGGTCGGCCACCGATTCGAAGTCCTTGAAGCGCTGGAAGAGCGCCAAACCGAGAATGCCAGCGATCTTCGGAGATCCGGAGCCAGCGTCCTGCATGACCGCGTCTCCCATCACCTCGATCGACCGGTCCAGGTCGGCCCGCGCGTGGGAGAGGTCGTACCGCGCGGTCAGCACAGCGGCCAACTTCTGCGCACATACGCGCCGTTCCTCCGGCGTGACCGCCGCGGCCAGGGCGGCCTCGGCGCTGCAGACGGCGTCGTCGGCGTCCCGGGCGGAACCGGTGCGCGCGTGACGCCGCCGCAGGTCCTCTGCCAGCGCAATCAGGTGAAGAGACCGGTCGCCGCCGGCCATCGCAGCGGCGCGACGCCGGGCCTCGACCGCTCGGTCCAGGTCCACGGCCCGGCCACGTACCTCGTAGCGCGCCTCGTATCCGGTGGCCAGGTTCGACGTCACCGCAACGACGTCTTGGCGCGTGCCCGGCGCGGCCACCGCCCGTCGCCACGCCGCGACGGCCTGGTCGAGGTGAGCGACCTGACCGGTCGCCCGGTACCGGGCCATAAGCACCGCGCCGAGGTTGCCGTAGATCGCCAGGGCGGACGGCCCGAGCGCCCGGGTCAGCATGGACGCCTCGCCGAGCACAGCGGCGGCCTGCGTCTGTGCCGCGGCGTCGGTCGCGAAGCCGGGCTGCTCCATGACCTTGAACGCACGCCGGCTCAGCAGGTCGGCAACGTGATCGGCGCAGGAAGCCACGAGCACAACGGGGTCCGAGGTGGGCATCGGCAGGCGTGTCGGGAGAGGGTCTAGCGCCGGCCTCAACGAGCGCGTGAGGGCAGCCACGGACGTGTACTCCCGCTCGGATCCGTGCGGGGTGGCGAGGCACCGCTGCCAGTACAACAGCGCGATCAGGGCCCAGGCCTCGACGTCGTCCGGACGGGCCGCTCGTTCGAGCCGGGCAGCGGCCTCGAGCGCGGCCGAGTCATGGGAGGCATCGCGCGGGGTGTCCCCACCAAAGGCGCGGCGCAGCCGTGCAACCAAGGCGTCCCGATCCACGTGTCTCCTTGCGGCGAGGCAGCTGAGACGAGTACGACAGTAACGGATGGAATCCAGGCAGGCACGTTCTGCGAAGGGCGCTCGGTGTGGATGCAGGATCGGTGCGGCCGCGCCGAGAGGTTCTGGAAGCGGGAGCAACTTGGGCGTGCCCGTACGGCGACGGTTCGAGCTTCTATCTTTAGCGAGCCTCGGCATAAGGACCGGTAAGGCTAAGGGACGTCTCGTATCTCGGGGATGGTGAGATGTCCGTCGCTGCTGCGGTGGTCCGACCGACGGTGGTCTTCGAGGTCAGCTTCCGCCGGTGGCCGCCGTATCAGTACGGCCGCTGGATACCTCGCTCCGAGAGCGTCGCTTCGTAGAAGCCGAGGAAGCGCTCTGCCTCTCCTACTGCGTCGTCCAGCTCGTCGAGAGCTGTGCGGTCGCCGGGGTCCTGGCGCAGTAGGCGCGCCGCGTCCGCGAGCTGCACCAGCAGGGCAGCGAACGTATCGCCCTGCAGGTGGATGCCGGGGAATGCCCTACCCGAAAGCTGCACGACGGCACAGTTGGTACCACGGGACAATACCTGCGCTTGGTCCTGGCTCATCCGAGCAGGATTCCAGCACCACTCGAAGATCGTCCAAGGGAAATTCCCTAACCCCGGTGACTGTCTGGTGAAGACGGTCGGTCAGGCTGCCTGGGTGCAGGTGATCACCGCAGCCCGCCCGGCGTGGATTCTCCCGTTCACCGGGCTGCAGCCCGCCCAATTCCGCCAGCTGGTCCGCTTGGTCGCCGAGCGTGGCGGTGACGCGATCAGTGACGGGCGGCCGGGCCGGCAATGGGCTCTGGTCTCCTCCGCGTGTTGGCCGGGGTTGCTCCCGGCCTCGATGATCTCTATGCTTCCTGGGCGTCAAGAGTGGTCAGCGTCAAGCCTCCCGGCTTGCTGACCCGGCAACCGCGCCACCCGCGCACGGTGCCTCCGGGGGAAGACCAGGCCGACCGCAAGCTGCGGTACGGCAAGAGCGGGTGCCTCGGGCACCGGAGAGCGAGTTCACCGTGCCGTTCGACGAACCGAACCTTGCCGCTTTCGCGGTCTGCCTGACCTGCGGGCACCTCCGCGACGGTGCCCCGCGCGAACAGCGGTGCCGCTGCCAGCCGCGTACACCGGAGTGGGAGCAGCAGTGGCAGGGCCAGGACATCCCCAGTGACCTCGCCCTGTGCCTGTTGTGCGTCCGAGACACGGTGACCACCCGAACCCGGTGGTCGTGGCTGGCCTGCGAAACCTGCCGACACGTCTCGCAGGTCGTCGGCGAACGGTACGGCCACCGCGCCGCACTGCCGCTGGGCCGGCACTCGATCATGAACGGCGACGTGGTCCAACCGCAGACGGCCACGACCACCGTGGTCGCCGCCTCGCTGGTGGCTTCCGCGCGGCGTGGTAACGAGCTGCGCGAGTGGCAGCAGGTGGAGTTCGACCGGCTCGCCGAGCCACTACGCGTGATTGCTTCGAGCGTGCCGCTGGTCGAGTGGCAGCGACGGTGGCCGCCCTCGCTCGGAGCAAGCGTCGACGCTTTCGACCGCTACGGCGTCATGCCCGTACCCCACGACCTCAGCAGCCTCCGGCGGGCGCAGAACGAATTCTTGGCCACCGCTCGTTGATCGCCAGTCCAGCCGGCTGCTGTTGGTGGTAACCGATCTCGCCAACAGCAGCCGTGCTGGTCATCGCCCATCGACGGTCCGGTGATGACGGGCAGCTCGAATACCGCGCGGTTCGATAGCATCCGGCCATGATGGACAGTGGCGGGCAGCGACGTCGGTGCCCGGTGGTCGAAGCATGACCATCATCAGTGGTTGGCCGGCGCTGACCGTGGCATTGAGCAACAGAGCCTCGCCAGTGAGGTTGTTCATTCAGGAGCGGTTCGGCCGCTGGCAGGACCTGCAGGCACGGTATCGGGAATCCGTGGGTTCCCTTGTCGTGTCTGGGAGTCAGGCGAACCCTGGCACCATCGGCTCAGCCTTCGACTGGATGGTGCGCTTCATGGTGCATTCCAGTCCGGATCTGCGCTTGGCACTGCTCGGCGCGCGCACTCCCCCATTACGGCACGCGGTCCACGAACTGGCGCGCATGCTGAATTACTCCGAAAGCGGCGGCTGCGTGGGGGCCTTCCGGTTCACCGGGCCGGCCGCAGGCAGCGAAGCCAACCATCAACTCGTTGCCCGGGCGTGCTGGGCGCTGGCGCTCCTTACCGACCTGTACCGGGTCGGTCCGACACCGGGATCCCCGTTGATGGCCCTGGTCCCAAGGTCCATCACCGCCGAGAAGCTACTCGAGCTCGCCCCACCCGCGGCCCTCGACGAGCTCCAGGCTCTGCGCGCCTTCGCCGAGCGAAGCCTCGTGCCGTCCCTATCGGCACGGCGTGGCGCGTGGGCCCTCGGGCCGACCTTCGCCGGATCATCGCTGATGAACGCCGACGCCGACCTGATCGCCGCCGGTCTGCTGCTCGAACTCAAAACGGGCCTCGGCAGCAAGCGACGCGACGGGACGCGACGCTCATCATTGGAAGCGCCGACCATCATGCAGCTGCTCGGCTACGTACTGCTGGACTTCCCTGACGAGTTCGCCATCGGAGCCGTCGGCGTCTACAACGCCCGCTACGCACACCTGACGACGTGGCGTTTACCGGAACTCCTGGCCGAGCTGGCAGGCCGGCCCGTTGACCTTAAGGAGGAGCGTGTCGCCTTCCATGAGCTGCTCGCCGCGGGCGATCACGTCAGTCCTCGCTTCGGAGACCATCGATGTGACCCTGGATGAGGACGAACGCGTCGCGGAAGTCGAGGTCGAAGAACTCGCGGTCCTTGCGCACCCGGTAGGGCGCCAATCGATCGTGCAGCTCAACCTCTACCGACGGAGCATCCGCGACCACCCACAAAGCGCGCACGCCATACGGGATAACGACGCCTGTCGCCCGGTTGATCTCCTTCACCCGCTCCTCGACGGTCCGCTCGGTGTAACCGATCTTCAGCATCCGAGGCTGCTCGCGAGTCGACAGCACGTAGATGTAGCCAGCTCCTCGCGGTTCACGCTGCTGTTCCCCGACGAGTCCGGCCAGATGGACCTGCACGTCCGCGTCAATCAGGAGCGTGAGCTGCTTCGCAGCGGTGGCATCGTCGCCATCCCTGATCGCGGTCCGTAGGCGACCGAGCGCATCACCAGCTTGTAGGCAGCGCTTACGTCCGGGGCGGCCCAGCTGTTGCCACACGGTGAACCAGTCCCACTGATCCTGCTTGTGACAGCGCGAGTAGAGCCCCTTTACTTCCGACAGGGCCTCCAGCAGTGAAGGGCTGGACTTAATCGGGCCGTTCTGCAGGTAGCTCAGCACGGCCGCTACCGACTGCCGTCGTTTCTGCTGGATCTCGGGCTTGACGGGGGCCATCCCGAAGCCCCACTTCTGCACGACCTGCACACGGTGGTCTTGAACTGGAGATGCCACGACCGCCCCCTCTCCCGTAGCTGCATGCGCCGTCGGATGCGGCGATCCCGGCCACCTCAACAGCGGCCGGAATGAGCGGGAAGAGTATCCAACATGACTCGCTGGGCACCGAGCCGGAGCCCAAGCGGGAGGCCGCCCGCCGGCGGCGGAGAACAAGCGACTTTGGGCCGAGAGGGCCGGGCGAGCAAAGATGATCTTTGCGACGTCTACGGCCCAGACAGCGAGGAGACTTGGGAGATCGCCGACGTACTGACCCGCCTCCGGCTCACCGGCCGGGGGTAGGTGACAATGGCCAAGCTGTTCCACCGCCCCGGATCATCGCGACGGGTCGCTGGCGGCGTTCGTCGGAGGAGGAGTCCGTGGGGTTGGCAGCAGACTCGGATGCCGTCTCTGCAGCCAACGCCGTTCGCGCGTCAATCAGCTTCGACGAGCTACGCATCGTCGGGGATGCGCTGTACTGGCTGGAGTCCCGTCCGAGCTCCGGGAGCGGCCCGACTCTTGTGCGGTGGTCGGCAACCGACGGCGCGGCCGACGTGACTCCGTCGAGGTTCGGCGTGACCAGCGGTGTGCACTCCTACGGTGGTGGCACATACGCCCCAAGCAGCGGCGAGGTGTGGTGCGCCGGCCCGAGCGGCCTCTACCGGGTAGCCGGAGGCGACGTCCGCCTCGTGGTGGAGGACTCGTCGTTCGGTGACCTGACGATCGGTAACGGCGAGGTACTCGGTGTACGGGAGACAGAAGACGGCGATGCGCTGGTAGCGGTTCCGCTCGTCGGCGCTCCGGTGTTGCGGGTGCTTGCGGAGACGTCGGGCTTCTTCGGCGCCCCGCGGACCGGGCCGGGACTGCTGGCTTGGTTGCGGTGGAGTGAGCGGGACATGCCGTGGGACGCGAGCGAGCTGTGGGTGGCGACCTACGCTGCCGGCTGTTCGCTCGGCGATCCGGTGAAGCTCGCAGGCGGGCCGGCAGAGTCGGTGGTGGAGCCACGGTGGGGGCCGGACGCCGCCCTGTACTTCGTGTCGGATCGCAGCGGTTGGTGGAACCTCTACCGGTGGGACGGGGAATCGGTCGAGCCGGTCGCGCCGATGGCCGCGGAGTGCGCGGCAGAGCCGTGGGAGCTGGGATACGCCTCGTACGACTTCCTTGCTGATGGCCGCATTGTGATGGTGGTGCAGGAAGGACCGCGCCACCACCTCGCCGTGGTTGATCGATCGGGAGCGATCACGCCAGTAGAGCTGCCATATACGTCGATCAAGCCGTACCTGGCGGTGGGCGGTACGTCGGTGGCCTTGGTGGGGTCATCGCCGTGGGTGGCGCCGCAGGTGGCGCTGGTGGACTTGGGCGACGAGCCGCGGGTGGAGGTGTTGGCCCGGGCCGAGCATCCGGGGCTGGACGGGTTGGCGGTGTCGACGCCGGTGGAACTGCGGATTCCGGTTGGGGACAGCCGGGAGGTGGTGGCGCTGGTATATCCGCCGACCGGGGCGGCCCCGGACTGGTGTGCGCCTGTCATCGTGCGAGCGCACCCGGGTCCGACGGCTTCCTGCCTGGTGCGGCTGGACTGGCAGGCGCAGTTCTTCACCAGCCGCGGGTTCGCTGTCGTCGACGTCGACTACACCGGAAGCACCGGGTACGGGCGGGCGTTTCGGCAGGCTCTGTACGGCCGTTGGGGCGTCGACGACGTGGTGGACTGCCGTACCGTCGCCGAATACCTGCTGACTGAGGGCCGGGCGGTCCCGGGCGAAGTGTTCATTCGCGGAGCCAGCGCGGGCGGGTATACCGCGTTACATGCGGTGACCCAGGACGGTCCGTTCGTCGCGGCGACCGCCGTGTCGGCGATCGTCGATCCCGAGCGTTGGGCGCAAACGGTGCCTCGATTCCAGCGCGCACACGCGAACCGGCTGCGCGGTGGTGCCGGGCGAGTTCGTGCCGCGGACATCCGACGACCCGTCCTGATGATCCATGGCACCGCCGACGACGTAGCGACCGCCGACGACGTACGGGAACTCGCCAGAGAGTTGCACGATCGGGGCTTGCCGCATGAGCTGATGCTGCTCGACGGGGTTGGGCACTATGTCGCCACCTCCACTCACGCTGCATGTGCGCTGGAAGCGGAGCTCGCTCACTACCGCTCAGCGATGGCCGCAGTGGCGTCCGGCTGACGGCTACACCACAGCGGACGGTAGCCGGTGCCGCACGTACTCGCCGAGTTCCTGTACTTCCGGCTCGCCCCGGTAGGGATCGAGGTCGACCTGAACGTCGACGATGCGTTGCACGCAGCGGTGAGACAGGGTCGCGGCGGCGTGGTCGACCGCAGTGTGTGCTGTGGCGCAAGCTTCGTCGATCCGGCCGGCCGTTGCCAGCGACGAGGCGAGCAGTGCGGTGTCGATCGCGAGCCGGCGCACGTGTGACGGACGAAGCCCGGCGAGGGCTGCGCCGAGGTGCCGTTGCGTCTGCTGGGGCTGGCCGAGATCGTGGAAGCAGTGGGCGAATTCGTCGGCCAGGTAGGCGGCAGTGAAGTACCGGATCCACGGTGGCTCCTCGCCCGCCCGGCTACGGGCAAGCTGCCGTTCCGCGACGCCGAGGTGGGCGGCGCAGGCCGCCTCGCGCCCGAGGCGGGCCTGGGCGCGGGCGGCCACGGCGTGCAGCGCCGCCCGCACGGCCGGGGTGGCGTGGGTCTCGCTGCCCGTCAAGGCCGCGAGCGCCATCCGTAGCGCGGGCTCGGGGTGGTTGCAGTGCAGGGACAGATGAGCGATGTTGACCGCGAGCAGGTATCCGCCGTACACGCGGTCACCGGCGGACTGGGCCAGCCGGAGGGCACGTAGATAGCGGCGTTGGGCCAGACCGTAGGCGCCGGTGTCGACCGCCTGGTACCCGCAGAGCTCGAAGAATCCCGCCGCGAGCCTGTGCAGATGAACACGGACGGCCTCACTTGCAGGCACGGCCGCCAGCAGTTGGTTGAGCTCGCCCTCGATGTAGTGCTGCACCTGGGCATGGACGCGGCCGGCCCCGAAGGTGTGGTCCAACTCGCGGAACTTCGCAAGCGCGGTCTCCGCAGCCTGGAGATTCTCTTCCGACACCCATCCCGTACGGGTCGGAGCGTTGACCCTCTGCGTCAGCGCGCCGACCTCAGCGGTCAACCATTCCAATGCAGCGCGATCGAGGACGCCGGGCTGAAAAGGTACCCGCCTGACCAGCTCAGCGTGTTCGCCAATCCTGGTGTGGTCTGCTGAGCCGCCAGCAGAAGGGCTAGCCGTTCCTGGAATCGTTCGCGTCCTGCGACGCTCTTCCTCGATCAGCGGCCACATCCGCGTGAGAGCGCCGCCAGCCGAGAGTGCCGAGTCGCACGCCTCAGTGAACTTGCGGGATGGGAACCGGTCCGCTGTTTCCACCCGGCGCACCAGGTCCGCGCTAAAGCAGATCATCGCCCCGAGCTTCGCCTGCGAGCACTGCGCCGCTTCGCGCAGGCGACGGAGCTCCGCGCCGAAGAAGTGGCGCTGCGACGCGAACGCCTCCAATGCCCGTGGCGTCTGCCCCATGGCGCATCCCCTTCGAGTGCGTCGCAGCTACTGCATCCAGGTGCAGGCGGCAGAGGTCGACGAACGCTAATGTTACTACGATTTGTCACTGGCAAGAGGCCCGGCCATTGCCTAAAGAAGCTGGTCGTGGGCGTCGAGCGGATAACCGCGCAGGAGCCGGATGCAGGGATGTACGACGACACCCACCGGTCCTCGTGACGGGGCAGGACCGGCCGGTAGTGCTGAGGGCCGCCCCGAGCCCGACAAGCTCGCCAGCGTGCCTTGGCTGACCCTGCTCGCGCCGCTGATGCCGCAGGTCACCGCGGCTAACGCTGCACGGGCGATGGAAGCCGAGCTTGCTCACTGCCGCTCAGCGGTGGCCGGCGAGGACTCCGCCGCGTCTGCGCCTTTGGTGATCGCTCGTTCTAGCCTCCGAGCCAAGCAGTCAAAGCCCGGTGGCCGCTGGTAAGCGGCCGAGAATTGGCACTACGCGGAACGCCTCCGCGTACGCGGCGTTGATCCGCCGGCCGTGCAGCTTCCCGAGCGCCTCGGCCATCGGCCCGAAGTGATCGAGGATCGGCTGGGAGGTGTGGGATCGGAGGGCGTCGAGCTTGGTGGGCCATTGGTCACCGACGTCGACGATGATCGGCAGATCCATTGGGCGGCCGTGCTGGTCGAGGTTGTTGTAGCCGTCGCAGTGGTAGACCCGCTTTGGGTGCCCGGTAGTGATGACGACGTCGGGCAGGGCGCTGAGGACCGCCTCGGCGCATCGGCGGTGTTCGGGGTGGATGTCGTTCGTCGGGTGGGTGATCAGTACGTCGGGGCGGACTTCCCTGAGCACGTTGGCGACGGTCGAGACAGAGAGCTGGTCCATGAGGTAGAGATCAGCCCCGAGCAGGCGCGCGCCGACTGCGGCCTCGGCGTCGCGGACTGGATCGTGGTGGGGAACGGCGATGACAGCCGTGCCTTCGTCGCGGACCTGGCGGGCGATGGTGCCGCCTGCCCAGAGTTCGGCGTCGTCCGGGTGCGCCATGAGGGTGAGCAGGACGGAGTCGGGCGTCACCACAGGCCCAGTCCCTCAACGATTTCGGCCGGTGCGGGCAGGAGTTGACTCCGCTGGCCGGCGGGGATGACGGGAACGTCCAGCTCGTGGTTGAGGCGGATCATGTCCCGCCATTTGCGGGCCAGGCCGAGCTGTTCCCGAAGGAGGCGGCCCCGTCCGGTGTCCAGGCGGCCGGAGGACACCAGGTCGTCGAGGATGAGGCCGTCGGCGAGGAGGGTGGCGGCGGTCTTGGCTCCGATGCCGTGGATGCCGGGGATGTTGTCAGCGGGGTCGCCGGTGAGCGCGCGAAAGTCTGCCCACTGGGCGGGTGTGACCTGGTGGCGGGCGAAGACGTCGGCGGGACCGATGTAGCGCTTGCCAGGGTGCATCTTGGTGTTGAGCACGCGGACACGGTCGGTGACGAGCTGGTAGTAGTCGCGGTCGCGAGACATGATCACAATCTCGCGGGGCGGCGGTGTGATGCGGACGAGTGTGGCGATGACATCGTCGGCTTCGGCGTGGTCGAGTTCGGTCCAGACGATGCCGTGCTGGTCGAGGCCCCGCTTCACGTCGGGCAGGAACTGGATCGGGGCCAAGGCGGCCGCATCGGTGGGCCGTTGGGCCTTGTAGGTGGGGTCGACCTCTTTGCGGTCGCTGCCGCCGTACTGTCCGTCGAACACGACGAGGACCTCGGGTTGACCGTTGAGGTCTTCGCGGATGGCGACGCGCAGCAGGGCGAAGAACGCGAATACGCCGGTGAGTAGACGTGTCTTGTCACGGGAGCGGATTTCGGCGGGGAAGCCGAACGTGGCGCCCCAGAGCAGGTTGTGTCCGTCGACGAGCAGGAGCGGACAGGGTTCGGGTGCGGATGGCAGGACAGAGCCGCCCATCAGCTCACCACCTTCAAGAGTTGGTTAGCGACAAGGGCGGGCCAATAGTCCCGCGAGCGGTAGTACGCGGCCCGTGATGCTGCGGCGTAGTTTATCGGGTCGGCCAGCAGGTGCTGGGCGGCGCGCCACAGGCTGTCGGGACGGGACCGGTGCGACACGATGACGCCACCGTCGCCGATCAGGTGGGGCAGGTTCCCGACGTCGTAGGCAACGACCGGAGTGCTGACGGCCATGGCTTCCAGCGCGACGAGGCCGAACGTTTCGGCCCGGGACGGCACGATGACGACGCTGGCGTCGGCGAGCCAGGGCGGGACCTCGTGCCAGGCGAGGCCGGGCAGCAGGGTCACGCCGGGTGTCTCTGCGACCAGGGCGCGGCACCTGCGGCGTACCTGTTCCTGGCTGCCAGCGGCCAGCTCGAATGGTGCGTCGGCGAGCGCGACTTCGATGGGCCGGTCGAGGTCGATGATCGGTTCGAGCAGTTCAGCGACGCCCTTCTCCGGTCCGAGCCGGGCAAGGACGCGAACGGGAGCGCGGGCCCGGAGATGCTCGCGGTCACTGGCAGGTCGGGGCTCGGGCACGGTGAGCAGGGTGTTCGGCACCACGCTCCAACTGCTGCCGTCGTAGCCGCGGGCTGCCGCTTCGGTCACCACGGTGGCTGAGGGCGTGATGACGGCATCAGGGCGACGGGCCAGTGCTGCTTGAAGGTCCACGTCGTGGCCGATGACGTGTGCGGCGAGGACCGTGCGGATGCCGGGGTGGGTCGGCATGATCCGGCCGAGTCCCCACAGGGCGTCGACGTAGACGACGGCGCGTACCTGACGTCGCCGGAACAGCCGCGCGAGCTCCTCGCCGATGGCGGTGGCGGATGCGTCGATCGCCGCGCGCAGGGTGGCGTCATCGCAGGGGAACTGTACGTCGAGGCTGCGCAGCCGCTCGATGGGTACGTTGCGGTAGGTCGGTGGCGCCGCCGGGTCGGCGGTCACGATGACGGCTTCAGCGTTGATCTGCTGGAGGCCGACGGCGTGCGCGATGACCGCGCGTTCCATCCCGGCCGGGACATCGGGCCGCCAGGAGGCGAGGACGAACGCGATGGTCATGCGGTCCGCACCTGGCTCGGCATAGGCAGGTCCGCGACCGTTGTTTCTGCGGCGAGTGATGGTTCCCAGGGGAACCAGACCCAGTCGTCGACAGTCCAGATCCACAGGTCCGGGCCGAAGACGCTCCCAGCGTTGCGGCACAACGCCACGGTGCGCAGGGCCACGTCCGGGCCGAGGTGCACGCCGAGCTCGGGCAGCAGCGTGGCGAAGGTCGCACCCGTGCCGCAGATGTCATCGACGACCAGGACGGTGCCCCCGAGGCTGCGCGTAGCCGGTCGGGTGGTGAGGGGGCTGAGGTCGTAGGTGACAGTGCCGGTCGCTTCGGTGTAGGTGGCGTCGGTCGGGTTGTGCTTGGCATCGACGTGGAAGCTCGGGACGTGCAGGAGTTCGCTGATGCCCCGTGCTGGGGCGAGGCCGCCGTTGGCGATGCCGATCGTGGCGGTGATGGGCCAGTATCGCTGCCGGACGGTGTCGGCCAGCACCTCGATCGCCCGGTCGTATGCGTCAAGCTGGATGCGGAGGATCCGTTGGTGGCTGAACGTGCGCGGGCGGGCAGGTGGTTGGTTCGCCGGCGGGGTGCTCATGGGGTGCCTTCCCGGGGGCTGAGGGCGAGGTCGGTGGCGCTGCGAAGCGGGTTCAGGCCGCCGATGTTGAGGGCGGTGCTGTCGTTGCGCCAGACTCGGCCGTCGGCGCGGATGACGGTGAAGTTGCCGGCGACGTCGCGGGTACGCAGCCGCATGTTGAGCCGCTCGGGTACGTCCAGCGCGGTGAACAGCGTCAGGGCTTCGTCGTCGCTGAGCAGTTCGTCGGGCAGGGCGGCGCCGGTGCCGATGGGCAGCATCTGCAGGGCGCTGAACCCGCAGGCCCCGAGTCCGCCCGCGAGGTCCACCATCTCTTGCAGGTAGCCGGCGGTGCGGCGCATGAGCACGGTCTGGATCTGTACGGGGATGCGCAGCGCGACCGCGGCCTGGATGCCTTCGATGGCTCTGGTGAAGCTGAGCGGTCCTCGGATGGCGTCATGGCGGGCCACGTCGGGGCCGTCGAGGCTGACCCGAATGGCGTCGGTGTGCCCGGCCAGCTCGGCGGCGCGGCGGGCCAGGTGCCAGCCGTTGGTGGTGATGGAGATGGCACTGCGACCCCCGCCCCGGACGATGTCCAGCAGCTTGGCCAGGTCTCGCAGCAGCAGCGGCTCACCGCCGGAGATGTCGACTCCGAGGATGTCGGCGTCGGCGAGGACGTGGGCCGTTCGGTGCCGTTCAGCGGTGTCCGCCTCTCGCACGGTGGTGTCGTCGAGGCATTGCGGGCAGTGCAGATTGCACCGAACGATCGGCGACCAGCAGATGCTGTCCGGGGTGGATCGGCCGAGGTCATGTGGTGCGACGACGGGCCAGCCAGTCACTGTGGCCTGGGCCAGGGTGGTCCGGCCGTTGCCGATGGGGGTGGGCGCGCGGTGTGTCATCCCGGATGCGGGGTCGTGGACGAGGTCGTCATTGGCGGCGAAGGTGCGCATCATCGGAGGGTCTCTGCCTTCCGCAGCAGATCGTCGGCGCGCTCGGCCAGGTCCGTGGCGCGGCCGGTGGGCGCCGGCTGCGCGCAGAGCTGCCGGTAGAGGGCGATTCGAGGTGCGACACCGCTGAGCTTGGCTTTCCACGCGGCGGTGGGATCGGGTGGGTCGATGTGCCAGCCTCGGGCTTGCCGCAGCGGGATGACGAGGCAGCCGTGGCTGATGAGGGCTGCACCGAGGAAGGTGTCTTCGGCACCCCAGCCCGGGGCACCGAACGCGGGGTGGAAGCCACCGACGTCCAGCACCGCCCGGCGAGGTGCGGCGACGAGCGCGGTCACGGCCATGCGGGGCAGGTCCCAGTCGTAGTAGGTGCGGCCGTTGCCGAGGTCGATGAATTCGCGGGTGTCCTGTAGTGGCCTCCCGATGGGCGGCGTCGGGTAGACCTGGCCGGTGTAGAACATCGGCACACCTGCCGGTGGGGTCCAGCGCACTCGGTGGTCCGCGTCGAGGTCAGGTTCGCCGGGCGGCACGACCGGGTAGCCGTCGGCGTCGGGCAGGTAGGGGATGTTGTTGCGGAAGCCGACGAGGACGGTGTCGTGTCGGGCGCGGGCGGCGATGTCGGCCAGGACGTGGTCTGGCAGGACCATGTCGGCGTCGAGGAACACGATCGTGTCGCCGGTGGCGAGGTGGACTCCGACGTTGCGGGCCGCTCCCGCGCCCGATCGGGCGTGGAGTCGGACGGCCCGGTCGACGCGTGGGTGCGCCGCGAGCAGCCCGGCGGTGGCGTCGGTGGACGCGTCGTCGACCGCGATCACCTCAATGGTGGCCGCGGTGTACTGCCTCGCGAGCGCGTCGAGGACCGCCGGCAGACTATGGGCGGTATCGCAGGCGGGAATGACGACGCTGAGCCGGGCGTCGGCGCCGAGCTGCGGCGAAGTCGGGGCGTGCCAGCCCAGGCCGGTGCGGCGGGTGAACGTCGTGGTGATGTGGCGGTGGTCGTTGGCGGTAGCGGCAAGCACCTCGTTGAGGGTGGCGGGCACGCTCACCACCCCCACGCGTCGAGGATCTTGGCTGCCTCGGGCCAGCCGGCCGCGTGGTCAGGGATCCAATGGATACGCGGCCGGTGGGGGTCCGCGAGGAGGTCCGCCAGGAGCACCAGATAGAGCGGCTCGGCTATGACGAGGATGGTGCCGGGGATGTGGCCGGTGGGGAGGTCGGGCTGCAGCTGTGCCTTGACGCGCGGGCGCAGCGCGATGGCGCGGGCCGGGTCGAGGGGCCGGTCGTAGGTGCGCAGGCGGGTGTCGGCGGTGACAAGGCCGTACTCGGCAGACAGGAACCGGACCCGGCTGCGCTGGTGCGGCAGGTGACCGAGCCGGGCACGCAGGTGCGGCACACAGCCGCCGTCGTAGAGGTCGAGAGCAGGCAGCGGCGTGGCCGTGGGCGTTTTCTCCGCCGAGCAGCCGACGATGACCAGCTCTGCCCGGTCGGCGTGGGCGGTGTGGGCCAGTTGTACGCGTCGGAGGTTCATGGGGTGCGCACCGGCCTGACGGAGATGCCGGGGCTGCGGCGTTCGACGGGGGCAGCGTTGAGGAAGGTGGTGTGCGCGTACAGCGGCGGGGAGGCGTACGAGCCGCCCCGGATGATCTTCCCCAGGCCCATGGCGGTGCTGCTGGTCCATTCCCAGACGTTGCCGGCCAGGTCCAGCACGCCGTGCGGCGTGGCACCCGCCGGGTACCGGCCGACCGGCTGTGCGGCACGTGGGGACTGTCCGGCCGCCGTGAGCAGGGCGCGGTCAGGGGTCCATGGTTCGTCGCCCCACGGGTAGAGGCGGCGACTCGGTCCGGCGGCGATCCATTCCCACTCCACCGATGTGGGCAGGCGCCCGCCTGCTTCGGCGGCGAGGTGGACGGCGTCGTCGTAGCTGATGCCGGTGATCGGCAGGTCGGTGTCGCCGACACCGCATTGCGCGGCGGTCAGCGGCGTCTCCGCGACGAGGAGGTCAGGCACGGGACGGGGTTTGCGGGCGTCGCCGTAGAGGCAGGTGCCGGCAGGGACGTGTACCCAGCGCACGGTACGGGGGCGTACGAGCGGTCCGGTGTGCGTGATGGTCATCGGTCGGCTCCTTTCATCCGTCGATGAGGAACAGGTCCTCGGTGTTGGCCTGGTGCGGCGGTCGGACGCGACTCTTGCGCGGATGCGGCTGCATCTGCCCACTGGCGAGGGCCGCGGTGAGGGCGTCGAACGCGGCGACCGCGCCGGGCTCGTCCGCCGCGAAGATCAGGTAGTTGTCCGCGAACCGCACGACCGGCCAGCCGGTGAGCATGGCGTCAATCTGGGACAGGCGCAGGTGAAACAACACCGGCCACAGGCCGCTGCCCGGGACGAGCGGCGTCGGCAACGCCTCGACGACGCGGCGGAACAGCCGCAGGAACGAGCCGTCGGCCACATGGACGGCGAGCCGATCCACGAGTTGATCGGTGCTGCCGCCTGCTGAGGCACCGGCCACGTCGACATCGGCGACCCACTGCCGGCCCACTGCCAGGTGATGCTCTGCTTGGCGCAGGGCGGTGATCCGGTTGCGGCGCGGCCGGTACGCCGACACCCAGTCCGCCAGGACGTGGTGCTCGATGATCGGCTCGACTGCGCGACGCATCGCCCGGTGCACGATGCGGTCCTCCACCGTCGGAATCACTGCCGGGAACACCTTGCCCGTGTAGGAGGTGATCTCCACGTGCCGCAACGGGCCCGGCTCCCACGTCCCCGTCCGCAGCCGGTCGGACAGCTCACCGAGACGCGCCCGCAGCCCGTTGCGGTAGCCGGCCCAGGTAACGCCGTCAGCACCCGGTGCGCCGGCACGGCGCATGCACAGCCGAGACGCCGCCACCAGATGCGCCAGGTCCACCAGGTACGACATGAGGGAGTGCGCCGGGGACTGCACAGGTGGGGCTTGTTGGGCTATCGTGGGCTTCGCTTGGACGGCAGGAACGATCCCGCTGCCGACGATCGCAGGGCCGCTCCCCCACACGCGCGGCCCGTCACGGCGGGAACGACGGCCCCGTCCAAGCCCACCCGAACTGCGTGAGCCCGATGATTCAGCGGCCACGGGTGTCCTCCCACAGCAACACGTGCAGGCGGCTGCTCAGGTGCCAGCCTCTGGCTAGGACCGCGTCCGCGAGGTCCCGCATTCCGGTCAGGACCGCATCGCTGGTGGCGCCTTCGGGCATCACCCAGACCGGGTCCAGCCCGAACTGCTCCTGAAGCCGGGCGATTTCGTCCAACTCCGCTGCGTCGGTGGCCACGAACTTGAACACGGCCCGCCCCGAGCCGGCCAGTGCCGACAGCGCGGCCGGGTTGATACGCCGCCGACCGTCCCTCGGCCCGGCGAAGCCGGACAGCTTCGGAGACACGTTGAACGCGCCCATCGATGCGACCAGTGCCGGCAGGGGAATGACCGTGCCGTTGGTTTCGATCTCTACCCGTCGCCCCGCCTCGGTGACCGCCTTGACCACGGGCAGCAGCCGATCCTGCTGCAACAGCGGCTCACCGCCGGTGATGACCAGCAGCCGTGTCTGCTGTGTCACCACCCACCGGATGACCTCCTCGGCCGGGCGGTGGGTCGTGTGCGCGCGGAGATCAAATCGGGAGGTATCCCAGGTGTATGGGGTGTCGCAGCGTGGGCAGGAGAGGTTGCACCGCGACAGCCGTAGGAACAATGCCTGCTGGCCGGTGCTCGGTCCTTCGCCCTGCAGGGTCGGGCCGAATGTCTCCGCGACCAGCAACGGCCGCACCGGCACCGCAGGCGAGCGGGCTGGACATGGCGGTACCGCGGGCATGGACGGGGCTGTCATTGCAGGTCCGGCCCGTACTCGGCGAAGGTGGACGCCGTTTCGGACACCCGGACCTTCTCCACCCGCACCGGTTCCGGTAGCCGCAGATGGTGGCGGCACCACTGGTAGAAGTAGGCGGCGAGGTGCTCGCTCGTCGGTGGTGCGTCCAGCACGGTGTTGAGGTCGCGGTGGTCGAAGTGGTCGCGGACATGCGCGCTGAACGGGCCGAGTTCGGCGAAGTCCACGACGAACCCGGGTCGGGTCAGCTCGCCGTCAGAGACGAGGTGCACCTCGACGGTGTAGCTGTGGCCATGGACGCGCGCGCACTGGTGGCCTTCGGGCAGCTCGGGCAGCGAGTGCGCGGCCTCGAACCGGAATTGCTTGCCGATGCGGAACACCTAGATCACCCCCGAGGCGGTGGCGTACTCGGTCGGGTCCGTCACGCCCGCCATCGCGAACGCCTCGCGCCGCTCGACGCACGTGCCGCAGGTCCCGCAATGCCGCTCGCCGCCCTTGTAGCAGGACCAGGTGTCGGCGAACCGCACGCCGATGGTGTCCCCGAGCCGGGCGATGTCGGCCTTCGAGCAGTCAATGAACGGCGCGACGACCCGAAAGCCAGCGGGCAGGAAGCCCTCATTCGCCAGCCGGACAGCCGACTCGTACGCGGCAAGGAAGGCTGGTCGGCAGTCCGGGTAGATCGGGTGGTCACCGGCGTGGGCACCGAACGCCACCGCGTCCGCACCAGCGGAGACCGCGCGGGCCACGGCCACATCGAGCATGATCGCGTTGCGGTTCGGTACGACCGTGGCGCGCATCGAAGCATCGGTGTAGTGCCCGTCCGGCACATCAACCTGGGCGTCGGTGAGAGCCGAGCCCGTCAGCACACCGACTATGCCGGTCAGGTCGACCACCACGTGAGGCACGTGCAAGGCCTCGGCGGTCCGTGCTGCATAGTCCAACTCACGGCGGTGCCGCTGCCCGTAGTCGCAGGACAGCAGCGTCACCGTCGACCCGCCCTGCTGCAGGGCGTACGCCAACACGGTGCTATCCATGCCACCGGAGACGATGACGACGACGTGCGCGGGCACCGGAGTGACCAGCGGCAACACGGCAGCGGTCACGGCCGCCACCCCCGCCCCGCCAGGCTGAGGAACTCCGACCGCACCGAGACATCGCGTTCCAGCGCGCCGCGCCACGCCGAGGTCACCGTCGAGGCGCCGCGTGCCTTCGCTCCCCGCAGCGTCATGCACAGGTGCTCCGCCTCGACGATCACCCCCATGCCGCCGTTATCCGGGACAACCTGTTGCAGTCCGTCGGCGATCTGTTGCGTGACGTTCTCCTGGACCTGCAACCCTCGCGTGGCGTGCTCGACCAGCCGCGTCAGCTTCGACAGCCCCAACAACCGCGCACCCGGGAGATATCCCACGGTCGCCGAGCCGACGAACGGCAGCAGGTGATGGGCGCAGATCGCGGCGAACGCCACGTCCCGCACGATCACGAAGCCCTGATGCTTCGCGTCGTTGACGAAGTCCGTCGCCTCGAACGGCGCCGGCGTCAGGACCTCGCCGTACGACAGCACCATCCGTTCCGCGGTGCGCCGAAGGTGCTCAACCTGTGTGTCGACGCCGAGCGCGGCCAGCATCCGCTCAGCGGCGGCTACCGCCGCGGCGACGTCTGCCCTCGCCATCTGAACGGGCACAGAGGGTCGTGTTTCGATCACCGTCATGCCAACTCCTTTGTGAAGGTCCGAGCGCCCCAGCGCTGCGGAGTCCAAACGGGTTCACATTCGAGGCGTGCTGCGCCGGCTCGAAGCTGACGCTCTTTGAATCGAGGCAGGGACCACGGCGCCCTGCTCGGAGTCGGCAGGCACTCCGAGCGCCGAGGCAGATCCGTCAGTCGAAGATCCGGCCCAGGAGCGCGCCCTGGCCGGATTGCAGGATGTGCCCCGCCGTCAACGGCACCCAGAAGCACTCGAACCGGGTCGGCAGCTGGGTGCCGTCGTGGTCTTCCTGGCTCGACCAGCGCATGGGCGTGGGCTCGAAGAGCTCCAGGAGGAAGATGTGTCGGTGCTGGATCTCGAACCGCAGCGGACTGATGTCGTACTCGGACTCACCCAGCTTGCGGACGACCGTGAGGTCCGTGAGCCCGGTCTCCTCGCGGGCTTCGCGCAGCGCGGCATCCTCCGGAGCCTCACCGGGGCGGATGGTGCCACCCGGCACCTGGATGCCCACCTCTTCGTAGCTGAAATTCGTGTGCCGGAAGACGAGCAGCTGCCTATTCCGCACGATGTAGCAGAGCGCCTTGTGTGTGACGACCTTTTCGGGCATGACGACCTTTCGCTCGACGCCGAACCTCGATATCGGTCCGCGCCCTACAGCGCTGATGCGAGGCACCATCTGCCCGCTCGAACGACGATGGATCTGTCGTCAGCGCCTCCCGTCGACCATTAGACAGCCATCGACGTCACCATTGATGTGACCCGGATGCGGACAACAGCACTTGTCCGCATGACGGCCTCGATCGGAATGACGATGCCAGCCGTCGTCCGGTCAGTGATCCGGAAACGCAGCGCCCGGACCGCCAGCGTCAATTCCTGGTCATGCCTTGGGCCCCGGCAGGAGGCCGTAGTGATCGGCGAAGGAGCGGACAAGGTCCTCGAGTACGGCTTTGCCCTTGGCGGCGGTGGCGTGAGACGGCAGACCGATGACGCCGCTGGTGGTGTAGCCACCCATGCCCCGGGTGAGGAGGTGACGTCGGTCGTCCGCGACGTGGTCGGCATGCTGGAAGCCATCACGCACGACCTCCGGCGCGACGTGCAGGAGGAGTGAAACCTCAATCTCGCCAGCGTGCATGTCCTGGTGGGCGGTGCTGTGCAGGCCGGCGGCCAGTCGAGCGTCGTCCCAGTCGGCCCGAGCGGGGAACAGAGTCATCCGCGGTCCGGCGACGTTGGCTTCCTGAACGACGTTGGCAAGCGCATAGTTCCCGCCGTGTCCGTTGATCACGGCGAGCTGATCGATGCCCGATTCACGCAGGGAGGTGGCGATGTCGACGACTACGGCGGCGAGGGTGGTGGCGCTGATACTGACCGTTCCACGCCACGCCGCGTGCTCGTGGGAGCAGGAGATCGTCACGGGCGGTAGCAGAAAGAGGTCGTAGCGCTCAGCGACCGCCTTCGCAATCGCGCATGCCACGATGGTGTCCGTCAGCAACGGCAGGTGGGCGCCGTGCTGTTCGAAACTCCCGACTGGGAGGACCGCGACGGACGCCGCCCGCTCGGACTCGTCGGTGCTCGTTGCCGTGGTGATCAGGTCCACGGGCTAATGGTTACACGCTTCGAGAGTCGCCTGCCGATAGGCGAGCACGAAGGCCACCGCCTCAGGAACGCCCGGCTGCTGTCGAAGGGCAACCGCCGTGGGGTTCAACCAGCGCAGGGCCCGCCCGGAGGAGGTACCAGCGGCCAAGGTCAGGGCGTTGGTGGCCTCGGTCGCGGCGCGTTCGACGTTGCCACTGTTGACGTAGGCGGTGGACAGGGCCGATCGCCAGAGGGCCTCGTCGACACGCCACTGACTTGGCCAGTCCTGAAGAAGCTGCTCGTAGAGATCGGCTGCCGCCGCCGGTTGGCCGAGGAGTAGACGGCACTGCGCTTCGTGGGCAGTCACGTACACCGGGTTGCAGTGGACGCCAACATCGATCGGCAGTTCCGAGTCCCAGTCGGCGCTGCCGGCGACTCTGTGCGCCTCGTCAATGCTGGCAACGCAGGAGTTTTGGTCGCCGCCCATCGCGAAGGCCTGAGCCTGACGAACCAGCAGCAGAGCGCGAATGCGGCCCGGTAACCGGACCTCGTCCAGAGCCTGCTGCGCCAAGGCAGCGGCTTGACGCGGGTCGAATCTCTCGAGAGCGCGTTGGCTCTGCCTCATCAGGACGTAGCTTGCCAGCGCCGGCGCGTTGGCTTCGACGGCGTGCTGCTGGGCGCGTCGCAGCCATGCGTCCGCCTCGGCGGCGTCGCTCTGCTCGTCGATCCAACTGAGGAACTCGGCCCACATGGCCTGGGCGATGAGCACGTTTCGACGGTCGGCTGAGCTGCTCCGTCGCCCGATGGTGGCTGCGGCACTGATCTGCGCATGGGCGGTGGACGCCATCCCCGCATATCCGGTGCGGTTTCCGGCTGTGGCGAGACTGGCGAGCTGCTCGTGCCACGAGCGGAGCAGGTCAGTCTCCTCGGAATGATTCATGACGACCCCGAGCTGGCCGTCCGCACCGCCGGCGAGGCGGTAGCCGACGCCGGTCAGTCGACGCTCACGTTCAAGGTCCGACAGGAAAGCGACCAGCTCGCCACCCGTCTGCAGTGCGGCCTCGCACGACTCGATGAGGCGGGCGGACGGCCAACGTTCGGCCTTTTCCACCTTGCCGATGAGGTCCCCGCTGACGTGCACCAGCCTGCCTAGAGCGCGCTGGGACAGCCCGCGGCACTCGCGCCACTTTCGCAGAGCGGCGCCATACCCATGAAGCACTGATCGATGCGGGGTCAGCCGTCGCGGAACCTGGGCCACCGGTACTCCTGGATGCCGTTCGCCCGCCGCTGCCGCAGTCAGACGGGCCTGACCGTACGTGCTCGAACGCTACGCGGACAGTCGCATGCGGACAACACCGCATGTCCGCATCATCGCTATCGACTCATCTGGCTCGGTACGCAATTCTCGTCGTTGAAATACCCCGGCATGCCAGGCAAATCATCAGCAGCGGTTTTCGGGCCAAGGAGTAGTTGTCATGGCTGACAGACCAGTTGCGAACCAGGACTCAAATACCTGAGGAGTCTAATGAGTCTCCAGAATGACCTGTCGCGTTACGGATATCGGCAGGAGTTGAGCCGCCAACTGAGGTTCCGAGACCTGTTGGCCTACGGGCTGGTGTACATGGTGCCGATCGCGCCGATGGCGATCTTCGGCAGTGTGTACGCCGGCTCCGGTGGAATGGTCGCTCTGGCGTACGTGATCGGCGCGATGGCGTTGGTGTTCACGGCGTTCTCGTACGCGCAGATGGTGAAGGCGTTCCCGATGTCAGGCAGCGTCTACAACTACGCAGGGCGCGGCATTAGCCCGCCGGTTGGGTTCCTGGCCGGCTGGGTGATCCTCCTCGACTACGTCCTCGTGCCGGGGCTGCTGTATCTGGTGGCGTCGGTGGCGATGCACGCCACGGTCCCGGCGGTCCCGGTGTGGCTGTGGCTGCTCGGGTTCGTCGCAGTGAACACGATCGTCAACTCGGTGGGCATCCGCATGACGGCGGCCGTCACCCGGGTGATGCTCGTCGGCGAGCTGATCGTCTTGACGGTGTTCCTGACCGTCGCCGGCTGGGCACTCGCCTCGGGCAGGGGCCGGTTCAGCTGGGACGCCTTCTACAACTCCGACACGTTCACCTGGTCGGTGGTGGCGGGGGCGGTGTCGCTCGCGGTGCTGTCCTTCCTCGGCTTCGACGGCATCTCCATGCTGGCGGAGGAGACCAAGGGCGGCTCCCGTCAGATCGGCCGCGCGATGGCGGCCGTCCTGGTTCTGGCGGGGGTGCTGTTCATTGCGCAGACGTGGCTGGCTGCGATGCTCGTCCCCGACCCCGGCGTGCTTCTCGCCGAGGGTGATCCAACCGGCACTGCCTTCTACGACGCCGCGGCCGTGGCCGGTGGGGGTTGGTTGGCGACGGTGTGCGCGGTGGCGACGGCGATTGCGTGGGGGTTGCCGAACTCGATGGTCGCGCAGGTCGCGACGTCTCGGCTGCTGTACGCGATGGCCCGGGACCGGCAGTTGCCGGCGTTCCTGGCGAAGGTGTCGATCCGGCGCAACGTGCCGATCAACGCGACGCTGCTCACCGGCGGGGTGTCCCTGGCGCTGGGCCTGTACATGGCGACCCGTGCGGATGGGATCACGCTGCTGTCGTCGTTGATCAATTTCGGGGCGATGGTCGCGTTCCTGGTCCTGCACGTCTCGGTCGTGGTGCATCACCTCATCCGGGAGCGCAGCGGGAGGTGGTGGGCGCACCTGGTCATGCCCGCTATCGGCTTCGCCATCTTGGTGTGGGTGGTGGTCAACGCCAACATCGCCGCGCAGCGTCTCGGCCTGGCCTGGCTCGCCCTCGGGATGGTCGTTCTGGCTGGCTTGTACCTGTCCGGCGGCCGACCTGCCCTGTCGGGGTTGGCGCCGGCGCAGCCGCAGGCGCGTCACGTGGAGCGGGTGTGACCGGCATGGACCCGTTCACCTACCGGCCGGCTCGGGACGAGCTGGCGTACACGTTCGGCGGTCGGATGCCGGTGGCGCACGTGCGCGGCGGGGACGTGTTCACCGTTGCGACGGAGGACTGCTTCGGTGGTCTCGTGAGGGGGCCGGCGGACCTGCCGTCGCAGGTGTGCCGCATGCCGTACCTCAACCCGGTGTCCGGGCCGTTCTTCGTCGAGGACGCCGAGCCCGGCGACACCCTCGCCGTCCACCTCGCGGCCATCACCCCGGCGCGGGACTGGGGTGTCTCGTCGACGTTCCCGCACTTTGGGGCGCTGACCTCCACCTCCCACACCGCCACGCTGCAGCCGCCGCTTCAGGAGCGGGTGTGGGTGTACGGCATCGACCGGCGGGCCGGGACCATCCGGTATCAGGCAACGCGCAGCGACCACAGCGTGGACCTGCCACTGGACCCGATGATCGGCACGATCGGTGTCGCCCCCGGCGCGTTCGAGGCCCGCTCCACACTCGTGCCCGACACCCACGGCGGGAACCTCGACACCCCGCACCTGCGCGCAGGCACCACCCTCTACCTGGGGGTGAACGTCCATGGGGCGATGCTCGCGCTCGGCGACGGGCACGCCCGCCAGGGCGAGGGCGAGGCCTGCGGTGTCGGCGTGGAGATCGCCACGACCACCACCCTCGCCATCGAGGTCATCAAAGGCGTGAGCACACGGTGGCCGCGGTTGGAGACCGACCGGGACATCCTGACGATCGGGTGCGCCCGTCCGTTGGAGGATGCCTACCGCATCGCTCAGCATGACCTTGTCGGCTGGGTCAGCGCCCTGACCGGCCTGGAAGCCCTGGACGCGTACCAGCTTGTGTCGCAGGCGGGGCGGGCGCCGATCGGCAACGTGTGCGACCCCAACTACACGGTCCTCGCCGCCATCGACAAAACCCTGCTCCCGACCCCCGGACCCGCCTACGGCGGGACGCACGAGCGGCTGCGGCGGCTCACCGCTGGGCTGCGGTAGGAGCCCAGCGATGACCGCGTCGATCCCGCGCCTGCTGCTGCGCGATGAGCTGTTCCTCCTCGGCCATGACGACGACACCGGACACCTCCACGTGCATCGGCAGGCCCTCGCTCTGGGCCTCGCGGGCGCGGTCCTGATCGACCTGTACCTGGCCGGGCGGGTGACCGTGGACCCGAACGACGACACCCGCCCGCCCAGCCACCCACGGATACACCCGCACGCCGACCGGCCGGTCGGGGACCTGATCGCCGACGCCGCGACCGCGACCATCCGCCACGCCCACCCACCGCTGCGGGGGTGGCTGCGGATGTTCTCCGACGACCTGTACGACCGCACCCGCGCCGGACTCGTCGCCGGCGGGATCCTGCGCCAGCACACCCGACGGCGCCTCGGCGGCCTCATGCGCACCGACACCTACCTGCCCACCGACACCAGATGGTCGGTCATCGCCCGTTCCCGCCTGCGCTACCTCGCCGCCGGCCGTGAACAACCCGACAACCACACCGCCGCCCTCGCCGGGCTCGTCGCCGACCTCGCCCTCACCAGCCACCTCTACCTCGACGACGACATCACCACCCTGACCACTCGCTTGAAGGCCATCGCCGCACAGCACTACCAGCCGGTACGCGACATCACCGCCGCCGTGGACGCCGCCGTCGGTGACCTCGCCACCGCCACCTACCGCTAGCCCTTAGCCACCTCTCCCCTCGAGAAAGCTGACCGTGAACAACCTGCCCCATGTGCGACCCGCGACCGAGACGCCCCAACCTGTGGGCCGCCGAGCCGTAAAGGTCACTGCCGCCGCCTGCGCGCTCGGCCTCCTCGCCACCGCCACAGCCATCCCAAACTGGACTGGCGGCACCGGGCCAGCCCAATCCCCACCCTCGCCTTCCAGCACCGCCGCGTCCCGGCGGGCCGTGTCGCCGTGTCCGTCACCAGCCGCCCTCACCGCGGCACAGCTCAAGGCACGCGCACAGCAGAAACTCGACCCGTCGCCGACGCATCTGCCGGAGTCGACCTCGGCGCGGCAGGCTCTGGAAGCGGTGACGGTTGGGCCGTCCGGCTGCGATGCCATCCCGGGCCGGTTCGCCTACGTCCACCTGCTGCAATGGGCCTCGGACACCACGGTCGCGGGCAACAACGCCACCACGCGGATCGTGCTGTTCGAAGAGCAGCGCTGGCCTGCCGACGATGCCTCCGGACGCGTCATCCGCAGCCGCTACCCCAGGGGTCAGCAGCCCACCGACGACAGCACCTACAAGCCCGGCGAGCTGGACGGACCCATCGGACCGATCGCCACCGACCCGGTAGCGCTCAGCGCGCACATCGACGCCACCCAGCCCCGGTTCCTCGGACCCACCGCCGTCATTCGCGGCCTCGTCAGCCTGCTCGGCTGGCGTACTCCCAACCAAGCCGCCCGCACCGCGGTTATCACCGTCCTGCGCGACACCCCGGGCGTTGCGTACCACGGCTCGGTGACCGACAGGGCGGGCCGAACCGGCGTCGGCGTCAGCGCCACTTTGGACGGCATCCGCTTCCTGCTGATCCTCAACCCCACGACCGGCGAACTACTCGCCTACGAACGAGCCGCACTCACGCCACCACCCACGAGCGACCGAACCCGCCCTTTGTCGACGACGACCACCTATTCCTCGTCCACACCCATGCATCCAGCAGCGACAACTGGTCTGCTGCACCGATAGGTGACAGTTCCAGTCACGCGGCCTGACTGGCCGGTGGGGTCATGATGGTCTCGTACTCGATAGGGGTCAACCGGGACAGGGTTCGTTGGCGTCGACGGCGGTGGTAGGTCCGTTCGATCCAGGTCACGATCGCGGTCCTGAGCTGTTGGCGGGTGGTCCAGGTTCTGCGGTCGAGGACGTTGTTCTGTAGCAGGCCGAAGAACGATTCCATGGCGGCGTTGTCGCCGGCGGCGCCGACTCTGCCCATCGACCCGATCAGGTGGTGCTGGTTGAGGGCGCGGACGAATTTACGGCTTCGAAACTGCGACCCGTGGTCGGTGTGCAGCACGCAGCCGGGCACGTCACCACGGCGGGCTACGGCGTTGTGTAGGGCGTTGACGGCCAGCCTCGATTTCATGCGTGAGTCGATGGAGTAGCCGACGATCCGGTTGGACCACACGTCCTTGATCGCGCACAGATACAGTTTGCCCTCACCGGTGCGGTGTTCGGTGATGTCGGCCAGCCACAACCGATTCGGGCCGTCCGCGGTGAAGTCGCGGCGCACCAGATCGTCGTGCACGGGCGGACCGACCTTGCCGCCCTTGCCCCGACGCTTCTTCTTGCTGAACGCGCTGAACCAGCTCATGCCGGAGCAGATTTTCCAGGCGGTGCGCTCGACCATCGGCTGGCCGGCAGCGCGGGCCTCGTCGGCCAGGAACCGATATCCGAACTCCGGGTCATCGCGATGGGCGTCGAACAACGCGTCCGCCCGATACGCCTGCGACAGTTCGGCGTCGGTGACACGGCGGGCAAGCCACCGGTAGTAAGGCTGACGAGCGATGTCCAATACCCGGCACGTCACCGCCACGGGGACCCCGTCGGCGGCCAGCTCGCTCACGAGCGGGTAGAGCCTTTTCCCGGCAGATTCGCCTGCGACAAGTACGCCGCGGCCCGGCGCAGGACCTCGTTCTCCTGCTCCAGCAACTTGATCCGCTTACGGGCCTCCCGCAGCTCGGCCAAGTCACTGCCACTGACGCCAGGCTTGGTCCCAGCGTCGATGTCGGCCTGGCGCAACCACTTGAACAACGTCATCGGATGAACTCCGAAGTCCTTCGCGATCTGCTCGACCGTCACGCCTGGGTCACGATCACGAGCGACCCGCACGACGTCATCGCGGAACTCACGGGGGTAGGGCTTGGGCACAGCAACATCCTTCCAGCCCGCCACCAGGGCAAGCCATCTCAGATGTCACCTATCGGTGCAGCAGACCCGACCGCCGCAGCTGGGTTATTCCGGTAGTTCCTCTGGCTCGACCAGTGTCAGGTGAGAGAACGGGCCTCCGCTCGTCTTAGGCTCTTCCCAGCGCGGCCAGTACCGGTTGTTGGCGTAGAGCGCGTGCAGAGAGTCGAGGGCGCGGTTCTCGATCGAGTGGGTCGGAAACCACATGCCAGTATTGTAGATTTCGCGAATAGCGACCTCGCCGAGACCCTTCATCGGCACTTCACGCTGATCCACTAATTCGAAGCGCTGCCAGTCAGGTTTTAGGGAACCATCGGGCTGTTCCACCATCTTTGGGGGCAGTACCTCGTCGAGCTCGCGGTCGCCCCAGTCGGCCGCCGGCATGACAATCGTCGACGAAATCACCTTCTCGGTGTCCGCGGGCTTTACTCCTGCACATCGAGCTGCCAGCGCGACCGGAGCGCCGAAGACCGACACGTTGTACCGCAGCGAGGTGCCCGCGTAGCCCACGATGACTCGACCTGACGCGATGCCGATGTGAGGGCCGTAGCCATGCACGTCATGGCGGCTCATCGCCGCCGCTGCCTGGACCGCGTCTTCTAAGGGATCCTTCGACCCGAACTCATCCGAGAACACCACCATGACCTCGTCACCGATGTACTTGTCGACGATGCCTGGACGCCCGCGGAGAGCCTCAGCGGTGATCCACGCGAAGAAGTTCTGGACGTACACCAACGTCGCCGCCGGGCTCATGTCCATGGTGCGGGTCGAAAAGCTGGTGATGTCGGCGAACAAGACGGTCGCCTCAATCTCACGTCCCTTTACCGGGAACTCGAAGCCCCAGCCGTCATCCAGGACACCGTCGACATGGTTCATCGCGGAGGCAAGGAAATCCTCCAGCGAGTGGAAGCGCTGCTCGATTGTCATGGCGAAAGCGTAAGCAGTCACCAACCGATGTGGACATCCCTCAAAGAGTCACGTCCACCACATCACGGAGAGTAGTCCTTAGATATACGGGCGGACAAATGAGTAGGATCACATTTAGTCACCCATCCTTCAACGATCAGGTTGTGGGGATCGGAGTCATCCCAGCGAAGTGGCGCTGGCGGGGCCGACTGCCAAAGAGATTCAGACTCAGCTCGATACCATCGCAAGTCAGCATGATCGAGTGCCCTCTCGTCGGCTAAATCAGTGCGCCTGACCATGCAAACGGATGCAGCCAACGCGGCTACGGTAGGCGCCCTGGACCGCTGTGATCGACGGCGGGTAGCGAGCCACATCCACCAGCCGAGACTGGCACAGAGAGCATCAACACCTGCCATCGGACAGAGTCCGGGGTCGTTAAGGCCGGGATAACGTGAAGGATTCAAAGTGAAAAGTTCCGCGTAGCCATCCAGCCCCGTAACGCATCCGCTCACTGACCTGCCTGCCGGTGAGCGCCGGTCAGGGAGGGTGTCCCTATGGGTTTGGTCGCCCCGAGGATGCGGCTCGGATACCCGTGCGGCTCCGCATGCTTCACGAGCTCTTCGCGACCAATGCCTCAGCGGCCGATAGCGTGGCGTCGGAGCACATCGCCGCTTGAACTAAGCCAAGTCGGGTTACAGCGCGGACCGCAGCTGGACGGTGCCCCGGGCCGCGAACCGGCTGACGATATGCTCCACCCGGACGCGCTCCGGTTGGCCGACACCGGCGGCGGTCCGGAGAATGGCCGTCATGTCGTCGAGGCTTCTGGCGTAATCCCAGTAGTCCGGGTCGTTGTCGAGCCACTGCTCGAAGACGTCGAGGCATGCCACGGCGTGCTGCGCGGCGTTGTCAGCCATCTTGCGCAGCACGCGGGTGCTTGGGTCGACGTTCTTGTCCTTGGACATCACGGCGCGCAGCTGGTCAAGCGCCCAGGCTTGGTCGAACGCGTCGCTGAGGTACCAGGCGTCGAAACTTCCCAGCTCGTCGGGAGCAGCGGCCGGGTCGACACTAGAGAGCCGGTACTCCCACAGTGTCATTAGGCGTTCGCGGCGGTCGGGATCCAGGGGTACGGCCGCGGCAAGCGTCCTCCCGATGCTTTCGGCGATGACCATCGCCGCGCTTGGGGGCGCCTGCCGGTAGAAGCGGCGCAGGAGCTGGTCGGCGTCGTCGAGGCCGATGCGCCCGAACCAATACCGTTGCCCGAGGTGGGCGGCGAGCTGGCTGGCCCGGAAGTTAGCCCACTCGTCCCCGAGTGGGGAAAGCTCGGCGACGGCTCGGTCGTAGTGGGGCAGGAGCATGTCCCACAGGTCGTTATGTGGCGGCTGGCTGGCGATGTAGCCGCGCCACGCCGCCGTCCACGCCTTCTCCCGCCCGGACACGGTGGGCAGGATGTCTGCCAAGTGCTCCCGGGTCCAGCCAGCGTCGAGGTAGTACATCATCGGCAGCGCCCGGCCCAGCGTCTCCTGAACGACAGCGGACTCGTCGGTGGCGCCGCAGTGCTGCTCGACGAGGCCCAGGACGTCGTTCGGCGTGGCGTTCGAGTCGGTTTGGCGCTTCCACACACCGAGGCGCAGGGCGGTGTGCAGGGCCGCCGGACGTACGGCGTCGAGCGCGGCCGACGAGTCTTCCCCTTCGGTCTGAGAATCGGGATCAGGATCGGTGGCGGCGGAGCGAACGATCGCCATGATCGCGGGCTCACGTTCGGCGGGGATGCCGCCCTCGTCGTATCCCAGCCCGAGCGACAGTAGATGCAGGACGTTGTAGCGTGCCAGCCGCCACTGCCGGTCGGCGCGGCCGAGATGGCCTACGGAAAGTTCCGCGACGGCCTGGGCGTCGACCCAGGTGAGAAGGCCGATCAGCGCGGGCCAGTCAAGCGCTCGACGAGCCTTAGCCGCTACGGCGAAGCCTTCGAGGATCGCAGAGGCGCTAGCCGGCTCGACGCCGATGAACACGGCGGCGTCCTGCGAGCGCTGCTCGGCGGCCGCGGCGATGGACGCGCTCAGGGCCGGGTTGATGGCTGTCCGATCGAATTCTCGCCAGTCCTGCGGCGGTTGCCAGCTCGCGAGGAAGCCGACAAGCTCCGTCGACGACAACGGCTCCAGCGTGGCCGCGTCGACCGGGGAATCCCCGCTGCTCCATCCGAAGGTGATCCGCAGCGGCGCGACCGCCAGGTCGGGCGCTGGGCCATACTCGGCGATCAGGTGCTCATATCGGCCGCGGGCGGCGGCATCAAGGACGGGTGCAAGCGGTGCCAGCCGATCACGAATCCACAGGTCGGCGTGTTCGTGGGCTCTGACCTCGACGTCCGGAGTATCACCCGCTCGGGTATAACGGGCCCGCCACCTTTCTAGGTCCGGGCCGGCGAGGATGTCGCTGGCGAGCTGTTGCACCTCGTGCGCGTCCAGCCAGCTGTGAGCGTCGGCGAGCAGTAGCTGAAACTCGTAGGCGGCACCGTCGTCCGCGAGCAGGCTCCGCCCGAAGACGTACCGGCGGACGGCCTCGCGCTCGCCGGGGCCATGTTCACGCACCAGGTGCAGCGCCATGCGGCGGAAGATTAGTGCCCGGGGCTGCTCCAGCAGGCCGAGGACTTGTTCGAGGGTCGCTGTGCCGGAGGTCAGCAGCGTGTTGGCTATCAAGAGAATGGCGTCCACGAGCGCATTGCGGGCAGCGGGTCCGTACGGCTCGCTCTCGTTGGTCAACAGCGACGGCCGCCAGATTCGCGACTGGTCATCCCCGTCGTCGCCGTAGGTGGTGACCGCGGTGTCGAGCAGTCCGACGGCGAACGCCAGAGTGGGCAGCCCGACCAGGGCCGCAACTTCGGGCAGTACCCCACGGACCACGCTGACATAGTCGTAGACGCGGACAGGTTCCTTCCCGCGTCCGGGCACGTCTTTGAGGACGCCACGGACAAGTTGGTCGGCGGCGTCGGCGTAGCCGTCACGGGCTAGGTGCAGGGCGAGTTCACCGATCTGGTCGGGTGCGATCACGCCGTATGGGCCGGGCACGGACGTGACGATTGTCGGCACGAGTTGCATGGCGTAGGGGGGCGGCAGGGCCAGCCCGATGTTGACCAGGTCCCAGCTCACGTAGCTGTTGTCCGTCGGCGGGACGTCGAGCGCTGCCTCGGTCGTCGCAGCCGGATCGATGGATGCCATCCGAATCAGGTAGTCCGACTCGGGCCATCGGTTCAGGGCCAGAACCTGGCCGTCCGCATCGGTGACCGGCTGCGGTGGGTTGCGGAAGAAGTCCTTCGCCCGCAGAATGCTGAGCCACGCGGCCGGGGCGCGGGTGAAAAAGTATCGCCGTGCCGTCTCGTTGGCAGGGAAGTTCTGCGCGAGCCGCTCAGCGTGGTCTTCGGTCGGGTGCTGCTCGGCGAGTAGAAGGTCGAGGTCGTCGAAGACCGCGCGATAGCGCCGCTCGAAGCGCTCGAGAATCAGGTCGAACAAGGCCTCCATCTGAAGGAAGAAGGCCCGGAAGTCGGCATCCACAGGGCGGGGGTAGTCAAGGCCGTTGCGGTGAGCGCGTCGGTGCAGACCTATCGGTATCTCCGGGTTCTGGCCGAGCCAGAATGCCCTCAGCGGGTGCCTCGCGGGAATCTGAAGGTCGTCGCAGATCGCCGAGATCTTCAGGTTTCCGCTGCTCTTGTCCTTGCTGGCTTTCTTGATCTCGTCCTGGTCGACCTGCGTCATGGCGCGTTGTTCCAGAACGGCTCGGATCGCGCTGTCGACCTCCCGCAAGGCATGACCGACCATATGGCTTGTCGTCGGGCGCACGGGCATCTCCGTCATCTGGTCGCACGCTTCCCGCCAGAACTCTGCCGCTCCAGCGCTGACCAGACGCGTCAAACGCCGATAGATGTCGGCCTGCTGCGCCGTCAACGCCCGTCGCATCGCGTCGTCGCCTTGAACCATGCCCGCCCCCATCGCCGGTGCCGTGCCCGCCGATAGTAGAAGAGCGATCACGGACCTCACTCACAATTTCCGGGTCAACGGCCGAGGACTCGACATCCGGGGGATCCAACGGCCCTAAGCACGAAGCATGCTCACCTTTTCGCTCTGCTACCTGGCTGGAGCAGAGACCGGCACGAGGGGACGTAGCTTCCCGCAGGCCGACCTCATGCGCTACGCGAGGGCAGGGCCATGCTCTCGCGCTGACCCCGAAACGTCGAAGTTCACGCGGTGCGATCACACTGGTCACATGAGCAGCAGCCCAGCGGCGACCGCGCGAGAATGGGTGGCGTCCCGCAGCTGGGACCGGTTTGTCGGAAGCCCGGAGTCCGCAGTCCTGGACGTGAAGTCCGGCGTCTACCCGCTCGACGATCCCGCCGGCGCCGGCGAGCTGATCAAGGACGTGGCCGCGTTCGCGAACAGCCGGGGCGGGCTGCTGCTCGTCGGATTCGGCACACGGGTCGAGAACGGTCGCGAGATCATCGATGAGCTGAAGCCCGTCCCGGCGCGCCTGGTCGATGTCGATCGGTATCGCAAACTCGTCCGCGACCGCGTTCGACCTCTCGTTCGTGATCTCAGCGTCGACTTCTATCCCGTCGATGACGAGCGCGGTGTGCTGGTCATCGACATTCCCTCGCAACCCGAAACGGCCAAGCCGTTCGTCGTCCCTGGACCCGACGGCAGGAAGACGCCCACGGCGGTCGGTGTCCCGATCCGGGAAGCGGACGCGACCCATTGGCTGTCTCATGATGGTCTTCAGCGGCTGCTCTCGACCGGCTGGAACGCCGTGGGCGGCCCACGAGCGGACATCATCGACGCGTTGAACAAGGCCGTCGCCGCCGCAGTTCCCGCGTTCCCGAGGCCTGCCCATCCCGAGGTGGGCGAAGGCGCCGGACGTCAGCGCCGGAGCTTCACCACCGCGTACGCCGCCGGAGGCGGACAGACTGCCCTCGGGTATCCGACGCAGCCGGTCGCCGCGGTTGGCCCCGGCCTGATTCAACCGCTCGCCGGCCGCGACGGCGCGCCCGGCCCAGTAATGACCGTGTTGCCTGACCGAGGGGGCGCGGTTGTTCCGGGCGACATCTGGGAAGACCTGTGCGAGGCGGACAACGTCGCCGACACGGAGACGACCATCAGCAACGTCGGCCTTCCCTCGGCCCCGGCCACCACCTCTCTGCTGATCCGCGCCGACGCGCAGACGGTCGAACTGGAGGGCGGCCGGTGGGGACCCGGCCGGCTGGCCCAGGTGTCGCCGGGCGGGCGGCTGCTGTGGCGGCCGCACACCAGCCGTGACTTCGAGATGCACCACAACAACTTCGCGACCGGCGAACTCACCGAGCTGTACCTGCGTGCGGTCCTCGACGTCACTTGGCGAAGCTGGAAGTACAGGCCGCAGTCGCTACCGGTCGCGGTCCGGCAAAGGCACCGCGACCTGCTCACTGAGTCCGGCCTCGCCGCGCACATGTCCAGGCTCGTGCACCGCCACACAGAGGAAGTCGTTGCGCCGGCGTGGAACCTGGCCAGCGGCTCCGACAGCAATCACTCGGCCATCAGTTCCCACGTCCGGGCACAGATCACCCCGCCTGACGGCCCGCCGGTGGTGACCGCGAACTCGGTGCTACAAACCGGCAATTGGCGTTCTCCGTCGTCGGTCCTGGCCACCGTTGACCTGGGCACTAATCTTCGACTGCTCCCGAAGCTGCACCGTCCGTTGAACCCGGACAGTATGCAAGCGATGCGTTCTCGCCTGTCGATCGTCGACCTCGTTGACTCTCTGGTCGCGATGTGGGAGGCCATAGTCTCGCTGCCCGAGGCGCTGGAGCCCGACTTCATGAGGCTGCCGTACGCGGCGCCCCCGTTCGTCGTCTTCTACATCCACGCCGGAATGGCCGCGCGCGACGCCGGGGACGAGGGCGTCGCCCGCCAGCTGAATCTCCCGGACGTCCTCGATCTCACCCCGCTCGGCGACGGCCCACACGATGTTTCCCGGACGCAGACAGGCCTACGCATTGTCGGTCCGTTCGAGCCGGACCGCGCAGCCCGCCAGCGCCTGGTGGTCGACAGCCTCAATGATCTGGCCCTCAGCTGGGGCTTCCTCACCGCTGATGTGAACGGGTTGCTGTCCAACTGATACGGACCCACCCGGGACAGACCGCTCTCCACCCCCGGCAGCCTCACAATCGCGTCGGCTTGCCCGGCAGGGCGCCGCGTTTAAGACGTAGACGGACAGTGACCTCGGCACCGGAACGACGTGCGATGACAGCGGCATGAGAGAGAGCTCACGGACTCGTTCACCCACAGAGGCGGCAAGCCGCCGTGACTCGAAGACGTCTGCCATAATTGGGGAATGCCTGAGCAGATTAGCCGCGACCACCACACCGTGCCGAAGCTATATCTGCGTGGCTTTTGCGGAAGAAAGAAGCTCGACAAAGACATTCTGCTGGCGCGGCATCGAAACGGCACGGAAGAGCGTATGCCTATCAAAAAGGCAACCGTCGAAGTAGATTTCTACGATGTCGGCGAACTCGGTCAACCTGATGATTCCCTAGAGGAATGGTTCTCGCGCTCGATCGAGAGTCCAGTCGGGGACGTCATGTACGCACTTCGAGACGGAGTCCTTCCACCTCCGGGCCCAGACCGGGCCACGCTTGCCACTTTCGTCGCGACCCAGATGGTCCGCACGGTGGCTGTCCGCCGCACGATGCAAGACGTGAACTCCCACATGGGCCCGTTGATCTTCGCGAGCATGGTGCTTCAACGTGCCATCGAGATGGATCCCGCAGTGAAGACGAGGGGGGATCTCACTGCCATGCATCACGACATTGCGAAGCGCACCCCGGAGGTCATGCGCAGGACTGACACTCCGTCGATGCTCCGGACCATGGTTCGGGAGGCAGACAGGATCAAGCGCCTCCTGCTCAACATGCACTGGCTGCTGACCTCCTCGCCGGATCCGGTGCTGGTTACAGGTGACGCTCCCGTGGTCACGGTCAGCGCAACCGGTGAACTCGACTTCTCTAGCCCGGCACTCCTCCCGGATCTACACGAAGTGCACGTCCCTATCACGCCCTCGCGGTTGCTCACAATCACCCCCATCCAGCCGCTGGCCGCCACACCGACTGACTTGACCATTGAGCAGACCGCCCTTGTGAACCAAGCGATAGTGCGCAATTGCTGGGACATGCTGCTGCGTCCACCTATGATGCCGTGGCCGGCATATCTCGTTCTCCCACGGCAACGGGCCAGCATCAGGAAACCTAGGATTGCGGTTCGAGCAAACGACGCCGGATCGCCCACTCCCTTGTCCTTTCCGCCAATCGTCGATGTGGCCTTGGCAGAGGCCCTGCAAATTCTCGGCGGAGATCCCGACCTTTCCGCGTGAACTGACCACTATTGTTGCGCGAATTGGCCGGGATAACGCACTCTCTTCGGCAGATCCGAACGCCGAACCGCGCGCCGCTGGTCGGCCACCGTTACGCAGCGTCACCAAGCAGAACGTCGACCGACCCTATAGGTGTCACGAATGTCGGTCCGCTGATCAGCGGGAGGTCGGCTAATCCGATGCAGCTCTGTACGACAAGTCGTACGGAGTCTGCATGCCGAACCCAGCCTGACTCGACTCGGGCTCGCCGATCGACGACGCGGGCAACGCGGTCGGCCAAGTCGGTACTCGGATCAACCGACCGTGATGCCCGCGTCTACACCCCATCCCCGATGCCCAGTTGCACCTGGATCTCCTGGGCCCGTTCGGCCGCCGCGCTCGCGCCGTAGTGCCGGGGCATGTCCTCGGAGGTCCAGCCCAACAGCAGCATCAGGTCGCCCGTGTTCCCGCCGGCACGCTTCCGCTCGTGGGCGAAGTTGTGCCGCCAGCGGTGGGCGTGCACGTTCGCCACACCAGCGGCGAGGCCGAACCGCTTCAGACGAATCTTGATGCGTTGGCCGCCAACCTCCGGCCGCCACGGTCGGCGAGCCACAGATCCGGCAGTTTCGAACCCTTGTGCCTGCCGCGCGCGCAGGTAGCGGCTGATGGCCCGTGCTGTCTTCGGCCCGAATCGCACCCGGCGGTCCTTGGCACCCTTGCCGTGGTAGTGCACCGACTCCGTGTTCAGGTCGACGTCATCGAGCAGGAGGTTGCCGACCTCCGACAGCCTCGCTCCGGTGTTGTAGTACAGGCGAATGATCGCCTCGTCGCGCAGGTGCGGAAAGGTCTTGCCCTTACAGGCGTCGAGGAGCTTCTTCGTGTCCTCGTCCCGGATGATCGGGATCAGCTTCTGGGGCGTCTTGGGCTGCCGGACCCGATCCATTGGAGAGCGGTCGATGTCCTCCTCGACCAACAGCCACTTGAAGAACTGCTGCAGACCTTTGAGCTTGTTCAACGCGGTCGACGCGGACCGGGTCTCGATCATCCACGCCTGAAACGCCTCCGCATGCCCCCGGGTCACCTCGGTGGGGTCCTCCGCGGCGTCGGCGGCATCGGGGTCGGGCGAATGCTCCGCCAGGTAGCGAGCCAACTGCGCCGCGGCGAGCAGGTAGTTGTACCGGGTCGTCTCCGGATAGTTGCCCGCCCGCAGCGTCCGGTCCCAGTCCCGCAGGTACCCCGCCCACGTCGAGGACAGGTCGGTCGTGAGCTTGGTCAGGTCCAGTAGAGCCATGTCGGTCACCCGTCGAGTCAAGGGGTCGAAAAGCGGCGTACTCGACCTCGACGAACCACCGTGAACACAAAAAAGAGGGTTCCCACAGGCTCTGACCTGTGGAAACCCTCTCGCTGTCGGGACGGCCGGATTCGAACCGACGACCCCTTGACCCCCAGTCAAGTGCGCTACCAAGCTGCGCCACGTCCCGCCCCCGCGTGGGTTTCCCCCGCGGCAGCCGGTACAGCTTAGCGCAGCAGCTCCGAGTCGTCCGCACAGACCCCACCGGCGTCGCGACGCAACCGAACCACCCCACACGGAGCCACCGCACAACCCGTAAAGCGTCCTAGGAGGGTGGCGTCGGATAGGGAAATGCCGGATGGGCACAGGTGCCCATCCGGCATTTCGGCAGAACTGGACCGCGTCAGCCGTGCGCCTTGCCTCGGCCGCCGGGGCCGAGCTTCTTGCGCGGGCGGACCGAGATCTCGATCGGGCTGCCCTCGTACCCGAATTCCTCGCGGAGCTTGCGCTCGACGAAGCGCTGGTAGCCGGCGTCGAGCGGGCCGGTGGTGAAGAGCACGAACCGTGGCGGTGCCACACCGGCCTGCGTCGCGAACAGGATCCGCGGCGCGCGCCCACCACGCACCGGGTGCGGGGTCGCCTGCACCAGCGCGGTCAGCCACTGGTTGAGGTGCGCGGTCGGCACACGGGTTTCCCAGCTGGCCAGCGCCTTGTTCAGGGCCGGGGCCAGCTTGTCCACGGCACGGCCGGTCATCGCCGACAGGTTCAGCCGGATCGCCCAGGGGATGCGGCGCAGCTCCCGGTCGATCTCCTTGTCCAGGTAGTACCGGCGGTCGGCGTCGACCATGTCCCACTTGTTGAACGCGATGACCAACGCCCGACCCGACTCGGTCACCATCGACAGGATCCGCTGGTCCTGCTCGCTGATCGGTTCGCTGGAGTCCAGCAGCACCACGGCCACCTCGGCGGCCTCGATCGCGCCGGCGGTACGCAGGCTCGCGTAGTACTCGGTGCCGCTGGCCTTGCCGACCCGCTTGCGCAGCCCGGCCGTGTCGACCAGCTGCCAGGTCTGACCACCGATCTCGACCAGGCTGTCCACCGGGTCCACAGTGGTGCCCGCCACCGAGTCGACGACCGCCCGCTCCTCGCCGGAGAACCGGTTGAGCAGGCTGGACTTGCCGACGTTCGGCCGGCCGACCAGCGCCACCCGGCGCGGTCCGCGCGGGCGGTTCTCCACGATCGCCGGTGCCTCCGGCAGCGCGGCGAGGATGGCGTCCAGCAGGTCGCCGGAGCCGCGTCCGTGCAGCGCGGACACCGGGAACGGCTCACCGAGGCCGAGTGACCACAGCGAGGTGGCCTCCATCTCGATGGAGTTGTTGTCGGCCTTGTTGGCCACCAGGATCACCGGCTTGGCGCTGCGCCGCAGCATCTTCACCGCGGCCTCGTCCACGTCGGTGGAGCCCACCATCGCGTCGACCACGAAGAGCACCACGTCGGCGGTGACGACCGCCGTCTCGGCCTGCGCCGCGATGGCCGCGGCCCGGTCCTTCGCGTCCGGTTCCCAACCGCCGGTGTCCACCACTGTGAACGCCCGGCCGTTCCACTGCGCGTCGTACGGGACCCGGTCGCGGGTCACGCCAGGGACGTCCTCGACGACCGCCTGCCGGCGGCCGATGATCCGGTTGACCAGCGTCGACTTGCCCACGTTGGGGCGGCCGACCACGGCCACCACCGGCTGCGGGCCGGTCGGTTCCTCGACGGCGACGTCGGGCTCACGCAGCTCGACCCAGCCACCACCATCGCTACTCATGCCACACCTCGCTCGGTGAGCAGGTCGCGCATCCGCGCCACGACCTCGTCGATGCCCAGCTCGGTGGTGTCCAGCACCACCGCGTCGGGCGCCTGGGCCAGCGGGTTGACCTTGCGGGTCGAGTCGAGACGGTCCCGCCGGGCCAGATCCGCGGCCGTGGCCGCCACGTCGGCGGCGTCCTCGGCGCTGCGCCGGGCGGCACGGGCCGCCTCGGAAGCGGTCAGGAAGACCTTCAGGTCGGCGTCCGGCGCCACGACCGAGCCGATGTCGCGACCCTCGACCACCATCCGACCAGCGTTGGCGATCATCTCGCGCTGCCGGGCGACGAGCAGCTCACGGACAGCCGGCACGGCGGCGACGGCGGAAACCGCGCCGGTCACCTCGGCGCCCCGGATGTCGGCGTCCACGCCTACCCCGTCGATGGTCACGGCGTACCCCTGCGGGTGGGTGCCGATGCGCAGGTTGACCTCGCCGGCGACCTTGGCCACCGACGCGGTGTCGGTGAGATCCACGCCGGAGCGCAGCACGGCCCACGTGATCGCCCGGTACATCGCCCCGGTGTCCAGGTAGCGCGCACCGATGCTCGCGGCGAGCCGCCGCGACACGGTGGACTTACCCGAACCGGACGGCCCGTCCACAGCGACCACACATCGCCCGGTCCGTACGTTTTCCTCCACCGTGTCCTCCTCAGCCCGTACCTCACGGATCGCCCGGTGATCTGGCGCCGCAAGCGGTTGTCAATCGTCATCAATCATGCCCGGGTGCGTTAACGAACCCGCGCGCGACGCCGCCGGAGGCGACCCACGCCACCACCCGGGCGACCGCGTCCCGGCCATCGGTGGAGCCTACCGGCTGCCGTACCCCGAACTCGGGGGTCAGTCACCCACCACGTTGAACAGGGCGGCGACCTCGGCGTTGGTCAACCGCCGGATACGCCCGGTCCGCAGGTCACCGAGGCGGATCGGCCCGATCGAGGTACGCACCAGCCGGGTGACCGGGTGACCGACCTCATCCATCAGCCGCCGGACGATGTGCTTGCGGCCCTCGTGCAGGCTCAGCTCCACCTGGGCGGATTTGCCGAGAGTGTCCACCACCTTGAACGAGTCGACCTTGACTGGCCCGTCCTCCAGCTCGACACCGGCCAGCAGCCGCTTGCTCAGGTTGCGCGGGATCGGCCCGACCACCTCGGCGAGGTAGGTCTTCAGCACCTGGTACGAGGGGTGCATGAGCTTGTGCGCGAGGGTGCCGTCGTTGGTGAGCAGCAGCAGGCCCTCGCTGTCCGCGTCGAGCCGCCCGACGTGGTAGACCCGCTGCTCCAGCCGGGCGCCGATGAAGTCGGCCAGCTCGTTGCGTCCCTTTTCGTCCGCCATGGTGGTAACCACCCCACGCGGCTTGTTCATCGCCACGTAGACCAGGCGAATGTCGACCTGGAGGCGCTCCCCGTCCACGTGGATCACGGAGGTGGCCGGGTCGACCTTGTCGCCGAGCTTGGCGACCCGCCCGTCCACCGTGACCCGGCGGCGGAAGATCAGGTCTTCGCAGGCACGCCGGGAACCCACGCCGGCGGCGGCGAGCACCTTCTGCAGGCGCTCAGCCCCCTCGTAGACGGGCGCGTCGGGTTTCGGGGAACGGTTATCGGGTCGCATCAGCAAGCTCTTCTACGTCGTCGGGCAGGAAGGGTGCGAGGGGCGGCAGCTCGTCGACGGTGTTCAGCCCGAGCTTCTCCAGGAACAACGTGGTGGTCCGGTAGAGGAACGCCCCGCTGTCCGTTTCGGTGCCGCACTCCTCGATGAGGCCGCGGGTGACCAGCGTACGGATGACCCCGTCGCAGTTCACACCCCGGATGGCTGAGATTCGTGAACGGGTCACCGGCTGCTTGTAGGCGACCACGGCGAGCGTCTCCAGCGCCGCCTGGGTCAGCCGCACGGACTGCCCGTCCAACACGAACCGCTCAACGTACGTAGCGTATTCCGGGCGGGTGTACAGCCGCCACCCGCCGGCCGCCCGGCGCAGCTCGAACCCGTGCCCGGCCGCCGTGTAACCGGCGGCGATCTGGTCGAGCATCGGCCCGACCCGTTCGGCGGGCTGCTCCAGCACCTGGGCCAGCACCAGCTCGCTGACCGGCTCGTCGACGACCAGCAGGATCGCTTCCAACGCGCCGCGCAGCTCGGCGTCGGACAGCTCGGGCGCGGGCTCCGGGGCGACCGTCGCCCGCCGCCGCCCTGCCAGCTGCCGCCGGGGTACGTCCCCAGCGCCACCCGACTCCCCCGCCGTGGCCTGCGTCACCGCACCGAGGTCCGGTCCCGCCGAGCCCACCTCGTCCGCAGCCGCCTCAACGGGATCTGGCTCACCCGGGCCCGCCTCGTCCGAGGCCACCTCAAGGGGATCGGGCCCACCCCCGACAGGGCCTGCCCAACCCGAAGCCTCAACAGGGCCCGATCCACCCGGGCCCACGTCGACCGGGCTCGGCCCATCCGGGTCAACCTGCGCGGAGCCCGACGCGGCCACGTCCGACTCGGCGGAATCGGCGGCGGCGTCGGGTTCCGGTCGGCGTGCCGGCGCTTCGGGCGACGCCTCGTCCAACGCGGCCCGATCGGTGGTCGGCTCGGCCAGCTCTTCGGTGTCCGGTGGTGCGGCGGAGTCGTCCGGCGGGGTGGGGGTGTCGGCGGCGGGCGGGCGGGGGCGGTCCCACGGGGGAACCCAGGCGGCGGCCTGGTCGGCCAGCGAGTCCCGACGTTGCTCGTCACTCATCCCGCGCACCCTCCGTCGTTCCCGTCCCGTCCGGCCCGCCGGCCTCAGCCGTCGGCACAGGGACAGCCCCCGCCGGCTCAGGCCCCGCCAGCTCAGGCCCAGACCCCGCAGGTTCTGCCCCCGCCGGCTCAAGCTCAGACCCCACCGGCTCAAGCTCAGTCCCCGCCAGCTCAGGCACAGACCCAGCCAGTTCAAGCTCCGGCGACTCCGGCTCGGCCGGGGTGCCGGCGTACTCGTCGACGTGCAGCTCAGTGTCGCCGTCGGTCGGGCCGGTCCAGCGCACTGTCAGCTCCTCCAGGGCCTGCTCCTGCACAAACGACACCAGGCCCTCCCGGTACAGCTCCAGCAGCGCGAGGAACCGGGCCACCACCTCCAGGGTGACCTCGCAGTCCGCGCAGAGCAGCGAGAACGTGGCAGTGCCGGCCCGGCGCAGCCGGGCCGCGAGGATCGCCGCGTGCTCGCGGACACTGACCCGGACCATGTGCACGTGGGCGATGGAGACCTCCGGCACCGGCTTCGGGGTCATCGCCTTCACGGCCAGCTTCAGCAGCCGCTGGGGGCCGATGCCGAGCACCAGGTCGGGCAGCGCCTCGGCGTAGCGGGGCTCCAGGCTGACGGCCCGCGGATAGCGTCGGCCGCCGACGGCCTCCAGCTCGGCGATGTGCGCCGCCGCCTCCTTGTACGCCTTGTACTGCAACAGCCGGGCAAAGAGCAGGTCCCGGGCCTCCAACAGGGCGAGGTCGGCTTCGTCCTCCACCTCAGCGGCGGGCAGCAGCCGGGCCGCCTTCAGATCGAGCAGGGTCGCGGCGATCAGCAGGAACTCGCTGGCCTCGTCCAGGTCCCAGTTGTCGCCCATCGCCCTGATGTAGGCGATGAACTCGTCGGTGACCGTGTGCAGGGCCACCTCGGTGACGTCGAGTTTGTGCTTGCCGATCAGTTGCAGCAGCAGGTCGAACGGGCCGGTGAAGTTGGCCAGCCGAACCGTGAACCCGGCGGGCTGCACACCGTCGACCACGGCCGCAGCAGCGGTCTCGGGCGGGTCGAGGGGTGGCGCGGTCACCGGACGACCGTAGTCCACGAGGCGGGCACCGGGCGTTCCGGCTACCGCTCCGACTGGGCGGCGATCACCTCGCGGGCCAGCTGACGGTAGTTACGTGCCCCGGAGGAGGCCGGGTCCATCGTCGTGATGGGGGCACCGGCCACGGTGGACTCCGGGAACTTCACCGTCTTGGTGATGACCGTCTGGTAGACCTTGTCGCCGAACGCCTCCACCACCCGCTGCAGGACCTGGCGGCAGTGCGTGGTGCGGCTGTCGTACATGGTGGCGAGGATGCCTTCGAGCTCCAGGTCGAAGTTGAGTCGCTCGCGCACCTTGTCGATCGTGTCCAGCAGCAGTGCCACACCGCGCAGGCTGAAGAACTCGCACTCCAACGGGATGAGCACGCCGTGCGCGACGGTCAACGCGTTGATCGCCAGCAGGCCGAGTGACGGCTGGCAGTCGATCAGGATGTAGTCGTACTCCTTGCGGACCGTGCGCAGGACCCGGGCCAGGGCCATCTCCCGGGCGACCTCGTTGACGAGCTGGATCTCGGCGGCGGAGAGGTCGATGTTGGCCGGCAGCAGGTGCAGGCCCGCCACGTCGGTCTTGATGACGACGTCCTCGGCGATGATGTCGTCCTGCATGAGCAGGTTGTAGATGGACAGGTCGAGGTTGTGCGGGTTGACGCCCAGGCCCACCGAGAGGGCGCCCTGGGGGTCGAAGTCGACGAGCAGCACCTTGCGGCCGTACTCGGCGAGGGCGGCGCCCAGGTTGATGGTGGTCGTGGTCTTGCCGACGCCACCCTTCTGGTTGGCCATCGCGATGATGCGCGCGGGGCCGTGCCGGTCGGTGGGCATCGGCTCGGGAATGGGCTTGCGCATCGTGTAGGCAGCCGGGTCCGCAGGACCCAGGTCCGCGCCGAGCGTCGCCTGCTGCTCGCGGAGCTCCGACGTCCAGGTCTCGGCACGGTCACCGTTGCCAGCCATGTGCTCGTTGCCCCCTCCCGACGACCCACCCGGCGTCGGAGCCGTCCGACGTCCTTCGCGGCGCCGCTGCGCACCCCGGTCGTGTCGCTCCAGGAGGTCCGCGCCGATGCCGACTGTACGCCACCGACCAGCAGGGGGTTCGGCACCGGCCCGGCGTGTCGGCGTCGACAGCGACCGGTTCAGCCCTGGGCGCGCGGGTGGGCGGTGGCGTACACCTCGCGCAGCCGCTCCACGGTGACCAACGTGTAGACCTGGGTGGTGGTCACCGAGGCGTGGCCGAGCAGCTCCTGGACCACCCGGACGTCGGCGCCGCCGTCGAGCAGATGGGTGGCGTAGGAGTGGCGCAGGGTGTGCGGGGAGACCGCGGCCGGCCCGTCGACGGGCAGCCCGGCCCGGTCGGCGGCGCGGCGCAGGATGCCCCAGGCGCCCTGGCGGGACAGCGCGCCGCCGCGGGCGTTGAGGAACACCGCCGGGGTGCCCCGGCCGGCGGCGGCCAGCCCGGGGCGGGCCCGGACCAGGTAGGCGCGGACGGCGTCGACGGCGTACCCGCCGATGGGCACCAGCCGCACCCGGCCGCCCTTGCCGCGCAGCAGCACCGTGCCGTCGTCGGTGTCGAGGTCGTCCACGGCGGCGCCGACCGCTTCGGAGATGCGCGCCCCGGTGCCGTACAGGAACTCCAGCAGCGCCCTGTCGCGCAGCGCGAGGGGCGCGTCGTCGCCAGTCGCGGTGATCGGGCCGGCGGTCTCCAGCAGCCGGACCACGTCGTCGACAGGTAGCGCCCGGGGCAGCCGGCGGGGCGGCGTGGGCGGGCGGACGTCGCGGCTCGGGTCGGCGCCGGCCAGGCCCTCGCGCAGCGCGAAGCGGTGCAGGCCGCGTACCGCGCTGGCGGCGCGGGCGGCGGAGGAGACGGCGAGGGGCGGGTGCGCGTCGTCGCCGGCGCGCAGCCGCGCCAGGTGCGACTCGACGAGGCCGGCGCCGACCGACGCGAGGTCGGTGACGCCGGCATCGGCCAGGGTGGCGAGATAGCGGTCCAGATCCCGACGGTACGAGGCGAGCGTGTTCGCGGAGAGGCCACGTTCGACGGTCAGGTGGTCGAGGTAACCGCGAACGGCACGGCGCAGCGCCGGCGTGGGTGGTGTGCCCACGCCGGCGGAGTCCGTGCCGCCGGTCAGCCCGCCACCGTTCAGGCCAGGGCGTCGGCCAGCGGGAGCACGTCCATGCCGTGCGCCTCGGCGACCGGGCCGTAGGTGACCTGACCGGCGTGGGTGTTGAGGCCCAGCGCCAGCGCCGGGTCGTTGCGCAGCGCCTCGCGCCAGCCCTGGTTGGCCAGCTCCAGGGCGTACGGCAGGGTGACGTTGGTCAGGGCGTAGGTGCTGGTGTTCGGCACCGCGCCGGGCATGTTCGCGACGCAGTAGAAGATCGACTCGTGCACCTTGTAGACCGGGTCGGCGTGTGTGGTGGGGCGCGAGTCCTCGAAGCAGCCGCCCTGGTCGATGGCGATGTCGACCAGCACGCTGCCCGGCTTCATCCGGGAGACCAGCTCGTTGGAGATCAGCGTCGGGGCCTTCGCGCCGGGCACCAGCACCGCGCCGATGACCAGGTCGGCGTCGAGCACGGCGCGCTCGACCTCGTAGGCGTTGGAGGCGACGGTCTGCAGGTGGCCCCGGTAGATGGCGTCGGCCTGCCGCAGCCGGGCGACGTTCTTGTCCAGCAGCAGCACCTCGGACTGCAGACCCAGGGCGATCGCTGCGGCGTTCATGCCGGAGACGCCGGCGCCGATGACCACGGTCTTGGCCGCGTACACGCCGGAGACACCGCCGGGCAGCACACCGCGCCCACCACCGGTACGCATCATGTAGAAGGCGCCCACCTGCGGGGCGAGCCGGCCGGCCACCTCGGACATCGGGGCGAGCAGCGGCAGCGACCGGTCGGGCAGCTCGACGGTCTCGTACGCGATGCCGGTGACCCGGCGGTCGATCAGCGCGTCGGTGCACTCCTTGGAGGCGGCCAGGTGCAGGTAGGTGAAGAGCACCTGCCCCTCGCGCATCCGGTGGTACTCCTCGGCGATCGGCTCCTTGACCTTGAGCACCAGCTCGGCGGTCTCCCACACCTCGTCGGCGGTGGCGAGGATCTTCGCGCCGGCGGCGGCGAATTCCTCGTCGGTGATGCTGGAGCCAACCCCGGCGCCGGACTCGACGAAGACCTGGTGGCCGCTGCGGGTGAACTCGTTGACACCCGCTGGCGTGATCGCCACGCGGTACTCGTGGTTCTTGACCTCGCGTGGGATTCCGACCTTCACGATGCAGACACCTCTCTTCGGGGCTGCTCTCCCCCGACTGCTCGGTGCCACGACGGCCCCTTTGCCATCGCGGTACACCGGTCCTGCGGCGGCAGTCTAGGCGCGCCCGGTGCCGCCGCGAGCCAGCACAGTGACACCCGGTGCCCGGGTGTCCTGACGAAGTGTCAGGGCACCGCCGGGATTCGGCGGTCGACCGTCACCTCAGCCAACAGGACAGTGTTTCACTATTATCGTCCCATCTGCCGGGCGCCGGTGCGGACAGCCGGCGAGTGGATCACTAATGTGTCCGCCCATGACCACTCCTCCTTACCAGCCCGGGTACCCCCAGCCGGGGTATCCCCAGGGCGTCTCCGACAAGAGCAAGATCGTCGCGGGCATCCTCGGCATCCTGCTCGGCACCTTCGGTGCCGGTCGGTTCTACACCGGACACACCAAGATCGCCGTTCTCCAGCTCGTCGTGAGCCTGGTGACCTGCGGCGTCGGCGCTCTCTGGGGCGTCGTCGACGGCATCCTCATCCTGGTCAACGGCGGCACGGACGCGCAGGGCCGTCCGTTGCGCGACTCCTAGACCAACCAGTGAAAGGGGCCCCGCGGCTGACCGCGGGGCCCCTTTGGCGCGTACTCCCCACCGGGCTGGACCGGCGGCGACGCTCAGCGCGGCAGCGGCGCGTCCGCCCGGCGCAGCTGCGTGAAGCCGGTGTCCCGGGCGCGGGCCGCGGCCAGCAGCCCGGCCACCGCGGACGCGTTGGTGATCTCACCGGCCAGGACCATGGCGACCGCCTCGTCCAGGTCGATCCGGACGACCTGGAGGTCGGCCTCCTCGTCGTGGCGCTCGTGCCGCTCGTCGGCTGGCACGTCGCCGAGGTCGCGGGCCAGGAAGACCCGGACGATCTCGTTGGTGAACCCCGGCGAGCTGTGCAGGTCGACAAGCACGTCGACCCGCCCGGCGGTGAGGTCGGCTTCCTCGGCCAGCTCCCGCAGCGCGGCCGCCGGCAACTCCTCGCCGGAGACGTCCATCAGACCGGCGGGCAGCTCCCACAGGTGCCGACCGACCGGGTGCCGGTACTGCCGGATCAGCACCACCTGGCCGGCGTCGTCGAGCGCCACCACGGCCACCGCACCGACGTGCCGGACGAGGTCCCGCAGCCCGGTCCCACCGCCCGGCATGGTCACCTCCTCGGTGACCACGTCGAAGATCCGCCCCCGGTACCGCTCCTCCCGGGAACGCACCTCGTAGCGATGCTCCAGCTCGCTCACGAGGCCGACGACGCCTTCGTCGCGGCGCCGTTGCGGGCGGCCTTGCGCGTCGTCGGGGCCTCCGCCGCCGCGTCCAGGTCGACCGGCAGCTGGTCGGCCTGCGAGTACGCCACCGCGGCCTTGACGAACGAGGCGAACAGCGGGTGCGGACGGGTCGGGCGGCTCTTCAACTCGGGGTGCGCCTGGGTGGCCACGAAGAACGGGTGCAGGCTCCGGTCCAGTTCGATGAACTCGACCAGCCGGCCGTCCGGCGAGGTGCCGGAGATGTGCAGGCCCGCCTTCGTCAGCGCGTCCCGGTAGGCGTTGTTCACCTCGTACCGGTGCCGGTGCCGCTCGCTGATCTCGGTGCTGCCGTACGCCTCGGCGACGATCGAGCCCTCGGTCAACGTCGCCGGGTACGCGCCCAGCCGCATGGTGCCGCCCAGGTCGCCCCGACCGGCGACGATGTCCTCCTGGTCGGCCATCGTGGCGATGACCGGGTGGGCCGCCTGCTCGTCGAACTCCAACGAGTTGGCGCCGTCCAGGTCGGCCAGGTGCCGGGCCACCTCGATGGTCATGCACTGCAGGCCGAGGCAGAGGCCGAGCAGCGGGATGCCGGCCTCGCGGGCGTACCGGGCGGTGCCGATCTTGCCCTCGATGCCGCGTACGCCGAAGCCGCCGGGAATGAGGATGCCGTCCACGCCGGCCAACGCCGCGGCGGCGCCGGCCGGGGTGACGCACTCGTCGCTGGGCACCCAGCGCAGCTGCACCCGGGCCCGGTGGCCGAAGCCCGCCGCCCGGATCGCCTCACTCACCGACAGGTACGCGTCGGGCAGGTCGACGTACTTGCCGACCACAGCGACGGTGACGGTGTGCCGGGGGCGGTGCACCCGCTCCAGCAGGTCGTCCCAGCTGGCCCAGTCCACGTCCCGGAAGGAGAGGCCGAGCCGGCGCACCACGTACGCGTCGAGCCCCTCCCGGTGCAGCACCTTCGGGATGTCGTAGATGCTCGGGGCGTCCGGGGCGGCGACGACCGCCTCGGCGTCCACGTCGCAGTAGAGCGACAGCTTCTCCTTGAGCTTCACCGGGATCTCCCGGTCGCAGCGCAGCACGATCGCGTCCGGCTGGATACCGATGTTGCGCAGCTGCGCCACCGAGTGCTGGGTCGGCTTGGTCTTCAGCTCACCCGAGGGCGCCAGGTACGGCACCAGCGACACGTGCAGGTAGAAGCAGTTGTCGCGGCCCAGGTCGTGGCGAACCTGACGGATCGCCTCCAGGAACGGCAGCGACTCGATGTCGCCGACCGTGCCACCGACCTCGGTGATCACCACGTCGGGGACCTGGCCGTCCTCGTCCGGGTCGGCCATCGCCAGGATCCGCGACTTGATCTCGTTGGTGATGTGCGGGATGACCTGGACGGTGTCGCCCAGGTACTCGCCGCGCCGTTCCTTGGCGATCACGTCGGAGTAGATCTGCCCGGTGGTGACGTTCGCCTTGCCGGACAGCGCCCGGTCGAGGAACCGCTCGTAGTGCCCGACGTCGAGGTCGGTCTCGGCGCCGTCCTCGGTGACGAAGACCTCACCGTGCTGGAACGGGTTCATCGTCCCCGGGTCGACGTTCAGGTAGGGGTCGAGCTTCTGCATCACCACGCGCAGCCCGCGCGCGGTCAGCAGGTTGCCGAGGCTGGAGGCGGTGAGGCCCTTACCCAGCGAGGAGGCGACGCCCCCGGTGACGAAAATGTGCCTGGTCGTCCGTGCTGATGGGGCCAAGGCCTGCTCCCGTGTCGTCTGTCGCGGTCATGCAGACCGCCGTGCTTGATCAGCAAAGTGATCACGCGATCCACGGGATTCGACGGTAACACCTCCCGGGCGGGTACCCGCAGGCCGCACCCCGGCTGCGACACCTCCGGGCCATCCGGGCGAGGCCCGGCGCTCAGGACGCGGCAACCTCCGTCGATGACCGGGAGACCTGCCGGGGCGCTACGGGCACCGTCGGATCGGCGTCCGGCGTCGACCCGCTCGCGGTCGGCTCGGCCGGTTCGTCGGCGTCCCCGTGGCGCTCGCCCGCAGTGTCCGACGCCGGTTGGGCGACCTTCGCCGGTGCGCTCGGGGACGGGCCGGTGATCGGGCGGGGGTGCACGGCGCCCAGTGGCCCACCGCCGCCGGTCGGACCGTCACCCCCACCGACCGGGCCGACGCCGCCGGACCCCGAGTCGTCGTCGGCGCCGTTGGCGCGGGAGCGGCCCGCTGCCGGGCGGGTCCGGTCCGCGGCGTGCCCGAGCACCCGTAGCGACGCCAGGGCCGCCATCGGCACCACCAGGGCGGCGGCAGCGCCCATCACGTCCAGGGCCGCGCCGTCGAGCACACCACCGAGCACCGCAGCGACCACGGTGCCGGCCAGCGCGGCCCGGACCGCCGGGTAGATGCCGAACAGCCGCATCAGCCCACCCCACGGCTGCAACAGGGCGAACCACACCAGCAACCCGCCGGCCAGCGCCAGCACCGTCAGCGGGCTGTTGACCAACGTCTCGAAGTTCTCCGTGCTGGACCGGTGCACCGCGAACCCGCCGGTGCCGTCGCCGAGCGCGGAGAGGAACCGGCCCAGGCTGCCCCGCTCCCCCGGCGGACGCCGCAGGTCCACCACAGCGAACCCGATACCGACCGCCAGCGCTGCCATGGTGGCCCAGGCCAGCCGGCTGATCGTCAACCAGCCGCCGGCGCTGATCACGGCGGCGACGCTCACCCCGGCGGTGAGCGCGATCGCGCCGACCGGGTCGGCGCCCAGGTACGGGCTGCCGACCACCACCACCGCGAGGCCACCCACCGCCACCATCACCGCCGGCCGCCAGCCCCGGTGCACCCGTTGGGCGAACCAGCCGCCGGTGACCAGCGCACCGGCGAGGAACACTCCCAACCCCACAGTGCTCAGCCCGGCGTACCGGCCGCCCTGCAACGCGGAGTAGCCGACCACGCTGTTGAGCTGGAGGCGGGCCCCGGTGAGCACGTCCAGCCCGACCACGAGCGTGGTGAGGCCGGCCACCGCTCCGAGCGGCCCGAGGGTGTTCGCGTACCCGGGGGCGAACCGCACCGCCGCGGTGCCGGCGGCCACCAGCAGCGCCGTCACCCCGGCGAAGATCCACCCGGGGTGCTCGCCGCGCCACCAGGGCACCGCGTCGGCCAGCAGCGCCGCCGGCACTGTCAACGCCACGGCGACCAGCAGCAGCTCCATCACCGCCACGATCCGCCCGGAGACGGGCGTCGGGCCTGCCGGGCCGGCGTGCGGACGGGCCCGGCGCAGCAGCGGCAGGATCGCGATCGCCAGCAGCACCTGCGCCCCGGCGAGCAGCGCGAAGAACGCCCCGGAGACGGAGCGCTGGGCGGCCGCCTCCCGGTCGGCGTTCGCCGGCGCGTTGATGGCCTCGGTCAGGTCGGCGGGGCGGCCGCCGGTGCTGATCGCCGGGCGGCCGAGGAAGAGCCGCTCCGGCATGGGCCGGCCCAACGCGGCGAGGGCGGTCGGCGCGAGGTCGACAAGTTGCAGGTACCCGTCCCGGCCGGTGCTGGCCGAGGTGAGCCACCCCCGTTCCCAGCCCGGCCCGTCGGCGACCGCCACGTGCAGCCGGGCCGGCTGGGTGGTGTCGGAGATCCCCGCGACCATCACCAACGACCGTGGGGGTCGTGCCGCCAGCACCCGGGCCAGCTCGGCGTCCGCCGCGCGGGCCTCCTCGGCGCGGGTGGCCGGGTCGGCCCCCTCGACAGTGCCGAGGTCGACGATGCTCAGCACACACGAGCCGAGCAGCGGCCGCGGGTCGGCCGGCAGCCCCGAGGCGTACCGGTCGACGCGGCCGAACGGTCGGGCGGCGGCCACTGCCGCGCCCGGGCCGACGGCGACGGAGCACCGCACCGACTCGGACAACGAGCCGGGCAGGGCGCCCCAGGGCAGCCGCTGCTGGTTGTACTGGACCACGCCCTCCTGGTCGGGCAGGTTCGCGCCGATGCCGTCCGGTTGTTCCACTGTCACCCCCGCCGACGGGCAACCGTCGACCGACCGGCTGCCGTTCCACGCGGCGAAGCTGCCCGCGCCGAGGGTCAGCCAGCCGTCCACCGGGCAGGTGGGCCGGTGCGCGGAACGCACCGACAGTGAGCCAATCGAGCCGTCCTGAGCCATCCGCCACAGCGTCGGGGTGCTCTGCGGATCCACGTCCTCCCAGCGCAGCCCGGCGATCCCGGCGAGCACCACGAAGTCGGCGGTGCGTTGCGGGGTGCCCTGGGGCGGGCGGGCGGCGAGCGCGGTGACGCCCAGCGCCACCACGAGCACTGTCAACAGGGCGGGGGCGATTCGGCGCAGCATCACCGGTGTCCCGTTCTCGGGGCGTCGGAGCCCGGGGCGGCCGCCGGACCGCCGGGATTCCCGGCCAGCTCGGCGTAGAGGGCGGCAAGCGTGGCGACGGTGTCCGCCTCGGTCGGCCACGTCGCCGCCCGTTCGGCGCCACGCCGGCCCAACTCCGCCCGCGCCGCCGGGTCGTCCAGCAACGCGCGTACGGCCGCGTCGACCGCGTCCACGTCACCGGCGGGAACCAGCGTGGCGGCGTCACCGACCAGGTCCGGCAGCCCACCGACAGCGGTGGCCACCAGCGGCACGCCGGCGCGCAGCGCCTCCTGGGCGAAGAGCTGTCGCGCCTCCCAGTCGCTGGTCACCACCGCCAGGTCGGCGCCGGCGAGGAGGTCGGCCACGTCGGTGCGGTGCCCCAGCAGGGTCACCGGGGCGCGGGCGGCCGAGGTCCGCGCGGCGAGCGGCAGATACGCCGGCCCGCTGCCCGCGATCACCACGACCGGCGGCGGGGTACGCGTCCGCCAGCGGGCCGCCGCGTCGATCAGCACGTCGTAGCGCTTCTGCGGGTGCAACCGACCGACCGAGACGATCAACGGCTGGTCCGGACGGACGCCGAACTCGGCGCGTACCGCCGCTGGGCGTCGACGCGGCGCGGGCAGCGTCGGCGCGGCCACCGGGGCGAGCCGGGCGTCGGCGGCACCCACAGCGGCGGCCCGTCGCACCAGGTCCTCGGAGGCGCCGAGCGCCACCCGGACGCCCCGGGCCACCACCCGTTCGACGAGCCGGGACACACCGCCCCGCAGTCCCCCCGCGAGCACCGCGTTGTGCCAGGTGACGATCAGCGGGGCGGCCGGACGGGCCAGCACGGCCACCAACCCGGCCCGCAGGCCGTGCGCGTGCACCACGTCGACGTGAGCGGCGGCGAGCGCCCGGCGCAGCGCGAGCACCGCCCGCGCGTCGGCCGGAGTCGGGCTGGCCGGGATCTCCACCGGCTCGAACCGCGCACCGACACCGGTGAAGTCGAACTGCTCCTCAGTGGCGGCGGGCCCGCAGACCAGGACGGTCGTGCCGCCCGCGACGAGGCCCCGGGCCACCGAACGGACGTGCTGGCCGACCCCACCGGTGCTGGACGCGAGCACCAACGCGACGGTGCCCGACCAGTTGGCAGGCTGAGCTGGCTCAGTCATCGCCTCGCCGTCTCCTTCCCGTCGCCCCGCTCCGCAGAGCCCGCGCCCGGTGTCGGCGCACCGCCGGACGGCCCCCGCCGGCCCAGACGCCGCAGCACCCCGGCGAGCAGTGGCTGTACGTCCCGCCGGTCGACGAACCAGACCACGGCGAGGAACACAACCCCAACCAGAACCCCGGACAGCATGCCCTGACCGAACGCCGCCGCCGTCGTCGGGGTGCCGCCGTCCGACTGGTCGAGCCAACGGCTGAGGCCCAGCCCGGCGAGCCCGGCGAGCACACCGGCGAGGCCACCGGCCGCTCCGGCCCGTGCCGCTCCCGCGAGGGCGGGACGGCCGGCGCTGCGCAGCACCGCCACGAGCAGCAGGGCGCCGAGCACCAGCATCCCCACCGAGTTCGCGGACGTCACCGCGAGCACCCGGTCGGCGGTGGGGAGCAGCGCCGTCAACGGCAGCGCCGCGGCCGGAACAACCAGCCAGCCGAGGGTGATCGCCACGGTCGCCGACCGGGTGTCGCCGCGCGCGTACAACGCGCGGGACAGGATCGCGAACAAGCCGTAGCCGAGCAGACCTGGCGCGAATCCGCTGATGGCCGCCGCGGTGGACGCCGGATTGTCCGGGTAGAAGAGCGCAGCGATCGGCTGCGCGGTACCGATCAACGCCGCGGCGCCCAGGCAGCTGAAGAGCAGCACACCACGCACCGCGCTGGAGAGGGTCCGTCGGTAACCGTCCTCGTCACCGGCGGCGCTGGCGGTGGCCAGGGTGGGGTAGGACGCCACCGCCAGCGGCACGGCGAGGACCGCCCACGGCAACAGGTAGATCGCCTGGGCCAGGTTGAACACCTGTGGGGACCCGGTGGGGCCACCGGAGACCCGGTTCAGCACCACCAGGAGCGCGACCTGCTGTGCCGCCACCGTCACCGCGCCGGCCGTGGCGAGCCCACCGATACGGGCCCGCGCGTCAGCGGTGAAGGAGTAGCCGAACCGGGGCCGTAGCCGCAACCGCCGCAGCGGGATCAGCAGCGAGAGCGACAACACGACCACGCCCAGGGTGGTGCCGCCGGAGAGGAGCAGTTCGCCGCTGCGGCCGACCTGGGCCACGGACACGCCCCGACCCTGGGCGGCGCCGAAGGCCACGTAGACGACGACCACTGTGAGGCTGGACAGCAGCGGCGCGATGACGGGCCAGGCGAAGCGTCGGTGTGCCTGGAGGACGCCGGTGAGCACGATGCCGATCCCGTAGAGCGGCAACTGCGGGGCGAACACGCGCAGCATCCGGGCACCGGCGGCGAGTTCCGACGCCGAACGTCCCTCGCTGATCACCGAGATGATCGGGTCGGCGAACAGGGCGACGAGCACGGCGAGGGGAACCAGCAGGCTCACCGTCCAGGTGAGCAGGGCGCCGGTGGTCGCCGCCACCGTCCGCCGGTCCTCCGCCGCAACCGCCCCGGCCAGCAGTGGCACGACCAGGCTGGCCAACGCCCCGCCGGCGACGATCTCGAAGACGATGTTCGGCACCGTGTTGGCGATGACGTACATGCCGCCCAGGTCGCTCTGCTCGACCACCCACGTGAACACGGCGGTGCGGCCGAAGCCGGCGAGTCGGCTGGCCACTGTGAGGACGGCGATGAGCGCGGCTGCCCCGGCCAGCCGGCCGGCGCCGGCGAGGGGTGCCGGTCTGGTCACGTCAGTCGGCGCGTCGGCCCAGTGCGTCGAGTTCGCGTAGCCCCGGGGTCCGCTGGATCACCGCGGTGAAGCTGACCTTCTCGCTGGCGGCGGTGAGCCCGGCGAGGACGGCGAGCAGACCGGCCCGGCCGAGCGGGCCGGTACGGGCGGCGAGCGCGACGCCGAGCACCGCCCCGAGCGCGTTCGCGCCACTGTCGCCGAGCATCACGTCCTCGGCCAGGTCGTCGCGGAGCAGGCCGGCGGCGGCGCCGGCCGCGCCCGCGGCGATCCCGCCCTGCGGGCCGCCGGTCAGCGGCGTCGCGAGCAGCAGCCCGGACTTGAGGGCGCGGCCCGGCCGCAGGTCGAGCAGGTTGAGCAGGTTGGCCGTGCCGGCGATCACGCCGGCGCCGAGCAGCACGTCGACACCCCGGCCGAACGCACCGTGCCGCTGCCGGCGCGGGTGCGCGGCGACCCGGGGGTCGGCGGCGAGCAGCGCGGCGGCGCCCAGCCCGGCGGCGCCCACCCCGACGACCTTGACCAGACCGGCGGTGACCCGCCCCTGGCGCAGGGCGGCGAGGTGCCCGGCGAAGCCCTTGGCCGCCTTCTGCTCCGGCCGCGCGCCGACCACGTCGTCGTACAGCCCGACGCCGCCCGCGCCGAGACCGGCGACCAGGGCGGCCCCACCGGCGGCGCCGCCGGTGGCACCGAACGCGCCGGCGGCGGCCGCGCCGGCGGCGAGCGCCGGCCCGGCGGCCAGGCTCACCGTGCGGCCACGGAAGTTGGTGCGCTCCAACGCGGGCCCGGCCGGCGAGGTGCGCGCCTCACGCAGCGCGTAGCGGGCCGCCGCGGCGCCCGCGCCGGCGATCAACAGCCGGCCCAGGGCGCTCACGCCGTCACCTCGCTGGCTCGGTCACGCGCCACCTGGTCGGATCCGGACACGGGGGTACGTCGTTCGCTCACTGGGGCAGTCTAGGCAGCAGCGACGCGGCGTTGTCGCCGACGCCGTACTGCCCGGCCTTCTTCTCGGTGAGTTGCTGCACCAGGGCGAGGGCCGTGACCACCTGGCCCTGCACCGTGTTGGCGTTGTCGACCGTGGAGATGGTCTGGGCGAGCACCGGGTCGCCCCGCACCACACCGACCAGGTTGCCGCCGACGGAACCGTTGCCGGCCACCACGATCGCCCCGGTGCGGTCGAACTGCTCGGCGACGTTGACGACCGACTCGTCCCGCTTGTCGGAGTCCTTGTCGACGTACGGCTGACCACTGACCACGACGACCGCCTCCGCCGAGGCGGTGACCTTGTTGCTGTCGGTGGTCAGGTAGCCGGCGTTGTTGTAGGCGGCGAGCACCGCCCGCCGGTCGGCGTCACTGACCGGCGCGATGCCCTGGGGCCGGTCCAGCAGGACGCTGGCCAGCAGCGCGCTGGAGGTCTCCACGCCGTGCCCGTTGCCCGGCAGGCCGGTGGTCTGCGCGGTCGGGCGGGCGGCGGTGACGGCCAACTCCAGCAGGTTGGAGTTGTTGTCCGGGTTGATGAACTTGTCCTGGAGGTCGACCTGGCCGGTGATGGTGGCTCCGGCGAGCTGGAGCTTCTTGAGCACGCTCTCGGTGTGGTCGCGCCCGTTGGGCAGGCTGAGCACCACGACCCGACGCGCGGTGAGGGTGTCGGGCAGGAGGAGCTGGGAGGTCTCCTCGGCGAACTCCTCTTCCAGCGCGAGTTGCTTCTCCATGTTGCTGACCGTCTGACGCCAATGCTGGTTGTCCTTGCGGAGCCCGGTGACCTGCCCCTCGAGCGAGTCGGCGACCGGGCCGTTGAGGGCGGCTGTGCCGACCACCAGGCCGATCGCCAGAGCCAGGAAGACCGCGGTGAGGGACACCACGTGGTAGCGGAAGTTGATCACGCTTGCAGCCTCTTGATCGGTCGGGAACTAGAAAAGCCGGTACAGCTGGAACACGAAATTGTCCCACCACTCGGCGACCACGCCCAGGTACGCCTTCCCGACGGTCGACACGGCCACCGCGGACGCCATCGCCGCGATCGCCGACAGCACCAGCAGCAACAGCGACGAGCCGGAGATGCTCTGCCGGTAGAGCCGGCTCACCCCCTTGGCGTCGACCAGCTTGCCGCCGACCTTCAGCCGGGTCAGGAACGTCGAGGCCATCCCGCCACGGCCCTTGTCGAGGAACTCGACGAGAGTGGCGTGGGTGCCGACCGCGACCAGCAGCGAGGCGCCCTTCTCGTCGGCGAGCAGCATGGCCAGGTCCTCGCTGGTCGCCGCGGCCGGGAAGGTGATCGCCGGCACACCGAGGCCGTTGACCCGGGGCAGGCCGGGCGCACGCCCGTCCGGGTACGCGTGCACGATCACCTCGGCGCCGCAGCGCAGCACGTCGTCGGTGACCGAATCCATGTCGCCGATGATCATGTCGGGGGTGTAGCCGGCCTCGACCAGGGCGTCCGCGCCGCCGTCAACGCCGATGAGCACCGGCTTGAACTCCCGGATGTACGGGCGCAGCACGTCCAGGTCGGCCTTGTAGTCGTAGCCGCGCACCACGATCAGGCAGTGCCGACCCTGCATCTGAGTCTCGATGTCCGGCACTCCGACACCGTCGAGCAGCAGGTCGCGTTCCTGGCGCAGGTAGTCCATCGTGTTGGCGGCGAACGCCTCCAACTGCACCGACAGACCCTCCCGGGCGTCCGCCATCGCCTTGCCGACCGACTCGGCGTCCTGAAGGTTGCCGTGGGCCACCGGCTCGTCACCGGCGAAGACCGTGTTGCCCTCGATGCGCACCTGGTCGCCCTCGCGGATGCGCTCGAAGACGCCCTCCCCCAGGTCGTCGAGGAGCGGAATGCCGGCGGCGATCAACACCTCCGGGCCGAGGTTCGGGTAACGGCCGGAGACCGAGGGCTTGGCGTTGAGCACCGCCGCGACCCCGACGGCGACGAGCGAGTCGGCCGCCACCCGGTCCAGGTCGACGTGGTCGATGACCGCGATGTCACCGGGGCGCAGCCGACCGACCAGGCGTTTCGTCCGGCGATCAAGGCGCGCGGTGCCGAGGACTCTGCCCGGTTCGGAGTTCCGGTTCCGGCGCAACGTGGGTAGACGCATCGTGACCATCCTGGCATGTGAGGCAGGCTTTTCTGTCGCGACATGCCTGAGCAGGGCCGCCTACCCAGGGAAGCACACACCGGCACAAGCCGGTGTGCTTGCGCTCACAATACGCGGCGTCACAACCGCCTTTCCTTGGCGGCCACTGCCAAAAGCTCCTCGGCGTGGGCGATACCCAGATCTGAATCGGGCAAACCCGCCAGCATGCGCGCCAATTCCCGAGCCCGCTCGGTGTCCTCCACCACCCGCACGCCGCTGGTCGTCACCGCGCCGCCGGTGTCCTTCGCCACCACCAGGTGCCGGTCGGCGAACGCGGCCACCTGCGGCAGGTGCGTGACCACCAGCACCTGGTGACTGCGGGCCAGCCGGGCCAGCCGGCGGCCGATCTCCACCGCCGCCTGCCCGCCGACCCCCGCGTCGACCTCGTCGAAGACCAACGTGGGCGGGCCACCGGAGCCGGCGAACACGACCTCGATGGCGAGCATCACCCGGGACAGCTCACCGCCGGAGGCACCGCGCTGCAACGGCAGCGACGGCGCGCCCGGGTGGGCCAGCAACCGCAGCTCCACCTCGTCACCGCCGTCCGGCGTGACACCCACCTCGACGCCGTTGACCGCAAGCGTCGGCTCGGCACGCCCGGCCGGACGGGGCAGCACCGCCACCTCGATCCGCGCGTGCGGCATCGCCAGCCCGGCCAGCTCGACGGTGACCTGGTCGGCGAAGCGGATCGCCGCCTCCTGCCGGGAGGTGGACACCCGCCCGGCCAGGTCGGCCACCTCGACGGCGAGCCGCTGGCCCTCCCTCTCCAACTCGTCGAGCACGTCGTCGGACATGTCCAGGTCGGACAGTCGGGTGCGCGCCCGATCGGCCCAGGCGATCACCCCGTCGACGTCGTCGGCGTACTTGCGGGTCAACGCGCGCAGCGCCGCCCGCCGCTCGTAGACGTGCTGCAACCGGGCCGGGTCCGCGTCCAGCGTCGCCAGGTACGCCGACAGCTCCGCAGACACGTCGGTGACCAGCGTGGCCGCCTCCTCCAGGCGGGCCGCCAGCTCACCGAGCGCCGGGTCGGTGCCGGACTGCGCCTCCAGGGTCCGCCGGGCGGTGCCGAGCAGCGCCGCCGCGTCCGGGGTCTCCTCGGCGGCCTCCGCGCCACCGGCCACGCACTGCTGGGCGATCTGCGCGGCCGTCCGCAGGCCCTCGGCGTGCTCCAGCCGCTGCGCCTCGGTCTTCAGCTCGTCGTCCTCACCCGGCTGCGGATCGACCCGGGTGATCTCGTCGAGGCCCAACCGCAGCAGGTCGGCCTCCTGGTTGCGCTCGCGGGCGTTGCGCCGCCGGTCGGCCAGGTCGTCGACGACCCGACGCCACCCCGTGTACGCCTCGCGCAGCGCGTCGAGCAGCTTCTCGTGCGCGGGGCCGGCGAACCGGTCCAGTGCGGCCCGCTGCTCGGCCGGGCGCAGCAGCCGCAGCTGGTCGGACTGGCCGTGCACGGCGACCGCCTGCTCGCCGACCTCACCGAGCATCGACACCGGCATGCTGCGGCCGCCGACGTGGGCGCGTGAGCGCCCCTCCACCGTCACCGTGCGGCTCAGCAGCACCGACCCGTCCTCGTCGGGTTCGCCGCCGGCCTCGATGATCCGCGCGTGCACGGCGTCGGCGACCCGCCCGTGCAGCCGCAGCCGCCCCTCCACCACAGCACGGCCGGGTTGGGCGCGGACCCGCCCGGCGTCGGCCCGGCCGCCGAAGAGCAGGCCGAGGCCGGTGACCACCATCGTCTTGCCCGCACCGGTCTCGCCGGTGATGACGTTCATGCCGCCGGTCAACGGCAGCGTGGTGTCTTCGATGACGCCCAGTCCGGTGATGCGCAGCTCTTCCAGCACAGCCACCGACAGTAGACGCGAGGCCCGACACTTGACCAGCCGACGGGCCCGGGTACGGCCCGTACCCGGCCGACGTACAGTTCTGCCCCGTGTTGGACGTGATCGGCCTGACCTCGGCTGAGGAGGAGCTCTACCGCTGCCTGCTCCAGCTCACCACGGCCCGCATCGACGAGTTGGCCAGTCGCCTGCACCGGCCCCGTGAGCAGGTCGTCGCCCAGGTCGAGGCGCTGCGCGGCAAGGGCCTCGTGCAGCGCAGCGACAACGACCCGGACGCCCCGCTGCGCCCGACCGCCCCGGACGTCGCCCTCGGCGGGACGCTGCTGCGACGTCAGGAGGACCTGGAGTCGGCCCGCCGACTGGTCACCCAACTGGCCGAGGAGTACCGCTCCGGGCTGCGCCGACACCACGTCGACCACCTGGTCGAGGTGATCACCGGCGCCCGGGTTCTGCGGGACCGGCTGCGCGACCTGCAGAACTCGGCGCGTACCGAGGTGCTCTGGTTCTGCCGGGCCAATCCCCTCGCCATGGCCGGCCCGGAGAATGTCGAGGAGTTCGACGCGCTGGCCCGTGGGGTGAGCTACCGGGCCATCTACGAGCGTGACCTGCTGCTGGAGCCGGGCGCGTTGGCCGACCTGGCCAAGGGGGTCGCCGCCGGGGAGCAGGCCCGCGTCCTGGACCGGCTGCCGGTCCGACTGGCCATCGTGGACGCCCGCACGGCCATCTGCCCGTTGGTGCCCGACCGCGACGGCGGCGAACCGAGCGCCGCCGTGATCGGCCGTAGTCAACTGCTCGACGCGCTGCTCGCCCTCTTCGAGAGCCACTGGCGGGTGGCCACCCGGCTGCGCCTCGACGACCCCCTCGCCGTCACGGCCCCCGAGGCTCGACGGCCGGAGCCCGCCGACCAGCCGGGCGACGGGTACCAACCCGACGCCGACGAGGCCCGGCTGCTGTCGCTGTTCGTGGCGGGCGTACCGGACAAGTCCATCGCCTCCCAGCTCGGGGTGAGCCGGCGGACCGTGCAACGGCGGATCGCCGACCTGATGGCCGCCGCCGGCGTGGACACCCGGCCCGGGTTGGCGTTCCAGGTGGCCCGACGCGGCTGGCTCTGACGCGTGAGGGTCCGCCGTCGACCGACGGCGGACCCTCAACCGGAAGGGCGGGACGGCCAGGCCGCCCCGCCCCGCCCGATCAGCGCAGCCCGTACGCCTGCAGCACCGTCTGGTCGACGGTGTTCCCGGCCCGGTCGGCGGCGTGCACCCGCAGCGACACCGTTCCGCGTCCCGCCGGCACTGTCGCGGTGTACCGGGTGCCCGACCCCGTGGTCGGCGCGTTGCGCCAGGTGACGCCCCCGTCGAAGGAGACCTGCACCCGGACGCCTGCACCGGCCGGCGCCGGCACCCCGGCCGGCTGCCGCAGGGTCAGCCCCAGCTGGTGCGGCCGGTTGCCGCGTACCGTGCCGCGCAGGTCGGCCGGCACCCGGTAGTCCACCTGGAGCAGCGACAACGCCTTGGCGGCGTCGCCCGCCGGCCGGGCCGAGGTGAACTCCCAGGCCGTGTCGGTCCGCGTGCCGTAACGCCACTCGGCCGAGGACCGCTGGGTGGAGACGTCCAGGCGGTAGCGGGCAGCCCCGGCGGTCGTGGGCACCGACGCCCAGCCCTCGGAGAGGTCCGCGATCTGCTGCCCGTTGCGGCTGACCCGCGCCGTGACGGTGTCCGACTCCTCGCTCTCGCCGGCCACGCTGTAGTGCCCCTCGGCGTCGACGAACTCGGGCACCCGCAACTCCAGGTTGTCACCGGTGCGGGTGGGCACCGGCGCCCCGCGGGCCGGGACGGCCGGACGGAGCACCGGCGCGTGCCAGGTCTCGGTCACCCGGTCGTCGGCGGCGTAACGCCGGGGCTGCTGGGTCAGGCCACCGGCCAGCTGTCCCCACTGCATGAACATCTGCTTGTGCAGCACCCGTTGCTGCCACCAGGAGTCCCCGGCGCTGACGAACTCCTGCCGGGTGGTGCCGTTGCGGACCATGCGCTGGTCGTCGTTCCAGGCGTACTCCTGCCACGGACGCCAGCCGAACCGCTCCTCGGTGGCCCAGCCGGCACCCATGTCGCCGTAGCTCGCGGTCACCTCGGCGGTGTTCTTGGCGGTCACCGTGTGCACGACACGCTCCGGCACCCGACCCTTCGACACCTGCCACACGTCGTACAGGTAGGGGCTGTCCACGGTCAGCGTCAGGTCCAGCGTCGCCCGACCCTTGCGCGCCGCCGCGATCAGCCGCTGCCCGTCGTCGTACGCCACCACCATCGACGGGATCGGCAGCCGCTCTCCGGTGGGCCGCCAGACCGTCCACGCGCTCTGGTCCTCTGGCCGGACGATCAGCACCGCGGCGGCGCCGGCTGCCGCGGCGGCGGCCACCTGCTCCTCTTCCGAGCGGTTCGGGTCGGCGCCGAGCAGCACGGCGGCGCCCCGCACCCGGGTCAGCTCGGCGGGGGTGCCGGTGCCGGCCCAGACCAGCGGCAGCTTCCGCCGACCGGTCGGCGCCGGCGACGTGCCCAGCAGGTTGATGTCCGACGGACCGGACACCCCGCTGATCGTCGCGTCCACCATGGGCGCGACGAGCTGCCACCGTGAGGCGAACTCGAACTCGCCCTGGCGCACCTGGCGGGTCGGCGTGACGTTGACCTGCTGAACGGTGCTGTAGGCCATCACGCCGTGGTCGATCTGCCGGCCGTTGCCCAGCACCCGGTGCACGTAGTAGCTGAGCGTGGCCTGCTGCTCGCTGGGCTTCGGCGTCTCGATCCGCACCGGCGTGCCCTTGCGCGCGTCGAGCACCACGGTCAGGTCCCGGTCGACGGTCACCTCTGGCTCGATGATCTGGGTCATCTGCTCGTCCAGGGGGACGCCGTGCGTCATCAGCGCGGTCAGCACGTACGTGCCCTCCTCGACCTCCAGGGTGCCCTCGCCACCCCACATGCCCCAGAAGTCCGACTCGGGCTGCTCACCGAAGACGGTCAACCCCGGCGAGAGGCCCGGCTGACCCTGCCGGTCCAGCAGCTTGATGGTGAGTTGGTGCACGGGACCGCTGACGGTGAGCCCGACCGGGGTCCGTACGGCCACACCGTCCGTGCCTGTCGCCACCAGCCAGCCACCATGCGGGCCCCGGCCCAGCTTCGCCGGGTCGGCGCGCAGCGGCACGGCCACGCTGCCACCCGCCGGCACTGTCACCTCGCCGGAGGTCACGGTGACCCCGTCGGTCTCGGCCGCACCGGTGTCCAGGTTGCTAAGTTCCAGGGCCAGTCGCAGGGTCTGCGCGGCCTGCGTGCCGTTGGTGTACGTCACGGTCCGCTCGACCGCCGCACCGCCGGTGGAGATCCGGCCGAAGTCTGCGGTGGCCGAGGCGTACACCTTCTGGCCGAGCGCCCGCGCCACGTCGACCCGACCGCCGCCCTGCTCGAAGACGGTCAGCGCCGGGTTCGCCTTCGTGGTGCTGACCAGCGCGTCCTTGAGCTTCGCGGCGGCCCAGTCGGGGTGTTCCTGGGCGAGGATCGCCGCCGCTCCGGCCACGTGCGGAGTGGCCATAGAGGTGCCGGACGCGGTCGTGTACCCGTCGTCCACCGGCGTACCCATGGCGGTGCCGGCGGCCCGGGCGGCGACGATGCCGACGCCCGGCGCGGTGATCTCGGGCTTGAGGCCGTTGTCGCCGAGGCGCGGGCCCCGGCTGGAGAACTCCGCCAGGTTGTCGGCACGGTCCACCGCGCCGACGGTGAGCGCCGCCGCGGCCGCGCCGGGCGCGCCGACGGTACGCGCGGCGCCCGAGTTGCCGGCGGCAACCACGAACAGCGCGCCGGTCTCGGCGGTCAGGTCGTTCACCGCCTGGCTCATCGGGTCGGTGCCGTCGGTGGGGTCGCCGCCGAGGCTCATGCTGACCACCTTCGCGCCGGAGTGGGCGGCCCACTCCATGCCCGCGATGATGGACGAGCTGTAGCCGGAGCCACCGTCGTCGAGCACCTTGCCGACCAGCAACCGCGCGCCCGGGGCGACGCCCTTGCGTAGCCCGTCGGACGCCGCACCGCTGCCGGCGATGGTGGCGGCCACGTGGGTGCCGTGGCCGTGCCCGTCGCGGGCGCTGCCGCTGCCGGAGAAGTCCTGCGCCTCGGCGACCCGACCGGCCAGGTCGGGGTGGGTGGCGTCGACACCGGTGTCGAGCACCGCCACCTTCACGCCGGCACCGTCGCGCCCGGCCGCCCAGGCCGTCGGGGCGCCGATCTGCGGCACGGAGTGCTCCAGCGCCGGGCGGACTCGCCCGTCCAGCCAGATACGGGCGATGCCAGCACCCAGCCGGGGCGCGGCGGCAGTCGTGGTCCGGCTGGCCGGCGTACCGGCGAGCGTGGTCCACAGATCGCCGAGGGCCCCCTTGCCGACCCGCAGCGCCGCGCCGTTGATGCTCTCCAGCGGCCGGGCGTCGGTGGCACCGGCAAGCGGCTTGACCCGCCCGGCCGCCTGCTCCTGGTAGCGCACGATCAGTGGCAACGCGCCCTGCGCGGCGTCGCCGTATCCGTCGGCGGCCAACTCCTGCACGTCGAACAGGTTGACGTCGAGGACCCCGCTCGAAACGTAGGGCAGGGCGTCGCTGGGCAGCACCCGCAGCCGGCCGTCGACCTCCAGGGTCTGGAAGATGACGCGCTCGCGCCCGGGTCCCGGGCGGACAGTGGCGGCGACCCGGCCCGGCGCCGCGGGCGCGAGCTCGACCTGGTCTCCGGTGATCAGGGTGATGCGGACGGGTGCGTGCTGGGCGGGCGTGCCCGACGTCGGGCCGGTGGGCCGGGCGGGCGGGTCGGCGGACGCCGGTGCGGCGACTCCGACCACCAACGCGCCGACCGCGCCGACGGCGAGCCAGCGTGGGGACCAGTGCATGCGATGTGCTCCTCTACTCCTCCAGGCCCGCCATCCGTAGATGAGGGCCGATCGGAGTCTGCGTCGGAGCGTGTCACCAGGTCACTAGTCGCCAGCCGCCGCAGCGGCGACATGTCGTCAGGTGGACAACTCACATCCACCGACCGTGTGCGCCACGGTCACCGGCGGCTGCCACGCCAACCGTGCACCGGGAGACCGAACTTGGCCACCAGCCGGTCGGTGAACGGGCGGGGACGCAGCCGCACGATGCGTACCGGCAGGGCGCCCCGACGCACCGTCACCCGCGCGCCGGGCGGCAGGTCGTAGACGCGCCGGCCGTCGCAGGAGAGCACGGCGAGGGTGGTGAACGGGTCGACGGTGATCACGAAGGTGGACGTCGGGGCCGTGACCAACGGGCGGCTGAACAACGCGTGCGCGCTGATCGGCACCAGCAGCAGCGCCTCCACCTCCGGCCAGACCACCGGCCCGCCACCGGAGAACGCGTACGCGGTGGAACCGGTGGGGGTGGCGCAGACGACACCGTCGCAGCCGTAACGCGACAGCGGCCGGCCGTCCACGTCGACGAGCAGCTCGAGCATCTGGGCCCGCTCGCCCTTCTCGATGCTGATCTCGTTGAGCGCCCAGGACTCGATGGTCGGCCCACCGTCGAACTCGGCCGTGACGTCCAGGGTCAGCCGCTCGTCGACCGTGTAGTTGCGGCCGACGACGTCCCGGACGGCCGTGTCCAGGTCGTCGATCTCCGCCTCCGCCAGGAAGCCCACCTTGCCGAGGTTGATGCCGAGCAGCGGCGCCTTAGCGGGCCGGGCCAGCTCGGCGGCGCGCAGGAAGGTGCCGTCCCCACCGAGCGCGAAGACGATCTCGGCGCCCTCGGCGGCCTGCGGGCCGGCGACCGGCACCACGCCGGGCAGGTCGAGGTCGTCGGCCTCGTCGGCGACCACCCGTACCTCGAAACCGGCGTCGATCAGGTCGGCGGCGACCGACCGGGCGTGCTCCGTGCTGCGCCGACGGCCGGTGTGGGTCACCAGCAGCGCCGTCCGGCTCATCGGGCCGCCCGCCCACGCCGGACCGGGCAGCGTCGCGCCGCCGGCGCCGTCGCCTCGACACGGCCGCGTGTCACCGCGCGACCCGTTGCGCTGCCCTCACTGCGCGCATTCACCCTGCGACCTCCTCCGCCGCCACGTCCGGCACCCCGCCGGCCGTCGTCGAGCCGTCCGGCCCGGCCGCCACCACGGCCCGCACCCGCTCCGGGTCGGCCGCTGGTGCGCCCCGGCGCAACCATACGAAGAACTCCACGTTGCCGCTCGGCCCGGGCAGCGGGCTGGCCGCCACGTCGGCCAGTCCGAGGCCGAGCCGCGCGGCCGCCGCGGCCACGTCCAGCACCGCTTCGGCGCGCAGCTCCGGATCGCGGACCACACCGCCGGCGCCGACCCGGTCCTTGCCGACCTCGAACTGCGGCTTGACCATCAGTGCCAGGTCACCGTCGTCGCGGGTGCAGCCGGCCAGCGCCGGCAGCACCAGTCGCAGCGAGATGAACGACAGGTCGGCCACCGTGAGGTCGACCTGGCCGCCGATCGCGTCCGCATCGAGGGTACGGACATTCGTACGCTCCAGGACGCGGACCCGCTCGTTGGTACGCAGCGGCCAGGCGAGCTGCCCGTACCCGACGTCCACGGCCACCACCTCGGCCGCGTCGGCCCGCAGCAGCACGTCGGTGAACCCACCGGTCGACGCTCCCGCGTCCAGGCAACGCCGCCCGGCCACGTGCAGCCCACCGGCGGCGAACGCGGCCAGCGCGCCGGCGAGCTTGTGCCCGCCCCGGGAGACGTACTCTTCAGCCGGGTCCGCACCGGTCACCAGGAGCGGGTCGGCGGGGTCGACCATCGCGGCCGCCTTGCGGGCGACCACGCCCCGCAGTTGGACCCGGCCGGCCTCCACCAACGCGGCGGCCTGCTCACGGGAGCGGGCCAGACCGCGGCGGACGAGTTCGGCGTCCAGCCGGTTACGACGTGCCATGGGTGGTTCTCCGGTCTGCTCAGGCCTGGTCGTCCCGCTCAGGTCTGGTCGATGGTGGCGAGGGTTTCCCGCAGCGTCTCGTAGGCCGCCTCGTACTGGGCGATCTGGTCGGCGGGAGCGAGCGTCGCCGCGTTGGCGATGGCCCGCACGGCGGCGTCCACCGCCGGATGCCGTGTCTCGTCGTCCCCGAGATCCGGCGGCGGCCCGGGGCGGGCACCCACCGGCGGGCCGGGCCGGGCCGGGAACGAACCGCCAGCCGGCGGACCGGGCCGGGCCGGGAACGACCCGCCGGGCGGTGGACCGGGCCGGGTCATTCGGCGTCGTCCGGCCGCTGTCTGCGAACCGCCGCTTTCTTGGCGGGCATCACGGCCGGCGTCGGCACGTCCTCGTCGGCCGTCCGGCTGATCGTCGCCGGCGGCTTCTTGGCGATGGCCTTCTTGGCGACCGCCTTCTTCGCGACGGCCTTCTTCGCCACCGGCGCGGAGACCGGGGCACCGGCCGAGGCGTCGGACGGCACGAGACCGGTGCCGGGCTGCGCGGCGACGGTCGGGTCGGGTTGTGGCGTGGGGCCGGCGCTCGGCGCGTCGGCCGACTCGGTCGACCGCGCCTCCCGCAGCTGCCGTTCCAGGTCGTGCACCCGCCGGGTCAGCTCGGCCACCTCGTCGGCGGTGGCCAGACCGACCGCGCCGAGGGCCCGGTCGACCTCGAAGCGGACCAGCTTGGTCAGCGCCTCCCGGTTGGCGGCGCCGGTGGTGACCAGTTCCTCGCCGAGGGCCTGGAGTTGGGCGGCGGTCGCGCCGCCGGAGCCGACGAGGCGACGTGCCACGTCCTGGGCCTTCTTCCGGGGCGCCTCCGCAAGGCCCATGGCCAGCTCGAGGTAGGCGCGCCACGCGTCCTGCATGCCTGAGTCCTTCCACGGGGCGGGGTGTGCAGGTGTCACGCTACCGGGCACCCCGGACCGACCCGTGCGGTACGGTGCCGAGGACGGCGTGGCGATCACAAGGGGGAGATGTGGCCAGCGTGGACGAGTGCCGGCAGGCGTTGCAGGAGCTGGCCGCCCGGTTGGATCGCAACGCCGAGACGGTACGCGAACGGATCGACCTGGACCGGACGCTGGCCTGCCGGATCACCGACCTGGACACCGCGTTCCACGGCCGGATCACCGGCGGCCGACTGGTCGAGCTGACCGACGGCGACGACCCCAAGGCCAAGATCGCGCTGAGCACGTCCAGCGACGACCTGCTCGCCCTGGTCCGGGGCGACCTGGACGTCACCAGCGCGGTGACCTCCCGCCGGGTGTCGATCAAGGCCAACCCGTTCGACCTGCTCAAGCTGCGCAAGCTGCTCTGACGGCCGCCCGGCTCACGCCGCCGCGGTCAGACCGAAACTCTCCACCGCGTGGGCCGCGTCCGGGCCCACCGGACGGATCTTCGGCAGCGCCGGCACCGACGCCGACCAGGCCACCGCGCAGAGCGCCGCCAGGGCGTCCAGCGGCCGACCGGCCCCGGCCAGCTCCAGCGCGCCGTCCCGGTCCGTCACGGACCAGCCGCCGGCGTCCGCCGGGCCCGGGACCCGCACGGCGGCAGCCGGGTCGAAGAGCCCCGCCAGGTCTTTCGCGACGTACGTGGGACGTCGCCGCGGCTCGGCGGCCAGCAGCTCCGGTACGCCGCTGACGCCGGTGAGCACGAGCAGGCTGTCCAGCCCGGCCCGGCGGGCGCCCTCGATGTCGGTGTCCAGCCGGTCACCCACCACCAGGCTCCGCCCACCGCCACTGCGCTTGGCAGCGGTCTCGAACAGCGCCGACTCCGGCTTGCCGACCACCACGTCGGGGTCCCGCTCCAGTGCCGTACGCAGCACGGCGACCAGCGAACCGTTGCCGGGCAGTGGCCCCCGCCCACTGGGCAGGGTCCGATCGGTGTTGGTGGCAATCCAGATGGCACCCGCCCGCACCGCTACCGACGCTTCGGCCAGCTCGGCCCAGCCGACCTGCGGGCCGTACCCCTGCACCACCGCGGCTGGCTTCTCATCGGCCTGGGTGACCGGGTTCAGACCGACCGCGCGCAGCTCCGCGCGCAGCGCCTCCGCGCCGACCACCAGCACCGACGCGCCGGCGGGCAGCCGGTCGCGCAGCAACTCGGCCGAGGCGGCCGCGGAGGTGAGGACCTCCTCCGGCCGGGCCGGCACGCCCATCCCGGTCAGCAGGTCGGCGACCTCACTGGACCGGCGGGACGCGTTGTTGGTGGCGTACGCCACCGCCCGTCCCTCGGCGTGCAGCCGGGCCACCGCATCGACGGCGCCGGGGATCGGCCGGTCGATCAGGTAGATCACGCCGTCCAGGTCGAAGACGACCAGGGTGTACCCGTCGACCAGCCGCTCCCCCACGCCCGCGCTCACCGCTGCGTCGACCCCGACTCGTCGTCCCGGGCCGGCACTGTCCCGTCGGCGTTCGCCGCGTCGCCGTCCGCCGTGTCCCCGTCGGTCACGCCGCTGTCGCCAGTGGTGGCCGCGTCGGCGTTGCCGCTCTCGGTGGTGTGACGGTCCTCGTCCTCGCCGTCGAAGCCTTCGTCGTCAGCGGGGCGGCCGACAGCGTCGTCCTCCTCGTCGTCGAAGTCCTCATCGTCGTCGTCGACATCTTCGTCATCGTCGTCATCGTCGTCGTCGTCGTCATCATCGTCGTCATCGTCGTCATCGTCGTCATCGTCGTCATCGTCGTCATCGTCGTCATCGTCGTCGACATCTTCGTCATCGTCGTCATCGTCGTCGTCGTCGTCGTCGTCGACATCTTCGTCATCGTCGTTCGCCTCGCTGGCCAGGTCGGCGTCGGGTCGGGCCGGCACCGCGCCGGGAGCCCCCGGCCCCGCGGCGATCTCCTCGGCGGCCTCGTCCTCGTCGTCACCCTCGATGACCACGCCGTCGAGTTCGAGCAGCCGCTCGGCGGCGTCGGTCTCGCCCTCGGTGTCCACGTCGGCAGCGCGGGAGAACCATTCGCGGGCCTCCTCGCGCCGGCCCACCGCGAGCAGCGCGTCGGCGTACGCGTACCGCAGCCGGGCCGTCCACGGCACGGTGGCCTCGTTGGTGAGGTCCGGAACCTGAAGCATCGCGACCGCGGCGTCCTTCTGCCCAAGGTCACCCCGCGCGCCGGCGGCGACGATCAGCAGTTCGATCGCCACGGCCTGGTCCAACTTCTCCCGGTCCGCGCCACGGAACAGGTCAATGGCCCGCTCCGGCCGGCCGAGAGCCCGCTCGCAGTCCGCGAGCACGGCCAGGTGGCTCTGCAATCCGCTCATCCGGTGGTACGTGCGCAGCTCGGCGATCGCCGACTGCCACTCCCCCGCGCGGTACGCGGCCAGGCCGACCGCCTCACGGACAGCGGAGATGCGCGACGCGAGCCGCCGGGCGGCCAGCGCGTGCGCCAACGCCTCGGCCGGGTCCTCGTCGATCAGCTGCCCAGTGGCGACCAGGTGCCGGGCCACAGACTCGGCGACCGGCTTGTTCAGCGAGAGCAGCTCAGCGCGGACATCCTTGTCGAGGTCGGTCGCGACAATGTCGTCCGGTAGCGCCGGGGCCGAGCTACGCCCACCCTCGGACGACTCGGAGCCACCCGTGCGGTCATCGCGACGGAACTCCCCGTCGCGGCGCGGCCGCTCGTCGGACCGGAAACCGCCGGTACGCTCTCCGCCCCGGTAACCACCCTCGCGGTCACCGCCACGGAAACCACCCTCACGCGGGGCGCCCGAGCGCGAACCATCACGGTCCCCGCCACGGAAGCCGCCCTCACGGGGAGCGCTGGAACGCGAACCGTCGCGGTCGCCACCCCGGAAGCCGCCCTCACGGGGAGCGCCCGAACGCGAACCGTCGCGGTCACCACCGCGGAAGCCACCTTCACGACGGTCGCCGCCGCGGAAGCCACCCTCGCGGTCACCACCACGGAAACCACCCTCACGCGGCGGGCCGGAACGAGTGCGGTCGCCGCCCTGGTAACCACCCTCACGACGGTCACCACCACGGAAACCACCCTCACGGTCACCACCGCGGAAGCCACCCTCACGCGGAGCGCCCGAGCGCGAACCGTCGCGGTCGCCGCTGCGGAAGCCGCCCTCGCGGCGGTCGCCGCCCCGGAAGCCACCGTCGCGGTCGCCACCGCGGAAGCCACCCTCACGCGGAGCGCTGGAACGCGAACCGTCGCGGTCGCCGCCCCGGAAGCCACCCTCACGCGGAGCGCTGGAACGCGAGCCATCACGGTCGCCACCGCGGAAGCCACCCTCACGGCGGTCGCCGCCACGGAAGCCACCGTCGCGGTCACCACCCCGGAAGCCGCCCTCACGGGGAGCGCCCGAACGCGAGCCATCCCGGTCGCCGCCCCGGAAGCCACCTTCACGACGGTCGCCGCCGCGGAAGCCACCCTCGCGGTCACCACCACGGAAACCACCCTCACGCGGCGGGCCGGAACGAGTGCGGTCGCCGCCCTGGTAACCACCCTCACGACGGTCACCACCACGGAAACCACCCTCACGGTCACCACCGCGGAAGCCACCCTCACGCGGAGCGCCCGAGCGCGAACCGTCGCGGTCGCCACCCCGGAAGCCACCCTCACGGGGAGCGCCCGAGCGCGAACCGTCGCGGTCACCACCGCGGAAGCCGCCCTCACGGCGGTCGCCGCCACGGAAACCACCCTCGCGGTCGCCACCACGGTAGCCACCTTCGCGCGGAGCGCTGGAACGCGAACTGTCGCGGTCGCCGCCGCGGTAACCACCTTCACGGGGAGCGCCGGACCGGAACCCGCCCTCACGCGGAGCACCCGAGCGTGACCCATCACGGTCGCCGCCACGGTAGCCACCCTCGCGCGGAGCGCTGGAACGCGAACTGTCGCGGTCGCCGCCCCGGAAACCACCCTCACGGCGATCGCCGCCACGGTAGCCACCCTCACGGGGGGCGCTGGAGCGCGAACTGTCCCGGTCACCACCACGGGAGCCAGAGTCGCGGCCGCCGGCGTGTCCGCCTCGGGCGCCGCCGCTGTCGCGGTCTCCCCGATACGGGGGCCGGCCTTGGTCATCGCGGCGCGGGCCGCGGTCGCTTCCGCCCGCACCGTCAGTACGGTCTTCGTAACGACGGGGACGGTCTCCGCCCTGCGGTCCTGAACTCACAGGTACATCCTTCCTGATTGCGCCACCAATGGCGCTACGCAGTCGAGGGCCGACCCTGATGGGGCGGCCCTCGACTGGAAGATTGTCCGGCGGCGTCCTACTCTCCCACACCCTCACGAGTGCAGTACCATCGGCGCTGGAGGGCTTAGCTTCCGGGTTCGGAATGTAACCGGGCGTTTCCCCTCCGCCATGACCGCCGTAACTCTATGAACATATCAAACAACCCCGGCACACAGTCACGGGTGTTCGCTTGTTCAGAGTTGC
>NZ_VITD01000025.1:0-71370 GCF_007827755.1 Micromonospora sp. CNZ322
CGCGACAGCGCATCCCACTCGACGTCAGACAACTCATAGCGACGACCCACGCCCTACATCATCCGACACCAAGATCCTTTGAAGACACTGCCTAGGGGGTGACGCGCTGGCGGTGGTAGTGGCGGGCGGCCTTGGCGCGGGCGCCGCAGCCGTCCATCGAGCACCAGCGCCGGGACCAGGATGCGGACGGCCCGTTGCTGCCCTGGGGTTCGGTCGCCGTGGTCGAGCGCCGCGACGACCACGGCGACCATGAGCCCCGCAGACGTCAGTGCGTGCTGCGCGGCCTCGGTGTCGCCGCCGCGCCCGAGCGCTTGAGCAGGAACGCCCCGCCGACGATGAAGACGACGCCGAGGATCCGCATCGTGTAGCCGCCGACAGACCTGACCCGTTCGTTCGCCATGGTGTGCCTTCTGCCCGAGGCGCCAATCGCGTAAACGGTGCGGCGTGGATCAGGCCGTTGCCGTCAGCCGGCGGTGATCTCACTCCACCTTGGTGAGAAGTGGTTTCCCCTTCTCGACGACGTACGTGGCCAGTTCGACAGCGATACCGTCGCCAACGTTGCGGGCCTGGTGGTGCACACCGTACGGGACAGTGAGCGCGTCGCCGGGATTGCACACCACGGGTGGCTGCCCCTCCAGCCGATATTCGAGCGTTCCCTGTAGAACGCAGATGATTTCCTCGCCGGGGTGGAAATGCTTGAACGCTGGCGAATCCGGAGTGAACTCCACCCGAGTCTGAATGACCTCTCGCCCAGGGATGCTGAGGTCGTGCCGTTGCAGATCGATCCGCCACAGCCCTGGTGCTGACTCCACCGCTGTGGGGCTGATCCCCTCGGGTCGGTCCTTGGTGCTCATGACGGCCTCCTGTTAGCCGTCGGGCCGACGGCCATTACTCGGATTGGTGCATCCCCGTCGAGGATAGGTAGCCGCAGACGGTCAGGGGCGGGGATGCCGACACGGAGGTTCGATTCCGCGAAGCCGGCCTGTGCCGGCGCGTAAATCGGCTTGTGCTGTTTCCTGAGGGCTGCTTCGCTGTTGCCTGTGACCGAGCTTCGTACGCCGCGACTGCGCCTGCACCCCATCGACACCGCAGAGGGTGAGCGCATCGTCGGGCGGCGCGCCGGGGCCGGGGACGACTGGGCCGAGGACTTCCCGTTCGACGGCGACGTCCTCGGCGTGCGGGGCTTTCTCGCCGCCACCGCCGCCTACGGCGACCGACGTCCGTTCGGGCACTACCGGATCACCCGCACGGCCGACGGCAAGGCCATCGGAGGAATCGGCTTCAAGGGTCAGCCGGAGGACGAACGCATCGAGGTCGGTTACGGTCTCACCCCGTCAGCCCGGGGAAACGGCTACGCGGCGGAGGCGCTCGCCGCCCTGCTCGACCTCGCGACAGCACACGGACTGTCCCGCGTCGTCGCCGAGACCACCGGCGACAACGTCGCCTCCCGGCGGACCCTTGAACGTGCCGGCTTCCGACACACCGGCACCAACGATGATCTCTACCAGTACGAGGTAGTCCTCGGTGCCCCTTCGCGACCGACTCGGACGCCATAGTCCGATCCCCCGCGGCCTGCGGCAGCCGAGTTCACCGACGGGGCAGCAGCCCTCGTTCGGTCATGTGGGCGCGCAACGTCTCGGCGTCCTCGGCGGACATCAGCCAGCGCGGGATCACGGTCGCGGGCATTCGGCCGACGTACACGACCCAGAAATCCCCGGCGTCCCGCACCTGGGCAACCCCGTCCCAGGCGATGCCGCCGGACTCCGAGCCGCTGCGCATCATGATGTTGTCATCGGTGATGTCGTAGGCGCCCTCGACGGCGTAGCTACCGGAACGGCGTCGGGCGCGCGCCAGCACCCACGGCCGGTACAGCATCGACAGCACGCCGGCCACGAGCAGCGCGGTCCAGAGCGGCGAACTCCGCTCGCCCCACCCGAACCCCCGCGAGACGACGAGACCGATGACCCCGACCGCCGTCAGGACCGCTCCGATGTAACCGAATCTGCGGAGCCGGACGTTGCCGAGCGCAGCGGCCACCCGACTCGGGTAGGCGGGATCGGCGGGGACGTCAAAACGGATGTGCACGCCAGAACGATAGTGCCTCCACCCGCCCCGGAAGGCGCCTTGCCCCGCCCCACCTCACAAGCCAGGGGCGTCCGGGTGCGGCAGTCTGATGAGGTGAACGCCGACGACGTCCGAGTGCCCCGGGCCCAGGCGGGGTCGAGCCCGCAGCATCTGTTGACGACAGTTCTCGGCGAGTACCTCGACTCCTCCGACGCGGACCTGCCGTCGACGGCGGTCATCGCGATTCTGCGGGAGTTCGGGATCAGCGAGTCCAGCGCCCGTGCCGCGCTGTCCCGGCTGGTCAAGCGTGGTCTCATCGCGACGCGGAGGAAGGGCCGGTCGCCGGTCTACCACCTCACCCCGCAGGCGATCGCCAAGCACCGCTCCCGGATGCGGCACTTCCTGAACTTCGGCTCCCACCCGGCGCCCTGGACCGGTGATTGGGTGCTGGCCACCTTCTCGGTTCCGAACGCCGGCCAGGCGTCCCGTCATGCGCTCCGCAGGTCGTTGACCGCACTGGGGTTCGTGGGCCTGTACGACAGCGTGTGGATCCGGCCGGGATCCGACGTCGCGCCGGCGCGGGAGGCGCTGCGCGCGCTGCTGCACCACGTCGAGGGCGCCCGATGGTCGGTCCTGCACGCCCGGTTCGACGAGGAGGCAGGGCCACACGGGCCGGCCTCCGCGTACGACCTGACCGGTCTCGCTTCCGCGTACTCGAGCTTCATCGAGCAGTACGCGGAGCTGCGGGTAGCCGCGCACGACGGGAAGGTGGACCCGGCCCGGGCGCTGGTGGCTCGGACCTCCGCGATGGATTCCTGGCGGAAGTTCGCCGACGTCGACCCGGACCTCCCCTCGCACCTGCTGCCGGAGTCCTGGCCTCGCCAGGAGGCCAGGGAGACCTTCCTGGACATCCACACCACTCTCGGCTCGCTCGCTCAGGCGCGTCTGGTCGAGGTGGCAACTCCGCACTGGCCGGATGCCGCCTCGTGGATCACCCACTTCCAGGCGTCGAGGGATCCCTCGCAGCCGGAGCCGACTGGCGGAAGGCACGGCAGCGGCCCACTCGCCGGTTGACGACGTAGCGGCCGGTCAGAGCCGGCAGTACATTGACACTTTTCGTTGCGACAATGATAGTAACTGCATACAGCTCCCATCGGAGCGCCTGCAGGGACCGCGGCCGGGCGGTCGCCGGCGCTGAATGAGCGGGCAGTGGCGACCGAGGGCACGGCCGCCGCCCAGGCCGCGACGCGCCCAAGTCGGCCAGACCCGTGGCCAGCGCTGACCACTCTCGTCGAGGCGCGAGTGACACCACCGCCACCGCTGGGAGCGCCACCGTGACTGTTCCTGGAGGATCCAATGAGAAGGCGAGCAAAGATCTACGCGGGGCTGGCGGCTGCCATCGTTCCGGTCACCTCCGTGATCATGGCGCTCGGCGGGACGCCGGCGTCCGCCGCCATCGGCGGCTCCGGCCCCTATCCCGCCGACTACGAAACCTCGGCCACCCTGGCCAACCACACCATCTTCCGGCCGCAGACCCTCCCGTCCGAACGCCTGCCCATCGTCGTCTGGGGCAACGGCGGCTGCTCGGCCAACGGCCTCTCCCAGGGCAACTTCCTGCGCGAGATCGCCTCCCACGGCTTCCTCGCCATCGCCAACGGCGCGCCGAACGGATCCGGCTCCACGACCTCCCAGATGCTCACCCAGTCCATCGACTGGGCGGTCGCGGAGAACTCCCGGCAGGGCAGCAAGTACTACAACAAGGTCGACACGAGCAAGGTCGCCGTCGCGGGCTTCTCCTGCGGAGGTCTGGAGGCGTACGCCGTCTCGAACGACCCGCGCGTCACGACGACCGGCATCTTCAGCAGCGGTCTGCTCAACGACGCCGACGACTACCAGCTCAGGAGACTGACCAAGCCGATCGCCTACTTCGTCGGCGGGCCCAGCGACATCGCCTACCCGAACGCCATTGACGACTGGGGCAAGCTGCCCGCCGGCCTGCCGGCCTTCATGGGCAACCTGAACGTCGGGCATGGCGGCACCTACGACCAGGCCAACGGCGGCGAGTTCGGCCGGGTGGCGACTCTCTACCTCAAGTGGCGCCTGAAGGGCGACACCACCGCCGGCCGCACCTTCGTCGGCGCCGACTGCGGTCTGTGCAGCAGCCAGTGGAGCGTCCAGCAGAAGAACCTGACGCTCGACGACGGCACGCCGCCGCCCACCACCCCACCGCCCACCACCCCGCCGCCGACCGGTACCCCCGGCTGCACCGCTGTCTACTCCGTCCAGGATCAGTGGAACGGCGGATTCGTCGCCAACGTCAGCGTCACCGCGGGAACCACGGCGCTGACCGGCTGGCGGGTCACCCTCACCCTGCCGAGCGGCGCGTCGGTCAGCTCGCTCTGGAACGGGGTCGGCAGCGGCACCAGCGGGACCATCACTATCGCCAACCAGAGCTACAACGGGCGACTGGCCGCAGGTCAGGCCACCAGCTTCGGCTTCCAGGGCACCGGCAGCGGTAGCGGAACCACAGCGAGTTGCACCGGAAGCTGACGCCCCGGTAGATCGAGTCGTTCGTTGGGCCGGTGCCCCGGCACCGGCCCAACGAGGCACGGCGGATAGGGAAGACTGGCGTGCATGGCTGATCTGAGCGATGCGAAGGCCGCGCTGCACGACTACCTCCGGGAGAACCGCGAAGACCTCATCTGGAAGCTCGACGGACTCAGCGAACGGGAGGTCCGGCTGCCCCGCACGGCGACCGGGAACAACCTGCTGGGGGCGCTCAAGCATTGCCTCAATGTCGAAGCGGGCTACTTCGGGCCCACCTTCGGTCGCGAGTTCCCGACGCCTGACGAGCTGGTCCCCATGGCAGCGTTCGACGAGGACCCGCAGGCAGACTGGTACGCCCGTGAGGACGAGACGAAGGACGGCCTGATCGACCTGTATCGCCGAGTCGGCGCGTTCGCCGACCAGACGATCGACGAGCTACCGCTCGACGCGCCGGGGCAGGTGCCGTGGTGGCGACCAGGTCGGCAGGACGTGACGCTACAGCGGATCATCATCCACGTGACCTGCGATCTGGCCCGGCACGCCGGGCACGCGGACATCATGCGCGAACAGCACGACACGGCGGTCGGCCTCCGGCGGAACAACAGCAACATCCCCGACGACTACGACTGGCCGGCGTATGTCAGCAAGCTGACGAAGCTGGCCGACCACTTCGGATGATCGGCAAAGCTGTCGGCGTGCGAGACGACCTCAATCAGATCGAAGCGGCTTTCCTGGGCACGCCACTGGCCGGCCTGCCGATCGGGCACGGCCCGTCGGGCACCATCCTCGTCGCCGACGTCGACCCCGACCGTCTGTACGAGTTCTGGCAGGCCGCCGAGGCGCTGGTGCCGGTCATCGGACGCCGGCCCGTCATGGTCACCGACGACTTCGACGACGCACTGACGATCCGGTCCGAGCCCGAACGGGGTCCGTCGGAGTTGGAGCTGCGCGCGTTCGTCGAGGCGGCGGCGTCTTCCGACCCCTGGCTGTCCTACCGCCACTACAGCGAGGACCAACAGGTCGACGCGGACGAGATCGAGTTCTGCGCGCGTGGCACGACCGGCGTCGACCTGACCGCCCTGGTGCCGGACGTGGTGCTGCCCACACCACTGCCGGTGCTGGAGCGGGCGCTGTACGACCGGCTGCTCGCCGACGCCGACCTGCACGCCCAGGTGCGTGGCAACGTGCGGCTCGTGACGCAGACCGAGTACTGGTACACGCCGGACAGCGTCCTGCTTATGTTGCTGCCCACCAGCGACGTCCGCGGGTCGGCGTACTGGGTGGACTTCTACGGTGCGCTCACCGAGGAGGACCGCCAGCGGCTCGCCGAGGTGCTGACGCAGTGGCGGCACCGGTGGGACGCCCGCCTTGTCGCATCGTGGGGCACGATGCTCCAGTTCCAGGTGGGTCGTCGCCCGACGCCGGGTGACGAGGCGTGGGCCGCCGCCGGTCAGCTCAAGGCGCTCGCTCCGGACCTCGAACTGAGCCAGTGGGAGGTCGCCGTCGCCCTACCGGCCGGTGACGCGTGGTTCGTCCACAACCGACCCTGACAGACCTGGCTACTCCGGTTGCCCCGTTACTGGCCTCGCGGTCTGCGTGGCCCCTTCCTGGCGCAGTTCGAGGACGTGGGGCTGGTCGTCGGTCCGGACGAACCGAACCTCCAGATCGAGGTCCGGGTGCCGGTAGCTACCGTCCGGGTCCGCCAGGAGGACAACCGGTTGCTGGGTCGAGGCGGCGAAGGTCAGTTGACCGTCGGTGAGTGCGACGTCGATCGGGTAGTCGTCGCGCAGAACGTAGCGGCCCGTGACGTTGGCAGGCGGCGCGGCGGTGACTCTGGTGGTGGCGTAGCGACGGTCCGCGGCGGCGCGGATGCTGACCAGCAGCTCCCAGCCATCCTCGGAGTTGGTCATCGCCGCTACCGCGGCGCCGCTGTCGGGCCACACGTAGGAGAAACAGGTATAACCGACGTTCGACCCGGTGTGTCCGAAACGTCGACGCTCGGCGCGGTCGTCGAGTTCGGTGCCGAGCCCGTAGCTGCCGCCAGGGATCTGCGGTGCGCACATCTGGGTGGCCAGGTCGCGGTCGAGCAGCTTCGAACGTCCCGAGACGGCTCGGGCGATTTCGAGGTCGAGCCGGAGCAGGTCGGTCGGGGTGCTCCACAGTCCGGCGGCGGCCAGCTCCGGTTGCGTTCGCCAGCCGCCCGGAATCCTGGTGCCGCCGCCGTGGTGGCCATGCGCCACCTGACCCGGTCGCTGGTGGGGAAACTGCTGGTCGAAGCTGCTGTCGGCCATGGCCAGCGGTTCCAGCACCAGAGTTCGCAGGAGGTCCTCGAACGGAGTTCCGGTCGCGTCCACCATCAGCTGCTGGAGCACCGAGTAGTGGCTGCCCGAATACCGGAAGCGGCTACCCGGTAACACTGTCGGTCGGACCGGTGGAGTGGTCGTCGCGCCGCTGCCTTCCAGGACCTGCAACAGCGACGGGGCGCGATCTGCGGGGTAGCCGCGGTACCAGGTGTCGGAGAGTCCGGCGGTGTGCGCCAGCAGCTGTCGTACCGTGACTCCCTGCTGGCCGTCACGGCCGGGCAGGTGCCACGAGGTGAGGTACTCGCCGATGTCGGCGTCGAGATCGAGGACACCGACCTGGACCAGTCGCAGCGCGCCGACCGCCGCGACATGTTTACTGATCGAACAGGCCGCGAAGGCGGTGCTCGCGGTCACCGGAGTCGACGTCCCGACCGCCATGACGCCAAACCCGGCCGCCCACACCTGCCCGCTCACGTGGCCGACGGCGATGCTGACCCCCGGCACGTCGTAGCTGCTCATCAGCTCGGGCAACGCCGCCGTGTCCGGTGAGAGCCGCCCGGACGACACCTGCCGGTCAAGTCCGCTCAGCAGCGAGACCCAGTCCTGGTGCATATCCACGACGTCGATTCTCGACCGCGCCCACCGGTGGATCAACTCCGGTCAACCGGTGGGGCTCGTGACGGTACGAGAGACCTCCCGGATCAGATCGAGCGGTTCCTCGGAGCAGTAGGAGGCGAGGGCGAGGTAGGTCTTGATGTCGCCGGCAGGGCGAGCCGTGACCAGCCGCATAGGATCGGGCGACCTCGTACGCCGGACTTGAGGAGCGCGCGTGACCCTGCTGGAGCGTCTGCACCTGGCCGGTATGCGCGAGGTCGTCACGGTGCAGCCGGTGACCGGCGGGCTCGCGGCTCTCGCGGGCATCGCCACCCGCCGGGATGCCTCGCCGGTGTTCGTCAAGGCGTTCGCCGACCGGCCGGCCGACGACGTCTTCGCGGCCGAGGCCGAAGGGCTGGCCGCGCTGCGCGAGCTGGGCGGTGTGGCGACACCCGAGGTGATCCTGGCGGATCGGGACGTCCTGGTGTTGTCGGTGTTGAGCGAGAGGCCGCGCAGCGAGGCCTTCTGGGAGCAGTTCGCACATCTGCTCGCCCGCCTGCACCTGAATACGACCCATCCCCGTTTCGGCTGGCACCACGACAACTGGCTGGGCCGTCGCCGCCAGGTCAACACGTGGAACGACGACGGCTTCGCCTTCTTCGCAGAGCACCGGCTGCTGCGTTGGCTCGACGAGCCCCGCGTCGAGGCGGCGCTCGACGCCCAAGACCGTTCGGCGCTGGAACGGCTCTGCGACCGCCTGCCCGACCTGCTGCCGGAGCGTCCGGCGTGTCTGACGCACGGCGACCTGTGGGCACAGAACGTCCTGGCCACAGCGGATGGAGAGCCGGCGCTGATCGACCCGGCCGTGTCGTACGTGTGGGCCGAGGTCGACCTCGCGCACGTGTGGTCCACCTCGCCTCCGCCCGAGGCACGACGGATGTTCGAGGTCTACGCCGAGCTGACCTCGCTCGACGCCGACTGGGAGGCTCGGATGCCGGTCATCCAGCTGCGACAACACCTCGCCGTGCTGGCCCAGTTCGACGACGACTGGGGTGCGGCCGATCAGATCCGCGCCGTCCTGGCCCCGTTCCGCACGCGATCCTGATCACAGGGCTGGCCGCCGACCGCCGCGACCGGGCCGGCCAGCCGACCGGTTCGACGGCAGCCGAGACCCGCGCGCGGAGCGGGGGTCGGGCCCTCGATTACGGTGACCCACTGGAATGGGGGGGGGTGGGCCATGGCACCGGAGGTGTCGCCGCGAAGGGCCAGGGCCGTGCTGGTCACGCTCTCCCTCGCCGCGTTCGCGTTCATCACGACCGAGCTGCTGCCCGTCGGTCTGCTGACCCGCATGGCACCCGATCTGGACCGGTCCCGCTCACAGGTGGGTCTGCTGGTCAGTGGGTACGCCGTGGTGGTGGTGCTGGCGTCCGTGCCGCTGACCCGACTGACTCAGCGCGTCCCCCGCCGGCACTTGCTCGGCGTCACGATGCTCCTGTTCGCCGCCGCGAACGCCGCCGCCGCGCTCGCGCCGACGTATGCCGTGCTGGCCGGCTCCCGCCTGGTGACCGCCCTCGCCCAGGCGCTGTTCTGGTCCGTCGCCACGGCGACAGTGATCGGACCGTTCCCGGTCGCGGTGCGCGGTCGGGCGGTGGCGCTGTTCGCGACCGGGGCGACGCTCGCCCCGGTGCTCGGCGTACCCCTCGGCACCTGGCTCGGGCAGCAAGCCGGCTGGCGCGCGGCGTTCGCCGTGCTGGCCGGGATCGGTGTGGCGATCGCCGCCGCGGTGGTGCTCCTTCTCCCCTCCTATCCCCCGGCCTCCGGCGGCGCCGCCCGGGGCAGCGCACCGGACGGCCGGCGCTTCGCCGTCCTGCTGATCGCCACCGCCCTCGGCATCGGCGGCTTCATGACCCTGCAGACCTACGTGACACCGTTCCTGCTCGACGTCAGCGGCTTCGCCGACGCGGTGCTGGCGCCGTTGCTGTTCGTCTCCGGGGCGGCCGGCGTCGTCGGCACCCTGGTCGCGGCCCGGACCCTGGACACCCGACCGATCGCTTCGCTGCTGACGCCGCTGGCCATCGGCACGGCCTCGCTGCTCGGGCTGTACGCGCTCGGCGCGCTCAAGCCGGGCGTGGTCGCGCTTCTCGCCGGGATCGGCCTCGCGTACGCGGCGTTCGGCTCCGCCGTGCAGAACCGGATGCTGCAACTGGCCCCGGGCAGCACCGACATCGCGTCGGCCGGGGTCAGCACCGCCTTCAACGCGGGCATCGCCGGCGGATCACTGCTCGGCGGGGCCCTCCTGCCCACCTCGGGGGCACGCCCCCTGGCGCTCGCGGGCGGGTTGCTGGCGCTGGCCGCCCTCACGCTGCTCGCCGTGGACGCGCGTCGCGGCCGCGTCGTCGCCGTTCCACCAACCAGTCCCCCGGCTACGCGCCGGTCCGACTCGCCTGCGGTCGGAAAATCTTCCGGTACGCGCCCAGCGTGACGCCGACGAGTCGTAGCGACGCGGGACCATCTGGCGGCGGGCGCTCACCCGCTGCCCGCGCTGACGACCGCCATCACGATCAGGGTGCGTCGCCGCCGCTGACTCATCAGCGCGAAACAGGCGGTGAGCACCACCAACTCCAGCTCGGCCCACTCGCCGGTGACGTCGACACGGATCGGCCCGCCGCGCCGGCCGGGGAGGCGTACCGCGAGGCGGTGCCCGTCGCGTACCAGCTCACCGCCGCATCGACCGGGCGCCCAGCGGGCCATCCCGCCGGGCCCCGGCACGTGCGACCGGCGCGGGTCGAGCCGTACCGGCACGCCGTGCTCGCCCTGGGAGGCGAACCCGATGCGTCGGCGGTCGGTCGGTGCGACAGTCCAGCGGCCGGTGCTGGTGCGGATCTCGCCGCACCGCCAGGTCCAGCCGGTCCGCAGCGAGGCGCGCGCCCCGGAGTCGAGGACGAAGGCCCCGTCCTGTTTGCGTACGGTCAGCGTCGTCATCGGTTCGCCCCTTCCGGACGAGGCCGGGGCAGGCCGAGGATGAGGATGACGCCGACGCTCAGGTGCAGCAGCGCGAGGGTCGCCTTCGCTCCCCCGCCGACGCCACTCGGTGGCCCGACCACGAGCGACAACAGCAGGACGACAACAGCGATCGAGGTCCACCAGACGCGGGAGCGGTCGGTGCGGCGTTCCAGCACCGCGAGCAGCGCCCAGCCGGCCAGTGCCGCGACCGCGGCGGCCACGATGACAGCGGTCACCGTGATCTGCCGGGTCGAGTTCGCGGACCTGACCGCCAGGTCGACTCCGGCCGCCGAGTGCAGGAGCGCGAACTCGGCCACCGCCACCACTATCGCGCCGGCCGCCACCGCGGCCCGTCCCAGGAGGAGATTGTTCGTCATGGCTTGAGTCTGCGGACCGGGCCGGGTCGGGCACGTCGGTCCAGACGCCACGGCGGGTACGTCCGCCGGCGGCTCGGCGTACTACCAAAGGAGGTGGTCCGGCCGGCCGCGATCCCAGTAGCGTGCGGCATGTGGATGCGGCGACGTGCGAGGTCAAGCCGCCGCGGACGTGGCGTTCCGTCCCGGTGGTAGTGACGACAGTGGCGATCGGCGTCCTCGTCGCGACCATGCTGTGGTCCGCCACCCGGTCCGACTCCGCCGGCCTGGTCGGCGTCGACGTCGGGCTGGCGGTGGCCGCCCTGGCCCTCGTACCGGTGGTCGTCCGCCGCCCGCCGATCGGTGGCGTGCTGGCCGGCCTGCTCGTCGCGCTGTCTCCGGTGGCCACGCCGGTGGCCAGCTTCGCGGTGCTGTTCATCGCCCGCAACAGGCCGTTTCGGCAGGCGGCGGCGGTGGCGGCGGTCGGCGTGGCGGGCGAGGCGATGCAGGCGCTCTGGCGGCCGGTGCCCAGCCTGCCGTACGGGTGGCGGCTGGTGCTGATGACGATCGCCTACGCGGCCCTGCTCGGCTGGGGCACCTGGGCACAGGCCCGCAACGCCCTGCTGGTGGCGCTGCGGGACCGGGCCCGGCGCGCCGAGCAGGAGCAGGAACGACGGGTCGGCGAGGCGCGGGCGGCGGAGCGCAGCCGGATCGCGCGGGAGATGCACGACGTGCTGGCCCATCGGCTCTCCCTGCTGGCGGCGGCCGCCGGCGCGATGGAGTACCGGCCGGACGCGCCGCCCGAGCGGCTCAGCGCCGCCGCCGGGGTGATCCGGGCCAGCGCACACCACGCCCTCGACGAACTGCGCGAGGTCATCACCCTGCTGCGCAGCGACGACACCGAGTCGCCGACCGACGCACCACCCGGGCAGACCCTCGCCGACCTGCCGCGCCTGGTCGACGAGGCGCGGGCCGCCGGGCAGCAGATCGAGGTCGACGACCCGCTCGGCCCGCCGGCCGAGATCCCCCCGGCGGTCGGCCGCACCGCGTACCGGATCGCACAGGAGGCACTGACCAACGCCCGCAAGCACGCCGCCGGCCAACCGGTCCGGCTGGTGCTCGGCGGCGCGCCCGGCTCCGGCCTGAGCATCGCGGTGAGCAACCCGACCACGCCCGACAGCGGTGCCACCGACAGCGCCGGTACCGGCCTGATCGGCCTCGCCGAACGGGCTGCGCTCACCGGCGGTCGGGTCGCCCACCACGTCGACGCCGCAGGCCGGTTCCACCTCACCGCGTGGCTGCCGTGGCCGACGTGACGGGTCCGATCCGGGTCGTCATCGTCGACGACGATCCCCTCGTCCGGGGAATGCTCACGCTGATGCTCGACGGCGCCGACGGGATCGTCGTGGTGGGCGAGGCCGCCGACGGCGCCACGGCGATCACGGCGGTGGACCGGCACCTGCCCGACGTGGTGCTGATGGACATCAGGATGCCCGGCGTCAACGGCATCACCGCCACCGAGCGCCTGCGCCGCCGCCACCGGCCACCCGAGATCATCGTGCTCACCACGTTCGACACCGACGAGCACGTGGTGCGAGCCCTCCGAGCCGGCGCGAGCGGCTTCCTGCTCAAGGACACCCCGCCCGAGCAGATCAGTCAGGCGGTCCGAGCAGTGGCGGCCGGCAACCCGATGCTGTCTCCGGGCGTGACGCGCCGCCTCATGCAGCGGGTCGCGTCGGGGGCCGAGTCCTACGAGCAGGCGCACGAGCGGCTGGCAGTGCTCACACCCCGGGAACGCGACGTCGTGCTGGCCATCGCGCAGGGTCGCTCGAACGCCGAGATCGCCAGCGAGCTGCTGATGAGCGTGACGACGGTGAAGGCCCACGTCTCGCACATCCTGACCAAGCTGGATCTCGACAACCGCACCCAGATCGCCCTGCTCGCCCACGACGGTCGGCTTCTCTGAGCCGGGGTCAGGCCAGCACCGCTGGCAGGACGAGCAGGGCGAAACGGATCACCCGCCCGGAGAGGCAGGCGACGGCGAACTCCCAGCGTCGAAGGCCCGCGGTGCCGGCGGCGAGGCTGACGACGGCCAGCGGTGGAACCCCGACCGCAGCGGAGGCCAGCACGGTCGGCAGGGCGGTGCGGCGGCGGGAGAGCCAGCGTCGGATCGGCTCGGTCCACCGCGCGGCCCGAGCCGCCGCGCGACCTGACTTTCCCCGTTTCGCGACCTTCTGGGCCAGTCGCCCCGACCCGCGACGCGCCGACTCGAACAGCAGCAGCTTGCCGACGGTCTGCCCGAGCGCCAGGGCGACCACCACGGCGACGAGAGCATGGCCGCCGCCACGCTGCCCGGCGACCACGGCGTAGGCCTCGGCGTTGACGATCGGGACGAGCGCCGAGGCGACACCGTAGCCGAGCGCCACCACGGTCTCGGCGAGGCTGCTCATGCCCGGCCGTCCCGTTCGAGCAGCCGGACCACCGCTGCGACCGACCACAGCTTCACTGCGACGACGGCGACGGCGACGCCCAGCGCGAGGAGGTACTGCCCGAAGGCGATGGCGCCGATGACCCCGGCGGTGTTGGCGACCTTGGCCGCTGGCGACCAGTTCAACGCCCACACCCGCCGGTCGATCAGGTGAAAGTAGTTGGGGCTCAGCACCGGCCAGCACAGGAACGCCAGCGACAGCATGGTGTCCAGCACCAGGAACGAGAGCAGGAAGACCACTGCCACGACCGCGACGTCCGGCACGAGGGAGACCAGGCCCACGCAGAGTACGGCGGTGCACGCTCGGTCGCTCACGATGTCGAAGACGGCCCCGGCCCGGGTCTCCTGTCCGAGCCGGCGGGCGGCCCAGCCGTCGAGCACGTCACCGATCCAGTAGATACCGTACGATACCGCCATCAATGCCACCGACCCGAAGACGAGGGCGACGATACCGACGGTGACAGCGGCGACCGTGCGAACGGCGGTGATGTAATTGGGAACCGTACGAAGCGGGCCGACGGTGATGGCGGCGCGGGAGTCGACGAGAGTCACCTCCGCAGAGTCGTCCGGCGGGCGTTTTCGCGGAACGTGCCGGGGTGCCGATCTGGTCCCGAGGGCGGTACCGGGGTGCCGGCCGATCCGGTACCTGGGTACTGGCCGGTCTTCCGGCTGGTCACGGAGACTGTGCGGGTGACGACTGGAATCCGCGAACGGTTGCGCGACCCCGAGCGAGTGCGCCGGCTCGCGTACGCTGCGGTGGTCTTGATCATCGCCGCGGTGGTCACCACCGTCGAGGACGGCGTGTCCGTGCCGTCGGGTTGGGCGTGGCTGGTGCTGCCGGTCGGCCTCGGGGCCACGGCGCTGCGCCCCCGCTACCGAACCCTGGTCTTCGCGGTCTGCGCGGGATTCGTGGCGATCGTGAGCACCGGCGAGTCGGTGCAGTTGGGCCTCGCGGCCGCCGGCCTGGTGTTCGTCTCGGTCTGCGAGGACCCGGCCCGCCACCCGTGGCTGGGGTGGGTGGGTGGCTTGGTCGGCGCGGCGGGTGCCCTCACCACCGCGCTGCTCAACGGACGAGGGCTGTACGAGCAGCCGTTCTTCTTCGTGACGGCCGGCTATCTCCTGGCGATCCTGTTGCGATCGTGGTCACACGGTCGCGCCCTGACCCGGGAGACAGACGACCTGCGCGGCCAGGCCGCCTGGCTCGAACAGCGCACCAACCTGGCCCGCGAACTGCATGACGTGGTCGGCCACCACGTCACAGCGATGGTGGTGCAGGCCGAGGCGGGCCAGCTCAGTGACGACCCGGGGGCGGCGCTGCGGGCGATCGCGGGCAGTGGCCGCACCGCGCTGAGCGAGCTGGACACGCTCGTCGTGCACCTGCGCGATCCGGACGCGTCGATAGCGGTGAGCGCGCCACCGCGCCTGTCCGACATCGACGAGCTGCTCGCCCAGCCGCTGCGCCAGCAGGGCGTGACGGTGCGGGTCCAGCTGGACCCCGAGCCGGGCCTGGACGAGATCGGTGTGTTGACCGCCTACCGCATCGCCCAGGAGGCTCTCACCAACATCGCCCGCCACGCGAAAGCCACGGCGGCCTGGGTCGAACTGGCCCGCGTCGGCGACCACGCCCGCCTGCGGATCAGCGACGACGGCATCGGGCCGCCCCGCGCACCCACGAGCGGCTCGGGCCTGCTCGGCATCGGGGAGCGCGTTTCCGCGCGCGGCGGGAGCTGGGAGCTGAGCCAGCGCCCCGGCGGCGGCACCGTGGTGCAGGCCAACCTGCCGGTGGCGGACAAATGATCCGCGTCGCTATCGCCGACGACCAGGAGCTGGTCCGAGACGGCTTCAGCCTGATCCTGCGGTCCCAACCCGACATCCAGGTCGCGGCCGAGGCGGCCGACGGCAGGCAGTTCCTCGACGCCGTACGTCGCGACTCCCGCATCGACGTCGCCCTCGTCGACATCCGCATGCCGGTGCTCGACGGCCTGCAAGCCACCCGCGAGCTGGCCACGATCCCGCACGCCCCGGCCGTCATCGTCGTCACCACCTTCGACGACGACGCCTACGTCCTGGACGCCATCGCCGCCGGCGCCCGCGGGTTCCTGCTCAAACGGTCCAGCGCCCGTGACCTGATCGCCGCGGTGCGCACCGTCGCGGCCGGCGAGGCGGTCCTCTCCGCCGAGGTCACCGGCGCCGTACTCGATCGGGTCCGCGCGACCGGCCCGGCCACCCGCGTGGAGTTGGCGGCCTACCAGCTGACCGCTCGGGAGACCGACGTGCTCGCCCTGATCGGCGCCGGACTCAACAACAACGAGATCGCCGAACGTCTCTACCTGTCCATGAGCACCGTCAAGACCCACGTGACCAACGTGCTGGCCAAGACCGGCAGCCGCGATCGCGTACGGGCCGCCATCCTGGCGATCCAGGCCGGCCTGACGCCCTGAATTAGGGATCGGTGCGTACCAGCCGACGCTGCGGGCTGGCCTGCCAACCCCCGAACAGCGCCCTCGCCACGACGGCGATGAAGAGGGCCGACGCGATGGTCAACACCACGGCCACAGGAGCGACGTGCTCCGCCTGCCACTCGACATCGCCCGCTGTGATGGCCGTCTGGTCGCTGCCGAAGACATCGAACCACGGCAGCAGCGAGGCCGGATACCACAACGGCGCGTATGAGTACGGCAGGCCGACACCACCGTTGAGCGTCCAATAACCGGCCACGTCGTAGATCAACACACTATCGACGACGACCGCCACATCGCAGGCAACCAGGGCCGCCACGCACAGCAGCACAGTGGCACTCTTGCCGTGCCCCCACCTGGCCAACCTGCTCGACAGGATTGCCCCCGTGCCGAGGAGCGCCGCCCAGACGCTGCCGGTGAGCGCCTCGATCGGCAGGTACTCGACACGCAGTCCGTGCGCAAACAGCACAAGCAGGAGCACAGTCGATATCCACATCAGGCTGAGCCGCAGGGTCATCGACCAGGTTGAAACCACGCCGCGAGGCTACCGTGGATCGGCTCGGTTCTGGCACCACCGACTCTGCCGGCGGCCTGTTCACGTCGGGCTTGGGGAGCGCAAGCTGACGCGGTCAGCGGCCGATCGGTCGTAGGGTTGCGGTATGGCACAACGACTCGTCAGCGTATGGCAACCATTCTTCCTTGCTAGCGAGAGTCAGGGCGCGGCCATCGACGCCGCGACAGAGTTGGAGGACCTGGGCTACTCACGAATCTGGTTCTCCGGTGGTTTCGGTGAGAACGTCGCTCCCCGCTTCCGGGAGATCCTGGACGGGACCACGCGCATCGGGGTCGCGACCGGAATCCTGAGCATCTGGCACTCGTCGCCACCCGAGGCGGCGGCGTTCGCCAAGGACGCGGAGCAGACCCATCCCGGCCGGTTCCTGCTCGGTCTCGGCGCCAGCCACGCGGTGGTGGTGGAAAGCAGCGGCACCGACTATCGCAAGCCGTACTCACGGATGGTGCAGTACCTCGACGGCCTCGACGCGGCCGGGCTTCCGCCCGAGCGGCGCATCCTGGCGGCACTGGGCCCGCGGATGCTCGAACTCTCCCGCGACCGCTCAACCGGGGCGCACCCGTACTTCGTCCCTGCCGAGCACACCGCGGAAGCCCGGGCGGCAATCGGACCCGACCGGCTGCTCGCCCCCGAGGTGGCGGTGGTCCTCGACGCAGATGCCACCACCGCGCGCGCCACCGCCCGCCAGTACACGAGCGGGTACCTCGCACTGCCGAACTACACCAACAACCTGCGGCGATTCGGCTGGACCGACGAGGACTTCGCCAGCGGCGGCAGTGACCGCCTCGTCGACGCCCTGATCCCGTGGGGCAGCGTCGAGAAGGTGGTGGCCGGGTTGGAGAGGCACTACCAGGCCGGCGCGGACGAGGTGGCGATCCAGGTGCTCAACGGCGGCGACGACACGACGTTCCCCGCCGACGCGTTCCGCGCCCTCGCCACAGCCCTGATCTGACTTCCGAAACCCGCAGCACCGCGATTCACGGTGCTGCGGGGCCGCGTCTGGCTCAGGCGGGGGCGAACTGCTGACTGCGGCGCTTCAGGGTTGAGGTTGGTGGCCGCGACACCGCTCAGGCTCGCCCGATGAGATCGAGGCCGGTCAGCTCCGCCGACAGCGCCCAGAGGCGGGCTGCCTCGCTGCTGTCCAGCGGGCTGTCGTCGGTGATGTGGCAGTCCACGCAGTAGTCGCCGCCGTTCGCGTCGAGGTGGGGTGACGTGGCGGCCCAGACCTGGGTCGCTGAGCCTTGCTCGACGGTCTTGAACAGGCCCGGCGCGGGAGTGCCGTCGGCGTCGATCCAGCCGGCGGCGACCATCTCCTCGACTGCGAGGTGCCGTTGCAGGGGAGTGAGGATCCAGCCGGGGTTGACGGAGAAGGCGCGGACGCGGTGCGGCCTGCCGAGCAGGTCGAGGTGGCGGGCGAACAGGATGTTCGCGAGCTTCGACTGGGTGTATGCCTCCCACTTGTCGTACCCGCGCTCGAACTGCACGTCGTCCCATCGGATACGCCACGCCGGGTTGCGACCGGAGGCCACCGAGACGACACGAGCCGTGTCGGGGGCGGTGAGCGCGGGCCACAGCAGGTTCGTCAGCGCGTAGTGGCCGAGGTGGTTGGTCGCGAAGTGCCCTTCCCAGCCGGGTCCAACTCGGGTTTCCGGGCAGGCCATGATGCCGGCGCTCGCGATCAGGATGTCGAGGGCGGGATGGCTGCGGAGGAACCGTACGGCGAAGGCACGGACGGAGGGAGGGTCGGCGAGATCGAGCTGGTCGACCTCGATCCCGGGTACTTCGGCGAGTGCCTGCTGGGCTGCGTCCGGCCGGAAAGCTGGGACGACCACCCGAGCCCCAGCTCGGGTGAGCGCGCGGGTCGTGGCGAGACCGAGGCCGGAGTAGCCGCCCGTGACGAGGGCGGTCTTTCCGGTGAGGTCGATCCCGGCGAGGACGTCTCCGGCCGTACTGTGGGCACCGAACCTGGTGTGGGTCGTGTCGCTGGTCATGCTGCGGACGCTAGGTGCTAGACCGAGGTCTAGGTCAATGACTACCGTCGACGCCATGGCGGACGGCGGCCTGAGCATCGGGCAGGTGGCGCAGCGCACCGGGTTGAGCGTGCACACCCTACGGCTCTACGAGCGTGAGGGCTTGTTAGCCAGCGAGGTGCGGCGCGACGGGTCCGGCAGGCGGGTCTACAGCGCCTGGAACGTCGAGTGGCTGGCGAACTGCGTGAAGTTCCGTGCCTCCGGAATGCCCCTCACCAGGATCAGCCGCCTGGCCCAGCTCGTTCGCGAGGGCAGCGGCAACGAGGCCGAGCGGCTCAAGTTGCTCCGCGAACACCAGCGCTACATCACCGATCAGGTCACGCAGCTGCACGACTGCCTCGAACTCATCAACGCCAAAGTGGCCAGCTACGAAAAGCACCTCGCCGCCGGCGCCTCCGGTGATCCCTGGCAACAGCAACCGCAGCCCGCCCCGACAGAGCACACCCATCAGCTGGGCTGACGAACACCGCCGGCCGGACTGGGATCGCTGGCGCTCACAACCGTTCGGGCGTCGGGTTGCGGTGCCTGGTTGGTGGGTAGGACCTGAATGTCGGGCGCATGGGTACGCTGCACCGGCGGTGGCCTCAACCAACTCCCGCCGCACCGCGACCACCCGCACCGACGGGTGGCATCGTCGGTCGTTGCCCGTATCCGCAGACGAGAGGCGAACCCACACCATGACCGCAGTACCAGGCCAACGGTCTACTGCTGCTGCGGGTTCGGCGGTGGCCGAGCAAGCAGCGGAGGAGGACCTGCGGGCGTTGTTCGGGCAGTCCATCGCCGTCTTCGCGTCTCTGGCGGGGCCATCGCACCTGGTGGAGACGGCGAACCCGGCGTTCTTCGCCACCATCGGCGAAGGGCGTGCCAGGGTCGGGGTGGCGATCGCCGAGCTGATGCCCGAACTGGCCGGTCAGGGATTCATCGCGCTCCTGGACCAGGTCTTCCGCACGGGTGAGCCCCACACCGGCCGTGACGTCCGGGTCGTGCTGGGCAGCGGCCCGCAGGCGCGGGAGGCATTCTTCGACTTCACCTACGAGCCGCGTCGGGACGCCGACGGCAACGTGACCGGGATCCGTGTGCTCGGCGTGGAGACCACGCAGGTCAAGCATGCCCAACGGCTGATGGCCGAACACCGTGCCCTGCTGGAGCAGATCGCCCGTCAGGCACCCCTGACCGAGGTGCTCGACGGGATGGCCCGCTGTATCGAGAACCTCGCACCGCAGGAGGTGCTCGTCTCCGTCCTGCTCGCCGATCCCGACGCCCGGCACCTGCGCCACGGCGCCGCGCCGAGCCTGCCCGACTTCTACAACCAGGCCATCGACGGCATTGCGACCGGCGAAGGTGTCGGCTCGTGCGGCACCGCCGCCCACCGGCGGGAACCAGTCATCGTCACCGACATCGCCACCGATCCGTTCTGGGACGACTTCCGGGACCTGGCCGACCAGGCTGGATTGGCGGCCTGCTGGTCCACGCCGATCCTGGCTCGCGACGGCGGCCTGTTGGGCACCTTCGCGATGTATCACCGCACCCCGCGCGTCCCGCAGGACACCGACCTCGCCCTCACCCGCCTCTTCGCCGGCACCGCGGCCCTGGCCATCGAACGCCACCACATCGAGGAGGCGAAACTCGCCGCCGAGGCACGCGCCAAATCGGCCAATGACGAGCTGGCCAAGGTGCTGGGCGTGGAGCGGGAACTGCGCGCCGAGGCTGAGCAGCGCGCCGCCGCCGCCGCGGAACTCGCCACCCAGATGCGTGCCGCCGCGGCCGCGCAGGCCGCCACGCCGCATCCCGAGTACTGCCAGCTCGGCGGCGCCGCCGGATGCACCGCGCCAGCCGAGGTCAAGATCGCCGATTCGTGGGGCGACGCGGCGTGGGGCTGCCCTGACCACGTCGAGGAGGCCATCCTCAACGTGCGGTCGGTGTTCATCGCCAGCGAGGAACTCGGCGGCCTGACCGCCTACCTCAACCGCTGATGGCTCCCGCGTGGCAGTCGGCCTCGTACCGGTGGTGAAGGAATCTCAAGAGATCTTCCACCTGTCGATTCTCACCCACAGCCATCGAGGCCAGTAGATCACACCAAGTGCTTGACCCTTCAAATTTCCACCGGTAGCCTTTTGGCACCCATCCATGGGTGTCTATTTAAGTAGGTGAACTGTGCTGTTGAAATCCCTCGCCCTCGCCGCGTCCGTCGCCGGCGTGCTGGCCACCGCGCCCGCCGCCTCGGCGGCAAGCTCCCAAGCATCAGACGAAGCCTGGCTACCCGGGAACTGTCCGCAGGGCACGTTCTGCATCTGGCCCAACTGGGATCACCCGGCGGAGGGTCCGACCGCGACTCCGTCGCTGGTGACCACTACCGAGTGGTCCGGCAACGTCCCGGCCTTCAACTTCTACAACCGCACCTCCCGCAACGCCGAGATCACCTGGTCCTACAACTACCTCGGGACGCAGCTTTCCGGCGCGATTTGCGCTCGCCCCGGGGGCGGGGACCTGTATGTGCCCATGTTCGTGACGAAGGTGAGTTGGCAGCCGCGCACCTGCTGATCCTCGCCCGCCGCCCGATCGTGGCGACGATCGCCGTCCACAACGCCCCGTTGGACCTCTGAGACGCTTCTCGCCGACCTCGACGTCCGGCCGAGTGTCCTTGACCAACAGCCCTCCCAGAACGTGGTTCAGCTTCCGCGATTCGGGTCGGCGAGAGCGTTCCAGTCCTCGGCGCTCGTCGGAAACGGCCCCCAGTGCGGCAGATAGAAGGGCCGCCGCGGTGGGTCGGCCACCGTGAAGGGTTTGAACGCGGGATCTGCGATCACCCGGTAGACGAACTCGGCCGTCGACATGTCGAGTTGGTGCCACGGTTCGATGCCGTCCCACCGCGCGACCACAGGCCACCGATCGGGCTCCACTGCGCGGTCCGCCAGCCAGTAGTACTCCCCTTCGGTCTGATCGCTGCCCCACTGGATCAGCCCCGGCCCCCTGTCGGGCTCGTACAGGTCGTAGGGGGCCCACAGCTGCGCGGACTCTTGCCCGGCTGCCCACTGGCGACAAGATGCCCGGGTTTGAAGCAACGGCTGCGCGTGGTCGTCGGTCGGCCGGAGAAGGTCCAGGTACGCGTAGAACGCCCCCGGCACGAACCGCCGGCACAGCTCTTTGAAGTCCGACGGCAGCACGACCCCCAGCTCCCCCTCCACCTGCTCCCAGCCGGCATCACCCTCAGGATCGTGGCACCATCCGGTCACCTCGATGATTCGGTCGATCCACGTCTGCTGATCATTCACGGCCGGCAAGGTAACAGCACGGGCGGACACCCCCTCGTCTGGACGTCAGCCGCTTGCTGAGCGTTGTCGCGGTCAGCTGCTGTAGCACGCAGAAGGCGTCAGGGCGCCCACCGCACGCCCGGGTTCACCCGCCCGGACCAGTCGAAGACGGCCATGTTGTCCCACTGGTTTCCGGTGCCGTTGATGTTGGCCGGGTCCCAGCCGTTGCCGCGGACGGCGTACCAGGTCGGTTCCCAGTAGAAGACGCCGATGGCGCCGGCGTTACGGGCGGTGTTCTGCACCCAGTCGAACTCCTGGGCCTGCCCGGCCCAGGTCGCGCTGATGCCGTCACAGGTCGCGTCGCCGATGGCGTTCGGCTCGCTGTCGGCGTTGTTCCGGGTGAAGGGGTACGCGGTCTCCACGATCACCACCGGTTTGCCGTAGCGCCCGCGCAGGTCAACGATGTTGTTGTAGAGGTTCGCCAGGCTGCCGTGCCACATGCAGTAGTACGACTGGGCGGTGATGTCCCACTGCACACCCTGGGCGCGGATGCCGTCGTAGAACCATCGGGCGTTGGCGTTGCTGTCGGCGTTGGCGGTATGGATCATCACCGGGATGCCGCTGCCGCACGCCTTGGTCGCGTTGTAGCCCTGCTTCAGCAGACCGGCCAGCGGGGCGAAGTCGTTGTTGACGACCTTGCCCTCGTTCCACAGCATCCCGACGTTGATCTCGTTGCCGATCTGCACACTGTCCGGTGGGGTGCCCTGCCCCCGAAGGCTGGAGCAGACGTCGTAGGTGAAGGTGTAAACGTCGGTACGCAGTTGGCTCAGGCTGTGGTCGGCCCAGGCGGCCGGCTTGTACTGCTTGCCAGGGTCGGCCCAGGTGTCGGAGTAGTGGAAGTCGATGAGCACCTTGAGGCCCTTCGCCCTGGCCGCCCTCGCCTGACCCAACACCGCGCTCTTGTTGTTGTAGCCGCTGATCGGGTTGTTCCAGACGCGTAGTCGGACGTAGTTGACGCCGACGGACTTCAAGATGTCCAGCGGGTCGCGGGCGACCCCGCCGGCGTCGTAGTACCTGGCACCGAGATCCAGGCTGCGCTGCAACGAGGAGACGTCGGCTCCCCGCATGGTGAGCGTGTTCGCGGCGGAGACGGGCTCGGGCGCGCCGGCGAGCGTGGTGGCGACGGCGAGGAGGCCAGCCGCGGCAGCCCCAATCAGGGCCCTGGCGCGGCGTTGGTGGGGTGTGGCCGAATGTGTGTTCACGAGGCTCCTTCAGCCCGCCGTGCAGGGGGCACCGTTCAGCGAGAAGCCGCTCGGCGGTGCGTCGCTGACGCCCCACCGCCCCTGGACACCGAAGGTCGCGGAGCCGCTCGGCGCGAGGACGCGGTTCCAGTCGACGTTACGAGCGGTCACTGTGGTCCCGGTCTGGCCGATCGTGGCGTTCCACCCCGAGGTGACCTGCTGGTCTCCCGGGAAGCTGAAGGTGACGGCCCAGCCGTCGATCGGTGCCGCCCCGGCGTTGTGGACCGTCGCAGTGGCCACGAAACCGCCCTGCCACTCGGACTGGTTCCAGGAGGTCACCCGGCAGGTCGAGGGCGGCGGGGGCGTCGGCGTGGAGGTCCTCGTCGGCAGAGTGACAGTGTTTGACGCGATCGACACGTTGCCCACCGCATCCCGGGCACGCACGTAGTACTGGTTCCGCAGCGGCGTCGACGCAGGTAGGTCCGCCGTGTACGTCGTACCCGGCACGGTGGCGACCAGGACCGAGGTGAACCAGCCGTCGAACTGGTAGACGTTGTACCCGAGCACGCCGACGTCGTCCGTCGACGGCGACCAGGACAACGTGCCGGTCGAGGCGGTCACCTCGCCGACGGTCAGATTCTGCGGCGCGCTCGGCGGGGTGGTGTCCGGGCCGGTGTCCGTCACCGGTGTGACCACTGTCAGCGCGTTCGACCAGTTCGAGCGTTGCCCGAGGCTGTCCCGGGCGATCAATCGGAACGTGTACTGCTGGCCCGACCCAAGGTGGCCGGTGATCGTGGTGCTGGTGACGGCCCCGACGCTGGCACTGAAGACGATGTCGCCGAACTCCTGGTAGTACGTGATGTCGTACCCGGTGATGGCGCAGCAGCCGGACGTGGCGGCCGTCCAGGTGAGGGTTACCGACGCGCTCCGGACCTCGCTGGCGGTCAGGTTGGTGGGCGCGCTCGGCGGGACGGGCGAGGTGCTCGGCGTACTGGACGGCGTAGTCGGCGTTGGCGGGGCGGTCCCGGCCGCCGCTGCGACGGACACCGCGGCCCCAGCGGGCGCCGGGGCGACCCCCGGGTACGCGGCGGGCGCAGCGGTGCCGGCGTCGGCCGCCGGTGCGGCGCTCAGAGCGGTGCCGAGCACCGCCGTCGACAGCACGACGGCGGTCAGCAGACCCGGCCGCAGGCGGCGGAACAGCGAGGACGAGCGAACGCCTGTCATACGTCGACGATGCAGCAAGAGATCGATGATCGCCAAGGTGTCTCACGCCTCGGCCGGCAATCGGCGCGGCTCATGCCTGACTTCTTACCGAACCATGACGTGCCCGTTGACCGTTGACCGCTGACCATGCGCCGGCCCGTACCGAGGGGAGACAGCACATCACCGGAGCCGTTTTCCGGCTTTGAGGAGATTTCGATGACCCGCAGAAAGAACGGGACCGCACTGGTCCAGACCCGGCCGGCCCGGCTCGCCATGGCCGCACTGGTGCTGGCGGCCACCGGCGCGCTCACCGCCACCTTCGTCTCCGGTGGTGGTAAGGGCACCGCGGATGCCGCCACGAGCCTGGACCAGTTCGTGTCGATCGAGAATGTGCCGCCGAACGTGCGGAACCCGAGGCCGACCGCCGGTGCGTCGACCGGCCGGTTCACCGTCGACTGCGGCACGAACGGCAACGGCAAGTTCAGCCCGGACAATCCGGTGGCCCAGCCCGGCATCCGCAACGGCGCCGAACACGTCCACGACTTCGTCGGCAACCTGGCCATCACCGCGAACTCCTCCGACGCCGACCTGGACGCCTCCGGCACCACCTGCCGCAACGGTGACAAGTCGTCCTACTTCTGGCCGGTGTTGCGGATCGACAAAACTGTCCGCAGCGGCAAGCAGGTCCAGCAGGCCCTCGCCCAGACCCAGCCGATGGTCGTCTGCCCGTCGGTCGACAAACGGCTGCGGGCCGTCCCCACCGGGGCCCGCGGCACCGTCGACCGCCTGTTGGCGGAGCTGGATCGCCAGCAGGCCGCAGCGAACCAGCGGATGACCGCCAGCCGGGGCCGCATCGACGCCGCCTTCAACCGGGAGGTCATCGACTTGCTGCGAGCCCGACGTGCCGCGATGATCAAGCAGATCAGCACCACGATCACTACCGCCGGCGGTAACCAGCCTGGCCTGGTCTCGCTTGTCGACTGTGACGTCAGCTACGACGACATGCACGCCCGGATGCCGGGCAGCGCCCACCGGGCGAGCGTCAAGGCCGCCCAGGCCGCGAATCCGCGCATCCAGTGCCCCGCCGTGCGGGACCGGTTGCCCGGCGTACCCGCTCGGGCGCTCGCCGAGGTGAACCGCAACCTCGACGACCTCGACCGGCAGATCTCCGAGGCGAACGAACGCCTGGTCACCAGCCGTGGCCAGGGCGGCCCGGTCTTCGTCGACAACGCCATCCTCGGACCGCTGCGCGCCAAGCGGGTCGCCGCGCTCGACCGGATCGCCACCGCGATCGGGCGGCAGTCCTCCCGCCCGCAGGGTCTCGAAGCGCTCGCCGGCTGCACGCTGGACCAGGCCCCGAGCACCCCGGCGGCACCGAGCAGCGCGCCCACCACCGCCGCCGCGCTACCCGACCCGCAGGGGCCCAACCTTGAGCTGCCCGGCAACACCGGCGGCATCGTCCGCCCGGCGCAGGTGCTGATCGAGTACCGCGGCAACCCCGTCAGCACTGTGGTGCCGATGCCGAAGTTCCTCCGGGCCCTCACCGGCGACGCCAAGCCCACCAGCCGTGGTCCGGCCAACGCCCGCGCCACCTGGACTTGCTCGGGCTTCACCGACCGGCTCTCCGACAAGTACCCGATCTGCCCCGCCGGCAGCCAGGTGCAGCGCGTCCACGACTTCCCCGGCTGCTGGGACGGCAGAAACATCGACAGCGACAACCACCGCAACCACGTCGCGTTCGCCGACAGGGCCACCGGCGCCTGCCCACAGGGCTTCCGGGCGATCCCGCAACTGCGGATCACCGTGGCTTACGACATCGCCCGCGACGTGCAGGTCAAAGGCCAGTACGCCCTCGACTCCTTCCCCGAGGAGAACCACAACCCCTTCTCCGACCACAACGACTTCGTCAACGTCAACTCCGCCCAGACGATGCAACGCATCGCCACCTGCATCAACAAGGGCAAGAACTGCTCCTGACGCCGGGGCCGCGTCGCTCGGGCGGGGCGGGTCGCGGCCGGCTGCCGGCGCGACCCGGTGTGTCGCCAATATCGAGGGGACGATTCACTGGGAGCGATACCAGTGGGGCAAAATTCAACCCTCCCGATCGTTACACTCGCCGGAACGCCGGCACCGCCGCAGACCTCGACCTGCGCCAATCCCCATCGAATGGAGACGCCTGTGACCCGCGACAAGGCGGCACCCCCCGGTATCGACCCCAACATTCCCAGCGTGGCCCGGGTCTATGACTTCTTCCTGGGCGGCAAGGACAACTTCGAGGCCGACCGGAAGGTCGCCGAGCACGCCCTGCGGATCACACCGGACGGGCCCGCAGCTGGCCAGGCCAACCGGGCCTTTCTGCGTCGAGTGATTCGCTTCCTCGTCAGCGAGGCCGGCATCGACCAGTTCCTCGACATCGGATCGGGGCTGCCCACCCAGGGCAACGTGCACGAGGTCGCCACCGAGCAGAACCCGAAAGCTCAGGTGGTCTATGTGGACAATGACCCAATAGTGCTGTCGCACGGGCGGGCCCTGCTCGCCGCGGAGGGCACCGCGACGGTGATCCAGGCGGACATCCGCGAGCCGCAGGAGATCCTCAACCACCCGGACGTACGCCGGTTCCTCGACTTCGAACGGCCGATCGGGTTGCTGCTCTTCGCGATCCTGCACCACCTCGGCGACGACGAGGACCCGAAGGCGGTGGCGGCCGCGTTGATCGACGCACTGCCCTCCGGCAGCTACGTGGCGATTTCGCACTTCCGCGACCCGGGCGAGCGAGACCCGGAGGGCTCCCGCAAGGCCCGCGAGGTCGAGCGGATCTTCAACGAATCGTTGGGCACCGGCCGCTGGCGTACGGACGAGGAGATCCTCTCGTTCGCCGACGGGCTGACGGTGCTGGAGCCGGGGCTGGTGCCGCTGGCCGAGTGGCGTCCAGAGCCGGACGCACCGGCTGGGGTGCAGACCGACACCTATCACACCTTCGTCGGGCTCCTCGCCCGCAAACCGTAGGCGCCGTCTTCGGGTGAGATCCGTCGGCGGGCGCGCCCCGCCGACGGATCCACGTGTCAGATCTGAACCGGGGTCGTACCGTCTCTGCCTACGGCGCGGGTTCCAGTACGACGACTGGGATCTGGCGGGTGGTCTTCCGCTCGTAGTCGGCGAAGCCTGGATACGCGGCCTTCAACGGGCTCCAGATCCGTTCCCGCTCGTCCCCGACGGCAACTCTCGCGACCAACTCGACCTTGTCCGTACCGATCTCCGCTTGGACCTTCGGGTTAGCGAGCAGGTTGTAGTACCAGTCGGGGTTGGTGGGCGCCCCGCCCTTGGACGCGAACACGGCATAGCCGCCGTCCACCTTCTGGTACATCATCGGGTTCACGCGACGCTGGCCGCTCTTGGCGCCGACCGTGTGCAACAGCAGCAGCGGAGCGCCAGCGAACTGACCGCCGACCTGCCCACCGTTGTCGCGAAACTCAGCGATGATCTTGTCGTTAAAGTCGCTCATGCTTCTCCCCGCGTCCGCGCACCGGTTCCGTCGACACGATTCTGACAGTCCCAGGCGCCCACTGCTCGATTGCGCCGACTGCAGTCGCCACGTGCGCCGACGTAGCGTCCCGGCCGTGGGCGAACGCCGCTTCGAGCGCTATGACCGATGTTCCCGGATCAAGCGCAAGAAGATGCGCACCCCGAGCACCGCGAGCACGACCACGGCTGGAATGGCCATAAGAGTCCACGGCCTACCGAGCAGGTTGGCGGTCCCAAGCAGGGCGACCGCGAGACCCTCCCATAGCAACTCGCGTCCACTGAGAAGCTCTCTGCGAGGCGAACGCTGGCCCTGCCGTCTTTCTGCCCGCAAGCGCCGAACTGCTTGCAGCGTGAACACCACGCCAAGTGCGAGGCAGGCCGGGCCCGCCAGAAAGTCCAACGCGTTCGGCACGATTCCTCCTAGAGGCTTTCTCGGCTCCCAGGGGGAAGCGCCGAGCGGCGGACCATCTTGCCATCACGGCCAATGGGCATCGCGAGGGTGAAGCTGGTTTGTTGCGCTGGTGCGCTGCCATGATCGAGCCATGCGGATACATCAGTATGTGTACTTCTTGTTGCGATCGGATCATCTCCCTGCACGCGAGATGGCGGCGCGGTTAGGCATGGAGCCAGACGAGAGCAGCGTCAAGGGGAGCAAGAGGGAGAGCCCTCCGGTGCCGGCTGTCCACTCGTGGAGGGTTGTGTGTCGTGACAGCGGCTTGACGGTCGATGAGCAGGTTGACCGCATCATCGACCGCCTTGAGCCTATCGCTGATCAGATCGCGGCCCTCGTGAGAGTGATCGACGAGTCGGAGGGGGAGGGCCTCACCTCGACACTCCAGGTGGTGCGTTACTTCAATGACGACGATGGCGACCAGCATCAACGACTCGGCTGGCACCTCGATCGCCGAGCCCTGGAGTTCCTTCACCACACCGGGGCCGAGCTGGACGTGGACGAATACGGAGATGACTGAAGCGTTCCTAGCGCGCTCCCGTGTGAACTCTCGGCAAGCCGGTCCGCCGAGGCTTGATGCGAGGTCAGGCCGTCTGTCGACGGGTTTACCGGTTCGGTTCGACCGACACGGTTGCTGTACTTGGCTGCTGCACTGCCGGCTTCGACAGCTCGGTTTCCCTGGTCCATCCGAGGAACCGCCGGTGCAGCACCCCTGCCGATGTCCAAGGCATGTCCGCGGTTGCCTGGACGAGGTACGACCCGAGATAGAGAGCCAGCGACACCGGAGCATCCGCATACTCCGCCCGCAGCTCGCGCTCCCTGGTCTGGCAGGGCCAGGGCAGGCCGCAGCCACCGCAGCTCCAGATGGGCATGACCGGGCCGTGGACGCTCACCGCACACCCGCCAGGAAGCGAGCGGTGATCGCCCGTGCCTGCCCGCTGCTCATTGCTCACCTTCCTGCGGCCAGTGGCCACGACTGATCGGATTCCGGTGCCGGGCGCGGCACGGCAGGTCGGCTCCGCAGCGGCAGACATGCCGCCAGAGTCGCCACGACCACACAGGGCGATGCCTGCGGGCAAGAGTCAGCGCTGTGGCCGAGAGGTATTCGTCATACGAGACGCGGCGCCCGGACCCTCCCTCGTTCGAGCACGAGGACGGCTTCCTGCCCTCGAAGCTGAGGGACGCGGCGACCAGGCGATACCCGCACCGCCCTCCGCATCCCGTGAGCAAGAAGCTACGGTGGGTCGCGGAGCGGAATGGGTAAGGTTCCTACCCCTGGATCAAGAGAGCAGCCCGACCTTGATCGCAAGGTCACGGGCGTCGTCACGAGTGGAACGCGGACCGTCGAGCAGGTCCAAGGTGATCTGGCGGGCGTACCCGTTGAAGCGGATCGTCTCCGGGGCCGACTCGTACGCCTGCCGGAGGGTCATCACGGCCGCTTCCTTGTCGTCCTTGCCGTAGTGCGCCCGCGCGACCTCTATGAGATGGCGTGCCCGGCGCGGCCTGGAAGGGATCGCCGCGGAATCATGACGGCGCGCCTGTCGCACCGCCTCACCGGACTTCTGCAACTCCACCGCAACGGTCACCGCATGAGCGCCCATGATGACCTGCGAGAACGACGTCTGCGGCTGATAGAAGCCCTGCGGCAGGCGCTGGGCCACCCGATCCGCGCGGTCCCAGTACCGCCAGGCCCGGCCTTCCTCGCCAGCACGGGCGGCGGTGTAGGCAGCCTCGAAGTTCAACGCGCCCCAGAGCGCCAACAGGTTCGTGTTCCCGTCGGCCGTACGCGGCTCCAGCGCCGACAGGAGGTCCAGTGTCACTGCCATCGCGGTGTCCCAGTCACCGGCATCCCGATGCACCTGGCACAGGAACCATCCCGCGCACGCCACCGCCTCCGGGTCGCCGGACTCCTGCGCCACCACCATCGCTCGGTCCGCGACCCGCCACAACAACTCGGCAGCGGGTTGGTAGGCGAGGAACATCTGCGTCAGCCCGAGCGTCTCCGCCAACAGGGCCTGAGCCTGCCGACGCTCATCACCCTCGTACGCCAACGCGGCGCGCTGCACATCGCGCAGCAGCCCCGGCAACAGTCCGCCCAGCACCGTACGGTGGTCCGACGACTGATGGCGTGCCCGCCATGCCATCGCAAGCCGGCCCCTCAGGCCCGTCAACGACTCCGGGGAAGCTTCGTCGGAGACTGCGAAGCGGTTCACCGCGTGCCGGACCGACGCCAGCGCCGGATGCTCCGGCCCGTTGACCACGGCAGACCGGGCGCTCAACTCCCCGACCAGGGCAGCCACCTCGACCTTGAGAGCACGCGCGATGCGATCCAGCATGTGAATGCGCGGCGGCAGGATGCGATCGGTCTCCACTGCCTTGACCCACTCGGCGCTACGACCCACCAACCCCCCGAGCACCGCACGAGTCTTCCCGGACCGCTCCCGGTAAACCTTCAACCGCTGCCCGAAAGTCAACTCCGGCAAGTAATCCATCCCGGACCTCCTCAAAGCACGGGACGCACCGTCGGCGCCCCGGCCGCCGTGCCACCCAACGCTACCGGCCTGTCCGCCGCCTTAGAACCCTTCACACGCCGCTCGGCGCCTTCCACGCCGACACCCAAGTCCCCGGGCCCGTCGCATGCAAGTCGGGGCGCGCCGTCCGGGCGGGGCCCGTCCGCGACCTCGGACGGCTGTCGGCGTCCGGCCGCCAACAGCTTCCCTAACTCCGCACGTTGCTGTCACCGCTGCTGTCAGCGACCTCCGCGCAAACGATCAGATCCGGCGACGAAGCTCCTTCCCGGGAACATCGTCATCCGGGAGCGAGACGCGGCCACGGCTGGGAGCCGATGAGTTGAAACGGAACTGTGGTGCGCCCTCCCGTGCCCTACCGCAGCCTGGTCGCCGCGCTGCTCATGTCTCGTTCAGGGCTCACATCACTGGTCGCTGCTCGAAGAATGGCGGGCAGGTCGCCAAGGGTCGCGAAAGCCGTCCCTCCCCAGCCCGGGTCGGTGTCGTTGTGCTCCGTGGTCCGGAAGACGGTCATACCGACCGCTGCCGCACCGGCCAGCTCGCCGTCAGCGCCGTCACCGACGAAGAAGCAGTCTGCCGGCGCGACGCCCAACCGCTCAGCGGCAATGCCGTAGATCGCCGGGTCGGGCTTGGCCAACCCGACTTCGCAGGAGAAGACCGTGACGTCGAAACAGCGGGCGAGCGGGCTGTGTGGCCATGCCTCGGCGGTCTCCGAGGTGGCGTTGCTGATGAGGGCCAGCGGATGCCCGTCGTCGCGTAACGCGTCAAGCACGTCCAGGGTGGCGGTCGAGACATTGCCCAGCACCCGGCGCGCGAGGGCCCGCCGATGTCCACCGGCCTGCGTCACCTGTTCGTCGGTTGGCGTGCCGCCAAGGCGTCCGGCGAGGATGCGGACGGTTTCCTCCACGTCCCACCGGACCAGCCGGTCACGCCAGGTGGCGTGGTACGCAGCGACCAGCGCGGCCGGAGCAACCCCGACCACCAGCGCCATCTCGCCAACGACCCGGTCACGCTCGTCATCGGCACCGTGGACCAGGGTATGGAAAAGGTCGAAGATCACTGGCCGATACATCTCCGCATCCTACTGATGCTGCAGCATGGTCGAGGCCCTCAAAGAGGACGTCCACGAGCCGGGCCGCCCCGGTTCTGCTTCACCGCCGTTCCTCACGGTGAGGTTGCATCCTGACGGCGGTCCTTGTGCTGACCCACCGCCCCGGTGGGTCACAGGCCGGTTCGCCCGTCAATGCATTCGCGCAGGAGGTCCGCGTGACCAGCGTGCCGCGCGTACTCCTCGATCACGTGGACAAGCACGTCGCGCATGGCGTGGCTGCCACCGTCGACCGGCACCTCGCGGCCCAGGTCGGCCTCCTCGAGGGCGTCAAGCCATTCGTCCGCCTTGGCGATCTCGGCCTTCCAGGTTGCAAAGGCGTCCTTCACCACCGCTGGGTCGGGGACCCCGCCCCCGAAGTCCCAACCCGGGTCATCCTCGTGCTCGTCTAGGCGCGGTGCGTCGGTCCGCCCCTGCAGCACCCGCTGGAACCAGTGGTTCTCCATCTGAGCCAGATGGCGGACCAGGCCGAGCAAGCTCAGCGTGCTGGGCGGTACCGAGCGTCGGCCGAGTTGCTCGGCGTCCAGTCCGCCGCACTTCATCTCTATGGTCAGACGGTAGTTGCCGAGGTACTCCCGGTAGGTCGCCTTCTCACCGACGGGCTGACCGAAGGTCCTGCGGTCCTCTTCGGGGGCCGTCCACAGTTTGCTCACGGCGCCACCCAAGCGCGGGCGGGTCGCACCAGTCAAATGAGTTGTGGTGCACCAACTTCGACGGCCGCCAGGAGGACAGACACAATGACCGCGGCTACTCCACGCGAACAGAAAGGCCACCTCCCGAATTCGGGAAGTGGCCTCTGACCTGTGCAAACTGAGAGTGGGCGGTGCTGGTATCGAACCAGCGGCCTCTTCGGTGTGAGCTCTCGGCAAGCCGGTTGGATCGGGCTTGATGCGAGGTCGCTCGGCCTGCTGGCGCGCTGCTCGGCTCGGTTCGGCTGGCCGGGTTGCTGTACTGACTGCTGCACTGCTGGCGTCAGACGAGGCGTTGGATGCGGACCTTCGCTCGGCAATCTTGGTGTGGCGGGCCGCGGCTACACTGACGCCCCTGAATCCCCTGCTCGGCAACCGAAACGGAGGCGCGATGGGTAATCCATTGTTGGACGCCGAGGATGCGCGGGAACGCCTGGAGGCATGGCAGGCCAATGCCTCGCGCCGGGCCGCCGACACGCAGGCCGCCAGTGCCGGCTTGCGCGCGCTGCGGGTCACGGCCAGCGACGCCCACGGGATCGTCGAGGTCACCGTCGACTCCACAGGGGCGATGGCCGACGTCCGGCTCTCCGCGCGTGTGCAGCGCGTGAGTCTGGAGCAGACGCAGCAGGCGATCATGGGCGCCTATCGCAACGCGCGGGTCAAGCTCGCCGAGGCCGCCGCCGAAGTCGTGCGGGAGACGGTCGGCGCCGACTCGGCGACCGGCCGGGCCCTGCTGGCCGGATTCCGGACCGCCGACACCGAGGACGAAGAGGGGCGTTACTGATGCACGGGGGGTTCGAGGTCGACGTCGAGGCCCTGCGCGCGCACGCCACGGCCATGTTGGCCATTCACGACCGCTTCGCCGCCGTCAAGGCAGCGAGCGCCACCATCTTCCAGGCCGACGAGGCGTACGGGCAGCTCTGCCAGTTCTTACCGCCCATCCTGGAGGGACGCCACCGGGACCAGGACAAGGGCGTGGGGATGCTCGCCGAGAACATCGCGCTGCTCGCCGCGGGAATCAAGAAAAACGCCGACGCCTACGAGCGGGCCGAGGAGTCGAACACCGACGGCTTCAACTCCTTCCACTCCGCGACCTGAGCCGGCCCGGCGCCCTCTCATGAGCAACCCACTGGTCGCCACGACCTCCGACATCGCTTCGACAAGCGCCGCGCACCGCGACGGCTGGACCGGCCTGCCGCTCGCCGACGACTACATGGGCATCAAGGCCGCCATCGACTCCGGCAGCTGGATCGACGGCTCAGTGGCGGGCCTGGGCGCCGCTCTCGACGGGGCGTCCATCGTCATCGACCCGTTCAGCACGCTCCTGTCGATGGGCATCGAGTGGGCCATCGAGCAGGTCGAGCCACTGAAGCAGGCCCTCGACTGGCTGGCCGGCGACCCCGAGACCATCGAGACGCACGCCTTGACCTGGGACAACATGGCCAGTGAGTTGTTCTCCATCGCCGAGGACCTCAAGGCGCGGCTGGTCGGCGACCTCGACGGATGGCAGGGCACGGCCGCCGACGCCTACCGCGACATCCTGACCATCAACATCGACGTCGCCGGGATCTTCGCGGGCACGGCCGCCGGCATGGGTGCCGCGACCCGTGGCGCGGGGGTCCTGGTGCAGACGGTGCGGGAGGTGGTGCGCGCCTTCATCGCCGACTGCATCGCCAAGGTCGTGGTGTGGCTGGCCGAGGTGGTCTTCTCTGTCGGCTTCGCCACACCGCTGGTCGCCTCCCAGCTCGCGGTCGCCGTCGTCCGCTGGACCGGCCGCATCTTCGGCTGGCTGATGGGCCTGATCAGCAGCCTCTCCGCCCTTCGCGCACTCCTCGACGTCTAGGCGGCCCACGATGCGACAACTCATGGCGGCTCTGCGGACCACCGCCGTCCTGGTGGTCCTGTTCGCTGTGGCGGGCCTCCACAAGCACCCCTCGGGCCCCACCCCACCGCACGGCGGTGGCGACGATGGCCCCAAGAGTTCCAAGTTCAACCCCGCAATGATGCCCAAGCGCGTGGGACCAGCCCAGCAGCACGGCATCAAGCGCGCCGGGGAGGGCCGCCCGAAGGACGCCGACACATCCGAGCCCGAGGTACCCAAGAGGACGAACCCCTGGGACGACCCCGAGTTCGCCGACGCCATGTACGACATGCACCGCTTCGGTGAGATGGGCGACGGGGCGATGGACAAAATCTGGGACGGCGACGGGAAGGGTAATGGCGACCACAAGCCCTCGTCCACCGAGCCCGGCAAGACGCTCTTCCCGCCCGGCACCACCAAGGAGCAGGTCGTGGGCTGGTTCAAGAGCATCGCCACCAACCCCGACAGCCGCCCTCAGCCACGTCCCGGCGGCGACGGCTGGATCGTCACCGGCACCCGCGACGGCATCACCTGCGTCGTTACCCTGGACAAGGACGGCAGCATCTCCGGCGGCCACCCCCTCAGCGGCGAGGGCGTCACCACCAACCCGCGCGCCAAGCGGCCGACCTAGCCACCGAACCCACGGGAGACCCATGGAAGTCAACGAATACTACTGGTACAGCGGCCAGATCACCGACCAGCTCGCACCCAAGATCAGCCCGAAGTACCGGCCGATCGTCCTGAACGCCGCCGGCGCCGGGGCCTGGGACCTGGCGATCACGACGCTCGTCGGCGCCCTGTGGGAGGAGGGCGTTGTGATCACCACGGCGGAGAAGGACGCGCTGCGGGAGCTCATGGAGTACCTCCAGGAACCACTGACGCGCCTGGAGCAGATCCGGACCTCGGACTGACGGCCGAAGCGTAGATCGGGCCCCTCGAACCCTGCACCGTGTCGACCAGCAGGGGGTTCGGGCCTGTTCGATGTTGTCGAAGCGGTCGGGGAAGCCGGGCCGGTACTCCAGTGTCTTGAAGTGCGCTTCGCTGTACGGGTTGTCGTTGCTGGTGTGCGGCCGCGAGTGGCTCTTGGTCACGCCGAGGTCGGCGAGTAGGAACGCCACGGGTTTGGCTGCGGGACCACTGTCGACGCCGCCGAAAGCTAGGGCGACGCTGGCTTGGAATCGACGTGACGCCTCATCGACGCCTGCTGGCACCTCGGCAGGCCCATGACCACCGACACCGCCAGCGGCGCCACGACGGCCGACCACCGTCAAGGCAGCCTTGACGGCCAACCGAACGCCTACGCCGGACTGCGCCCGCTGACCTCGACGTCCACCCCAGAGTCGCCATGCAGGTGCTGAGGCACGCCCGCTTCGCCGTGACGATGGAGATCTATACCCAGGTATCCAACAAGACGACCAGAGACGCCCTCAAACGCCTTGGCGATTCACTAGGCCAATGACGCCGTTGCTGTACTTAGCTGCTGCACGACAGCAGAAAGGCCACCTCCCGAAATCGGGAAGCGGCCTCTGACCTGTGCGAACTGAGAGTGGGCGATGCTGGTATCGAACCAGCGACCTCTTCGGTGTGAACGAAGCGCTCTCCCACTGAGCTAATCGCCCTCAGCGCCACTGACTCTACCCGATCGTGGATCCGGACCGGAAATCCGGGGTCAGTGCGTCGCGAGGTAGTGCATCGCCTCGGCCACCACGTCGATGCCGAGGCTGTACTTGAGGGACAGCCAGACCACCGTTGCCACGAAAACCACGCCGACGGAGCCGAGCACGATTCGCACCAGCAGCGACTGTCTCGTTACCCAGCGTGTCCATCCGTGGACGTGGCGGCGGGTGAAGCCGAGCAGCCGGCGCGCCCAGTGGTATTCGACGGCCCAGATGCCCAGGCCGGCGATCACCAGCAGCCAGCCGGGCCCGGGAAGCGGGATGAGGGCGATGCCGATGGTCACCACCAGCGCCCCGGCGATCGCGATGAAGATCTTGAGTGCGATCCGGCCGGTGGGGTTGGCGCGGATGAGGTCGAGGGTCAGCGAGATCCGCTCACGCCAGCGGGGCCGGCGCGGCCGCTCCTGCACGGCGATTCCGCCACCACGGCCGGCGTCGGCGTCGCCGCCGCCACCAACGCCGGTGCCGCCGCCACCAACACCGGCGCCGCCGCCACGACCAACGGCGGCGTCGCCACCACGACCGGCGCCACCACCACCTGGACGACCGGCGTCGGACGCCGGCCGACCGGCCCGTTCGGGCTGCTCCATCGGCACTCCGTACCCCCGCTTTTCGGCTGCTCGGACCGCGACTTTCGGCGGGCCGGGCACCGCCGCCGGATCCACTGAGGATTGCTTCGTCACCATTTCACCCCCCAGTGTCGCTCGGGCCCGTCACTGCAACGGCCGACTGGACGTTACCGGAGTAAGTCGACGACTGAGCCACCCGATACCGGGCGGGATCACGCACTGGGCAGAACCGGAAATCCTACATGAATGCTCACATTCACGCGGCCTTTCCGTCCCCCTTCCCACCACTGGGTGAAGTCAGCGTATGGCGGAGCGTAGCCAGGAGTAGCACCTGAGTATGGGAAAAGCGGGACACGCGCGTTCCGCAGCGGTGCCGGGGGGAGAACGTCCATGAGTGTCATCCGACCGACGACCGTAGAGGTCGAGACGTCGCTAAGGCTCGTCGCACCTGACGCCACCGCCTTGCCGGTGCGTGCCAGTCTGCGTTACGACCCTGCTGACCCGTATGCGGTCCATGTCCTGTTCCATGCCGAATCGGCAGGGGGCGAGGCGGTGAGTTGGTCGTTCGCTCGCGAACTTCTTGTCACCGGCCTGGACGAGCCGGCCGGCATCGGGGATGTGCGGGTCTGGCCCTGGGCCACACCGCGCGGCGATTTCGTCGCGCTGGCCCTCTCGTCACCGGACGGCAACGCCCTCTTCGAGGTGCCGCGCAGCGTCCTGGTGCGTTTCCTTCGACGGACCTACGTCGTCGTCCCGCGCGGCCGTGAGGCCGAGCACCTGGACGTCGACACGGCGGTGAACCGGCTGCTCGCCGGTCGCTGACCGCCCGAACGGGCAACACCGGCCACACCGGGGCCGCGCGGATCTGCCGAGTCCGCGCGGCCCCGGCACACACCCAGGGAGTACGCGGACAGTGCGCCCCGGGTCGGCCGGTGCTCAGCCGTGCGTGGTGATGCCGCCGTCGACGGGAATGACAGCCCCGGTGAGGTACGCGCCGGCGCGCGACGAGAGGTAGATGGCCGTGCCGGCCATGTCCTCGGGGCGCCCGATGCGGCCCAGCGGCACCTGCTGCTCGATGGCGGCCCGGCTTGCCCGGTCGTCGAGCGCGAACGCCATCATCTTGCTCTCGAACGGGCCGGGCGCTATCGCGTTGACGGTGATCTGCTCACCGGCGAGCTGGTGGGCGAGGCTGCGGGTGAGCATGTGCACGGCCGCCTTGGTGGCCGAGTACGCGTACACCTCCATCATCGGCACCCGGATGCCGTCGATCGACCCGATGTTGATCACGCGGGCCGGGTCGTCGGCGCTGGCGGCGGCGCGCAGCGCCGGCAGCAGCGCGGTGGTGAGCCGGAAGACGGCCTTGACGTTGACCGCCCAGAGCTTGTCGAACGCGGCCTCCGGGTAGTCCTCCAGCGGTGCGCCCCAGGTCGCGCCGGCGTTGTTGACCAGCACGTCGAGGCGGCCGAAGCGCTCACGCACGGCGGCGGCAAGCGTCTCGGCGCCGGCGTCGTCGCTCAGGTCGGCGGGGATGGCCTCGCAGCGACCCTCGGCGGACAGGGTGGTGGCGACCGCCTCGCAGACGTCCGCCTTGCGCGACGAGATGATCACGTGTGCGCCGGCTCGGACGAAGCCCTGGGCGATCATCAGCCCGATCCCCCGCGAGCCGCCGGTGACCAGGACCGTCTTACCTTCGACCGAAAACAGCTGCGTCATGCCCATCCCATCGCGAGTCGGCGGGGGCCGTCGGCCGGTCGAGTGGCCGGCGGATGCCGGGCGGACCGCGGACCGACGGCGCTACCGCCGGGTAACGTAGCCCGGCCGCCGGGAGCGAGACAAGCCCGGAGCTTGCCGCGGATTCCGCTACGAACGTCGATCGGGATGCGGTGACCTGCGGTTCGGGCTACCGTCGCAGGCGATGGTCTCCACCGATTCCTCCCCCGCGCCATCGATCGGAACGGCGTCTCCCGTCACCGACGAGATAGCCACGTTCGCGCTGGCCGATCTTGCCGGTGCCCCGGGCTGGCGTCGGCCGGTGATCGTCGAGCGGGAGCTGTTGATTCTCACCACGCGTGGGCACGGCGACGCGGAACTCGACTTTCATCTGCTGCCGTGCCGGCCCGGCACACTGCTTCGGGTCCGCCCCGGCCAGGTGCTCCGCTGCGCCGGCCCCCAGTTCGACGCCACAGTGGTCGCCTGGGATCCCGAGGCGCTGCGCGACTTCGACGTCGACCTGACCACTACCGCGACCTGGCGGCAGTTGGCCGGTGAGGACGAGGACGCGGTGATCAGCGAGGTGAGCCAGTTGGCGGTGGACTGTCGACGGCACCCCGACGGCCCCACCGCCCGCGCGCTGCTCCGGCACCAACTGGCCGTGCTGCTGCTGCGGCTGGCCGTGGCCCACGACGACCGGTCGCCGTCCCGACCCGAGGACGAGACGTTCCACCGGTTCCGCCGCGAGGTCGAGCACGGCTACCCGCACACCCGGCGGGTGGAGGACTATGCGGCGGAGCTCGGCTGCTCGGTGCGGACCCTGACCCGGGCCTGCCTGGCCGTCACCGGTCGCAGCGCCAAACAGGTCATCGACGAGCGGGTGGCGTTGCAGGCCAGCCGGTTACTGGCCGCGACGGATCAGCCGATCGCCCAGATCGGCCGGCGGCTCGGCTTCTCCGAACCCACCAACTTCGGCCGCTTCTTCAGCCGCGAGGTCGGGGTCAGCCCCGGCGCGTTCCGAGCCGCCCGGGACCAACCGGTGGCCGGACGGGTGGTCCGACCCCGACCGCCGGCCGAGTCGACGGGCGTCAACGGCGGCTGGTTCCGCCCCGGCACCCCCGGCGAACCCGCCAACGGCGGGTACGCCACGAGGTCCGGGCCGCCCGCCGGAGGGCCGGACGGCACCGGGCGGGCATGATGGCAGGGTGCAGATCTCCGCGCGCGGCGACTACGCGGTACGGGCGGCGTTGAGCCTCGCCACCGCGTACCCCTCGCTGCTGTCCACCCAGGCCATCGCCGCGGAGCAGGACATGCCCCGTAAGTTCCTGGAGGCGGTCCTGGCGGATCTGCGCCGGGCCGGCATCGTCCGCGCGCAACGCGGCGCCGAGGGCGGCTACACCCTCGCGCGCCCACCACGCGAGGTGACCGTCGGCGCGGTGCTGCGCGCCGTCGAGGGCCCGCTGGCCGGGGTACGCGGGCTGCGCCCCGAGGAAACCCGGTACGAGGGTTCGGCGGAGAACCTGCCCGGCCTGTGGGTGGCGGTGCGCGCCGCCGTGCGGCGGGTCGTCGACGAGGTGAGCCTCGCCGAGATCGTCAGCGGTCGACTGCCCGCGCACGTCCGCAAGCTCACCGCGCTGCCCGACGCGTGGGAGCCGCGCTGACCTCGGGTCGGCTCACAGCGTCCACACCACCTCCTCGGTGCTGAGCCGGGGCAGCCGCCGCTCCCAGGCGTCCGGGCCGGGGTGGCCCAGGTTGAGCAGCAGCAGCGCCTCGTGCCGGCCGTCGGGAAAGAACTCGCGGGTCACCCCGGCCGCGTCGAACCCGGCCATCGGGCCGGCGGCCAGCCCGGCGGCTCGTACGCCCACCAACAGGTAGCCGATCTGGAGGGTCGCGCTGAACCGGGCCTGCTCGGCGCGGGACGGACTGTCGCTCAGCCAGTCGCGGGCCTGCGGCCGGTGCGGGTACAGCTCGGGCAGCCGCTCGTGGAAGTCCACGTCGGCGGCGAGCACCACCACCAGTGGCGCGCTGGCCGTCTTCGCCCGGTTGCTCGACGAGACGTACGGCAGCAGCCGGGCCCGGGACTCCGGCGAACGCAGCAGCAGCACCCGCAGCGGCTGGCCGTTGTACGCGGTCGGCCCGTACCGGATCAGGTCGTGGATCGCCGCGACCTGGGCGTCGGTGACCGGCTCGTCGGTGAACGTGTTGGCCGTGCGGGCCGCCCGGAACAGCAGGTCCTGGGCGGCCCGGTCCAACGCGAGCAGGTCGGCGGTGGTCGGTGCGGTCACGTCGGCACGGCGGTGGTGTAGCCGCCGCGGTGGTGGACCAGTGGCGGGCCGTCGCCACCGTCGCCGAGCGCCAGCGGCTCGGCGATCACCAGCGTGTGGTCGCCGGCCGGGACCCGGTGCACCACCCTGCAGAGCAGCCGGGCCAGCACCCCGTCGAGCAGCGGCACCCCGAACGGTCCCGACGTCCAGTCCGGGTACGCGGCGAACCGGTCGATGCCGCTGGTCGCGAAGACCGTGGCGGCCTCCCGCTGCCCGGCGCCGAGCAGGTGGACGGCGACGTGCTCGGCGCGGGCGAGCACCGGCCAACTCGACGACGCCACCCCGAGGCAGAACGAGACCAGGGGTGGGTCCAGCGACACCGACGTGAACGAGGTCGCGGTGAAGCCCGCCCGGATGGGCGCGCCGATCTCACCGAGGCAGGCGGGGTCGGTGCCGCGGGCGACAGCGGTGACCACGGTGACGGTGCTGGCCTGCCGCCGCAGCAGTGCGCGGAACAGGTCCGGGTTCACCGGTCGCAGCTCGGCAATCTCCGCCGAGGGTCGCTCCACGGTGGTCATGCCGGCACCAGGGCCGACGTGGCGTACGCGCTGGCCGGTCGGGGCAGGCCGTAGTGCTCGCGCAGGGTCCGACCGGTGTACTCGGTGCGGAACAGCCCACGGGAGCGCAGCACCGGCACCACGTGGTCGACGAAGTCGGCGAGCCCGCCGGGCAGGTGCGGCGGCATGATGTTGAACCCGTCGGCGGCGCCCTGGGTGAACCACAGCTCGATCTGGTCGGCGACCTGCTCCGGCGTACCGGCGACGACCCGGTGACCCCGGCCCCCGCCGAGGCGGCCGATCAGCTGCCGGATGGTGAGCTGTTCCCGGCGGGCCAGCTCGGTGACGAGCTGGTAGCGGCTCTGGTGGGCCTGCACGGTGCCGGCGGCCGGCAGCTCCGGCAGCGGCCCGTCCAGCGGCAGGCCGGTCAGGTCGATGCCGAGCATCCCGGAGAGCTGGGCCAGGGCGTAGTCGGGGACGATCAGCTCCTCCAGCTCCGCGGCGAGCGCCAGCGCCTCGGCCTCGGTGCCGCCGAGCACCGGCGCGATGCCGGGCAGGACCTTCACCAGGTCCGGGTCGCGGCCGGCGGCGGTAACCTGCCGGCGCAGCTCGGCGTAGAAGCTCTGCCCGTCGGCGAGGGTCTGCTGCGCGGTGAAGACCGCCTCGGCGTAGCGGGCGGCGAAGGCTATCCCGTCCGGCGACGAACCGGCCTGCACCAGCAGCGGTCGGCCCTGGGGCCCCCGGGGGATGTTCAGTGGGCCACGGACCTGGAACTCCGGCCCGCGATGCGCCACCTCGTGCACCCGGTCGGTGTCGGCGAACACCCCGGCCGTCGTGTCGAAGACCAGCGCGTCGTCCTCCCAGCTGTCCCAGAGCTTGATCGCCACGTCGACGAACTCGGCGGCCCGCCGGTAACGGTCGGCGTGTTCGGGGTGGCTGTCCCGGTTGAAGTTGACCGCCTCCCGTTCCTGGGCGGAGGTGACGATGTTCCAGCCGGCCCGGCCACCGCTGAGGTGGTCCAGCGAGGCGAACTTGCGGGCGACGTGGAACGGCTCGTTGTAGGTGGTGGAGACCGTCGCGATGAGACCGATGTGTTCGGTCACCGCGGCGAGCGACGCGAGCAGGGTTAGCGGCTCGAAGACGGCCTGGATGTTGTGGCGGGGGTTCGGCCCGACCGAGAGACCGTCGGCGAGGAAGAGCGAGTCGAGGGTGCCGCGTTCGGCGATCCGGGCCAGTTCCTGGAAGTGCCGTACGTCGGTGACCCGACGCGGGTCGGTGCGGGGGTGCCGCCAGGCGGCCTCGTGGTGGCCGACGCCCATCAGGAACGCGTTGAGGTGCAGGGTACGGGTCATTGGTGTCCGTCCTATCCGGCAGAGACGTCGACGCGCCAGGTGGAGAAGCGACGTTCGAGGGCGACGAGGAGCTGGTTGACGACCAGGCCGATGGCGGAGATCGTGATGATCCCGGAGTACATGTCGGCGATCGCGAAGTTGTACTGCGCGTAGTTGATGAGGTAGCCGAGCCCGGCCTTCGCGCCGACCATCTCGGCCGCGACCAGGACCAGGATCGAGTACGCCCCGGCCAGCCGGACGCCGGTGAAGATGGTCGGCACGGCGGCCGGCAGGATCACCTTCTGGAACAGCCGCAGGTGGTTGAGCCCCATCGAGCGGGCCGACCGGATCAGCAGCGGGTCGACGCCCTTCACCCCGGCGATGGTGTTCAGCAGGATCGGCCAGGAGCACGCGTACAGCACCAGGGCGATCTTGGAGGTCTCCCCCAGGCCGAGGATGAGCACGAACACCGGCAGCAGGGCCAGCGCGGCGGTGTTGCGGAACACCTCCAGCAGCGGGCTGAGCAGCTCGGCGAGCGGCCGGTACCAGCCGATCAGCAGGCCGAGCGGAATGGCGGTGAGCACCGCCAGGCCCAGCCCGGCCAGCGACCGGGTGAGGCTCGCGCCCACGTGCTCGGCGAGCTGCCCGCTGCGCAGCAACTCCCACCAGGCCACCAGCACCTCCGACAGCGGGGGCAGGAAGACCCGGTCCACCAGCCCGAGCCGGGGTGCGCCCTCCCAGATCGCGGCCAGCGCGACGATGGCGACGGTGCGGTGCAGCACCTTCGCGCCGATGCCGAGCAGCCGACCGGCGCGACCGGGAACAGCACGGTCGGGCGCAGCGCGGGGCACTCTGGGTGGGCCTACGAGTCGGGTGGGACGTTCGGCGATGTCAACCAACGCGGGCCTCCTCGGTGTGGCGGACGCCGGTGCCCTCGGCCGCCTGGGCGGCCCGCACCTCGTCACGCAGCAGGGTCCAGATCTGGTGCCGGTGGTGGCGGAACGCGTCGGTGGAGCGGACGTCCTCGACCGCGTCCCGGTCGCCGAGGTCGATGTCGATGACCTGTTTGAGCCGCCCGGGCCGGGACGTCAGCACCGCCACCCGCTGCCCCAGGTAGACGGCCTCGTCGATGCCGTGGGTGATGAACACGATCGTCTTGCCGGTGCGGGCCCAGATCCGCACCAGCTCGTCCTGCAACGAGTCGCGGGTCTGCGCGTCCAGGGCGGCGAACGGCTCGTCCATCAGCAGCACGTCCGGGTCGTACGCGAGGCTGCGGGCGATGGCCACCCGCTGCTTCATCCCGCCGGACAGCTCGTGCGGGTAGCGGTCGGCGAACCCGCGCAGGCCCACCAGGTCGAGGTGGTGCTCGATCAGGGCGGCGCGTTCGGCGCGGGGCACCCCCTTGGCCTCCAGGCCGAACGCGACGTTGCCGGCGGCGGTGCGCCAGGGCAGCAGCGCGTACTGCTGGAAGACGATGCCCCGGTCCAGGCCGGGACCGGTGACGGGGCGACTGTCGACGAGCACCCGCCCTGCGGTCGGCTCGGTGAGCCCTCCGAGCAGGTCGAGCAGCGTGGACTTACCGCAGCCGCTGGGGCCGACGACGACCAGGAACTCGCCGGGGCGTACCCCGAGGGTGACCTCGTCCAGCGCGGTCACCGCGCCGGCTCCGCCGCGCCGGCTGGCGCGGACCGGGAAGGTCTTGCTCACCCGATCAAAGAGGATCTTGTCGGTGCTCACGCGTTCCCCCCGTCCACGAAGGGGTTGAACCGGTTGGTGTAGATGTCGCCGGGCTTCGGACGGTCGCCCTTGAGCTCGCCCTCGGCGGCGAGCCAGTCGATCCAGGTGCCGAACTCCTGCTCACCGATCACGCCGCCGCGCCCGGCGACACCACTGCTCTTCCAGTACGCGACCAGCGACGGGTCCTCGTTGCGGCCGCGCTTGCCGATGATGTCCCGCATCCGGGCGACCACTGTCTCCCGGGGTTGGGTGCGAGCCCACTCGATGGCCTTGCCGACCCCGGTGACGAACGCCTTGACGGTCTCCGGGTTGCGCTTGATGAAGTCGTCGCGGAAGACGTAGGTGCCGCCGCTGAAGGCGCCGAGCAGCTCGTAGTCGGTGAAGATGGTGCGGATGCCGCCACTGGCGACCGCCTTGTCGCGGATCACGCCGCCGAGCACCGCGACGTCGATCTGCCGCTGTCGCAGCGACTGCTCGGTGTTGACCGGTGGCAGGGCGACCAGCTCGACCTGCTTGATCTCGGCGGCGGTGAGACCGCCGCGGGCGAGCCAGGTCTTGAGCACGGCCTCGGCGTGCGCGCCGAGGGTGTTCATGCCGACCTTCCTGCCGATCAGGTCGCGGGGGCTGCGGACCGGGCTGTCGTCGAGCACGTAGTAGCCCTGGAAGGTCTGCGCGTCCGAGCCGTAGTAGCTGACCACGGCGGTGATCGGGGCGTTGGCGGCGGCGAGCTTGACGATGGCGCCGTTGAACGCGCCGCCGAAGTCGCTCTGCCCGGTGGCGGTGGCCTGGATGTCCTGCGGGCCACCGGTGACGTTGCCGATCCACTTGAGCTTGACGTCGCCGAGGTAGCCGAGGTCGGCGGCGAGTTCGGGGAGGGTGACCTGACCGACCGAGCCCTGGTAGCGCAGCTGGCTTGCCTGGGCGCCGTCGGCTGCCGCGTCACCGCCGCAGCCGGCGGTGGCGGTGAGCACGACCAGCGCCGCAACGGCGGCGAAGGTACGCAGAACGGCACGACGGGGTGGGGACATGAGGAGTCTCCTGATCTGTCCACGATGGGAGCGGGGACGCCCGGATGAGGGCGTGCGGGCACGCTGCTCCGCGTTGAGCGGGCGGGCGATGGGAGTGCGGCGCTGGAGCCGAGCCGGGTGAACCGGTCAGCTCAACAGAGCGCGCTCGCGTGCCGGACCAGGTCGACGTGCACACGAGCGGTGAGGAGAAGCTCATCCCGCTGCGACATGACCCCATGCTGCCCGGGATCGGAACGAGCGGTCAACGGCCTTCCAGAAGATGAGACTTCAATCGCTGCCGATGTTACAAAGCGCTACGAGCAGCGTTTACCGTGCCGCAACACCTATCTGGTGGATAGAGATTGCGGCACCCGGCGGGCGACCGTCCAGGGCGGACAGCGAGAGGGTTTCAAAACTTGACGGTTCGGGCATGTTCGATCTCGACACGGCAGGGAACGGTGACGAGGGGAGACCTCCGATGGGCCTCATGTTTCGCAAGCGCAAGAAGTACGGTCCGATCATCCTGAACTTCACCGAGAACGGCTTCTCCTCGTGGAGCATCAAGATCGGTCGCTGGTCCTGGAACTCCAAGGCCCGTGCGCACCGGGTCGACCTGCCGGGTCCGCTGAGCTGGAAGCAGGACAAGTCCCGGTCGTAAGCCTCCCGGGAGTCGAGCGGGGTGCCGGTGATTCACCGGCACCCCGCTCGGCGTCTGCGGGGTGGGCGCTCAGCGCGCCAGGGTGATGATCTCGTCGCCGGCCAGCCGCCCGGACTCGCGATCGCGTCGCAGCGCACCGGCGTCGATCAGCTCAGCGAGCGCCTGATTGGCGTCGGCGGCCCGATAGACGGTCGCGGTGAGGGTGTGCCGGCGCAGCTCGGTGACCGGCCGTGGCCCGCCCGCCCGCAACTCGGCCAGCAGCTCGTGGGCCAACGGTTCGAGGTCGGGATCGCCGACCACGTCGACGGTCGTGCCGGTGGGGTCGAGCGGGTCGCGGTAGCGCACGCCGAGGTCCGCGCCGAGCTCCCAGAGCGCGTCACGGACCGCCTCCAGACTCCGGTCGGAGCGGCTGCCGAACGCGATCACCCCGGCAGCCTCGCCGCCGGAGAGCACCGGTGCCACCTCGGCCACCAGGGGGAAGCCGGCGGAGACGAGCACGTCTCGGGCGCTGTCGCCGGTATGCAGCAGCAGCTCTCCGGTCCGGCCGTTGGTCGCGGCGGTGAGCAGCTTTGGCGTCATCGCGCCGGGCAGGTCCACGAAGGAGAACAGCGGCGCCCCGGCCGCCCCAGCAGCCTTCACCGCGACCGGTAACCGGTAGGCGTCGCCGGGCAGCAGGTGCACTGTGACCTCGGCGGGCAGCTCCGCCTCGATCGGGCCGAGTCGGGCCGGCAGGTCGGCGTCGGCGTCGGCGTCGGCCAGCACAAGCACCGTCACCTGCCGGCCGCGCACCTGGTCGCCGTGCGTGGCGACCAGGCGCAGCGCGGCCTCCGCGCTGCCCGCGTCGGCGCCCGCGAGGGCTATGGTGGCCCGCCGGGAGCGGTGCAGGGCCGCGGGCAGCCAGGTCGTCAACTGGCGGACCAGCAGCTCGCGGAGGAAATCAGTGGTCCGGTCGGTCGGCATCGGTCCGTTCTACCGTACGGGCGGTCAGGCCGGGACGGAGATCCCCACCCCGCCCCGAGTCTGGCCGCCGTAACGCTGCCGCTCGGCGTCCAGGTCGAGCCGACCGATCTGCTTGCGGGCGGCCAGCGCGGTGTCGTCGAGCAGGTCGGCCGGGATCAGCCAGACCACCTCGAACTCCAGGCCGTCCGGGTCCTTGCCGTAGAGGCTCTTGGTCGTGCCGTGGTCGGAGGTGCCGGCCAGTGCGCCGGCCGCGGCGAGCCGCTCGGCGGTGGCGGCCAGCTCGTCGAGCGTGTCCACCTCCCAGGCGAGGTGATAGAGGCCGACGGTGGACCGGCCGGCGGTCGACCGCCCGGCGCCCGTGCCGATCTCGAAGAGGCCGAGGTCGTGGTCGTTGGTGGAGTCGGGGGCCTGGAGGAAGGTGGCGCCCCGGAAGCCGTCCGGGGTCATCGCCACCGGGCGGAAGCCCAGCACGTCGCTGTAGAACGCGACGCTGCGGGCGAGGTCACTGACGTAGAGGACCGCGTGGTTGAGCCGGTGGATACCCATGACCCGAGACTAGCGCGGTTTGGTTGAGCATTCAACTATCGGGAGTATGATGGCGGTCATGACCCGCTGGTTGGACCCCGACGAGCAGCGCACGTGGCGCGCGTACCTCACCGCTTCCCGGGTGCTGATGGACACTCTCGACCGTGAGCTGCAACGCGACGCGGGCATGCCGCACGCGTACTACGAGATCCTGGTCCAGCTCTCCGAGGCCCCCGGTCGTCAACTGCGCATGAGCCAGTTGGCGCAGGCTGCGGGGTCGTCGCGCAGCCGGCTCTCGCACGCCGTGGCCCGGCTGGAGGCCGCCGGCTGGGTGCGCCGCGAGGACTGCCCCACCGACCGGCGCGGGCAGATCGCGCTGCTCACCGACGAGGGTTTCGCCACTCTCGCGGCCGCCGCTCCCGGCCACGTCGAGGGGGTACGCCGACACCTGTTCGACGCGTTGAGCCCCGCCCAGGTCGACCAGCTACGCCGGATCAGCGAGACCCTGGCCGAGCACCTGACCGGATCCTGACCAATCGACACCGGCGCGGGTCTTGTACTTACCGTCGTCGGATGAGCACGATGGGGCGTGTCTTCCGGCTTCGGTGAACTGACTGATCAGGCGCACCACCTCGTGTCCTCCGGCGATCTGGCCGGCGCACAGCAACTGCTGTCCGACGCGCTCACCGACGCCGACCCCCGCCCGGCCAACGCCACTCCCGAGCTGGCCGAGGCGGCCAGCCTCCAGGCGCGGGTGCTGATCGCCCTCGGCGAGCCGCACTCGGCCCGCGGGTGGGCCGCCTTCGCGTACGCGGCCACCACCCGCCTGCACGGCCGCGCCGACCCGCGCACGGTGGCCGCGGCGGCGACCCTGGCCGCGGTGCTGCACCGGGTCGGCAGCCACTCCCGGTCGGCGCGGCTCTACCAGGAAGTCATCATCGAGCTGACCGCACAGGACGGCCCGGAGTCCCTGCGGGTGCTCGCCGCGCACGCCGACCTGGCCACCGTCGAGTACGCGCGCGGCCAGTGCACTGTGGCCCGCGACCGCCTCCAGGACGCCTGGGAGCTGCACCGCGAGGTGTACGGCGACGGGCACCCCAGCGGCATCAAGATGCTGGCGCGGCTCGGGGCGATGCAGCGCGACTGTGGGCAGTTCGCCGAGGCACACGACAACCTGGCGCTCGCCCGTGAGCTGTGCCGCCAGCACCTTCCCGCCGACGACCCGCTGGCCACCCAGGTGGCGGCCCTGGCCCGGGCGGCCGCCAGTCCCGACCACGCCTGCGCCGACAACCCGCCCACAGCTCGGGACACACCGATCGTGCCGGCCGCCCGCGTCCCACCGCACGGCGACGGGCCGGTCGAATCCGGGTACCACCCGCAGGCAGCCGCAACCCACCACGCCGGGGCGGTACCGAACCCCCGGCTGCCCTCCGACCAGGCGGTCGGGTCGACGGGCAGCAGATGGTCGACCGAAGCGGCGGACGAGCCGTCGCCCCACCCCACCGACCCTCCGGTGCCCCCGTCGGTGGTCAGGCTGGCCGGCGGCACGGAGGAGCAGCCCGGGGTGTACCGGCTGCACCCACCCGCCGACCCGTACGGGTCGCCCGACCCGAACCCGCCGTCCGACCAGCAGCAACCGTCCGACCCGTACGCGCGGCCCGACCCGTACCAGTCGTCCGACCCGTACGCGCAGCCCGACCCGTACACGCAGGTCGAGCCGTACACGCCGTCGCGGCTGCTGCCGGTGCCCGTGCACCGCGCGCCGCCGGAGCAGCGCAACCGGCTGGTGCCGGTGCTGGTGGCCGGCGTGGTCGTGGTGCTCCTCGGCGCGGCAGCGGTGATCGCCGGGGTGGCCCGGGTCGACGGCGACGACGAACCGAACCCGCCGCCGGCCAGCGCCTCGCCCACGGCCGGCGCGCCGGCCAGCGCCGCGCCCGCCCCGGACGGCACGGCCCCCACGTCGGCTGCCGCCGCGGCGCCGCCCGGCACCCCACCCAGCGCGGTGACCCTGCGCGACAACCGGGACAGCATCGCGTTGAACTGGGCCTATCCGGCCGGCGGCGAGGGCCCGGTGGTCATCGCGGGCGGCCGCACCGGCCAGACCCACAACATCTTCGCGACGCTGCCCGCCGGCACCACCAGCTTCGTCATCTACGCGCTCAACCGCACCAACGACTTCTGCTTCACCGTCGCCGTCGCCTGGTCCACCGACACCGTGGCCCGTTCCAAGCAGGTCTGCACCAGCCGCCGCTGACCCGCGGGGTCGCCGTCACGGGCCGTCTACCTTTGGCCGTCCTCGGCCGGCAACGCTGGCAGGAGCAGGCACACCCGTAGTCCTCGCCGCTCCGGCGGGTCGGTCAGGGTGATGCTGCCGCCCGCGCGTCGGACCAACTCCCGGACAATGGCCAGCCCCAGGCCGGCGCCCCCGTCGTCGCGGGCCCGTCCGTCATCCAGGCGGGTGAACCGGTCGAAGACCCGCTCCCGGTCCGCCGACGCGATCCCCGGGCCGTCGTCGGTCACCGTCACCAGGTGGTACGCCCCGACGCCAGGCCCGGTCGTCGTCGACGTCGCCTCGGCCGCGAGCACGACATCACCCTGCGCGTGGCGTACCGCGTTGTCGACCAGATTGGCCAGCACGCGACGCAACTCCTCGACGGTGCCGACCGTCCAGAGCGGGCCGGCCGGCGGCGTCACCCGCACCGGCGGTGACGGATAGCGGGCGGCGACCTCGGTCAGCAACGCGCCCAGCTCCACCGGGCCGGTCCCCCGGGCCGGCGGAGCCTCGTCCAGGCGGGCCAGCAGCAGGAGATCGTCGACCAGGCGGCTCAACCGGTCGGTGTCCGCGAGCAGGTTGGCGGTCACCGCCGTCCAGTCCGTCCGGTCGGCGAGGCGCTGGGCAACCTCCAGCTCGGTCCGGATGTTGGTCAACGGGCTGCGCAGCTCGTGTGCGGCGTCGGAGACGAAGGCCCGCTGCCGCACGCGGGCGGACTCCAGCCGGCCCAGCATGCCGTTGAGGGTGACCGCCAGACGGTGGATCTCGTCGGCCGACGCCGGCACCGGCAGCCGGCCGGCGCCGGCCCTCCCGGTGATCTCCTCGGCACCTCGCCGTAACGCCTCAACCGGCCGCAGGGTCGCCCCCACCACCCGCCACGCCACCGCGGCCAGCACGGCCACCAGCAGCGGGAACGCCACCAGCAGGATGGTCCGGACCACATGCGTGCTGTGCCGCACGTCGGCCATGGAGCGGGCGACCAGCACGGTGAGCGGGTCGGCTGCGGTGCCGGCGGGTACGGCGACCACCCGGACCGGGCCGACGAGCCCGACCCGCTCGGCCGGCACCTCCAGCCGCTGCCGACCGTCGCGGTTCAGTCGCTCCGGGCGAACCATCGGCACCAGACGGTCGGCGTCGATCGAGGCCGCGCGGATCCGTCCCTGCCCGTCGACGACCTGCACGCGGACCTGCCCCCCGGCCACCGGCAGCGGGTCGGGCAGCGCGTCCTCGGCGGCGAGCAGGGCGACCGCGTCGGCGGTGCGGAACGCCTCGGTGTCGACAGTGCGCTGGAGCACGAAGCTGAGCGCGCCGAGCAGCACCACCCCGCCCAGGGCCAGCCCGATGGTGAGACCGACCACACCGATCGCCATGAGCCGCCCGCGCAGCCCGAGGGCCGGCATCCGGCCGAGCCTGGCCCAACGGGTGGGTGACGGGTCGTCGGCGGTCACGTCGCCAGCCGGTAGCCGGCGCCCCGGACCGTCTCCAGCCGGTCCCGGCCGAGCTTGCGGCGCAGGTAGCCGACGTACACCTCGACGGCGTTCGGCGCGGTCTCCAGGCTGGCGTCCCAGACGTGGTCCAACAACTCGACCTTGGAGATCACCTGGCCTGGCCGGCGCATCAGGTAGTCCAGCAGCGCGAACTCCCGCGCGGTCAGCGCCACCTCGGCGTCCGCCCGGGTCACGCGCCGGCGGGCCGGGTCCAGCCGCAGGTCACCGACCGCCAGCACGGTCGGGCGCTCCGGTGCGCCCCGACGCAGCAGGGCCCGAAGCCGGGCCAGCAGCACCACGTACGAGAAGGGTTTGGTCAGGTAGTCGTCGGCGCCGCAGTCGAGGCCGTCGGCCTGGTCGTACTCGCCATCCTTGGCGGAGAGCATCAGCACCGGCAGCCAGTGCTGCTCCGCGCGCAGCCGCCGGACCAGCTCGTACCCGGAGAGGCCGGGCAGCATCACGTCGAGGATCATGGCGTCGTACCCGCCGTGCCGGGCCGAGTCCAGGCCCGCCGGGCCGGTTGCCGCCACGTCCACCGCGAACCCCTCCGCCTGGAGACCGCGTTGCAGGGCAGCCGCCAACCGAGCCTCGTCCTCCACCACCAGCACCCGCACAGCTCAAGGGTGCCACCCGGGTCAATCGGCACGGTTCGGTGTCCTCAGCGCGTTCACAGCACCGACGAGGCAAGATGGCCGCAGGAGGTGCCACCATGTCCGTCCTGAGAAGCCGTCCCGTCCTTCGTTGGCTGGTTCCGGCCACCGCTGCCGTCGCCGTCATCGGCGGAGGCGCGGCGATCGGCACGTTCGCTGCCGAGGCCGAGCCGAGCCTGCCGCCCCGAACCGCCGCTCAGCTCCTGGTCGACCTGCAGACATCCCGGCTGGAGGGGTTGTCCGGGACCGTCGTGCAACGCGCCGACCTGGGCCTGCCGCCCCTCGTCGGGCTGGTTCCCGGCAACGAGCTGACCACCCTGCTGACCGGCACCCACACCCTGCGGGTCTGGTATTCCGGGCCGGACCAGCAGCGGGTCGCGCTGATGGACACGCTGGGCGAGCAGGACATCATCCGCAACGGCCGGGACCTGTGGACGTGGCAGAGCCGCAGCAACACCGCCACCCACCGCACGCTGGGCGGCGACGCCGGAGCCTGGAAGCCCGCTCCCGAGCCGGCGGCGAGCCTCCCGGCCACTCCGCAGCAGGCCGCCGACCTGGCGTTGGACGCGATCGACCCGAGCACCGAGGTCAGCGTGGGCCGGTCGGCCACCGTCGCCGGCCGGGACGCGTACGAGTTGGTGCTCCAGCCGCGCGACCAGGACTCGCTGGTGCACCAGTTGCGGATCGCCATCGACGCCGAGCAGCATGTGCCGCTGCGCTTCGAGGTGCTCGCGAAGGGCAGCGACCGGCCGGCGTTCGAGGTGGCCTTCACCCAGGTCGACTACCGCCGCCCCGACGCTGACCAGTTCCGCTTCAACCCGCCGCCTGGCGTGACGGTCGACGAGGAGAAGGCCGAGCGCCCGACTGGCAAGCCCGGTCACGTCAAGCCGACGGGTGACCCGCAGGTCCGCGCGGTGGGCGACGGCTGGTCGACGGTGCTGGTTGGCCGCCTCGACGGGGCCGATGTCGGCCGGAAGCCCGCCACGAAGCCGGCCGCTCCCCCGGCCGGCGCCGGGCCGGACATGGACATGTCGAAGCTGCTCGGCGGGCTGCCCGCGGTCAGTGGTGACTGGGGCAGCGGTCGGCTCCTCACCAGCAAGCTGTTCAGCGTCCTGCTCACCGACGACGGCCGGGTGCTGGCCGGAGCGGTGACGCCGGAGCGGCTCTACCAGGCCGCGCGCGGCTGATCTCCGCAGTGTTCGCGCCGGGTCGACCTGACGGTCGGCCCGGCGCTTCGCTGTGGGTCAGGCCGAGGTCAGGAGACGCCGAGGGCGCTGAGGTACGCGTCGGCGAGGACCGCGTGGCCGGGCAGGTACGGGTGGACGCGGTCGTCGGCCCAACGCGTCGCCGGACTCACCGCCAGCACCCGGTCGAACGCCGCCTGGTTGGGCACGTGCACCGCGTCGAACTCGGTGGCCAGCCCCGCCACGACCGCCGCGTACCGGTCGGTGTCGGCGCGTTGCGGGACGCTCCGGTCAGCCTCGATGAAGAACGGATCGCCGAGGATCAGTCCGCAGCCGGTGGCGTCGACCGCCCGACGGAGCAGGTCACGCAGGGTGCGCTCGTACTCCTCGATGCCGACGGCCTCATCCGGCCGGTCACCGTAGTGCCGCCAGATGTCGTTGATGCCGATCAGCACCGCGAGCCAGTCGGGGCGCTCGCCGATGGCGTCGTCGTCCCAGCGGGCGGCCAGGTCGCGCACCGTGTCGCCGCCCACACCCCGGTTGACCCACTCCAGCTCCAACTCCGGGTGCCGGGCGTCGACCAGGGCGCGCACGAGACTCACATATCCGCTGCCGTAGGGCGCGGCGACGTCGCGTCGACCACAATCGGTGATGCTGTCCCCGATGAAGACCACCCGTTGCCCGGTCCGCAGGATCATCCGTCGCCACCTCGCGATCACCGGCGCGCCGCACCGCCCGGCTTGGTGAGAACCGGCGGAACGCGCTATCTTCAACAGTTCGAAGGCACAAAAAAGAACGGCTAAAAGCCGTTCCTGCAAAGGATTCTAATCTTTAGGGAGACGGCTTGTCAAGGCACTCCGGCGGTTCCGGCGAATTGCCGCTCGACGACGAGATCGGTCGCGAGCAGGAGTACGTCTCGATGCTCTACAACCGGCTGGATCAACTGCGTGAGCAGGCCGCCCACCGGCTCACCGCCGAGCTGCACAACACCGGCGGCACCCTCCAGGACCGCTCGCAGCGCGACAGCTCGGTAGCGATGTACGCCGATCAGGTCGAACAGTTCTCCGCCGTGGAGAACGGGCTCTGCTTCGGCCGTCTCGACGGCGACGACGACTCCCGCCGCTACATCGGCCGGATCGGCATCTTCGACACCAGTGGTGACTACGACCCGCTCCTGATGGACTGGCGGGCACCCGCCGCCCGCCCGTTCTACCTCGCCACCGCCGCGAATCCGCAGGGCGTACGCCGTCGCCGGCACCTGCGCACCCGGCAGCGCAAGGTGACCGGGCTCAACGACGAGGTGCTCGACATCGACACCGCCTCCCCCGGCGCCCACGAGGAGCTGACCGGTGAGGCGTCGCTGCTCGCCGCGCTCAACGCGGGCCGTACCGGCCGGATGCGCGACATCGTCGAGACCATCCAGGCCGAGCAGGACGAGGTCATCCGCGCGGAACTCCCGGGCGTGATGGTGGTCCAGGGCGGCCCCGGCACCGGTAAGACCGCCGTCGCGCTGCACCGGGCGGCGTACCTGCTCTACACGCACCGCCGGGAGCTCTCCAGCCGTGGTGTGCTGCTGGTCGGCCCGAACGCGACGTTCCTGCGCTACATCTCCCAGGTGCTGCCGACGCTGGCCGAGACCGGCGTGCTGCTGCGTACCCAGGGTGATCTTTTTCCCGGGGTGAGCGCCCAACGGACCGAGCCGGCCGAGACCGCGGCGCTCAAGGGCCGGGCGGTGCTGGCCGAGGTGTTGGCGCTGGCCGTACGGGACCGGCAGTGGGTGCCCGACGAGCCGTTGGAGATCGAGGTCGAGCGGGAGACGCTGACCCTCGACCCGGAGATCGTACGCGCGGCCCGGGACCGGGTCCGTCGCGCCGACCGACCGCACAACCTGTCCCGCGCGCTGTTCGACGTGGAGATCGTGCACGCGCTCGCCGACCAGGTGGCCGAGCGGATCGGCGCGGACCCGCTCGGCGGGGACAACCTCCTCGACGAGGCGGACCGGGCCGAGATCCGCCGCGAGCTGCGCGAGGAGACGGAGATCCAGGCCGCCCTGGACCGGCTGTGGCCGGTGCTCACCCCACAGCGGCTGCTCGCCGACCTCTACGCCGACCCGGACCGCATCGCCGCCGCGGCGCCGATGCTCAGCGAGGACGAGCGGGCGCTGCTGCGGCGCGAGCGCGGTGGCTGGACGCCGGCCGACGTCCCGCTGCTGGACGAGGCCGCCGAACTGCTCGGTGAGGACGAACGCGCCGCCGCCGCACGGCGGGACCGCATCCGGATGATGGAGCGGGAGTACGCCGAGGGCGTGCTGGAGATCGCCCGGGGTTCCCGCTCGATCGACGTCGAGGACGAGGCCGAGGGCGGTGAGATCCTCGGCGTGACCGACCTGATCGACGCCGATCGGCTGTTGGAGCGGCAGGAGGAGGCCGACCGGCTGACCACCGCGCAGCGGGCCGCCGCCGACCGCACCTGGGCGTTCGGCCACGTGATCGTGGACGAGGCGCAGGAACTCTCGCCGATGGCCTGGCGACTGCTGATGCGCCGCTGCCCGAGCCGGTCGATGACGATCGTCGGGGATGTGGCGCAGACCGGCGCCCTGAGCGGCACGCCGTCCTGGGCGGACGCCCTCGCCCCGTACGTCGAGCAGCGGTGGCGGCTCACCGAGCTGACGGTCAGCTACCGCACTCCCGCCGAGATCATGGCGGTCGCCGCCGACGTACTGGCCGAGATCGACCCGGCACTGCGGCCGCCGCGCTCGGTGCGGGAGAGCGGCGTACCGCCGTGGGACCGGACGGTGCCCCACGGTCGATTGGCTGCGGAGTTGGTCGCCGAGGCCACCCGGGAGGCAGCCGGGCTGACCGAGGGGCGGCTCGGTGTGCTCGTGCCGGCCGGCCGGGTGGGCGAGTTGGGTGCGGCGGTGACCGCCGCACTGCCGGAGGCCGCCGTCGGCGAGCATCCGGAGCTGGAGAGCCGGGTGGTGGTGTTGACAGTCGCGCAGGCCAAGGGGTTGGAGTTCGACTCGGTGCTGGTGGTCGACCCGGACCGGATGGTGGCCGAGTCCCCCCGCGGACGCAGCGACCTGTACGTGGCCCTGACCCGCGCCACCCAACGCCTGGGCGTCCTCCGCCCAACCCCCACCCGCTGAGTCGATCATGAGGTTGACGTGGACTGTGATCTCGGACAGCCACGTCAACCTCATGATCACGCCGCCAAGGGGGCGGGTGGGTGGGGTCAGTCGTCGGATTTGTCCCTGATGGACTTTGCCGGGCCGGTCGCCGACGTGGACTGGTCGCTGGTGCCACCGCCCATCGGGGTGCTCAGACCGCCGGTGGTGGCGTCGCCGGTCGTGGTCGGCGCGACAGTGCCCGGGTGTCGCTCCGGCTGTCGGGCCACCCGGCGTACGCTCGCCGGCCCGGCGGTGCCACCGGTGGTGGTCACCGCGCCCTGCCCGCCGACGGGGCCGCCGTCGCGCAGCACCTGTGGGTCGATCCGTTCCTTCGCCGGATCGAACGGGTCATCGCGCTGGATCTGACTCTCCACATCGGTGCGGGGCACAGTCACCTCGTCGAGGGCGCCCTTGCCGTACACGCCGCCGGCGATCCGATCCTCGGCCTCGCGGGCGGCATCCTGCCGCATGTCGTCCTCACGCACGTCCATCACCTCGCAGAAGCTGTGGAACTGACTGCGTGCCCGGCCACCGGCCGACCAAACCCGGCCTGACCGGGAGGTCGTCCACGGCGGTTCACCCTCGCGCCGCCCGCTGGCCGCCTGCCCGCAGCCCGAGATGTCCATGCTGTCCCGCGACCGGTGGGAGATGCCCGCCGGCAGGAGGGGATGACAGCGTGCGCACAGTACGCCGTACCGCCGTCGCGGCCCTGGTGGCCGCGACGGTGACGACCGGGCTCGCGGTGCCCGCCCAGGCGACGCCACGACCGGACCGGACATTCGACGTGCAGGCCCACCGGGGCGGCCTCGGGCTGCGGGTGGAGAACACTCTCGCCTCCTTCGGCAACGCCCTCCAGCTCGGGGTGAGCACCCTCGAACTGGACGTGCAGATCACCGAGGACGGTCAGGCCGTCGTCACCCACGACCGCAAGGTGACCGGCACCAAGTGCGTCGACACCACCCCGGTGACGCCCGGCGACCCGGAGTTCCCGTACGTCGGGAAGTACATCAACACGCTCAGCCTGGCCCAGGTGCGCTCGCTCGACTGCGGCTCCAAGACGCTGTCGGACAAGCCCGGCCAGCTCGCCGTCCCCGGCGCCCGGATGCCGCTGCTGCGCGAGGTCTTCGCGCTGGTCAACCGCTACCGGGCGAAGGACGTGAAGCTCAACGTCGAGACCAAGGTCGAGGCTGGCGCGCCGACCGAGACCGCCCCCCGCGAGCAGTTCGTCCGGGTCACCGCGGCCGAGATCCGCGCCGCCGGGATGCTGAAGCAGGTCACCATCCAGAGCTTCGACTGGGGCGCGCTGATGCGCATGCGTCAGGTCGAGCCGAAGCTGCCGCTGGTCGCCCTGACCAACTACGACTTCCTCCAGACCGGTCAGCCGGGAGCGTCGCCGTGGCTGGGCGGGCTGGACATCGACGACTTCGGCGGAGACCCGATCAAGGCGATCCGCAGCTTCGGCGCCAGCGCCTTCTCGCCGGTGCACGGGTCCCCGCAGAACGGCACCGTCACCGACCCGGGCTACCAGCCGTACGTCACGAAGGAGATGGTCGCCCACGCGCACCGCTACGGGATCAAGGTGATCCCGTGGACGGTCGACGACGTGCCGACCATGACCAAGCTGATCGACGACGGCGTGGACGGCATGATCACCGACTACCCGGACCGGTTGCGCGGCCTGCTGGCGCAGCGTGGTTACCGGCTGCCCAAGGCGTACGCCGCGCCGTTCGACATCCAGGCTCACCGGGGCGGTCGGGCCACCCGACCGGAGAACACCCTGCCGGCGTTCGCGAACGCGCTGTCCAACCGGGCCATCTCCACCCTTGAGTTGGACACCAACGTGACAGCCGACGGCAAGCTCGTGGTGCTGCACGACCGCACCGTCAACGGGTCGCACTGCGTCGACACCGCCCCGGTGCGCCCGGGGGACCGGAAGTTCCCGTACGTCGGCAAGCCGGTGCACGAGTTGACACTGGCGCAGCTCAAGACCGTGGACTGCGGCACGAAGACGCTGCCCGAACTGCCCGCCCAGGTGCCAGCGCCCGGTGCCCGGATCCCGACCCTGGACGAGGTTTTCGCCCTGGTGAAGGCGAGCGGCCGCACCGACATCGGAATGAACATCGAAACGAAGATCAGCCCGGTGGTGAACGACACCGAGCCGTACCGCAGCTTCACCCGCAAGCTCGTCGACGCCATCCAGCGGGCCGGCTTCACCAGCCGGGCCACCATCCAGTCGTTCGACTGGCGCACCATCACGTACGCCCGGCAGCTCGACCGGCGGATCGGCACTGTCGGCCTGGTCTGGCAGTACGGTCCGGCCGAGTGCGCGACTCTCGCCGACGAGTGCTCGCTGGAGGCGGTCTACGGCAACCCGTCGGTGAAGAGCCCGTGGACCGGTGGACTGGACTGGTGGAAGTACCAGGACCTGGGCAAGCTGACGCGAGCCGCGGGCGCTGGCACGGTCTCCGCCAACTGGCAGGTGCACGACCCGAAGCAGGGCACCGTCGCCTCGACCGACTGGTACCTGCGGGAGAACCCGGCATACTTCCACGGACCGGACGTTCGGACCCTGCAAACGAAGTACGACCTGAAGGTGATCCCGTACACGGTGGATGACGCGACGGTCATGCAGCGGGTCATCGACCTGGGCGTCGACGGCATCATCACCGACGACCCGGACCTTCTGGTGAGCGTGGCGATCCGCAACGGCCTGCACTGACCCGTCGACCACCCGATCGCCGGCCGGATTTCCGGCCGGCGATCGGTGTTACCTGCTCGGGGGCCTCGGGTAGTCGGGGGTTGTCCCCGCCACGAAAGCGAACCGTGCCGTGGCCGAAACGCGGTAGCGGGGCGAGGGAATGCAGGTACGACTCATCGCATCCTGAGGAGGACCAGATGAGCACGCAGGCTGCTTCCACCCGGCCGATGAACCGGCCCATGAACGACCCGCAGAATCCCGCTCAGATGCGGGACATGCAGACCCAGCAGATGCCGGTGATGCATGACGGGCGCCGCAACGACATGCAGGCACCCGGTACGGAGACCAAGCAGGCGTTCAAGACCACCGAGTTCTGGATCTACCTGATCGCGGTGGCCGCCGTACTGGGCGCGTCGCAGGTCGTCGGTCAGAACTCCGCTGGGGTGGACATCTTCCGGGCAGACAACGCCTGGTTCCTGATCACCCTGCTGACGCTTGGCTACCTCGGTAGCCGTGGCCTCTCGAAGGCCGGCAGCAACTGGCGCAGCGGCGAGGAGCGCAAGGCCCGGCACTGACCGGTTCACAGTGCACAGTGGCCTCCGGGAGATCCTCCCGGAGGCCACTGTGGCGTTTATCTGTAGCGGCTACTCGTCGCCACCGAAGTCGCCGAAGTCACCCTCGAACGATTCCTCGATCATCTCGCCGGCGATCATGCCGCCGGCGACACCCAGCGCGGCGCCGGCCACCATGCCGCCCATGCCGTGCCCACGGCTGTGACCGTGACCGTGACTCGGGCCGTACTGGGAGCGCAGGCTGCCGTAGCGGGACGTGGTCTCGCGCAGCCAGCCGTCGACGACCTGCGCCCAGTCCACCCGGTCAACGTCGGCGTGCGACACCTGGTAGCGACCGAACGCATCGTGCCCGGCGCTGAGGAACCCGCCGCGCTTGTCGCACTCCAGGATGACCTCCACACCGCGCTGGCTGGTCACGAAGGTCAGCTCGACCTCCCGGATGGTGCTCGCGTACTGCGGGGAGGCGAAGAACTCGATCTCCTGGTAGAACGGCAGCGTCTGCTGCACGCCCCGGATGTGACCACGCTCCAGGTCGGCGTGCTTGAACCGGAAGCCGAGCCGCTGGAACGCCTCCAGGATCCGCTCGTGCACCGGCAGCGGGTGCACCGCCACCTGGTCCAGGTCGCTCTTGTCGACAGCGCGGGCGATCGCCAACTCGGTACGCAGACCCATCGTCATACCGTGCAGGCGCTGGCCGTACACGTCGGTGATCGGGGTCTCCCACGGCACCGGCAGCTGGAACGGGATCGAGAGCTGCTGCTTCGGGGCGAGCTGGAGCGAACCGCTGACCGCCATGCGGTGGAACTCCATCGTGCCCGCGTACTCGGTGTCGTGTCCCTCGACCTCGACCCGCGTGACCAGGCCGATCACCACCTGCTCGATGGCTGCCTCAGCGTCGCCACCGACGAGGTTGACCTGCCCGTCGAGGGTCAGGCCGGGCCGGGTGTTGGGGTTGGTCAGCACGGTGTCCACGCTGGGACCGCCCACACCGAACGCGCTCAACATCTTCTTGAAGACCATCGGAACTCCTGTGCGACGCCGACCGCTCCAGGCTGGAGTCGGACGTTGACTCGAACGGCACCCTATCCAGCACCCCTGTGAGGTGGCTGTGAAGCGCGCCTTGCCAGCGCCGTCGGGGCCGGCCGTTGTCAGGCGGGCGTGGCGCTCGGCGCCGGCCGAGGTGCCCTGACCGTCGCGGTGATCAGCCAGGCGAGCGCGGCCAGCAGCGCCATGAGGCCGGCGGGGACCAGACCCCAGGGCAGGGCACGCGGCGACAACGCCCATGCCTGCCGGGTGTCGGCGAGTACGCGTGGCTGTCGCGCCGTGGCCGGGACGGCCACCTCCCACTCGTACGCGCTGTTGGGCTCGTCGTCGATGACCTGCCAGGACTCCTGGACGTCGACGCCGTGGATCGGCCCCTGCTGCCCGCGGCCGCCGCGGGTCCAGTTGCCGACGCACCGGCTGTGCATGGCCTCCAGTCGATCGTGGGTCACATAGCAGTGATCGACTGTCGCCCGGGTCTGGTCGGCGGGCCACGCGCCGGCCACCCAACTCAGCATCCCGACGAGGGTCAGGCCCACGACGGCGATGGCAGCGAGTCGCACCTTGACCGCAATCATGGCCGTGCTCCCTTGTTCGAGTCCTGGTCCGCCGGACGGGTGAGCAGCGGGCCGTCCGACGAGGATGGTTGGTCAGTCGGGTTCGACTATCACCAGCTCGCCGACCTGTTCGCCGATCGTGGTGCGTGCCTCGGTCGGCAGACCGCGGTCGGTGATGAGCACGTCGGCGGCCTCCAGCGGGGCGATGGTGGCGATGCCGATCGTCTCCCACTTGGTGTGGTCGGCGAGCACCACGAGCCGGCGGGCCGCGCCGATGAGGCAGCGGTTGACTCCGGCTTCGAGCAGGTTGGGTGTGGTGAAACCGGTCCGTGGGCTGAGGCCGTGCACACCGAGGAACAGCAGGTCGACGTTGAGCGCGCTGATCGCCGCCTCGGCCACCGGCCCGGTCAGCGCGTCCGACGGGGTGCGGATGCCACCGGTCAACACGACGGTCTGGTCGGCGCGCGGGTTTTGGTAGAGCGCGTCGGCCACCGGGATCGAGTTGGTCACCACGGTCAGCCCGCGTACGTCGGAGAGCAGCGTGGCCAGCGCGGCGGTGGTGGTGCCGGCGGAGAGCGCGATGGCCATCCCTGGCTCCACCATCGTCGCCGCCCGCTCGGCGATGGCCCGCTTCTCCGCCTGCTGGCGGATCGACTTCGCGGCGAAGCCGGGTTCCTCGGCCGAGCCGGGCCCGGCGAGGGTCGCGCCGCCGTGCACCTTGTCGACCAGGCCGCGCTCGGCCAACACCTCCAGGTCGCGCCGGATCGTCATGTCGGACACGCCGAACCGACTGACCAGGTGACTCACCCGCACCCCGCCACGTTGGCGGATCAGATCGAGGATGGCGGTCTGCCGCTGCTGGGCGAGCATGTGGGGAACCTCCTTCGCGCCGTGACTGTTCTCAGAATCAGGTCCGATCCTCACGGACCACCGCCACCTCACCGGCCGGCAGTGCCAGCTCACCGGCGCAGTGTCCTCCGGTCAACAGCTCGACGCCGTGCACCGGTAGGCGTACCTCGGTGTCGGTGTGGTTGATCGCGAACAGCCAGGTCCGGTCGCCGTCGCGGCGGCGGACCACCTCCACCCCGGACGGCGCCGACACCGTCGGGCGGACGCCGGCCTCGGCGAGCAGCCGGGCCACCAGTCGATCGGTGGCCTGCTCGTCCAGCCGGGTGCCGACATACCAGGCGGCGCCGTCGCCCACCCGGTGCCGGGTCAGCGCCGGCACGCCCGGCAAGGGCCCATCGGTGTACGAGGCGAGCACCTCGGCGCCGTCGGGGTGCACCCACTCGGTCCACACGTCCGCGGTGCTGCCGTCGTCCAATTGAACCTGCTCGCCCTCGCGCAGCGGGAAGAACTCCTCGGTGCGGACACCGAGCAACTCCCGGAACGCGCCCGGGTAGCCGCCCAACCGGATGTGGTCGTTGGCGTCGACGATGCCGCTGAAGTAGGTGACCGCCGCCGTGCCCCCGGCCGCGACGTACCGGTCCAGCGCGGCGACGTCGGCGTCCCGGACCAGGTAGAGGGTCGGCACCAGGACCAGCCGGTAGCCGCTGAGGTCGGCCGACGGGTGGACGATGTCGGCTGTCACGCCGGCCCGCCAGAGCGAGTCGTACAGGGCCTTGAGCCGGTCGGTGTAGGTGACGTCGACGCTGGGGTGTGAATCCAACTCGACACCCCACCACGCCTCCCAGTCGAACTGGATCGCCACGTCGGCGTCCACCCGACTGCCGCGTACCTCCGCGAGGGCCTTGAGGTCCGCGCCGAGCTGGCAGACCTCGCGGAACACCTTCGTGTCCGGCCCGGCGTGCGGCACCAGCGCGGAGTGGAACTTCTCCGCGCCGGCCCGGGAGGCACGCCACTGGAAGAAGAGCACCCCGTCGGCGCCGCGGGCGACGTGCGCGAGGCTGTTGCGGCGCAGTTGCCCGGGCAGCTTGGCCACGTTGCGCGGCTGCCAGTTGACCGCGCTGGTGGAGTGCTCCATCAGCAACCACGGGTCACCGCCGGCGACGCCCCGGGTGTGGTCGGCGGCGAACGCCAGCCCGAGGTGCGCCTGCGGGTCGGCGCCGGTCAGGTAGTGGTCGTTGGAGACGAGGTCCACGTCGGACGCCCAGGAGTGGTAGTCCATGTGCTTGATGCCGAAGCCGATCATGAAGTTGGTGGTGATCGGCTGCCGGACCAGCGTCTGCAACACCTCGCGCTCGGCGCGCAGTTGGGCACGCTGCTCGTCGGAGGAGAACCGCAGGAAGTCCAGCTGCTGCGTCGGGTTGGCGAAGGTCAGTGCGGTACGCGGCGGGTTGATCTCGGCCCAGTCGCCGTAGCGCTGACTCCAGAACGCTGTGCCCCAGGCGTCGTTGAGCCGGTCCAGGTCGCCGTAGCGCTCGCGCAGCCAGCCGCGGAACGCCTCAGCGCTGACGTCGCAGTAACAGTGCACGTTGTGGCAGCCCAGCTCGTTGGAGACGTGCCACATGACCACGGCGGGATGCTCGGCGTAGCGGCCGGCGACCGCGCGTACCAGCTCCAGCGACCGCTCGCGGAACACCGGTGAGCTGGGGCAGTACGCCTGCCGTCCCCCCGGCCAGAGGATCGCGCCGTCGACCCGGCGGGGCAGCGTCTCCGGGTGCTCGCGGGCCAACCACGGCGGTGGGCTGGCCGTTGCGGTGGCCAGGTCGACCTGGATGCCCCCGTCGTGCAGCAGGTCCAGCACCCGGTCCAGCCAGCCGAACTCGAACCGCCCCGGGGTGGGCTCCAGCAGCGCCCAGGAGAAGATGCCGACGGAGGCCAGGTTGACCCCGGCCTGGCGCATCAGGTCGACGTCCTCGGACCAGGTTTCCTCGGGCCACTGCTCGGGGTTGTAGTCGCCGCCGAAATAGATGCCGTCACCCTGCCATCGCCGCATGACAGCTGAGGGTGCCCCCGTCGGACCACTGAAGTCAACAGGTTCCAACATCGAGCTTCTTTCCAACGTTTACCACGTAACGGCCGTGTCACGACTGGGTTATCAGAGGCGAACTGCCCTCTTGACAGCGCCTGACCGCAGGGTAGCTTGAGGCCCCAATGGCCGTTCGTGTTCGCCAATGTGGATTCTCGGTGGATCTCAATGTGTGATCACGGCGCTGGACCTGCCTTCACCACCCTGAGGCCCTTGGGCGTAGCTCCTTCTCATCCGCAGGAGGCACAGATGTCCCGTCCCCAATCCCAAGCCGAGTACCTGGCTCGGCTCGTACCGCCCTCAGTCGCCGGCATCAACCGACGATCGTTGCTGGCTGGCGCGGCCGGCACGGGCGCGCTGCTCGGCACCGGCCTGCTCTCCGGCTGCGGCGACGACTCCGGCTCCGGCGGGTCCAGCAAGGACGTGTCGCTCGGCTCGAACCAGTCCGACCCGAAGCCGAAGGACGTCCTGGTCAAGGTCACCGACGGCTTCAAGACCTCGTCCGGCGTGCAGGTCGCGGTCAATACCGTCGACCACAACACGTTCCAGGAGAACATCAACAATTATCTACAGGGCAAGCCCGACGACGTGTTCACCTGGTTCGCCGGCTACCGGATGCGCTTCTTCGCGCAGAAGGGCCTGGCCAGCGACATCAGCGACGTGTGGAGCAAGCTCTCCGGCTACTCCGACGCCTTCAAGAAGGCATCCACCGGCGACGACGGCAAACAGTACTTCGTACCCGCGACGTACTACCCGTGGGCGGTCTTCTACCGCAAATCGGTGTGGCAGCAGCACGGCTACCAGGTGCCCACCACCCTGGACCAGTTCACCGCCCTCAGCGCGCAGATGAAACGGGACGGCCTCATCCCCATCGCCTTCGCCGACAAGGACGGCTGGCCGGCGATGGGCACCTTCGACATCCTCAACCTGCGCATCAACGGCTACCAGTTCCACATCGACCTGATGGCCGGCAAGGAGGCCTGGACCTCCGACAAGGTCAAGAAGGTCTTCGACACCTGGGCCGGCCTGCTCCCCCTGCACCAGCCGGACAGCCTCGGCCGCACCTGGCAGGAGGCCGCGCAGTCGTTGCAGCAGAAGAAGAGCGGCATGTACCTGCTCGGCCTCTTCGTCGGTCAGCAGTTCAGCAACGACGAGCAGGACGACCTCGACTTCTTCACCTTCCCCGAGATCGACCCGGCCATCGGCGCCAAGGCGTTGGACGCTCCGATCGACGGCTACATGATGGCCCGCAAGCCCAAGAACGAGGACAACGCGCGCAAGCTGCTGGAGTACTTCGGTGGCAAGGCCGCCGCGGACATCAACCTCAAGAACGACCCGGCCGTCCTCGTCGCCAACAGTGGCGCGGACGTCGGCGGCTACACCGCACTGCAGAAGAAGGCCGCCGAGCTGGTCGGATCGGCCACCGAGATCGCGCAGTTCCTCGACCGGGACACCCGGCCGGACTTCGCCTCAACGGTGATCATCCCGGCGCTCCAGCAGTTCATCAAGAACCCCAAGGACATCGGCGGGCTCACCTCGTCCATTGAGAACCAGAAAAAGTCGATCTTCACTGACTGACGGCGGAAGGGGGAGGACATCGTGTCCGACCTGCCCCTGATCCAAGCGGATCGCGCCGTGCCGCCGCCGGCCACGACCACCTCCACGGGTGGTCGTCGCCGGCGGCTACGGCTCCTGTCCCGCACCGACCGCGTGGTCATCACGCTGATGGTGCTCGTCCCGCTGCTGCTCGTCACCGGGTTCGTCTGGTTGCCGGCGGCGGCCACCGTGCTGCTCTCCGGCACCAACTGGGATGGCATCGGCCCCCTCAACGAGATCGAGTTCGTCGGCGCCCGCAACTACAGCGACGTGGTGAACATCTACCCGCCGTTCGTGCCGGCGATCCAGCACAACCTGCTCTGGCTGGCGGCGCTGTTCGTGGTCGCCACCCCCTTCGGCATGTTCCTGGCCGTCCTGTTGGACAAGGAGTTGCGGGGCAGCCGCTTCTACCAGACCGCGCTCTACCTGCCGGTGGTGCTCTCGCTGGCGCTCATCGGCTTCGTCTGGCAACTGCTCTACTCCCGGGACCAGGGGCTGATCAACGCCGTCTTCGGCAGCAGCATCGACTGGTACGGCGACTCGAACGTCAACATCTGGGCGGTGATGGTCGCCTCCGGGTGGCGACACGTCGGGTACATCATGCTGCTCTACCTGGCCGGCCTGAAGGGCGTCGATCCGTCGCTGCGCGAGGCCGCGGCGGTCGACGGCGCTTCGGAGAGCCGGGCGTTCTTCCGGGTCGTGTTCCCGGTCATGCGACCCATCAACATCATCGTGCTGGTGGTGACCGTGATCGAGTCGCTGCGCGCGTTCGACCTGGTCTGGGTGGTCAACAAGGGCCGCAACGGGCTGGAGCTGATCTCCGCGCTGGTCACCCAGAACGTGGTGGGTGAGGCGAGCCGGATCGGCTTCGGCTCGGCACTGGCAACGATCATGCTGGTCGTCTCGCTGGTCTTCATCACCATCTACCTGGCGACCGTGATGAGGGAGAACCGGGAATGAGCACCGCGACCGTCACCCGGCGTACCGAGGGCGGGGCCGACGCGCCGCCGCGCCGCCGCAAACTGACCCCGCTGCGGATCCTGCTGCACGGCTTCCTCATCGTCGTCTCGCTGGCCTGGCTCTTCCCGATCGCCTGGGCGGTGCTGACCTCGCTGCGCTCGTACGACTACACGGCCGCGAACGGCTACGTGTCGTTCGGCGGCTGGACCTTCGCCAACTACGTCACCGCCTGGCGGACGGCGGAGTTCGGGCAGCACTTCCTCAACTCGGTGTACATCACCGTGCCGGCGGTGCTGCTGACCCTCTTCCTCGCCTCCTGCGTGGCGTTCGTCATCGCCCGGTTCAGTTGGAAGCTCAACCTCGTCCTGCTCGGGGTCTTCACCGCGGCCAACCTGCTGCCGCAGCAGGCGCTGCTCATCCCGCTGTTCCGGCTGTTCACCGAGGTGCCGCTCCCGGAGTTCATGAGTGACTCGGAGCTGCTCTACGACAGCTACTGGGGCCTGATCCTGATCAACGTGGCCTTCCAGTGTGGTTTCTGTGTCTTCGTGCTCAGCAACTACATGAAGGCGCTGCCCCGTGACCTGTACGAGGCGGCGATGGTCGACGGGGCGAGCATCTGGCGACAGTACTGGCAGGTCACCATGCCGCTGTGCCGGCCGGCCCTGGCCGCGCTGGCGACGCTGGAGGTGACCTGGATCTACAACGAGTTCTTCTGGGCCACAGTCCTCATGCGCACCGGCGACAAGTTCCCGGTGACCAGCTCGCTCAACAACCTGCGCGGTGAGTTCTTCACCGACAACAACCTGGTCTCGGCGGGCAGCGTGCTCGTCGCGATCCCCACCCTGGTGATCTTCTTTATGCTCCAGCGGCACTTCGTTCGGGGCCTGACCTTGGGAGCCTCCAAAGGATGACGATCCTGCACCTGCGCCGCGCGCGAACCAGCCTGGTGCTCGACGCGCGCGGCCCGGGGCTGCCCCGGGTCGTGCACTGGGGCGGCGACGTCGGCGACCTCGACGACGACGGCCTGCGCCAGCTCACCGACGCGACCGTACCGCCGGTGGTGCCGAGCAGCTTCGACCAGCCGACCGTGCTGTCAGTGCTGCCGGAGGCGAGCGCCGGCTGGAGCGGGCGGCCCGGCCTGGCCGGGCACCGCGACGGTGCCGGCTGGTCCCCCGCGTTCCGGCTGGACGGTCTCGACGTCGACCAGCCCGCCGACGGACCGGCGCGGGTGACCGTCCGGGCGTCGGACCCGGCCGCCGGGCTGACAGTGACCATCGAGATCACGCTCGACCCGTACGGCCTGCTGACAGTTCGGCACCGGCTGCGCAACGACGGCGACAGCACGTACGAGCTGCGGGAGCTGACGCCGGTGCTGCCGGTGCCGGCGGTCGCCACCGAGCTGCTCGACCTGACCGGCCGGTGGTGTCGGGAACGATCGCCGCAGCGGCACCCGTGGCAGCACGGCGCCTGGGTCCGCGAGGGCCGGCACGGCCGCACCGGGCACGACGCCACTCTGCTGCTGGTGGCCGGCACCACCGGGTTCGGCTTCGGCCACGGCGAGGTCTGGGCGGTGCACACCGCGTGGAGCGGCGACCACGTCACGTTCGCCGAACGTCGGCCCACCGGCGAGTCCACCCTCGGTGGCGGCGAGCTGCTGGCCCCCGGCGAGGTCCGGCTCGGCCCCGGCGAGTCGTACGAGACTCCCCTGCTCTACGCGGTCTGGTCCGACGCCGGGCTGGACGGGCTCAGCGACGTGCTGCACACCCACCTCCGGGCCCGCCCCGGACACCCGCGCTCCCCGCGCCCGGTGACCCTCAACGTCTGGGAGGCGGTCTACTTCGACCACGACCTGGACCGGCTGCGGGCGCTCGCCGATCGGGCCGCGCAGATCGGCGTGGAGCGGTTCGTGCTCGACGACGGCTGGTTCCGCGGCCGGCGCGACGACACCGCCGGGCTCGGCGACTGGTACGTCGACGAGAGCGTCTGGCCGGACGGTCTGCAACCGCTGATCGAGCACGTCACCGGCCAGGGCCTCCAGTTCGGCCTCTGGGTCGAGCCGGAGATGGTCAACCCCGACTCGGACGTGTTCCGCGCGCACCCCGACTGGGTGCTCGCCGTGCCGGGGCGGCTGCCGCCGGCCTGGCGTCATCAGCAGGTGCTCGACCTGGGCCGCCCCGAGGCGTACGACTACGTTCTGGAACGTCTCGACACGCTGCTCACCGACCACCCCGGCATCCGGTACCTCAAGTGGGACCAGAACCGGGACCTCACCGAGGCCGGGCACCATGGCCGCCCCGGGGTGCACGGGCAGACCCTGGCGGTCTACCGGCTGTTCGACGAGTTGCGCGATCGGCACCCGGGTGTGGAGATCGAGAGCTGCTCGTCCGGCGGGGCCCGGGTGGACCTGGCCATCCTGGCGCGTACCGACCGGGTCTGGGCCAGCGACTGCAACGACGCCCTGGAGCGGCTCAGCATCCAACGCTGGACGGGGCTGCTGCTGCCACCGGAGCTGATCGGCACCCACGTCGGCCCGGAACGCTCGCACACCACCAACCGCGTACACGACCTGGGTTTCCGGGCGGCGGCGGCGCTCTTCGGCCACCACGGCATCGAGTGGGACATCGCCTCGATCAGCGCTGCCGAGCAGACCGAGCTGGCCGCCTGGGTGGCGCTGCACAAGCGGCTGCGCCCGCTGCTGCACGCTGGTCGGGTGGTCCGGGTCGATCACCCGGACCAGGCCGTCTGGGCGCACGGCGTGGTCGATCACGACAACACCCGAGCGGTGTACGCGGTGGCCCGGCTGACCACATCGGTGACGCAGGTGCCCGGCGCGGTGCGCCTGCCCGGCCTCGACCCGGGCCGGCGGTACCGGGTACGACAGGTGTCGGGCGTGCCCGCCCCGGCGAGCATCGACCTGTCCCCGCCCACCTGGCTGGCGGGTGGTCTCACCCTCAGCGGAGCGGCGCTGGCCCGGGTGGGTGTGCAACTGCCCGCCCTGCACCCGGAGCAGAGCCTGGTGCTGGAGGTCGACGCCGTCGACTGAAAAGATTTTGGAGAATCTTCGGCCGGGGTGTCGAGAACGGCGGGGCCTGCTTCTACCTCACTGTGAGAGCACCGACGACGGTGCGCAGGCGTGAGGAGCCAATCATGAAGTACATGCTGCTGATGCAGTTCAGCGCCGCCGGGACCGATTTCCCGAGCATCGACACCTGGACCCAGGACGAGGTCCGGGCGCACATCGCCTTCATGGGCGAGGTCAACGCCAAGCTGACCGCCGCCGGTGAGTGGGTCGACGGGCAGGGCCTCGGCGGCCCGCAGCAGGCCCGGATTGTCCGCGCCGGTGAGGGTGGGGTGCCGGTGGTCACCGAGGGTCCGTTCGCCGAGACGAAGGAGTTCCTGGCGGGCTTCTGGATCGTCGACTGCGAGAGCCCGCAGCGGGCCGTGGAGCTGGCTGCGCACATCTCCACGGCGCCCGGCCCCGGTGGCCGGCCGCTGAACATGCCGATCGAGGTGCACCCGGTGATGTCCGCCCCGGCACAGGAGTTGTGAGGGCTGAACACCGATCCCCGCATCGAGGACCTGCTGCGCGAGTTGGCGCCGCAGGTCCTCGGCGTGCTCAGCCGCCGCTTCGGTGACTTCGCCACGGCGGAGGACGCGGTGCAGGAGGCGCTGCTGGGCGCCGCCACCCAGTGGCCGACCGAGGGGCTACCGGCGAACCCCCGTGGCTGGCTGATCCAGGTCGGTTACCGGCGGATGATCGAGCTGGTCCGCGGTGAGCAGGCCAGACGCCGCCGGGAGGACCTGGTCGCCCGCCGGGATCGGGACGACCAGCGGTACGCGCCAGCCCCGGACGAGGAGTTGACCGCCGAGCGGGACGACACGCTGGTCCTGCTCTTCCTCTGCTGCCACCCGGCGCTCGCGCCGACGTCGGCGGTGGCGTTGACCCTGCGGGCCGTCGGTGGGTTGAGCACCGCCGAGATCGCCCGCGCGTTCCTGGTGCCCGAGGCGACGATGGCGCAGCGGATCAGCCGGGCCAAACACCGCATCCGGGCATCCGGGTTGCCGTTTCGGATGCCCGAGCCGGCGGAGCGGGTGGAACGGTTGGTCGCCGTACGACAGGTGCTGTACCTGGTCTTCACCGAGGGGCACACCAGCACCACCGGCCCGGACCTGCGCCGCGTCGACCTCGCGGCGGAGGCGATCCGGCTGACCCGCGCGCTGCACACGCTGCTGCCGAACGACAGCGAATCGGCCGGGCTGCTGGCGTTGATGCTGCTCACCGAGGCGCGCGGCCCGGCGCGGACCGGGCCCTCCGGCGAGCTGATCTCACTCGCCGATCAGGACCGCAGCCGCTGGGACGCGACGGCGATCGCCGAGGGCGTCGCACTGGTCACCCGGGCCCTGCCGCGCGGGCCGGTCGGTCCGTACCAGGTGCAGGCCGCCATCGCCGCCCTGCACGACGAGGCGTCGAGCACCGAGCAGACCGACTGGCCGCAGATCCTGGCGCTCTACGAGGTGCTGGAACGCTTGGCCGGCAGCCCGGTGGTGGCCCTCAACCGGGCCGTGGCGACGGCCATGGTGCACGGACCGGCCGCCGGCCTGGCGGCTCTCGACGCGTTGACCCACGACCCGCAGTTGGCCGGACACCACCGGCTGGCCGCCGCCCGCGCCCACCTGCACGAGATGGCCGGCGACCGGGCCCAGGCGGTCGCCGACTACCGGATCGCCGCCGCCCGGACGAGCAGCCGTCCAGAACAGCTCTACCTGACCATGCGAGCTGCCCGACTGGCCGCCGAGACTGTTGATCTCCCGTGAAGACAGAGATCAACTGTTCCCCCGCGGCGCGACCCAGGCAGCTTCACCCGCCACAGCTGGCAGTCTTGGACAGTTTCCGTCAGCGCGGAACTATTCAGTCCCATGACATCTGTCAGTGTTGAAGTCCCGATACATGTGTCAGTTGGTAGGGATCTTGGGTGTGCTGGTAGATGGTGCCTG
>NZ_VITD01000026.1:0-66792 GCF_007827755.1 Micromonospora sp. CNZ322
CGACGCGTTACGACAAGACCGCGACCTCGTTCCAGGCCACAGTCACTATCGCTGCGCTACTCCAATGGTTGTGAACCTTTGAAGACACGGCCTAGGGCCTGTTCTAGCGCCCGGGGTACGAGGACAGCGGCGGCAGCGCGACTCATAAGGTGAGCGGATGTCGGTCAAGCAGGTACAAGTGACATTCGACTGCGCCGAGCCTGTGCGCGTCGGTCGTTTCTGGTGTGAGGTGCTGGGGTACGTCCCGCCGCCACCCCCGGAAGGGCTCGCCACCTGGGACGATGCCAATTTCGAGCAGGGTTCGTGGTTCGCGTGCAGCGACCCGTCGGGGGTGGGTCCGCGGCTGTACTTCCAGCGGGTGCCCGAGGGCAAGGTCGTCAAGAACCGGGTGCACCTCGACGTGCGGGTCGTGACCGGGCTCGTGGGCGAAGAGCGACTGGCCGCCCTTGAGGCCGAATGCGCGCGGCTGATCCCGCTCGGCGCGGTACGCGGGCAGTTGTTGCTCGCCGACGGCGAGAACGAGTCGTGCCTCAACATGCAGGACGTCGAGGGCAACGAGTTCTGTCTCGACTAGTGCCGCCTGCCGCGCATCTCCTGAGCGCGGCCGAACCTGACGGGGGCCAGGCGAGTTCGCCTGGCCCCCGACGTGTGGGCTTGCTCAGCCCAGGTACTTCTCCCACGGACCGGTGATGGCCAGGGTGAGGCCCGGGTCCTGCATGTTGACGAAGAGCACCTTGCCGTCGGCGCTGAAGGTCGGCCCGCAGAACTCCGAGTCGTTGAGCTGGTTGCGGGCGATCGCGTAGGTGGGTCCGCCCGGGATCGTGCTGAGCACGTGCGAGGCGCCCGAGCCGTCCTCGGCGAGCACGAGGCTTCCCCACGGGGTGACTGTCACGTTGTCCGGGCCGTCGAAGGTGAGGTCGGTGTACTTGACCGGCGAACCCTCCTCGGAGGCGGTCTGGTGCGGGAAGTACGTCACCAGCTGGATGGTCTGGTTCCTGTAGTTGTAGAACCAGACCATTCCGTCGTGCGGCGCCGCGTCCGCCGGCAGGTCACCCTCGTCCCAGGCGTACGAGTTGACCACGTACACGCCCTCGTCGGTGGCCCACACGCCCTCGAACTTGCGTCCGCGGGTGACCTGGCCGTCGGCGAACTGCTCGCGTACCGACTTGGTGCGCGCGTCGCGGTCCGGCACCTCGATCCAGCGGACCGGGAAGGGGCGACCCAGCTGGGCGGAGGTCAGGTAGGCGACGTCCGGCAGCACCGAACCGTCATCCATGATGATCTGCATCGCGGCGAGGACGCCGGCGTTCGGTGCGAGGCGGGTGAGCACGCCGGGGCCCAGCTTGACGCCGTGTGGCGCCGTCCAGCGGTAGAAGAGGCCGTTGGGCTCGTCGGCGTCCTCCGAGAGGTAGATCCGGGTGCGGTCCTTGTCGACGGCCAGGGCCTCGTGGGAGTAGCGGCCCAGGCACTTGATCGGCTTCGGGTCGGCGCTGCCGTCGGCCCACACCTCGAAGACGTAGCCGTGGTCCTTCTGGTAGACGCCGGACCGGTTGCCCTCTTCCCACGTGTCGCCGGCCCGGTCCTCGGTCTCCTCGCAGGTGAGCCAGGTGCCCCAGGGGGTCGGTCCGCCGGCGCAGTTGGAGATGGTGCCGGAGAGCGCCACGAACTCACCCAGGTTGCGGCCCGAGAGGTCGGTCTTGATCACGGTGCAACCGCCGGCGTCGACGGCGCCCGCGTCGTAGACCGTTCCCTTGACGTGCGGCACGCCGAACTCGGCGCCCGGGTCGATCTCGTGGTTCTGGATCAGGGTGTACCGGCCGTGGCCGGCGTCGTAGACGGCCATGCCGTCGTGGTCCGACGGGGTGGTGCCCTGGCCGCGGTCGAGCCGGGTGACGCCGGTCCGGGTGATCACGGTGTAGCTGAAGCCCTTGGGCAGGGCCAGGATTCCCTTGGGGTCGTCCACGAGCGGCGGGAAGGGCACGTTACCGGGCTTCACCGGCGGGTGCGGCCGGGCCGGGCTGGCCTGGGCCAGGGACGGCAGGCCGCCCGCGACGGCAAGACCGACGCCGGCGGCGGCGCCACTGGCGAGGAAGGTACGACGAGAGGAAGGCACGTGGATCAACTCCTGGTCAAGACGTAGTGCGACGACTGGCAGCCAACTCCTTCGGGCGGACAGCGACACGTCACCCGTGGGAGCGGGCGGTGACATCGGAGTGAAGAGTCAGGGTCGCGCACGCGTCGCCGAGCCGGTCGGCTTGACCTTGACGCTGCGTCAACCCTCCATGCTGCCGCCATGAGCAATTCGCACCCAACAGCTCAGGCCGAGCAACCCGCGATCCACGTGCACGGCCTGGAGAAGTCGTTCAAGCAGCTGAAGGTGCTGCGCGGCGTCGACATCGACGTCGCGCGGGGCAGCATCTTCGCCCTGCTCGGCTCCAACGGTGCCGGCAAGACCACACTGGTGAGGATCCTGGCCACGCTCCTCAGGGCCGACGGCGGGACGGCCCGGGTCGCCGGCTTCGACGTGGCGACCCAGGCCGTCGACGTACGGCAGTCGATCAGTCTCACCGGGCAGTTCGCGGCGGTCGACGAGATCCTCACCGGGCGGGAGAATCTGGTCCTGGTCGCCCGGCTGCGGCACCTCAAGGAGCCTGGTGCGATCGCGGACGACCTGCTGAGGCGCTTCTCCCTGACCGAGGCGGGCGCTCGGAGGGTGCGGACGTACTCCGGCGGCATGCGTCGCCGTCTCGACATCGCGATGAGCCTGATCGGGGACCCGCCGGTCATCTTCCTCGACGAGCCGACGACCGGGCTGGACCCGGAGGCGCGCATCGAGGTGTGGCAGGCGATCAAGGAACTCGCCCGTGGCGGCACGACGGTGCTGCTCACCACCCAGTACCTCGACGAGGCCGAACAACTCGCCGATCGGATCGCGATCCTCCATGAGGGACGGATCATCGTGAACGGCACCCTCGACGAGCTCAAGCAGCTCCTGCCACCCGCCGAGATCGAGTACGTCGAGAAGCAGCCCACCCTCGAGGACGTCTTCCTCACCCTCGTTGGCGCCAAGACGGAGAAGGAACAGCGATGAACAGGCACTTCCTCGGCGACACGGCGGTCCTGCTGGGGCGCTCGCTGCGCCACATCGCCCGCAGCCCGGACACCATCATCACGACAGCGGTCATGCCGATCGCCTTCATGCTGCTGTTCGTCTACGTCTTCGGCGGCGCGATCGAGACCGGCACCGACTCGTACGTGAACTATCTGCTCCCCGGCATCCTGCTCATCACGATCGCCTCGGGCATCTCGTACACCGCCTTCCGGCTCTTCCTGGACATGCAGGGCGGCATCTTCGAACGGTTCCAGTCCATGCCCATCGCACGATCCTCGGTGCTCTGGGCGCACGTGCTGACCTCGCTGGTCGCCAACCTGGTCTCGCTGGTCGTCGTCGTCCTCGTCGCACTGCTCATGGGCTTCCGCACCGGCACGAGCGTGCTGGGGTGGCTCGCCGTCGCCGGCATCCTGGTGCTGTTCACCCTGGCGCTGACCTGGATCGCCATCATCCCCGGCCTCACTGCAAAGTCCGTGGACGGCGCGAGCGCCTTCTCGTACCCCCTGGTCTTCCTGCCGTTCGTCAGCTCGGCCTTCGTGCCCACCGCGTCGATGCCCGGCCCGGTGCGCGCCTTCGCCGAACACCAGCCGGTGACCGCCATCGTCAACGCGATCCGAGACCTCTTCGCGCAGGAGCCGGTCGGATCGGGCATCTGGACCGCCCTCGCCTGGTGCGTCGGCATCCTCGTGGTGGCCTACCTGTTCGCCACACTTACCTACCGCCGCAAGATCTCCTGACCCGATGTCGGCCAGGGCTGGGCAGGGTAGGGGCAGGATCAGGGCATGCTGACGATCAGCCAACTCGCGGCGTACGCCGGCGTCACCGTGCGGGCGGTGCGGCACTACCACCAGATCGGCCTGCTGCCGGAGCCCGAGCGGGACGCCTCGGGCTACCGGCGGTACAGCGCGGGGGCGGTGGTGTCCCTCATCAGGATCCGGATTCTTGCCAACGCCGGCGTGCCGCTCTCCCAGATCGGTCAGATGCTGGAGGCCGACGCGTCGACCTTCGCGGTCGCGGTCGAGGAGATCGACAGGCAACTGGGCGACGAGATCGTACGACTGGAGGCCAGCCGGAAGCAGATCGCGCAACTCGCCGCCGGGGATCGTCTGGCGCTCGCACCAGAGGTGACCACCTACCTCGACCGGCTTCGGGACATTGGCGTCTCCGAGCGGGTGGTGGCGGGTGAGCGGGACAGTTGGATCCTGATGTCGGCTCGCTGGCCCGATCGCGTCCGCGAATGGATGCCCGGCAAGATCGCGCAGCTCGACGACCCGCAGCTCATTCGGCTCTACCGGATCCTGTCGGAGATCTTCGAGAGCGACACCGGCGACGACGCGCGTCTGGTGGAGGCCGCCGACATTCTGGCCAGCCTCGCCGAGCAGGCATACCACTCTGGCGAGATCGACCTCGGTGAGGTGGCGCAGGACGATCTACCGTTCGACCTGCTGGACGCGCTGGCCGTCGAGGCGGACCCGCGGGTGCAGCGACTGCTGGATCTGATGCGCGAGCGCGGCTGGGATGGTCTGGCGCGGCTGGAGCGGCTGGCTGAGCCGTCCACCTGATCGGACGTCAACTCTGTTGGTAGTTCACCGCGGCGAACCCGCACGGCTGGTGCACGTGCAGGTAGTAGGCGCCCTCGCCGAACTCGTCCAGGTCCGCGCCCCCGAGCAGACCCACGTAGTCCATCGGCTCCCCGCACCCGGGGCAGTCGGCGTGCTCGGCGTCCTGGATCCAGTCCGGTCGGCCGCCCAGGGTGGAGCCGCCCTGGTTCCAGGCGCTGGCCTGGTACGGGCTCGCCAGCGCAGGCCCCGCAACCGGGAGTTGGGTGGGCGGGTCTTCCGGTCCCCCACCGTCGCCCAGGTAGCTCGGCCGGGTGTTGTCGGCCCACCAGGTGGTGGCGCCGTCCGGCGTGACCCGGCTGTACAACGTCGTGTAGCAGGCGCAGAAGTTGCAGGTCTTGACGACCAGGCGGCCGGACCAGCCGGTGTGGGCCAGCGCGGCGCCGATGGCGGGCTCGGTGGTGTCGAGGTCGGCGGCGATCCAGAGCGGGGACGCGCACCAGGGGCAGGCGGTGCGGTCCGCGGGCGCTGGCGCGTCCCGCATAACCCACCGGTATGCGACGTCAGCGCACAGGTCCCGTCGGTTGCCGTCCGGGCCGATCGTCCAACCGCCCTCGGCCGCGTAGCTCGGCACCCTCACATGCAGGTCGTCCGCGCCGGCTGGTGGGCGCGTCGACCAGCGACGCAGGGCAGCCTCGGCAAGCGGGTGAGCGCTGTGGGCCAGGATGAGGAGTAGATGGTTGAGTCGGTCCGGCGTCCGCCCGCCGTCGACCTGCTCGATGACCCGGCCGACCACGTCGGTGCCCGCCGCCCGGTACAACGTCGCCGGCCACAGCAGGTCGAGGTCGAGCAGAGCCCCGTGGTACGCCGACAGCCTCTCTGGATCGGCAGCGGCGATCTCGCTCAACTCCTCGATCGCGTCGTCGTCCTCGTCTGCCGCTCTCCTGATCAATTCCTCGATCACGAGCGGATGCTAGCTCCCCCCTCCGACGCTCAGCGTCCCGCTGCCGGGGCCGGCTGAGGTCGACGATCAGTGGACGTGTCGGGTGTGTCGCGCCACCAGCGACGGGACGCCAGCGCCGCCAGCCCGGCGCCTGCGGCGTTGAGCAGGACGTCGTCCACGGACGACACCCGGTCCAGCCGCAGGACGTACTGCGCGGTCTCGACCAGGACCGAGCAGCCAGCCGCGAGCGCCAGGATCCGAGGCACCGATGCCAGCGCCGGGAACCGCAGCGGGGCGAAGAACCCCAGGGCCGCGAAGACGAGCAGGTTGCCGACGACTTGGAACGTCGCCGTCACCGGACCCCCGTCGGAGAAGATCGTGAGCAGGTCGCGCAGCGGCACCAGTGTCACCCGGCCGGAAACGGTGCCGGCCTGCTCACCCGGCAACATGATCATCCAGACCCAGGGGACCGTGCCGTAGACGATGCCGACGTCGGCCAGCGACGTCCGCCAGGCCGACGTGGCGCCGGTGGCACGTCGGCGGCGCGCCAGGGCCCACACCGCAAGGGCGGCCAACGGCAGGACGATCGCCGTGATGAGGACGACGCCGTTGAACGTGCCGAGCCAGCCGTGCCAACCCTTTACCATGCGACCCCCGCTTTCCGCCCAGCTCCGAAACCTACCCGGCCCGGGCGGCGGGCGATCGCCCGTTCGTGGCACCGCACCCACACGCTCGCCGAGCGGCCACCGGAGCCTGCGCTCGGGGCGATCGTGCTGATTGCCGTCCCGTTCATCGGTGCTGGTGGCTGGGTCGGTGACCGTCGGTCATCTTGACCAGGACGGATGCGGTTTTGAGCGGTACCGGCGGGCGCTGGTGCGCCCGACCCGGACCGGGCACCTGCCTCACGGGTTCTGATTTGCCCCTGGCGAGGGGTAGGGGTAACTCCCAATCCGACTGGGAGGTAGCAGGATCGAGCAAGATCCAGAAACCGTGGAAGCTCATTTCCATGACCACGCAGAAGATCTCCCGGTTCCATCGGGCCGCCCTGGCCCTCGTCCTTCCCGTCGCCGTGATAGCGGCAGCCGCCGGGTGTGATGACTCGGCGACGCCGAAGGCCGCGCCCGCGGCCAGTTCGGTAGCCGCGGTTCCCTCGACCTCGACAAGCGCGGCCGGCCCGGCAAGTGCGGCCCCCGCAGCGGGCTTGCATATGATCGCCAACAACGGGCATCAGCTTGCCTTCCACGTCACGCCCGGAAGTTCTCCCACCATCGTGCTGGACGCCGGCGGTGGCGAGGACTCCTCGTACTGGGATGCCCTGGTGCCGCAGCTGTCGCAGGCCACCGGATCGCAGATCATCACCTACGACCGGGCCGGTCTGGGCGCCAGCGAGGAGGTGAAGGGCCCATGGGACCCCAAGGCCGCCGCCTCCGACCTGCAGGCCGGTCTGCGTGAACTCGGCGTCACCCAGAACGTGGTCCTCGCGGGCCACTCGCAGGCAGGAGAGGTGGCCCACTACTTCGTCCTCGCGAACCCCGGCGTTGTCTCCGGGGCGGTGCTCATCGATGCCAACGTGCCGCGATTCTTCACCGACACCCAGACCCAACGCCTCGTCGCGCTAACCACGCCACAGATCGAAGAGCTCAAGAAGGCGCCGTCGACGAAGGCGAACCGCCAGCTCATCGCCACGGCCGACAACTTCGGTCCCACGCACCAGGCGTACCACAAGGTCTCCTGGCCCGACGGCGTTCCCGTCATCTATATCGTGTCGGACAAGACACCCTTCGATGGATCTCCTCAGGACGCTCAGGCCTGGCGCGACGCGGCAGCAGCATTCACCAAGGCGGGGCCCGACCGCACACTCGTCATCGCCGAGGGAAGCTCGCACGACGTTCCCCAGGACAAGCCCGCCCTGGTGCTCACGGAAATCGAACAGATGACCGCCACCGTCAAGTAAAGGCCGACCGGCGAGCCTGGTTGACCGGTGCTGCCCCGGCGTTCTCGGTCAACCAGTCTGCGTAGACGACCTCACCGGTCGAGATTCGGGGAGCGGGCCGGGAGTGCTTGCGCGATGGGTAGCGTGTGTGCGGGTGTCGATCGATCGAGCCGTCGATCGGCGATGCGAGCCTCCGTGGACCACGGACGGACACCATGGTCGGTGGATCCCACGCGACGTGGGGGACACCCATCGTGGGGAAGTGCGGATCGCCGGCCAACATGAGTCACCAGCCCGATGGTTCGGCACGATGCGCAATGATGGAGTGAGATGACCGATGACAGCGGAACCGCCCTGTCCGGCGGCTCCTCGCCCTCGCGGGAGGGCTCCGGGGCGGGTCGCGTCGCTCGCAGCGGTCCGATTCCGCGCTCCGCGCTGGCCCAGCGGATGAGCCTGCTGGGCTGGTCGCTGGTGCTGCTGTCGGGCGCGGTCCTAGGTGCCGTGCTGGCCACACTCTGGATCACCTCGATATCGGTCGCCGCGCTTGGCGCCGGAATCCCGCTGACCCTGCTCGCGACCGTACTGGTGCGCTGGTTTGCCGACCTGCATCGCCAGTGGGCCGCCGACCGGCTCGGTGAACCCGTGCCCGCCCGGCCCTATCAGCCGACGCCGGACGCCGGGTGGCCGGTGCGGCTCTGGACGATCCTGCGCGACCCGGCGACGTGGCGGGACTGGATCTGGTTGGTGGTCAACTCGATCACCATTTGGTTGAGTTGCGGACTGTCGCTGCTGTTCTTCGTCTTCGGAGTCGTCTACCTGGCCTATCCGCTCATCTATCAGCTGACGCCTTCTCAGGTATTCCGCACTCCGATGGGGGAGGGCTTCCGGCTGCACAGCGTCGCGCAGTCGTTCGGGCTGGTACCGCTCGGTCTGGTTATCCTTCTGCTCTGGTACGTCACTGCGGTGCGCCTCGCGAACCTCAACGCTCGGGTGATCCGCGCTCTGCTCGGCCCCACCGAACAGGCGCGCCTGCGGGCCCGCGTCCAACAGTTGGCGACCTCGCGAGCTGAGACCGTCGACACCCAGGCCGGTGAACTGCGCCGAATCGAACGCGACCTGCACGACGGCGCGCAGGCCCGGCTGGTGTCGCTGGGTATGAGCCTGGGCTTGGCCGAACAGTTACTGCCCAACGATCCGCAGGCCGCCCAGCAGTTGCTGGCCGAGGCCCGCGAGTCGACCTCCAGCGCCCTCACCGAGCTGCGCGACCTGGTACGAGGCATCCATCCGCCGGTACTGGCCGACCGTGGCCTGGACGGCGCACTCAAGGCCTTGGCCCTGCTCAATCCGATTCCGACCACTGTGGTGACCCGCCTACCCGGACGGCTGCCGGCCCCGATCGAGTCCGCGGCCTACTTCGCCGTCGCCGAGGCCTTGTCGAACGCCATCAAGCACGCCCAGGCCCAGCAGATCCGGATCACCGTCGAGTTCGCACCCCACCGGGGCGGCGCTGCCGGGGAACTGACGATGCTGGTGTCCGACGACGGCCGTGGCGGTGCTTCGATCGATTCCGGCACGGGCCTGCGTGGCATCGTCCGTCGCCTGGCGGCCTTCGACGGCACGCTGACCGTTGACAGCCCGCCGGGCGGACCTACCGAGGTGAGGATGTCGCTGCCGTGCGTATCGTGATAGCGGAGGACCTCGCCCTGCTCCGCGAGGGCCTGATCAGGATCCTGCGGGCCAATTCATTCGAGGTCGTGGAAGCCGTTGACAACGGCCCCGCGCTGATCCGGTCGCTGACGACGCACCGCCCCGACGTGGCCATCGTCGACGTGCGGTTGCCGCCGACCTTCACCGACGAGGGGCTGCGTTCCGCGATCGAGGCCCGCCGTCAGATTCCAGGGCTGCCCATCATGGTGCTGTCGCAGTATGTCGAGCAGATCTACGCCAGGGAGCTGATGTCGGATCGCGCGGGCGCGGTGGGCTACCTGTTGAAGGACCGGGTTACGGACGTCGACCAATTCGTCGCCAGTGTCCGGCAGGTCGCTACCGGCAGCACCGTTATGGACCCCGACGTGGTGAGTGCGCTACTCACCCACCGCTCCACCGACCCTAAGCTCCTGGAGCTGAGCCCACGCGAGCATGAGGTCCTCACCCTGATGGCCGAGGGCCGCTCGAACGCCGCGATCGCCGCCCGGATGTTCGTCACCGAGAAAACCGTGAGCAAACACAGCAACAACATCTTCACCAAGCTCGGTCTCATGCCCTCCGAGGACGATAACCGCCGCATCCTGGCGGTCCTCGCCTACCTGGAAGGCTGAGTCCTTGGCCTCTGCCCCACCATGAGTGCGACCGAGGAACTGCCGAGCAACAAGGGCCGGTGGGGCGACGACAAGAACTCACGATCGCGCCGCCCCCGGCGGCGCTGAGGGGGCGGCACGACGACCGGTCCTGCGGTGGGTCAGCTGCGGGTGGACCACCGCTGGTTGGTGCCGCCGTTGCAGGCCCAGAGGATGAGCTTGGTGCCGTTGGCGGTGGCGGCGCCGTTGGCGTCGAGGCAGAGCCCGGACTGGACTCCGGTGATGGTGCCGTTGGAGTTGAGGTTCCACTGTTGGTTGGTGCCGCCGTGGCAGTCCCAGATGATGGCCTGGGTGCCGTTGGTGGCGCCCTGACCGGAGGCGTCGAGGCACTTGTTGCCGTACACCTGGAGTTGTTTGCCGGCCGTGTAGGTCCAGCGCTGCGCGGTGTTGCCGGTGCAGTCCCAGAGTTGGACCTGGGTGCCGTTGGTGGTGCTGCCGTTCGGTACGTCGATGCAGCGGCTGGACTGGGCACCCACGACCTGGACGTTCTGTTGCGGGTTGCCGCCGCCGGCCGGCGCGTAGGCGGCGGCGTTGATGTTGGCCTGGACGGCGTTCTCGGTGGCCGCCGTCGGGTAGCCGGACGTCAACACACCCTCGAAGAAGGTGCCGCGACCGGTGATGCTGTTGTCACCGCCGATGCCGAGCAGGATGGCGCCTTCCTTCTTCATCGGGCGGTAGCCGTTGGGGCGTGGCCCGTCGAAGTAGGTCGTCAGGCTGCCCGACTGGGCGTTGCCGCCCCGGATCGCCCAGTGGTTCGGTTCGCCCTTGACCATGGCGGTGACGAAGCGGTGGTTGATCGACGCGATGTTGTTGTAGCCCGCGTTGACTCCGGAGAACAGCCCCCACTCCAGATCGGCCATGATCCAGGGGCCGGCTCCCGCCCCGTAGCCCCACTGCTTGTTGGCGCCGAAGTAGACGGTCTCCATGATGGCGCGTTCGTCGGCGAGGTTGTTGGTCTGCGCGTTGCCGTAGTCGAAGCAGCACCACTGGTTGTAGTGCGTGCCGTCGACGACCGCGTAGATGCCCTCGGGCTGGTCGCCGGTCGCGACACCGTTGGTGTTGTTGTTGCGGTAGCCGGTGCCGGGGGCGATGTAGACGCCGTACGCCTTCTGGCCCCCGACGGTGACCGGTGCCGCCTTCGCGTCGGCGAGGTTGTCGAATCCGCCGGGAGCGGGGCCGACGAAGTAGCCGGGGGGCGCCTGGGTGAGACGGTTGTTGCGGCCGGACTGGTCGTAGATGATCGTGATGACGCAGTTGGTGTTGGCGCAGAACGTGTCCTGGGTGGCGGCGTTGGCGTAGCCGCCCTCACTGAGCACACCGACGTCACGGGTGGTGTTGTCCGACGACCGTCGGACCTGGTAGAGCGGGCCGTTGTACGCGCCGTACAGCGCGCGGGTGGTGCTGTGGGCGGCCACGCACGGTGTGCCGCCGGAGGCGTAGATGTCACACGGGCCCGTGCCGGCGGCGTGGGCGACGCCCGGGGCGTCCGAGACCACATAGGCGCCAGCGCCGACGACGAGGACGAACAGGGTCCCGGCGGCGGCCGTCAGGCGACCCAGTTTTCTCTTCACGTTCATCGGATCCTTTCGGGTGCGTGGTGGGGGTGGGGTGCGGCGATGGAATTTGACGTCACACGTCATACCTGTGACATTAATGGTCGTCCATCTATTGGCGCTAGTTGGAACGCGTTGGTCATCGATCGATGAGCCTGAGGACGGATATGCTGGTCGGCGGAGCAAGGTGCGTCCCCGTGTCGGGGCAAAAATCGATTCGAGGGCGATTGATGAACATCGGGGAGATCGCTCGCCGGGCGGGGGTGTCCCGCAGCACCGTCTCCTACGTGCTCAGCGGAAAACGCAGCGTGTCGGAGGCGACCCGGCAACGGATCCAGTCGGTCATCGACGAGTTGGACTACCGGCCGAACGCCAGCGCCCGTGCTCTCAAGGAGGGGCGCACCCGCACCCTCGGGCTGGTCATCCCGCCCGCGAGCCAGCGGTTGACCGACATGCAGCTGGGCTTCGTCGCCAGCGTCGTCGAGGCCGCCGCCCGCCACGACCTCGACGTGCTGCTGTCCCCCTCCGGTGGCGACCATGACCGGTCGTTCGAGCGGATCGTCACCGGGCGTCGGGTGGACGGCGTGGTCCTCATGGAGATCCGGTTGGCGGACGACCGGGTGACCCGGCTGACCAAGGCCGGGCTGCCGTTCGTCACCATCGGCCGGACCGCCGAACCGCACGGAATGAGCTGGATCGACATCGACTACGCCGGGCTGATCGCCCGGTGCGTGCAGCACCTGGCCGACCTGGGGCACCGGCACGTGGCACTCGTGAACCGGTCCGCCGAGTTGGTGGCCGCCGGGTACGGCCCCAGCCATCGCGCGCTGACCGGCTTTCGTGCGGCGGCGGCGGAGCGGGGGTTGACCGGCGTGGAGGTCTGCAGCGGCGACGACACCGCCTCCGGCGAGGCGTGTATGGAGCAGCTGCTCGCGACGCACCCGGAGGTCACGGCGGTGGCCACCATCAACGAGGCCGCACTGCCCGGAATGCAGCGCGCGTTGACCGGCGCCGGGCTGTCTGTGCCACGCGACTTCTCCGTCACCGGAGTCGCCGCGCAGCACTGGGCGGAGGATTTCCGCCCGCCGCTGACCGCCGCCGACGTGCCGATGGTCGAGATGGGGGCCGAGGCGGTGTCGCTGCTTCTGGAGATCATCGCGGCTCCCGGCGCCGTGCCGCGACACCGCCTTTACAGCCCGCCCATCTCGTTGCGTTCCAGCACCGGCCCGGTCCGGGGCCGCTGATCCGACAGGACTACCCGCCCCAGACCCGCCGTTCCTCCTGGGCGGCGGCGAGGATGAGATAGCTGCTGGCGGTCCAGGTGTAGGCGCGGTCCCGCAGCCCGGTGCCGGTCTCGGCGTCGAAGTTCTCCGCGAAGCCGGACTTCTCGCACAGCGCGAGGAACCGCCGACTGATGTCGTCGGCGATCCTGGTCTGCCCGGCCCGGCGCAGGCCGTCCTCGACCAGGACGGTGGAGGGCGCCCAGATCGGGCCACGCCAGTAGCCGTCGGCGAGGTAGTGGGCCGAGTCCGTCGGCTCGGTGGCCAGCCCGTGCGTGGTCAGGTGGCTTTCGATGCCGCGCGCCAGCGCGGCGGCGACCGGGGCCGGCAGATCGGCCCCGAGCGCGACGGGCATCAGGTCGAGCAGGCTGCGGCTCGCGCGCCGGTGCCCGGTGTGGGGGTCCCGGGCGCAGAAGCGTTCACCGTCCCACAGGTCGCGCAGCATGGCCCGATGGATCCGGTCGGCCTCCCGGGACCAGCGGGTGGCGGGCTCACCCAGCTCGGTGGCGAGGTCGGCGAGGCAGCGAAGCTGCGAGACCAGGAACGCGGCGAGGTCAGCCGTCTCGAGGACCCGGTTCTCGTCGAAGGTGGTGGCGTTGTCCCAGCCGCTGTCGTTGCCGTGCTGGTAGTGCGGCAGGTCGTGGCCGGGGGCGCGTCGCGCGTCGAGCCAGAACCCGGTCCAGCGGGTGAGCCGGTCGTACGTCTGCGCCAGCGCCGCCCGATCCGGCGGCTGGGGAAGGCGTCGGCGCAGGTGCCGGAGGGCCCATCCGTGGATGGGGGGCTTGACGTAGTTGTGCAGCACCTCGGAGTGGGTGACCGAGTCGGGGAGGGCGCCGGCCTCGTCCTGGTGGTCGAAGGGCAACTGGAACTGGTGCCAGGCCAGCTCCGGCTCGCCGGCCGCCAGGGCGATCGCGTTGAAGCAGTGGTCCCAGCTCCACACCTTGTCCATCCAGTGCTTGGACATCAGGACGGCCGGCCGGCTGACGAAGCCCGCCGGGGCGACAGTGGCCGACCACAGGACGTACGCGGCCAGCTCGGCGGCCGGGGTCTCCGGGCCGCGCCAGGGCGCGATCGCGTCGACGAACGCGGTGAACTCCGCGAACCGGTCGCGGCACAACTGCTCGAAGGTGACGGCTCCGACGTATGGGCGGCGGGCGGTGGCGTACTCCTCGATCGCGATCTCCCAGGGCTGGTCGCCGCGAAGGTCCAGGGACCGGTCGGCGGTGCCGAGCGTCTGCGCGCCGTCGGTCCGCAGCAGAGCGCCGGAGAGCACCGTGATGCGGTAGCGGCGACCGGTCTCGTACGAGGTGAACACGTGTGATCCGTCGACCGGATCGGCGTACAGGTAGGTCCCGCTGAACGGGGTGAGGGTGTGCGCGGCGGCGGCCACCCGCAGGCCGAGCCGGTGGCCACGGATCCGCAGGGTGTCCGGCCCGTCGTAGACGGCCTCGATCCGGTCGGCTCCGTTGCGCCAGGTCAGCAGCGCGGGCGTGGCGACGACTGTGGTGCCGGCGACGGTGGGGGTGAGCCGCAGTACGGGGTGCAGCCCGGTCTGGTGGGAGACCAGGTGCAGATCGTCGGCGTACGTCTTCTCGGCTACCACCGGGGAGATGTTGAACCAGGATCCGCGGTAGCTGAAGGGGATGTCCTGGATTCCGAACTCCGGACCGGACGGGGCGACGGTCATGGGTGGCGGGTGCCTTTCTGTGGTGCGGGTGGTCAGTCCTCGACCGCCGCGGATGGTCAGTCCTTGACGGCGCCGGCGGTCACACCCATCGAGACGTACCGCTGGGCCAGGATCAGCAGCACGGCGGCGGGGATCGAGGCGACGACGGCGGTGGCCATGATGGCGTTCCACTGCTGGTTGTTGTTGCCGATGTAGTGGTAGATGCCGAGGGTGATCGGCTGGTGGTCGCCGCCGCCGGCCAGGGTCGAGGCGAAGATGAAGTCCGACCAGGACCACAGGAACGCGAAGAGCGACACCGTGACGATCGAGTTGCGGCTGACCGGCAGCACGACCGACCAGAAGGTCCGCAGCCGACCGGCGCCGTCGACCACGGCGGCCTGGAGCAGTTCGTCGGGGATCCCGGACATGAACGCCGTGAAGATCAGGACAGCGAACGGCACCGCGAGCGTCGTGTCGGCCAGGATCAGGCCGGGCAGCGTGTTGAGGACGCCGAGGGTGAGGTAGATGGCGTAGAAGCCCATCGCCATGATGATCCCCGGGATCATCTGCGCGATCAGCAGCAGGAAACTCAGCGCCGGGCCACCCGGTGGGCGGAGCTTCGCCAGCGCGTAACCGGCGGGCGCGGCAAGCGCCACGGTCAGCGCCACAGTGCCGAGGCCGACCAGGAAGCTGGTGCCGAGGTACGGCAGTTGCTGGTCGAGCACCGCCCGGTAGCCGTCCAGGGTGCCGTTGGTGGGGAACAGGTGCGGGGGACTGGCCCGCATGTCCTGGTCCCGGGTGAAGGACACATTGATCATCCAGTAGACGGGGAAGAGCATCAGCCCGGTCAGCACCAGGCCGACGCCGGTCTTCCACCAGGCCCGAGGCGTCGAGGTGGTCATCGCAGCTGCTGCCTCCGCTCGATCCGGATGTAGACGAGGCCGGCGATCAGAGCCAGCACGATGAGCAGGTTCCCGATGGCCGCGCCCGGGCCGAACTCCGGCAGCAGGTTGCCGAAGCCGAGCCGGTACGACCAGGTGGCGAGCGTTGCCGAGGAGCCGGTCGGGCCGCCCTTCGTCATGATCCAGATGATGTCGAAGACCTTCAGCGTGTAGATCAGCCCCAGCAGCAGCGTGATCAGGGAGACGGGACGCAGCAACGGGAAGGTGATCCCCCAGAACCGTTGCCACCCCGTCGCGCCGTCGAGCGCGGACGCCTCGTACATCTCGGTCGGGATCGCCTGTAGGCCGCTGTAGAGCACCACCAGGTTGAACGGGATGCCGATCCAGACGTTCGCGATGATCACCGAGGTGAGTGACCAGCCCGGCGAGGTGAGCCAGTTGACCGGGTCGATCCCGACGACGCCGAGCGCCGCGTTGACCAGCCCCGAATCGCTGTTGAGCAGCCACGACCAGGTCGACGCCGAGACGATCAGTGGCAGCAGCCACGGTACGAGGATCAGCGCCCGCAGCGTGCGCGACAGCGGGAAGTGCTGGTGGAAGAAGAGGGCCAGGGCCATGCCGATGGTGAACTGGAAGGCGAGCGAGGCCGCGGTGAAGACCAGTGTGTGCGTCAGCGTCGGCCCGAATGCCGGGTCGGTCAGGACCGTCCAGTAGTTGTCGAGGCCGGCGAAGGGCGCCCCGCCCTGCACGAACGAGCGGACGGTGTACTCGCGCAGGCTCAACTCGACGTTGCGGTAGAGCGGGTAGGCGTAGAAGGCCGCCAGGTAGATGGTCACGGGTGCCAGGAAGCCCCACGCCCACCATCGGCTCAGCCGGCGGGCACGGGACGGGGGAGGCCCGGGTGGGGCAGCGGTCGCCGCCCCACCCTGGTCCCGTACGGCGGTGGAGGTCTCTTTCGTGGAGGGCATGGTGTCGGTTCGGATCGCTTACCTGGTCGAGGCGGCGGTCTGCGCGGCGGCCAGTGCCTCCTGTGGCGACTTTCCGCCGCTGAGGGCCGACTGCACAGCGGTCCACAGCGCTTCGGAGATCTTCGGGTACTTCGTGCCGAGGTTGTCACCGGTGCGGCCCTTGGCTGCCCGGACCGCCTCCACCCAGACCTTGAGCTTGGGGTCCGCGGTGGCCTGTCGCTCCTGTACGGCGGCGACGGGCGCGACGTAGGAGAGCGTGGTGTCCGTGGTGAGGAGGTTGTCGGCGTTGGTCAGGCAGGTGACGAGCTTCTGCGACGTCTCGTACCGGCCGGTCTTCTTCTGCACCGGAATGGAGACGAACTCACCGCCGGTGGGCGCCGGGGCCGGGCCGCCCGCGCTGGCCGGGATCGCGATCGTGCCGTACGAGAAGCCGAGCTTCTCCGCGTTGGCCAGTTGCCAGGTGCCGTTCTCGGCGAACGCGTAGTCGCCGGTGGCGAACTCCTGCCAGCTCGTGGTCTGGGTGTTGTTGATGACGGAGTTCGGGGCGTGGCCCTGCTTGAGCCAGTCGGTCCAGAGGGTCAGCGCGGACACCGCCTGCGGCGAGTCCAGACTGGTCAGTTGGGCACCCGATCCCCAGAACCAGGGCAGGAACTGGAAGCTGCCCTCCTCGGTGCCGATCGCGGAGAAGGTGATGCCCTTCTTCCCCTTGGCCTTGACCTTGGTCAGTGCCGCGGTCAGTGAGGTCCAGTCCTTGATGGCGGCGGGATCGACGCCGGCGGCGGTGAGCAGATCCTTGTTGTAGTAGAGGGCGAGCGTGTTCGCCCCGATCGGCACCCCGTAGGTCTTGCCGTCGCTCTGGCCGGCGCCGAGCAGGTTCTTCTCCATGGCCGAGACGTCCAGCTTGTTGTCGTCGGTGGTGGTGAGCGCACCGGCTTCGGCCAGAGTTGAGATGACCGGGTTGTCCACGATCAGCACGTCCGGTGAGTTTCCCTGCTGGGCGGCGAGCAGCGCCTTGTTGGTCAGGTCGGTGGTGTCGTAGCCGGTCCGCTCGACAGTCACCCCCGCGGAGCTGCCGCACTTCTTGAGCAGCGCTACCCACTCGGAGTCGTCGGCGAACTGCGGATACGGGTCCCAGACGAGGTAGGAGCCACCGTCGGCGGGGCCGTCGGCGGACGACGAGCAGGCGCTGCCCGTCACTGCGGCGAGAGCTATCACGGCGACGGCGGCCAGGCGCCGCCGACGACTGAGTCCGGTCATGTGGTGCCTCACTTCAAATCGATCGTCAGATGGGGTGGGTCGGTTGATCGTCGCGGGTTGGACCAGTCCAACCATGAGGCGAATCGATTCGACGAATCGGTTCGCCCGAAGATAGGTCTGGCCATACCCGGGGGTCAAGGGTCAGTTGCTCGCGCCGGGAGGATCGCTGGGCAACATGGACGTCACCACGCCGTCACTTCATTGACATGGTTCAGTTCCCGGTCCTACGATCCGTGCGAATCGATTCGCAAGTGCTGCCCTCCGGAGAGCGTCCCCCGCGCCCCACCAAGGAGCCGCCCGTGAAAACCCCGTCCCGCAGCAGGTCAGGACGAGCCCGCGTGTTCGTGGCCCGACTTGTCGTCGGCCTGCTCGCCGCCGCTGCCGCCGTCACCGTCGTCCCGTCCCCCGCCCAGGCCGCCGACGAGTCGATCAGCGTCAACTTCGCCACCACCAACGGTGCGCCGACCTACCGCGCCTCCGGCTGGATCTACGGCATGACCGAGAACGCCAGCGGTCCGGCCGACCACTTCTACCGGGACGTCAAGTTCCAGTACATGCGCGCCGGCGGCGCCCAGCTCCCGGGCAGTGGCTGGGTCGGCGGAACCTACGACCGCCGCTGGAACTCCACACTCGCCCAGGCGCGTCGGACCACCGCCCTCGGCGGGAAGTTCATCATCCTGCCGCACGACCTCTGGGGTGCCGACGGCGCCGGAATCTCCCGCTTCCCCGGTGACAACGGCAACTGGACCGACTACGACAACTTCCTGACCCGCCTGATCAACGACGTCCGGGCGTCCGGCCTGTCGGTGCAGTGGGACATCTGGAACGAACCCAACATCACCATCTTCTGGAACCGGCCGATCTCCCAGTACCTCGAACTGTGGCGGCGGACCTACCAGCGCATCCGGGCGGAGTTCCCCAGCCAGCTCATCGTCGGGCCGAGCTGCGCCTGCGTACCGTCGACCACGCACACCTTCTGGAACCAGTACCTGGACTTCGTCCGCTCGACCAACACGGTTCCGGACATCATCAGCTGGCACTCGCTGCCCGGTGACCCGGTCGCGAACGTCGCCGCCGCCAACGCCACCCTCGACCCGCGCGGCATCGCCCACCCGCGTCCGTACCAGATCAACGAGTACGGCGCGCCCGACGAGCAGAACCCGGCCGACGGCGCCTGGTACATCGCGCGTCTGGAGCGGGCCCGGGCCGACGGCCTGCGGGCGAACTGGGCCAGCGGCGGCAGCCTGCACAACGACCTCGGCAACCTGTTGATCCGTAACTCGGCCGGACAGCACCAGCCCAAGGGGGAGTGGTGGAACTACCGCTACTACGCCTCCCAGGTCGGGGAGATCGTCGCGGTGACCCCCAGCCAGTCGTACGACGCGTACGCCACGAAGGCGGCCGGGGTGGCGAAGGTGCTCATCGGCGCTGGTCGTACCACCGGGAACCTGACCATCAACCTGCAACGCCTGGACACCACCAGCGGCATCGTGCAGAACAACCAGGTCCGGGTCCTCACCCAACGCATCCCGCACAACGGCGGCGGTGCGGTGGCGGGGCCGGTCACGGTCTCGAACAGCGTGGTCGGGGTGTCCAACAACAACGCCACGGTGACAGTGCCGTACACCAACCAGAACGACACGTACACCGTCACGCTGCTGCCCCCCTCGGACGGTGGCTTCCAGTCGGTGGCGGTGGCCCAACACTCCCAGCAGTGCCTGAACAACGCCGGCCTGAGCACCGCCGACGGTAACGTGCAACAGCAGAACTACTGCGACGGCGGTGACCAGCAGCTCTGGAACTTCCACCCGGTCGCCGGCGTGGCCAACACCTACACGGTGGTCAACCAGCAGAGCGGCAAGTGCCTCGACGTCAGCGGCGTCTCCACCGCCGATGGCGCGGCCGTGCACCAGTGGACCTGCCTGAACAGCCTCAACCAGCAGTTCACGCTGCGCAAGGTGACCTACTCGGGCAACGACTCGCACGACTACCAACTCGTCGCCCGGCACAGTGGCAAGTGCGTCGATGTCAACGCGGTCTCCACGGCGGCCGGCGCACTGGTGCACCAGTGGACCTGCAGGGCGGTCAACCAGGGCAGCCCGTTGAACCAGACGTGGCGGCTCCTGGGGCGGTAGGCCTCTCGGGGGAGGTGGTGCGCTGGCGGTCCGCCCAACGGCCAGCGCACCACCCCGCCACCGCATTCATTGACATGAATTAAACAAAGGTCATACGATTCGCTGCGAATCGATTCGCCATCGCCACCACCCCCGTGGCGCGTCGACACCCCCCACCGCGCTTCCACGACTCCGAGGAGCCACCTCGTGCGAACCCCGTCCCCCGCCGGGCCAGGAAAAGCCCGTGAACTCATCCCGAGACGTCATCGCGCCCGACGGATGACCGCCCTGGCGGGCGCGCTGGTCGGCGTTCTCGTCGGCATCGGCGCCACCCCCGGTGCCCCGTCGCCGATCGCCGAGGCCGCCGCCGCCCCGTTGGCGGCCGCCAACGCGCCGGGGCAGAGCACCCCGATCGTCGGTACGCCGTCCGGCCGCTGCCTCGAAGTGCCCAACTCCAGCACCGCCAACGGCACCCAGACGCAACTCTGGGACTGCAACGGCACCGCCGGCCAGACCTGGACGTGGACGTCCACCAAGCAAATTCAGGCGTACGGCAACAAGTGCCTGGACGCCTCCGGCCGCGGCACCGCCAACGGCACCCAGGTGATCATCTGGGACTGCAACGGCCAGAACAACCAACAGTGGAACGTCAACAGCAACGGCACCATCACCGGCGCGCAGTCCGGGCTGTGCCTCGACGCCAACGCCGCCGCCACCGCGAACGGCACCAAAATCATCCTCTGGGCCTGTAACGGCGGCGCGAACCAGCAGTGGGCCTCGCCGACCACCACCCCGCCGCCGACCAACCCGCCGACCGGCGCGCGTCCGTGCGACATCTACGCCTCCGGCGGCACCCCGTGCATCGCGGCGCACAGCACCACGCGGGCGCTCTTCGAGGCGTACGCCGGCAACCTCTACCAGGTCCGACGCTCGTCGGACAACACGACCCGCAACATCGGGCTCACCGGTACCGGCGGCACCGCCAACGCGGCGACGCAGGACTCGTTCTGCTCCGGCACCACCTGCGTGATCACTGTCGTCTTCGACCAGTCCGGGCGCGGCAACGACCTCTGGTACCAGGGTTCGAGCGTCGTGCCGGGCTCCCCGCAGAGCAGGCCGGCGACAGCGACCACGGAGTCGCTGACCGTGGGTGGCGCGAAGGCGTACTCGCTCTACATCAACCCCGGCAACAGCTACTGGCGCGACGGGCACCTCACCGGCGTGCCGACCGGCGCGGCACCCGAGGGCATGTACATGGTGACCAGCGGGACCCACGTCAACAGCGGCTGCTGCTTCGACTACGGCAACAGCGAGACGACCAGGAAGGCCGACGCCGCCGGGGCGATGGACGCCATCAACTTCGGCAAGCAGTGCTGGTTCGGCGGCTGCTCCGGCAGCGGACCCTGGGTGCAGGCCGACCTCGAATGGGGTCTCTTCCCGGGCGGCAGCAGCTCCTGGAACCCGAACCAACGCGCGTTCACCAGCAAATTCGTCACCGCGACGCTGAAGAACAACGGCACGACCCGGTTCGCCATCAAGGGCAGCGACGCGCAGGCCGGCAGCCTCTACACGCTGTACGACGGCTCGCTCCCGCCGGGATACAGCCCGATGAAGAAGCAGGGCGCGATCATCCTGGGCAGTGGCGGTGACTGCTGCAAGCCCGATGGCGGCGCGAACCTTAGCGCCGGCACCTTCTACGAGGGGGCGATGGTCGCCGGCTATCCGTCCGACGCGACCGAGAACGCCGTGCAGGCCAGCGTGGTGACCGCCGGTTACCGCTGATCCTGGCGCCGTCCGAACGAGTCGTGCGCCGGTCACCACCTCGGGGTGACCGGCGCACGCTCGCGGGCACGTCGACCCGGTTTCAGGCGACCGTGCAGGACGCGCCGTTGAGGGTGAACGAGGACGGTCGGGCGTTGTTACCGGTGTGGGTGGCCTGGAAGCCGAAGCTCACCGAGCCGTTGGCGGGGATGCCGCCGTTGTAGGCGACGTTGCGGGCCGTCACCTGCCCCGAGCTTGGCGAGTAGGTGGCGTTCCAGCCCGAGGTGATGGTCTGCCCACCGGGCAGGGTGAAGACCAGGGACCAGCCGTTGACGGCGCTGGTGCCGGTGTTCGTGACGGTGATGTTCTCGGTCAGCCCGGTGTTCCAGGCGTTGACGTCGACGGTCACCCGGCAGGCACCGGACGCCGGCGGCGGGGTGGTCGGCGGCGGGGTGGTCGGCGGCGGGGTGGTCGGCGGCGGCGTGGTGGGGGGTGGTGTGGTCGGGGGCGGCGTCGTGGGGTCGGTCAGCCCGAAGAACGCGATGGCGGACGCGGCCATGCCGCCGGAGGGCAGGCTGTGTCCGGCCCCCTGGATGCTGTAGGCCTCGACCTGGACGGTGCCGCCGCTGTCGGCGTACCTGCGCCGGTTCCAGTTGGCCTGGGGTGTGTCGGTGGAGGTGGGTGTCTGGCTCAGCCCGAACACGTTGGTCCACTGCTCGATCGCCTCCTGCAACAGCGAGTACGGCACGAGCGTGTCGTTGGTGCCGTGCCACAGCTGCACGCGCGGGCGGGGCCCGGAGTGGCCGGGGTACGCCTGGCGGACCGCGTCGCCCCACTGCTGCGGGGTCCGGTTCATGTTTCCGCCGGTGCACTGGCTGCTGGTGGGCGGGAAGTCCGCCGCGTTGGCGAAGCAGTTGAACGGCACGCCCATGAACGCGGCGCCGGCCTTGAACAGGTCGGGATAGAGGGCGAGCATGTGGTTTGTCATCATGCCGCCGGACGAGCTGCCGGTGGCGTAGACCCGCTCCGGATCGGCCGCGTACTGCTGCTGCACGTACCGGACCATCGAGACGATCGACACCGGGTCGCTGCCGCCGCCACGTCGCTTCGCGGCGTCCGACCAGACGTCGAAGCAGTTGCCGAACCCGGCCTGCTGGGTGGCGGACGGGTAGATCACGATGTACCCGTAGCGGTCGGCGAGGCTGGCGAACTCGCTCCCGGAGTAGAAGCCGGGGCCGGACCCGCCGCATCCGTGCATTGCCACCACGACCGCCGGCCGGGTCGGGCGGTTGTCCGGCACGTAGACGTGCATGCGCATCCGGCCCGGGTTGTCACCGAAGCTGGTCACCTCGGTCAGTGACGCCGCGTACGCGGGCCCGACCGTGGGGGCCACCAGGCCGGCCGCCACCAGTGACGCGGCCAGGACGAGTAGCAGTTTCCTTCTGATTCTCAACGGACGACTCCTTCGATTTCCTGTGCAGGCTGGAATGGCCGTGCGATCCCGTCGCGGTGTGCCCGACTCCCGCGGTGATCGCACGATGCCCGCTACCTGTGGCTCGCCCAGCCCGGCTTCGAATGGCGTCGCGTGGCAGTTAGTGTTCCCTCCGGGCCAGGAAGTGTCAATCGAGAAAGGTCGATTTACAGGTCGTTCGTCTACAGTCGTCTTGCCGTCCCCGAGGAGCGCGGAGCGCCTGTGGCAAGCCCTTTCGACATCGACGAGATCTATCCGGACGACGGAGACCAGCCACTCCGGCTGCCCCGCCGGCAGGTCGGCAACTCGCCCCAGGGTGTCGCGGTGACCCTGTTGGCGGACTACACGCTGCGGACCCGGGTCGCCCTCCCGTCGGCGGCCGTCGTCGCGCTGCTCGGGGAGACCGGCGTGACGACGGCCGGAGCGCGGACCGCGATCAGTCGGTTGGCCCGCCGCGGCGTGTTGGAGGGCAGCCGACTGGGGCGGCGCAGCTCCTACCGGCTCAGCCGCCCCGCCGCCGCCAACCTCTCCGCCGGCGGGCAGTGGATTCTCGCCTCCACCACCTCGACGGCGCGGTGGGACGGGTGTTGGACGATCGTCGCCTTCTCGCTGCCGCAGGATCGCAGTACGCAGCGCCGGGCCCTGCGGGCGCAACTCCGGTGGCTCGGTTACGCGCCGCTGTACGACGGTTTGTGGATCTCGCCGCAGGAGCTGACATCCGCGGCTCGGGCCGAGCTCGACCGGCTCACCCTCGGGGCCGTGACGGTGTTTCGCGGGCGGCAGAGCGCGCTCGCCTCTGCCATTCACCGCGCGCCGATCGAGGCCTGGGACATCGAGGCGATCGGTCGGAGCTACGACGGGTTCCTCCGGCGGTGGACGCCGCTGCTGCCCGGGGTGCGGTCCGGGCAGATCGACGGCGCCGCTGCGGTGCGGGCCCGTACCGAGGTGATGGACACCTTCCGGCGTTTTCCCGTCCTCGATCCGCAGTTGCCCGTGGAGTTGCTTCCACGGGACTGGCTCAGGCGCCCGGCACGGGAGTTGTTCGCGGCCGTCTACGACGGCCTCGCCACACCCGCCGAGCGACACGTCCGAGCGGTCGTCGAGCGGTTCGCCGACGCCGCGCAGCCCGGCATCGCGGCCCACACCACCGCCGACCTGGTCGCCGGAGTGCGCGCCGACGTGGACCCGGCGCAGCCGTCTGCGAGTGGCCCGGCCACCGGGTGCTCGTGAACGGCTAGGAGTCTCGGCCGCGACTGTGAGCGATAACAGGGTTGCCGTCCGACGTGGCCTGAGCAGTGCGGTGGTACGACTCGTCCGCTGGTCGCGCGGCGGCTGAGCACTGTTGCTCTGGGCGTTTGGTACCGGGCGAAACGCGGCGTTCCGGGAGATCGGCGTGAACGGCCCGTTACGTCTTGACGAACGGCATGTTATCGCTCACTCTCGATATAGAGGACGATCGTTCCCGTGGCTCACCGGGCGAGCCGCACGGGTCGTACCTCCGATCACGACGTCCGCAAGGGCATGCGGCCGTCACCTCGGGACCGGCAGTTGCCGGCGACAGCCCTCTCGGACCGCGCGTGCTGAGGCCGGGTGGCCAGGAAGACCGTCCCGATCGGTCGCCCCGAGTGAAGTGGCACATCACCACCACCGATGCAACCACTGAAAAGGAACGCCATGAAACCCATGAGAACGATGCTGGCGGCTGCGACAATCGCCGTCGCCCTCACCACCGGTATGACGGTGGCGCTGACTCCCGCCTCCGGTGCCGGCACGACCCTGAAGGCGGCCGCCGCCGAGAAGGGTCGCTACTTCGGCGCGGCCGTCGCGACGGGCAAGCTCTCCACCGGCGCCTACACGACCATCCTGAACCGTGAGTTCAACAGTGTCGTGGCCGAGAACGAGATGAAGTGGGCATCCAACGAGCCGTCGCAGGGCCAGTTCAACCACTCCGGTGGTGATCGTCTGGTCAGCCATGCGCAGGCCAACGGGATGAGCGTGCGGGGTCATACCCTGCTGTGGCACGCACAGCAGCCGGGCTGGGCGCAGAACATGTCCGGCACCGCCTTGCGGAACGCGGCGATCAACCACGTCACGCAGGTCGCGACGCACTACCGGGGCAAGATCTATGCCTGGGACGTGGTGAACGAGGCGTTCGCCGACGGCGGCGGTGGTGGGCGTCGTGACTCGAACCTTCAGCGCACCGGTAACGACTGGATCGAGGCGGCGTTCCGGGCGGCGCGGGCAGCGGATCCGGGTGCGAAGTTGTGTTACAACGACTACAACACCGACGGGATCAACGCGAAGTCGACGGGCATCTACAACATGGTGCGGGACTTCAAGTCCCGTGGCGTGCCGATCGACTGCGTGGGCTTCCAGTCGCACCTGGGCACCTCGCTGGCCGGTGACTACCAGGCCAACCTGCAGCGGTTCGCCGACCTCGGCGTGGATGTCCAGATCACCGAGCTGGACGTGATGACCGGCGGCAACCAGGCCAACATCTACGGCGCCGTCACCCGCGCCTGCCTGGCCGTCTCGCGCTGCACCGGCATCACCACCTGGGGGGTACGGGACTGCGACTCGTGGCGTGGTTCCGACAACGCCCTGCTGTTCGACTGCAACGGCAACAAGAAGGCCGCGTACACCGCCGTCCTGGACGCCCTCAACGGCGGCTCGACCCCGCCCACCACGCCCCCGCCGGGCTCCGGGGTGGACACCAGCGCCTGGTACGTCTTGCTCAACCGGAACAGCGGCAAGGCGCTGGACGTCTACGCCTCGGCCACCAGCGACGGGGCGCGAATCAGCCAGTGGTCGCGCAACAACGGCGTCAACCAGCAGTGGCAGTTCGTCGACTCGGGCGGCGGCTACTACCGGGTGAAGTCCCGCAACTCCAGCAAGGTGCTCGACGTCAGCGGCTTCTCCACCGCCGACGGCGGCGCGATCGTGCAGTGGTCCGACCTCAACGGCACGAACCAGCAGTTCCGACTCGCGAATTCGGCCGACGGCTACGTACGCCTGATCAACCGCAACAGCAACAAGGCCGTCGAGGTGCAGGGCTCGTCCACCGCCGACGGTGGGAACGTCGTCCAGTACGCCGACTGGGGTGGCAACAACCAGCAGTGGCAACTGGTCCGGATCGGCTGACGACCGCCGTCATCGACTGGGGGAGCGGGAGTTGCCGGCCGTACGGGATCCGGCCGGCGCCCGCCCAGGCGAGGTGTGACGAGTGGCGGCCCGCCCCCTCCGGGGCGGGCCGCCGTGACCGTCGGGTTGCCGCTGCCGGATATCTGTTCGGATCGACACCAATCGTTTGACGTATGACGTCTTACCCGCTAATTTTCACCCCGCGGGCCACCCGGCCACCGGGAGCCAGGACGTCGTACCGCGCGTTCGGCGCGGCCTGCCACGAAGCCCGGATCGTGACATCCCCATCGACGTGCGCCGTTGGCCGCGGGTTGCCCGCAGAACACCCCAGACGTGCTGACCCCACCACCAGGACGCCGGCACGCACGCCAGGGCACGCGCGGGCGCTTCCGCTCGTGGGTGACCCCGATCGAAGGAGTGGACCATGAAAGCCCTCGGTGAGGCTCGTCCCGCCTCTCGACAAAGATCTCGCTGGCGGTCAGGGTTGGCCGCGGCGGCGGCCGCGGTCATGGCAGCCAGCGCAGTCGTCGCGGTCAACGCGGCGCCCGCGGCGGCGGCGACAGTGGACACCAACGCCTCCTACGTGCTGGTGAACCGCAACAGCGGTAAGGCGTTGGACCTGTACGCCTCGGCCACCAACGACGGGGCGCGGATCAGCCAGTGGACGCGTAACAACGGCGTCAACCAGCAGTGGCAGTTCGTGGATTCCGGCGGTGGCTACTACCGGATCAAGTCGCGGCACTCGGGCAAGGTGCTCGACGTCAGTGGCTTCTCCACCGCTGACGGCGGCGCGATCGTGCAGTGGGCCGATCTCAACGGGACGAACCAGCAGTTCCGGCTGGCCGACTCGGACGGTGGCTATGTTCGGCTGATCAACCGCAACAGCAACAAGGCCGTCGAGGTGCAGGGCGCGTCCACCGCCGACGGTGGCAACGTCGTGCAGTACGCCGACTGGAACGGCACCAACCAGCAGTGGCAGCTCGTCCGCGTCGACGGCGGGACCGACCCCACGACGCCACCCCCGACGGGTGGTAGTGGGTGCGGCAAGGCGCCGGCGCTGGCCAGCGGCACGCACACCATCCAGAGCAACGGCAAGAGCCGAACCTTCATCCTCCGGGTGCCGGCGAACTACAACAACAGCAACCCCTACCGGCTGATCTTCGCGTTCCACTGGCGCGGCGGCACCATGCAGGAGATCTCCTCCGGCGGCACCAGCGGAACCCCGTGGTCTTACTACGGGCAGCAGGAGCAGTCGAACAACAGCGCGATCCTGGTCGCGCCCCAGGGGTTCGGCAACGGCTGGGGCAACTCCGGCGGTGAGGACATCGTCTTCGTCGACGACATGATCAGCCGGATCGAGAGCAGCCTCTGCGTCAACCCGAGGCAGCGGTTCGCGCTCGGCTTCAGCTGGGGCGGCGGCATGAGCTACGCCGTCGCCTGTGCGCGGGCCAACGTCTTCCGGGCCGTCGCGGTCATCTCCGGTGGGCAGATCAGCGGCTGCAGTGGCGGTACGCAGCCCATCGCGTACTTCGGGCTGCACGGCATCTCGGACAATGTCCTGGGCATCTCGGGTGGCCGGGCGTTGCGCGACACGTTCGTCCGGAACAACGGCTGCACCGCGCAGAGCCCGCGCGAGCCGGCGGCCGGCAGCCGCACGCACGTCACGACCACGTACTCGGGTTGCCGGGCCGGATACCCGGTGCAGTGGGCTGCGTACGACAACGGCCACATGCCCGGCCCGGTGGACGGCACCTACGCCGAGAGCGGCATCACCACCTGGACCAAGGGTGAGATCTGGAGGTTCTTCGCCCAGTTCTCGCGACTCTTGTCGGCCTCAGCTGGCGGCGCCTGCTCCCGTACCTCGGGGGCGGGCGCCGTCCGTTGCCCGTGACCCTCAGCGTTCGAGGCGGACCGGGCTCCCCGAGCCACTGCGACGGACCAGCCAGGCCTCGGTGATGTGGGTGAACATCGCCTCGGCGGCGCCGTTGGGGTCGTGGGCCGCGATGCGTTCGTAGATGCGTCGGTGCCCCTGGTTGGACGCCACGCACAGCGCCCGTTCGGTCCGGCCCATGTACCGGGCGGTGTTGATGACCTGGCTCTCCAGCGCCCGTACGACGCCACGGGCGATCCGGTTCCCGGATGCCTGCATGATCGTGTCGTGGAAGGCCCGGTCGTGGTCGTGGTAGGTGACGTGGTCGTCGACGAGCTCGTCCATCCGGTCGACCATGGCCCGCAGGCGATCGACGGTCTCGCTGTCGGCGAGGCGGGCGGCGACGTTCGCCATGTCGGACTCCAGCACCCGCCGGGTGACGACCAGGTCGTCGAGGATGGCGAGGCTGTCGTCCACCGCGATGGTGGCCGCGAGGACGAGTTCGTCGAGCATGTCCCAGTGTGAGGGTGGGGTGACCATGGTGCCGGCGCCCTGACGGACCTGCACCAGCCCCTTCTCCTGAAGGATCTTCACTGCTTCCCGGACGACGGTCCGGCTCACGCCGAAGGTCTCGCAGAGGATCGGCTCGGGAGGCAGGGACGTCCCGGACGGGTGTACGCCGCGGACGATGCGCTCCACCAGTTCGGCGGTGACCGCCCTGGCGAGGTTGGTCGGCCGACGCACCCACGCCGGGGTCGCCGGACTGTTCAGGGCTGTCTCCTGCGGTGGCGTCATGTCCCCCTCCGAATGGCTCGCCGTGGCACGACGTCTGGGTCAGTGTACGGCCGACTGTTGACGTCACACGTCATACGAGTTACCTTCCGGTCAACATTTGGCTCGCGGGGCACCCGCCGGCCACCCCCCATATAGAGGTGACAATCGATGAGACAGCGCGCAATATGGTCGGCCGTCCTCGTTGTGGGCCTGGCCCTGGCCGGTTGTGGAAGTGCTAGCGATTCGGGCAAGTCAACCAGCTCGGACGGCAAGTTGGTCGTGTGGGACTGGAAGTCCGGCGAGCCGTTCGCCAAATCCTATCTGGACAAGGCCAAGGCCGACTTCAAGAAGAAGCACGCCGACGTCGAGGTCGAGTTCGTCGCGCAGCCCTTCGACCAGTACTACACCCTGCTCGGTGCGGCGATCCAGTCCGGCAAGGGCCCGGACGTCATGCTGTTCAACGGTGGCGGCCAGATCCGCGACCGGGTGGACGCGCTGGTGCCCATCGACGACTACGTGGCCGAGGACAGGCAGCGGTTGGCTGGCTGGGAGGCGTTCGCCAAGGACGGCAAGACCTACGCCGCCCCGGTGACGCTCCAGGGCTACCCCATCTACTACAACAAGGAAATCTACCGGAAGGCGAACCTCGACCCGGCGAGCCCGGCCACCACGTGGGACAAGTTCGTCGCCGACTGCGCCGCCATCGCCAAGGCCGGCTCCAAGTGCTTCGCCCTCGGTAACAAGGAGGGCGTCGGCATCCAGTTCTGGCTCTCCAGCCTCGGCTCGACCACCCTCACCGCAGCGGAGTACGACGCCTGGATCGCCGGCAAGCGCGACTGGAACTCGCCCAACGTCAAGCGGATCTTCCAGACCTGGAAGGAGGCCGGCGACAGGAAGATGAACAGCGACGGGGCCAACTCGACCGCCATGTTCAACGACTCCTTCGCGCTCTTCCAGTCCGGCAAGGCCGCCCATGTCATGGGTCTGATGTCGGACGTGGGGCACTGGCAGGACTTCAACGAGTTCCTCACCCCGGAGAAGCTCGGCGTCATGAAGGCCCCGGTCGTCACCGCCGGCACCACCCCGAGCCTCGCGTACGACGGTGGCATCGGGTACGCGGTCGCCAAGTGGACGAAGGACCCGAAGGTGGCCGCCGACCTGGTGCGCTCCCTGAGCTCGGCCGACGCGTTGAAGGCCTTCTACGCCGACGCCGGCGCGATCGCCGCCGACACCACCATCGACGTGTCGCAGGCCGGGCCGGCCGTCGCCACGATCGTCGGCGAGCTGAAGAGTGGCAAGCCCGCTCTGCACGTGGCGCTCTCCTCGAAGACGCTGGACCTGATGGGGCGCCTCTCCCAGCAACTGCTCAGCGGGTCGATCACCGTCGACGAGGTGGTGAAGCAGTTGGCCGCTTCCGACCAGGCGGGCTGACCTCGTGCCGATTGGAAACACGCAACCGTCGGTCCGTCCGGCTTCGGCCGGACGGGCCGGCGGGGCGGCGGTCACCCCCGCCGCGCATCGGCATGGCACACGACCCCGTCGCACCCGTGGCGGCCTGGGGGCCGAGCGCTACGCCCCCTACATCCTGGTCCTTCCGGCCGTCCTGATCATCGTGCTGCTGCGGCTCTACCCGCTGCTGCTGGGCGTCAATTTCTCCTTCACCGGTGACGGCGCGCAGAACGGGACCGCTGTCGGATTCGGCAACTACCGGGAGCTGTTCGGAGATCCGCTGTTCCGGACCGCGCTGAGCAACGTCGGGCTGCTGGTGCTGCTGCTACCGGTGGCGGTGGCGATCCCCGGTCTGCTCGCGACGTTCATCTACCTCCGGGTGCCGGGCCACCGCTTCTACCGCAGCGTCTACTTCTTTCCGGCGGTGCTCTCGCCGGTCATCGTCGGTGCGATCTTCAACCTGTTGCTCGCCTTCGACGGCCCCCTCAACGCCGTGCTCGGGTCGTTCGGTGTCGGTCCGGTGGACTGGCTCGGGGACCCGGACATCGCGATGTTCATGGTGGCGGGCGTGCATATCTGGGCCACCTTCGGAATGGCGCTGGTGGTGTTCCTCGCCGGCTTCGCCACGCTGGACGCCGCGCTCCTGGACGCCGCTCGGGTGGACGGGGCGACGCTGCGCCAGGTCGTCTGGCACGTGATCATCCCGGCCCTCTCGCGCACCATCCAGTTCGTCTTCGTGACCACGATGATCGGGATGCTGACCTCGATGTTCGGGCTGCTCTTCGTGATGACCAGCGGCGGGCCGGAGGGGTCGACTTACCTGCCGGAGTTCTACATCTGGAAGCAGCAGGGCCAAATGAACCGTCCGGCTCTCGCGTCGGCGGCCTCGACGATCCTCTTCATGATCATGCTCGTCGTGGGGCTGTTGCAGATCAAGCTGCTCGAACGATCCGGAAAGGAGGACTGATGTCTCGCCTCCGCCTGGGACGGTGGTTGGTCGCCATCCCCATGTCGCTGCTCGCCCTGGCGACGATCTACCCCCTGCTGTTCACCGCCAACGTCGCGATGAAGACCCGGCGTGACTACATCCTCGACCGGTTCGGTCTGACCGACGCCCTGCGCTTCGAGAACATCAGCACGGCGTGGAACAGCGTCGGCATGGGCCGCTACTTCATCAACTCGCTGTTCGTGGTGACGGTGTCGGTGCTCCTGCTGCTGCTGTTCGGGTCGATGGCCGGCTTCGCCCTGAGCCAACTGCGGTTCCGCGGCTCGTCGGCGTTGTTCCTGGGTTGCCTCGCGGGGCTCTTCATCCCGTTCCAGGTGATCATGGTGCCGCTCGCACGGATCATGGCGGACACCGCGCTCATCGACACGTACCCGGGTCTGATCCTGGTCTACGTGGCCCAGTTCCTGCCCTTCACGGTCTTTCTCATGACGAGCTACTACAAGGGCATTCCGCCGGAGATCGTCGACGCCGCGCGGATCGACGGCAGCACCGTGTACGGCGTGTACCGCCGGATCATGCTGCCGCTGGGCACCCCGGCGCTGCTGTCGGTCGGCATCCTCAACGCCCTGTTCTGCTGGAACGACGTCCTCATGGCGCTGGTGATGATGCCCTCGGCCGATCACCGGACGCTCATGATCGGGGTGACCTCGCTGCGCGGGCAGTACTCCGACAACATCCCCACCTTCGCCTCCGGGGTGCTGATCGCCGCGATACCCGTCCTGTTGGTCTACCTGTTCCTCCAGCGCCAAATTGCCGACGGCGTAGCCGCCGGTTCCACGAAGGGTTGACATGCGGATCACGGGATATCGGACGCTCTCCACGGTCCAGGAATGGGGCCGACCAGTCGGCGACGCCAACGGTGTGTTCGCCGACGGGGTGGTCCCGGTCTCGATCGTCATCGTCGACACCGACGAGGGCATCTCGGGAGTCGGCCTCGGGCCGCACGTCGAGATCGAGCGGATCTTCCCAGCCATCGACGGTGAAGACCCCCGGGCCGTGACGTCCCTGTACGACCGCATGTTGCGGCACACCTTCAAGGCGGGCCACGCCGGGCCGGTGTTCGGCACCATCGGCGCTCTGGACACCGCGCTCTGGGACATCAAGGCGCAGGCCGCCGGCGAACCGCTGTGGCGACTGCTGGGCGGACGGGACCGGCGGGTGACCGCCTACGCGTCCGGGTTGGACATCGGGCTCACCGACGACGAACTCGTCGCGGAGTACGAGGTCTACGCGAGCCACGGCCTGCGAGCGGCCAAGCTCAAGGGCGGCCTCGACATCGAGCGCGATCGGCACCGCCTGAGCCTGGTCAAGGATGTCCTGACCGAGGCCGGGCACGGTCGACGGCCGGGTCTGATGCTCGACGTCAACGAGGCGTGGACCCGCAAGCAGGCGGTCCGGCATGTCTGCGAACTGGAACGCACCCTGGACCTCATCTGGATCGAGGAGCCGGTCCGGCGCTGGGACGCCGAGGGTCTCGCCGCGGTCAGCCGAGGCGTGTCCGCGTCGGTCGCCACCGGTGAGAACCTCACCGGGCTCGAACAGTACCGTCCGCTGATCGCCGCTGGCGCTGTCGACATCGTCCAGATGGCGGCCGTCTGGGGGGTCACCCACTTCCTGCGGGCGTCCGCCCTGGCCCACGCCCACGACCTGCCGGTCAGCCCGATCGGCAACAGCCCGGTCGGGCTGCTGCACGCTGCGACCTCGGTGCCGAACCACCTGACGAGCGAGTTGCAGGACCTGCACACACCCGTTGGTGTCTCCATCGATCTGCACGTCGAGGATGGCGCCTTCATCCTCGGCGATGCACCAGGGCTCGGGGTCCGGGTGGACGAGGAGCGGATCCGGGCGGTCAACCGCCGCCCGCAGGCGCAGACGGCCGACAGCCCCAACGTCCGGCCGGAGCGGGCCGGACGACGGCTGCTGGCCGGGGTCGACGGGGTGATCCCCACCGGCCAGGTGCCTGTCGTGTCGCTGAACTCCCGCAACGAGGTGGCGCCGACCGTAGGGCACTGAGCTGACCACCAACAAGGAAAGGCGTGGGTGCATCGCGACGGCGATGCACCCACGACCATGCCCGGTCGGGACCGACGTACCGACCGTCGAGACGGAGGAACGATGAAGGCAGTCGTCTACCGGGGAGCGCGAGACCTCGGAATCGAGAACCGCGACCCGGAGCCACCGGGTCCCGGCCAGGTACGGATCGAGGTGGCGTACACCGGCATCTGCGGTACGGATCTGCACATCTACCACGGGGACATGGACGCCCGCGTTGGCGATTCCGCGATCATCGGGCACGAGATGTCCGGCCGGATCGCGGCCATCGGCGAGGGTGTGACCGGCTGGAACATCGGTCAGGCCGTCACCGTGATGCCGACCCGGCCCTGCGGACGCTGCGCCGCCTGCCGGCGGGGCAACTCCCACGTCTGCCACGCGATGAACTTCCTCGGCATCGACTCACCGGGTGCCATGCAGTCTTCCTGGACGGTGCCGGTGGAGCTGGTGCTGCCGCTTCCGGAGGATTTGCCGCTCGACCACGCGGCGCTCGTCGAGCCGGTGGCGGTCGCCGTGCACGACGTACGCCGGGGGAACGTGACCGCCGACGACCAGGTGGTAGTGGTCGGTGGTGGGCCGGTCGGCGTCCTCATCGCCACCGTCGCGCGGGGCCGTGGCGCGCGGGTGCTCCTCGTCGAGCCGGACCCGTTCCGACGTGAGGTGGCGGAGGGGATCGGGATCGAGGCCGTCGACCCGCGAGCGACCGACGTCGTGGCGCTGGTCAACGACCGTACCGATGGCGCTGGCGCCGACATCGCCTTCGAGGTGTCCGGCTCCCCGGCCGGCGTCACCACGGCGGTCGACGTCCTCACCACCCGCGGGCGGCTGGTCATGGTGGCGATCCATCCTCAGCCCCGCGAGGTCAACCTGCACCGGTTCTTCTGGCGTGAGCTGGAACTGCTGGGTGCGCGGCTGTATCAGCGCGACGACATGGTGGAGGCGATCCGGTTGGTCGCCTCGGGTGCTATCCCGGCACGGCAGCTGATCTCCCGGGTCGAGCCGGTCGAGGCGGCCGGCGCGGCCTTCGAGGCGCTGGAGGGTGGCGGCGTCATGAAGGTGCTGCTCGATGTGCGGGAGGGTAACCAGTGACGGCGTTGTTCGACCTGTCCGGCCAGACCGCCGTCGTGACCGGTGCGCGGCGCGGTATCGGCCTCGCCATGGCCGAGGCCCTGGCCCTGGCCGGCGCCGACATCGTGGGGGTCTCCGCCCAGCTCGAAGCGGAGGGCAGCGAGGTCGAACGCCGGGTGCGCGCCACCGGCCGCCGGTTCACCGCGCTGCGGGCGGACCTCGGCGACCGGGCGGCCGTGCACCGGTTGGCCAGCGACATCGTCGCTCTCGGGCCGGTCGACATCCTGGTGAACAACGGCGGCACGATCGCCCGGACCCCGGCCGCGGAGCACCCGGACGAGATGTGGGACCACGTGATCGAGGTGAACCTCAGCAGCCAGTTCATCCTCAGCCGGGAGATCGGCCGGACGATGGTCGAGCGCGGCCGGGGGAAGATCATTTTCACGGCGTCGCTGTTGAGTTTCCAGGGCGGCATCACCGTCCCCGGTTACGCCGCGTCGAAGTCGGGCGTGGCCGGCCTCACCAAGGCGCTGGCGAACGAGTGGGCGGCCCGCGGGGTCAACGTCAACGCCATCGCGCCCGGCTACATCGCCACCGACAACACCCAGGCGCTCCGCGAGGACCCCGATCGCAACCAGGCGATCCTCGGCCGGATCCCGGCCGGGCGGTGGGGCCGGGCCGACGATCTCGGCGGCGCCACGGTGTTCCTGGCGTCGTCAGCGTCGGACTACGTCAACGGCGTCGTGCTGCCCGTCGACGGCGGCTGGCTGGGCCGATGACTGGCGCACAGGAGCCGGGGCGCACCGGGATCGTCGACGCGCACCACCACCTCTGGGTCCGCGCCCGGCACCCGCAGCCGTGGATCGATCCGGTGACCATGGCGGCCATCGACGCCGACTTCGAACCCGCCGATCTCGCGCCGCTGGCCCGGGCGGCCGGGGTCACCACGACAGTGGTGGTGCAGTCCATCGCCTCCGACACGGAGACCGTCGACCTGCTGGGCGTGGCGGCCGAGGACACAGTGGTCCGTGGGGTCGTCGGCTGGGTGGACCTGACCGCCGACGACGTTGCGGAGCGCCTCGACGGTCTGCGGGCCGCCCGAGGCGGGGAACGCCTCGTCGGCATCCGCCACCTCGTGCAGTCCGAGAGCGACCCGGCGTACCTGGACCGTCCCGACGTCCGTCGCGGGATCGCGGCGGTGGGCGCCGCCGGCCTCGTCTTCGACCTGCTGGTACGCCAACACCAGCTCCCCATGGCCGCCCGGCTCACGCGCGACCTGCCCGAGGTGAGCTTCGTCCTCGACCACCTGGGCAAGCCCGCGCTCGGCAGTCCGGAGATGGCCGAGTGGAGCCGGGACCTGCGCTCGTTGGCGGCCTCGCCCAACACGACGGCGAAGCTCTCCGGGCTGGTGACCGAGGTGCCGCTTCCGCACTGGACGCCGGCTGACCTTCGGCAGGCCGTCGTGGACGCCCTCGACGCGTTCGGGCCGGACCGACTGATGTTCGGCTCGGACTGGCCGGTCTGTCTGCTCGCCAGTTCGTACCAGCGGTGGGTCGACACCCTGGCGGAACTGCTGGAGGGCCAGGACAGGACCCGCCGGGCGTCGGTCTGGGGCGGGACGGCACGCCGCGTCTACGGGCTGGGGCCGTCATGATGGCGCGCGCACTGCCTCGCCGCCCGCAGCTACGGCTCACCGAGCTGGGCTTCGGCGCAGCGCAGGGGGGCAACCTGTACCGGACGACGACGGACGAGGAGTTCGCCTCGGCGGTCGACGCCGCGTGGGAGGCGGGCGTCCGGTACTTCGACACCGCGCCGCACTACGGGATCGGGCTGTCCGAGCGCCGCCTCGGCGCCGCGCTGCGCCAACGGCCGCGCGACGAGTACGTGGTGTCGACGAAGGTCGGACGACTCCTGGTGCCGTCGCCGCAGGACGCGCACCTGCGGGACTCCGACGGGTTCGATGTGCCGGCGACCCACCGGCGGGTGTGGGACTTCAGCCGCGACGGCGTCCTCCGCTCCATCGAGGCCAGCCTGGACCGGACCGGGCTGGACCGGATCGACATCGTCTACCTGCACGACCCGGACGAGCACTGGGAGCAGGCCGCGCACGAGGCCGTACCCGCGCTGATCGACCTGCGGGACCAGGGCGTCGTGGGCGCCATCGGCGCCGGCATGAACCAGTCGGCGATGCTGGCTCGGTTCGTCCGGGAGACCGACGTCGACGTGATGATGTGCGCCGGGCGGTACACAGTGCTCGAACAGGGCGCGGCAGCCGACCTGCTGCCGGCCGCCGAGAACCGGGGGGTGGGCGTGGTCATCGCGGGCGTCTACAACTCGGGGCTGCTCTCGCGGGACCGGCCGCCGGCCGATGCCGTCTACAACTACCAGCAGGCCCCGGCGGCGCTGATCGAGCGGGCGCGGCGGATCGCCACTGTCTGCGAGACGTACGGGGTGACCCTGCCGCAGGCGGCCCTCGCCTTCGTCCGCCGGCACCCGGCCGTGGTGTCGACGGTGGTCGGCGTCCGCAACGAGGCGCAGGCAGTCGAGACGGTGCGACGGTCCGGGATCGTCGTGCCGGAGGAGTTGTGGGACGACCTGGCGGCGGCCGGGCTGCTCGCCGCGCCGCCCGATCGGCCTGCCTGACCGACGACGACGTCCCGGCCGGGACCGGCTCCGTTACTCGGACACCGGTCCCGACCGGGACGTCAACTGTTACCGCGACAGCCGCGGGGTCACACCGCGGTGAACCGCCACTGCTGGTTGGCGGCGCTGTGGCAGGTCCACTGCAACAGCCGGGCACCGTCGGTGGTGGCGGCACCGTTGACGTCCACGCAGAGACCGCTCAGCACGTTGCGCACCGTGTACACGCCGGAGGTTCCCGTCGCGGTGGCGGTGAACTTCTGCTGGTTGCCGTTGTTGCAGGTGGCCTGCTGAAGGAAGGCACCCGCCGCGGTGGAACTGCCGACCACCTCGACGCACTTGCCGCTGTGCACCGCCTTCAGGTAGACCGCGCCGCTGCCGGCGTCGACGGCCTGCCATTTCTGGTTGTTGCCACCGGTGGACGCCCACTGGGTGATCTGGGCACCGTCGGCGGTGGAGACACCGCTGACGTCCATCAGCTTGTTGCTGTGCTGCGCCGTGACCGTGTAGGTCTTCCCCGCCAGGCCACCGCCGGTGCCGGTGCCGGGTGTTCCGACGCCGTTTCCGCCGAAGGTGTGCGAGTCCAGGTCGAACGAGTTGCTGCTGTTCTTGAACACCATGTAGAGCGTCTGTGTTCCGCTGAGCGCGGCGACGCTCACCGGAGTCGTGGACTGGTAGTTGTCCCAGCCGCCCGTACTGGGCACCGTGGTGGTGGCCAGCAGGGTGCCGGTCGGCGAGCCGGCGCGCAGCTCGATCGAACCGCCACCGGAGGGCGACGACACCCGGTAGCTGACCGTCGAGATGCCCGACAGGCTCATCGGGCTGAACGCGATCCAGTCGTTGGTGGAGATGTCACCGACGCGCTTGGTGCTCTCCGCCGCAGCCTGGTCGACGACCCGGATGCCGGACTGGCTGCTGAAGTACTCGGACTGCTTGTGTTTCGGTTGCAGGATCGCCTGCGCGGTGCCGGTGAGCGGGGATCCGCCTCCCGAGCCGCCGTTGTCGGTGTACCGCGCGTTCAGCACGTAGAACAGGTTGGCGCCATCGGGGTGTCCACCGAGCAGGTCGGTGGAGATGGTGCCCGAGCAGCCCGGGTACTCCGTGGTCTCGTGTGCGTGGTCGTCGTGACCCAGCGCCGGGTTGAGGATGACCTTCGAACAGTCGACAGTGCCGCCGTCCGGATCGGTCACGGTGATCTGGTACGGCACCTTGTCGCCGAAGGTCAGCATGCCTCCGTTGCCCGGTGTGGTGATGGTGACCACCGGGGCGCTGTTGCCGACGGTGATCGGGACGTTGGCGAAGCCCGTCTTACCGGTGCTGTCGGTGACCTTCAACTGGGCCGTGTAGTTGCCGTTGGAGGTGTACGTCTTCGACGGGTTGGCCGCCGTCGAGGTGGTGCCGTCGCCGAACGTCCACAGGTAGCTCAGCGTGTTGCCGTCCGGGTCGGACGTGCCCGCGCTGCTGAACTGGACGGTGAGCGGCGCGGTGCCGCTGGTGGGTGTGCCGGTGGCCTTGACGATCGGTGACCGGCCGCCCTGGATGTAGTCGATCCGGTAGAGCCCGGAGTCGCTGTTGCCGCCACCGAAGTTGGTGCCCCACTCCAGCAGGTAGAGCGAGCCGTCCTTGCCGAACTCCATGTCCATCGGCTTGTTGAACCCACCGCCGGGCAGGAACGGGTTGGTGCGGGTCACCGCCGTGGAGGAGTCGAAGTGCACCTCCTTGATGTAGTTGCGCGACCACTCGTAGAAGAAGTGCACCCCGTCGTAGTAGGGCGGGAACTTCGTCGCGGACGGGTTCGACGCGTCGTACCGGTAGACCGGGCCGCCCATCGGCGCGGAGCCGCCGGAGCCAAGCTCCGGGAAGGTCGTCGAGGCGGGGTAGCCATACCAGATGTTCGGCATGACGACCGGCTTCAGGCTGGTCAGGCCGGTGTTGTTGGGCGAGTTGTTGACCGGCGCGGAGCAGTTGAACTTCGCGCCGACCACGCCGGTGTCGGGGTTGAACGGCGCGTAGGGCTGGTTGTTGCCGTGGCAGAACGGCCAGCCGTAGTTGCCGGGCGTCTTGATCACGTTGAGCTCGACCAGGCCCTCCGGGCCCCGGTTCGTGGTGGGCGGGTTGCGGTCCGGCCCGTAGTCGGCTAGGTAGACCCAGCCGGTGGCCGCGTCGATCGAGAACCGGAACGGGTTGCGGAAGCCCATCGCGTAGATTTCCGGCTTGGTCTGCGCCGTGCCCTGCGGGTAGAGGTTGCCGCTCGGGATGGTGTAGCTGCCGCTGGCTCCGGGGCGGATACGCAGCAGCTTGCCGCGCAGGTCGTTGGTGTTGCCCGCGGTCCGGGCGGCGTCCAGGTTGGACTTACCCGAACGCCAGTCCAGCGGGGCGTAGCCCTGCCAGTTGGGGTCGAGGTTCGGGGGCGTGTCGTCGCCGGTGCCGATGTAGAGGTTGCCGTCCGGACCGAACTCGATGTAACCGCCGGTGTGGCCGGGCTCCGGGAAGGTCCGGTCCCGGTACGCCGGGATGTCGATGATCGTCACGCCGCTGGACGTGTTCAGCGTGTCGCCGCTCATCGTGAAGCGGGAGACCCGGTTGACGTCGGTCGAGCTGCTCGCCGGCGAGTGGTACAGGTACACGTACCCGTTGGTGGCGAAGTTGGGGTCCAGCGCCATGCCGGTGAGGCCATCCTCGCCGCCGGTGTAGACGCTCAGCGTGCCGGCGGTGACGGTGCTGTTCGTGGAGGGCTTGAAGATCTTCAGCTGCCCGCCGCGTTGGGCGTAGAACACGCGCCCGTCCGGGGCCACGGCCATCGCCATCGGGTCGACTGTGTTGTCGTCCAGGGTGCGCTTCTCGAAGTTGCCCCAGACGGTGCCGCCGCAGTCGCCGGCAGCGTTCCCGGCAGCCCACTTGATGCCACCGAGGACGTGGTTCTGGAAGTTCGTCTCGCTGTAGGAGGCGATCGCGTGGCCCATCGCGGTGGCCCACACCCGCCCGCCGCCGGTGTCGCGACACCAGGAGATCGGGTGGTCCGGGCCCATCGCCCGGGATCCCGGGTTGTAGGTGCGCTCGTCGGCGGTCACCAGGACGTGCACCTTGCCGCGCGGGTTGGTGTCGAAGTTGTACCACTCCTCGCTGCGGTTCCACCGATCCGGCAGAGAGGCCGTCGACGGGTGCTGCTTGTCGGCGACGATCGCGGTGCCGGGCAGCACGCCGGGGGAGTGCTCGGGCATGTGGGCGCCGCCGTTGATCGTCTGGTCCCACCACGGGTACTCGGACTCGATGCCCATGTCGGTGGCGTTGTGGATGGCGACGATGCCCTTGCCGCTGGCGAGGTAGCCCTCCACCGCTTGGCGCTGCGCCGCCGAGGTCCAGACCATGCCGGAGGTCTGGAGCATGACGATCACGTCGAACGTCGCCAGGTTGGCGGCGGTGAAGACGCTCGAGTCCTCGGTCGCCACCACCTCGAAGTTGTTCGCCGCGGCCTGCTGCTGGAGCATGGAGATCCCGGCGGGGATCGAGTCGTGCCGGTAGCCGGTGGTCTTGCTGAACACCAGGGCGCGGAAGGCCGGGGCGGCCGACGCGGGTGGAGCGAGTCCGAGCGCCAGCAACAGGCCGGCGATCACTGAGATGAGCAATGTGTTACGACGCATGCCGTCTCCTAGTTGGGCGGGCGTAGGGATTGCGACCACGGGTCCCACGACGTGTCAGGTTGACCTGGACACGCGAGGGACACGGGCGCGCTGGTCTGTCCTCATGCCGTTCGCCGCAACGGCAGTCAGACCTGCGGGACGTCACACAGCGTGATGGTGGCAGTGGTTCTCGTCCCGTGGTCCACGAGGTCAGGATGAGCTAGAGATCGAAGACTGTCAATGCATGAAGTAACGTCCGACGTCCTGCCCGGTGGACGGCGGTCGCGCTCGGCCCCTTCGCTGCGGCACCGCCTGCCGATCGCAGCCCAGCCTGGCAGTCGGGCTTGATCGAGGATTGCGGACCCGCATCCAAACATCTATCTTCATACGTGTGATGTTTCGCCGGTGTCAAGGAAATGTTTGCACCGCAAGAACGTAAGTCCTCGTTGTTGGCACGAAAGCTTGTTGTTCAGCGCCTCGAAGCCGCCGTAGTGTGGCATTTAATCATGTCGATGACTACTGTCTGTGAGGGCTTTCGGGATGTCAGATCCGCCGCCGACGCCGCTTCTCACCCTTCGGGGAATCGGCAAGTCCTTCCTCGGAGTCCGCGTCCTCGACGGTGTCGACCTCGATGTCGCGCCGGGCGAGGTGCACGCCGTGGTCGGTGAGAACGGTGCCGGGAAGTCGACCCTCATGAAGATCGTCTCGGGCGGGTACGCCCCGGACGGGGGCACTGTCGAGTTCGCCGGTGCGACGCGCACGTTCCGTGGCCCGCGCGACGCGCAGCGGGCCGGCATCGGCATCATCCACCAGGAGTTCAACCTGCTCCCGGAGCGCACCGTCGCGGAGAACGTCTACCTGGGGCACGAGCCGGTCCGACGCGGGCTCGTCGATCGTCGGGGAATGGTCGACCGCACCACGCGGCTGCTCGCCTCGATCGGTGAGACCACGTTGCCGGCCGACGCCCGGGTGGGGCAGCTGGGCGTCGCCCAGCAGCAGGTCGTCGAGATCGCCAAGGCGCTCGCCCTGGACGCGCGGCTGCTCATCATGGACGAGCCGACCGCCGCCCTGGCCGACCACGAGGTCGAGTTGCTCTACGGGCTGGTGCGCCGACTCCAGGAGCGGGGCATCGGGCTGCTGTACGTCTCGCACCGGCTCGCCGAGGTCTTCGACCTGTCCGGTTGGATCACAGTGCTCAAGGACGGCCGGCGCGTCACCACAGTGGACACCGCGGACACCACAGCCGACGAGCTGGTGCGGCACATGGTCGGCCGGGAACTGTCCAGCTACTACCCGGACCGGGCCGCTCCCGAGGATCGGGGCCCGGTGCGGCTCAACCTTCGCGACGCGGGAAACCGGAAGCTGCGGGACGTCAACCTCCAGTTGCGCGCCGGCGAGGTGCTCGGCATCGGCGGCCTCCAGGGCTCCGGGCGCTCGGCGCTGGCCCGCGCGATCTTCGGGGTGTCGCCGTTCACGACCGGCGACGTCACGCTCGACGACCGGCCGGTCCGACTGCGCTCACCCCGCACCGCCATGCGGGCCGGCATCGCCTACGTCACCGAGGACCGCAAGGGCGAGGGGATCGTCCCTCGGCAGTCGGTGCTGGACAACGCGCTGCTCGCCAGCCGGGCCGTCTTCGCCGCCCGGTCCGGCCGGGCCGCGAGGACCGCCCGGGTACGCGAGTTGCTGGCCGCCGTGGAGATCCGCGGCGCCGGCGACGACCAGGAGATCCGCTTTCTGTCCGGCGGCAACCAGCAGAAGGTCGTGCTGGCCCGATGGCTCGCGCTCAACCCGCGGATCCTGCTCTTCGACGAGCCGACCCGGGGCATCGACGTGGGTGCGAAGTCAGCCATTCACGACCTCGTCCGCCGACTCGCCCGTGATGGCGCGGCCGTGCTGATGATCTCGTCCGATCTACCGGAGCTGCTGGGGATGAGTGACCGGATCGTCGTCATGCGGGACGGCCACGTCGCGGGCGAGCTGCCCGCCGGCGCGACCGAGGAGGAGGTCGTCGCGTTGGCGGTCGGCACGGTGCGGGAGCCGGCCCAGTGAGCGCGAGGAGTGAGCCGGGTTTGCGAGCCCCGCAGTCGCGAGCAGAGGTGGCCCAGTGAGCGCGAGGAGTGAGCCGGGGTTGCGAGCCCCGCAGTCGCGAGCAGAGGTGGCCCAGTGAGCGCGAGGAGTGAGCCGGGGTTGCGAGCCCCGCAGTCGCGAGCAGAGGTGACCCGGTGAGCGCTCTGTCGCTGTTGCCGGCCCGGCGTTCCGTACCGGGCGTGTTCGTGGCCCTGACCCTGACCCTGACGATCGGCTGGCTGGTCGTCCTGCTCGACGGTGGTCAGCTCTTCAACCAGTCCACGACTGTGAGTCTGCTGCATGTCGCCGCCGGCCTCGGGCTGGTCGCGGTGGGCCAGACCCTGGTCATCCTGGGAGGGTCGCTCGACCTCTCGGTGGCGTACGTGATCAGCCTGAGCACCCTCGTCGCGGCCGAGACGATGAACGGCAGCGACGGCGCGGTGCTGCCGGCGATCGGCCTGGTGCTCGTCGTCAGCGCTGGCGTCGGGCTGCTCAACGGGCTCCTCGTCACCAGGTTCCGGGTCAACGCGTTCATCGCGACCCTCGGCGTCGGGCTGCTGCTCAAGGGTTACCTCGACAACGGCTACGACGGTCCGGCCGGCACCACCGCACCCTCGCTGGTGCAGGCGCTCGGCTACCAGCGCGTCGGTCCGGTGCCGGTGTCGTTCCTGCTGCTGATAGCTGTCACCGCGGCGGCCTGGTTCGCGCTCTCGCGGACCCGCTTCGGCCACCACCTGGTCGCCGTCGGCGGGGATCCGGAGGTGGCCCGGCTCTCCGGCGTCCGCAACGACCGGGTCCTCGTCACCGCCCACGTGCTGTGCTCGATGTGCGCGGGGCTCGCCGGCATCTACCTCGCCAGTCGGCTCGGCTCGGGCGCTCCACGCGTCGGCACCGAGGGCCTCTACGACCTGGAGTCGATCGCCGCTGTGGTGATCGGCGGTACCGCCCTCGCCGGTGGGCGCGGCGGCGTCATCGGCACGGTCGGCGGGGTGCTGCTGCTGGCCAGCATCGACGCCATCTTCAACCAGCTCGAGGTCGATGCCTTCTTCAAGCAGGTGATCCGGGGCGTCATCATCATCGCCGCGGTCGCCGTCTACGCCCGCCGGGCCATGCGAAAGGCGGCCTAGCCATGCAGACCGTCCAGCCCCGTTCCCTGCCGCTGCGTCTGCCGCGGGTGCGTCCCGGTGGTGTCCTGCCGATCCTCGCGATCCTCGCGGTGCTGTTGGTGCTCGTCGGCATCCGGCAGCCCGACTTCCTGGCCCCGCAGTCGCTGATGTCCTTCCTCGGTCGTTCGGCGCCGATCATCCTGCTCGCCGCCGGCCAGTACTTCGTGATCGTGTCCGGCGAATTCGACCTCTCGGTCGGTTCGCTGGTCACCGCTCAGGTGGTGGTCGCCGCCCGGCTGATCGACAGCGACCCGGCGCGTACCTGGCCGGTGGTGCTGCTCCTGCTCGCCTTCGGCGCACTGGTCGGGCTGGTCAACGGCCTGATCACGACACGGCTGCGGGTGCCGTCGTTCATCACCACGCTCGGCATGTTCCTGATCCTCGTCGGCGCGGTCTACCTCTGGTCCGACGGCGCCCCGAAGGGTGGGCTCTCCGAGGAGTTCCGGCGGTTCGGCCGGCGAGCCTTCGAGGACGTGCCGGTGCTGGGCCGCGTGCCGTACGCGCTGCTGGTCCTGGTCGTCCTGGCGGTGGCGGCCGTGCTGCTGATGCGCTCCGACTTCGGCCGGACGCTGGTCGCCGTCGGCGACAACCCGCGCACCGCCGAGCTGAGCGGCGTACGCGTGTGGCGTACCCGGACCTTCGCCTTCATCCTCAGCGGGCTCGTGGCGGCGGTGGCGGCCATCCTCCTGGGCGGCTACAGCGGGGTGTCGTTCCAGGCCGGCGCCGGCCTGGAGTTCGGTGCGATCACCGCTGTCGTCCTCGGTGGGGTGGCGCTCGGTGGAGGGCGCGGCGCGGTCGTCGGGGCCATGCTCGGCGCGCTGACCCTCGAACTGCTGTTCGCCCTCATGAATTTCTACGGCGTCTCCGGCGCCCTCAGGTCGACCGTCCAGGGCGGGATCATCCTGCTCGCCGTGGCGGTCTCGGCAACGCGTTCTTCGTCGAGATAAAGGGGAAACCATAGTGCGACGTTCCATGGCGGCGATTGCCGCCGTAACCCTGCTGTCCCTTGCCGCCTGTGCCACCGACGAGCCGGCCGCGAGCCCGTCGGGAAGTGCATCCGCCGCCACTGGCTCCGGCACCGGGGACCAGTCGAAGTTCTTCGTGCAGGCCGACTACGACGCCGAGTTGGCGTTGCTCGACGCGGCACCGACAGGCCCGGCCGACAAGCCGTGGGAGCAGGTGCTCAACCCGACGATGGTCGACACCGCCAAGTTCAAGAAGAACGGCCCACACAAGATCTGCTTCTCGAACGCGGCCCTGAACAACCCCTGGCGGCAGGTCGGTTTCAAGACCATGCAGGCCGAGGTAGAGGCGCAGAAGAGCCGCATCAAGGAGTTCGTGCACGTCGACGCCGAGGGTAAGGACCAGAAGCAGATCGCGGACATCAACGATCTGCTCGGCAAGGGCTGCGACGCGCTCATCGTCTCGCCGAACACCACCGCCACGCTCACCCCGGCCGTCGAGGCGGCCTGCAAGGCCGGGCTGCCGGTCGTCGTCTTCGACCGTGGCGTCAACACGAAGTGCCCGGTGACGTTCATCAACCCCATCGGCGGTTACGGGTTCGGCCACGTCGGGGCCGAGTTCGTCAGCCAGAAGATGAAGCCCGGCGGCAAGGTCCTCGCCCTGCGGATCCTGCCCGGCGTCGACGTCCTGGAGACCCGCTGGTCGGCGGCGAAGGTGGCGTTCGACAAGGCGAAGGTCGACGTCGTCGGTGTCGAGTTCACCGATGGTGATCCGGCCAAGACCAAGAAGATCGTCGACGACTACATCCAGCGGTACGGCACGATCGACGGGGTCTGGATGGACGCCGGAGCGGTGGCCGTCGCGGCGGTCGAGGCGTTCCAGGACGCGGGCAAGCCCGTTCCGCCGATGAACGGTGAGGACCAGCTCGACTTCCTGAAGATCTGGAAGGACAAGAAGCTCACCGCGATCGCGCCGACCTACCCGACCTACCAGTGGCGTACGCCGATCATCGCGGCGCTGCGGATCCTCGACGGCCAGCAGGTGTCCAACCCGTGGAAGCTGCCGCAGCCGACCGTCACCCAGGACAACCTGGACCAGTACCTCGACGCGGGCATGCCGCCGCTGCACTACGCGATGTGCGGCTGCACCGACCTGCCCGGTTACCCGCAGCGCTGGAAGTAGGGCCCGATGTACGCCATCGGCGTCAACCCGTGGGTCTGGGCCTCGCCCGTCGACGACAAGGCCCTGGCCGAGCTGATCCCGCGGATCGCCGCGTTCGGCTTCGACGCGGTCGAGTTGCCGATCGAGCAGCCCGGCGACTGGGATCCGATCCGTACCCGGGACCTGTTGGCGGCGCACGGCCTCGTCGCCGCCGGCGTCTGCGCGGTCACCCCGCCGGGGCGGGAACTGGTCGACGCCGCGCCAGCGGTCGTCGAGTCGACGGTGGCGTACCTCTTGGGCTGCGTGGCGAGCGCGGCGGCCGTCGGCGCTGGATGCGTCGGCGGTCCCGCGTACGCCTCGGTCGGCCGCACCTGGCGGATGTCGGCAGCGGCTCGCGCGGCCTGCTACGCGGATTTCCGGCGGGCCCTGGCGCCGGTGGCCGAGCGGGCCGGCGAGGTGGGCGTGAGCATCGGTGTCGAGGCGTTGAACCGCTATGAGACGAGCGTCGTCAACACGATCGAGCAGACGGTCGAGTTGATCGACGGGCTACCGCCGAACGTCGGCATCATGATCGATACCTACCACATGAACATCGAGGAGGCCGACCCCTACGCGGCCCTCGCGGTCGCCGGCCGGCACATCAAGCACGTCCAGGTCAGCGGCACCAACCGGGGCGCTCCCGGTGCCGACCACTTCGACTGGCCCCGCTTCTTCACCGTCCTGCGGGACACCGGTTATCAGGGCGCGATCTGCATCGAGTCGTTCACGGCGGAGAACGAGGCCATCGCCACCGCCGCGGCGATCTGGCGTCCACTGGCCCCCTCGCAGGACCGTCTCGCCACGGACGGCCTGCGCTATCTCCGGGAGATCCTCGGATGACCGTCCCGACCCGCCACCCCCGCGCTGGTCGAGGCCGCTCCGCCACCCCCACCCCGTTCTCACGTCAGGAGCACCATCCCGTGTCCTCGTCCCTTTCGCCGCTGCGCCGACTGCTGGCCGGCGCCGCCGCGACAGCGGTGACCGCCCTGGTAGCGGTAACCGCCTCGGCGTCTCCGGCGCTCGCGGCCACCACCACCCTCTACGCGTCGCCCTCCGGCACCGGCACCGCGTGTTCCGCCAGCCAGCCGTGTTCGCTGACCGCCGCCCAGACCGCGGTGCGGGCGATCAACAGCGCGATGTCCGGTGACATCGTCGTGGAGTTGGCCAACGGCGCGTACCGGCTCTCGTCGCCGCTGCGGTTCACCGCGGCCGACTCGGGCAACAACGGCTATCAGGTGATCTGGCGGGCGGCCACCGGCGCACGTCCGACGATCACCGGCGCCCGGGCGGTCACCGGCTGGTCGCTCGTCGACTCCGGGAAGAACATCTGGCGGGCCAACGTCGGCGCCGGGCTCGACTCCCGTCAGCTCTACGTCAACGGGGCCGTGGCCACCCGGGCACGCACCGCCGTGAACCGCTCCGACTTCACCTTCACCACGTCCGGCATGCGGTTCACCAACGGCGCACTCAGCTACCTCAACAACCTCGGCAACCAGAACCGGGTCGAGGTGGAGAGCGTCGGCTCGTTCACCGACCGCTACTCGCCGGTGCAGAGCATCAGCGGAAACTTCCTGACGATGCAGCAGCCCGCATGGAACAACAACACCTTCGGGTTCGACACCCTCTCCAGCCCGCACCGCGCCGGCCCCTTCTACCTGACCAACGCGTACGAGTTCCTGGACTCGGCGGGGGAGTGGTACCTCAACCCCAGCAACGGCCAGCTCAACTACATCCCCCTCGCCGGGCAGAACATGAGCTCGGTCAGCGTCGAGTTGCCGCAGTTGCAGTCCCTGGTCAACGTGGGCGGCACGCTCGCCTCGCCGGCACACCACATCTCGTTCAGCGGCATCACCTTCACCGGCACCAGTTGGCTCGGCCCGAGCAGCAGCAACGGCTTCGCCGACCAGCAGACCGGCGCCCACATCACCGGCACCTGGTCCCGGCCGTCCGACGCATTGACCTCCTGCCAGGCCGGCTGCCCCCAGTTCGAGGCCACCCGGCCCAACTGGAACCAGATGCCCGCCGCCGTGCAGGTCTCCGCGGCCAACACCGTCACCTTCAGCGACTCCCAGTTCGTCAACCTCGGGCAGACCGCGATCGGCATCGGTAACGACGCCAACGCCCACGCCAGCGGTGTCGGCCTGGGCGCCAGCAACATCACCGTCACCCGCTCCGAGATCGCCCGCAACTCCGCCGGCGGCGTCGTGGTCGGCGGCGTACGCGCCGACGCCCACCACCCCAGTGACCAGCGCATGGTCAACCGCAACATCACCATCAGCAACAACCGGGTGCACGATCTCGGCCTGGAGTACCGGGGCGTGGTCTCGATCCTGACCACCTACGTGAACACGGCGACGGTCTCGTACAACGAGGTCTACAACATGCCGTACACCGGCCTGTCGGTCGGCTACGGCTGGGGCGCCAACGACGCGGGCGGCAGCCAGCACTACGCGAACCGGGGCCTGTACAACTACCAGCCGCGCTACACCACGGCGACCACCGCGGCCAACAACCAGGTCATCGGCAACTACGTGCACGACGTGATGCAGCAGATGACCGACGGCGGATGCATCTACACGCTGTCGGCGAACCCGGGCGGGACCATCAACCAGAACTACTGTCTGCGGACCAACGGCTGGTTCGGGCTCTACTTCGACGAGGGCTCCCGCTACTACACCGCACGCAACAACGTGTTCTCCTCCACCGGTACCTGGGCCACCGCCAACTACTGGTACGCGGAGAACATGGGCAACTTCACCGTCACCAACAACTGGTCGACGAACAACTCCACGAACGTGACCAACGGCGACCGCGGCAACGTGGTCAACGGCAACGTCACGGTCAGCAACGGCAGTTGGCCGTCGGGAGCGCAGACCGTGATCAACTCGGCTGGCGTGCAGGGTGGCGGCGGCACCAACCCGCAGAACGTGCAGATCGTGGGTGCCCAGTCGGGTCGGTGCGCCGAGATCGGCAACTCCAGCACCACCAACGGCACGCAGGCTCAGATCTGGGACTGCATCAGTGCGGCCACCAACCAGCGGTGGACCCACACCGCCAGCCGGCAGCTCATGGTGTACGGCACCAAGTGCCTGGACGCCTCCGGCCAGGGCACCAGCAACGGCACCACTGTGGTGATCTGGGACTGCAACGGCGGCACCAACCAGCAGTGGAACGTCAACGCCAACGGCACGATCACGGGAGTGCAGTCGGGTCTCTGCCTGGACGCCAACGGCGCCGCGACGGCGAACGGCACGAAGCTGATCCTCTGGTCCTGCAGCGGCGGCACCAACCAGCAGTGGCAGCTGCGCAGCTGATCCAGTAGCTGGACACCGACAGGTCCGGGCCGGAGCGGGACACCTCGGCCCGGACCTGTCCGCTCTACCGCGCCACGTTCGCCCTCGCCGGGTCCACTGTCAACCCGGTCGTGGCCTCGTAGCGGACCGGGATGGGATCGGTGAGTTCCCCGACGAACGTCTCGTCGACGTGGTCGAGGAAGCCGATGAGGGACCAGTCGTCAGCGGGTCCGGGGACCAGCCGGGGCGCGTACAGGTGCGGGTGGGCGAACGGTTGGGCGGAAGCAATGTCCCACGGCCCGAGGGTGCTCTCGCCGGTCGCCACCCAGATCCGGTGGTCGTCGCGCCGAGCGCTGCCGGTGGCCTCGGTGGAGAAGAGCAGCAGCGGCTGCCCGTCGACGACCGCGACCTGGGGCACCTCCAGGTGACCGAAGCCGGCCGGAGTCGACAGCGGCGGCGCGACGGTCCAGGTGACGAGGTCGGTGGAGGTGGCGTGGCCGACGACGCCACGGGTGTTCGCCGGACCGGTGTTGGCGCGGGCGGTGATGAGCATGTGCCAACCCTCGCCGTCGGGGTCGGGGAACACCCACGGGTCACGCCACGCCTGCTCGTACCACAGCTCCTTGTCCAGCAGCTCGTACCAGGTGGGGTCGGCCTGGACGATCGGTTCGGCGCCGTGCCGGTGCCAGGTCATGAGGTCGTCGGAGACGGCCAGTCCGATACGTTGGACGAGCCCGTCCTCCGCACGACCGACCCCGGTGTAGAACAGGTACCACCGTCCGTCCGGCCCGCGGACCGTGCAGCCCGTCCAGGTCGCCAGGTCGTCCCAGCTGGGCGCGTCGGCGGGGACCACGGCGTCGGCGACCAGGCGCCACGAGCGCAGGTCCGCCGAGACGGCGTGGCCGATGGTGGCCCGGCGGTGGCGGCGGTGCGGGTCGTGCAGGGCGCGGGACGCGCGCAGGAAGAACACGTGCCAGAGGCCGTTGTCATCCCGCGCGTACCAGCTGTCCCACACCCAGTGGTCGGGTAGACGAAGCATGGTCGGAAACCTAGCACTAAACCGTTTTAGCGTCGGTCAACGCCAAACCGTCGGCACGGATGGAGGGTCGGTGGTCAGCCGGCCGGAGGCGCGAGGGACCGGCGTCGGCGCAGCGGCATCGGAACGAGCGAGGGTTCGGCGGCGCCCCCGTCCAGGAGCAGCTCGACCGCTCGTCGCCCCATCTGCTCGTGCGGCAGCGCCGTGGTGGCCAGGCTCGGACGCAACCAGGCCGCGATCGGGTCGTCGTCGAACGAGATCACCGAGATGTCGTCCGGGACGGTCAGCCCCGCCTCGCCGAGTGCCTGGTAGGCCCCGAAGGCCAGCCTGTCGTTCATGCAGATGATCGCGCTGGGTCGCTTCGGCTTGCCCAGCAGGCTACGCATGGCGGCGTACCCGTGCTCGGGCAACCACTCGGTGCAGAAACACTCGGCCAGGAGGCCGACCTCTGCCTCGTCCAGCGTCTGCCGGATGCCGTGCAGGCGGGCGCGGGCGGCGAGCGAGACCTCCGGGTCGTCCTCCTTGAGTCGGTTGCGGCCGATGAGCGCTATCGCGTCGCGGTGGCCAAGCTCCAGCAGGGCGGTGGCGACGGAGCGGCCGGCTCCCTCGTCGTCGGGGACCACGCTGGGCAGGCCGTCGGGGCTGGCGGCGTTGAGCAGCACCACCGGGCCCCCGAGGATGGCCGGGGGCACCGTCAGCCGTCGGGTCGCCATCGCCGCGTAGATCACTCCGTCGACCTGCCGGTCCAGGACGGCCTCGATGGCGTACTGCTCGAAGGTGGCGTCGCCCTGCGTCTCGGTGATGAGCAGGACGTGGTCCCGTTCGCGGGCCGCGTCGAGGGAGCCGCGGATGAGGTCGCCGGCGAACCGGGTGGTGGCCACGATGTCGGAGACGAACGCGATGGTGGCCGTCTTGCGGGTGCGCAGGCTGCGCGCGGCGAGGTTGGGCCGGTAGCCGAGCTCCTCGGCGGCGGCGAACACCCGCTGGTGCGCCTCGGCCGAGAGTCGGGTGCCCTCCCTGCCGTTGAGCACCATCGACGCGGCGGTCTTGGACAGCCCGGCTCTCCGCGCGACGTCGGCGAGTGTTGCTCTGTTGCGGCCCATCAGTCCTCCGAATCAGTCGCGGCGCCACAGGCGCCGCTCCCGCCCATCATGATGCGTCGCCGTCTGGGATCGAGCGCCGGTCACGTCGGCGTGGTGTGAACCCGACGTTTCCGCACCGTTGCCAAGTTGTCCTTGACAGCTCCCCGTGCCGCGCGCATGCTCTGCTAAATCAGTTTAGCGACCACTTCTGGTGCATCCAGAGGCGCCTTCGGTGGCCGTGCCGGGTTCTTTTCTGCTGACGGTACGGGTGCTGCGCCCGGGCGACAGGTCACGGCGTACGTGTCGTGGCGGCCGCACGGTCGCGGTGGTCCCGGTGGAGCCGTCGCGCGGCCATGGGTCGCGGGACGCGTGGAGATGTCAAGGAGTCATGAAATGGCAGAATTGCTGACAAAGTTCCCGCGACGGAGAACGGTGCTCCTCGCGTCGCTGCTGGCGGTCGGGATGACCGCGACGGCCTGCAGCGCGCCGGGCGAGGACCGGTCATCGACGCAGAAGTCCGATGCCGCCGTCAAGACGGAGCTGGGCGCCGACCCGATCACCCTCGACATGTACGCGGAGACCGGCTTCCCGCTGGCCAAGGCGTTGGCCGACGAGTTCTCCAAGCAGCACTCGAACGTCAAGTTCAACATCCGCGAGGACCAGTTCACTGTGATCGTGGAGAACGCGCCCCGGGTGATGGCCTCGGACAACTCGCCCGACATCATCCGGCTCCCGACCATGGTCGACCTGGTCAAGGACGACCTGCTCAAGAACCTCGACCCGTACTTCACCGCGTACGGCTGGGACAAGTTCCCCGCCTCGCAGCTCATGCAGCTGCGCGTCGGCGAGAACACCCGGGGCACCGGCTCGCTGTACGGGATGGGGCTCGGCTACAGCGTCACCGGCGTCTTCTACAACAAGAAGCTGGCCAGCCAGATCGGCATGACCCAGCCGCCGGCCACCGTCGCTGAGTTCGAGGAGCTGCTGGCCAAGGCGAAGACCGGCGGGGTCCAGCCGATCATGCAGTTCAACAAGAACACCGCGGGCATCAACTTCCCGCACCAGGCGCTACAGAACCAGTTCGGCGACCCGACCCAGGTCGCCGACTGGATCTTCCAGAAGCCGGGGGCCACGTTCGACACCCCGGCCGCCCTGAAGGCCACCCAGACCATTCAGAAGTGGGCCCAGGCCGGCTACTTCACCAAGGACGCCAACGCCCTGGACTACGCGGGCATGGTGGGGGAGTTCCAGAAGGGCAACGGCCTGTTCATGTTCAACGGCGACTGGGAGTCGGCCAACCTCGACAAGTCGATGCCCGGCAACGTGGGCTTCTTCCTCTTCCCCACCGAGTCTCCCGGTGGAAAGCACGTGGCGATGTCCGCCCCCAACACCTTCGGCGTCTCCGCCAAGGCCAAGAACCCGGACGCCGCCGCGTACTTCCTGAACTGGGTGCACACCAACGCCAAGGCCCGCGAGATCTCGGTGACCGTCGGCGGCTCCAGCCCCGGCGGCCCGAGTGACCTGCCGGTGCCGAGCGCCGCCCCGAACACGGTGCTGGCCGAGACCCTGAAGGCGTCGCAGCAGCTCGGCGCGGAGAACGGCGCCGTGGACTTCACCGCGAACGCGACCGGCGGCATCTTCGCCGCCGCGATCACGCCGGAGATGCAGAAGCTGATCGCCGGCCAGCAGACGCCCGAGGGGTACGTGAAGGCGGTCCAGGCCGAGTACCAGAAGGAACTGTCCCGATGACGTCTGCCCTCGGCAGCGCACCAACCGGGCGTGACGATCGTCGCGCCCGCCCCACCCCCACGCGGGCCCACCGATTCCGGTGGGCCCGCGCGGCCGGGACCGGCTGGTTGTACGTCCTGCCCGCCCTGGTGATGTACGCGGTGTTCGTCCTGCGCCCGCTCGTCCTGACGCTCCAGTACTCGCTCTACGACTGGAACGGCATCGGGGTGGCCCGCTGGGTGGGCCTGGACAACTACCTCACCGTCTTCACCGACAGCGACCTGCTGAAAATCATCGGCAACGCGATGGTCCTGATCGTCTTCTTCAGCTTCATCCCCGTCGCGCTGGGGCTGTTGGTGGCGAGCATGGTTCGCCGGATCACCACCGGCGCGTTCGGCACCGTCGTCCGGACCATCCTGTTCCTCCCGCAGGTCATCCCCCTGGTGGCGGCGGGCATCGCGTGGAGCTGGCTGCTCTCGTCGAACGGTCTGGTCAACCAGACGCTGCGCGCGGTCGGGCTGGGTGGCGTCGCCCGCGCCTGGCTCGGCGACTTCGACACGGCGCTGCCAGCCGTCGGCGTCATCGGGGCCTGGGTGCTGCTCGGCCTCTGCACGATCCTTCTGGTCACCGGCATGAGCAAGATCGATCCGGCGCTGTACGAAGCCGCCCGCCTCGACGGTGCCGGCCCGGTCCGCGAGTTCCTCGCCGTGACCCTGCCCAGCCTGCGCCAGGAGATCGGCGTCTGCCTCACCGTGACGATCATCGCGGCGTTGGCGAGCTTCGACATCGTCTACATCTCCACCAGCGGCGGCCCCGGCCTCCAGACCACAGTGCCGGGCCTGGAGATCTACCGGCTGGCCTTCTCGCAGCGGCAGGTCGGGCTCGCCTCGGCGCTCGCTGTCGTACTCATGCTGCTCGTGCTGGCGTGTGTGCTGCCGATCCAGCGCCTGAGCCGAGGGGAGAAGCAGTGAATTTGAGTCGACGCGAACAGCTGACCGGCCGGGTCTTCCTGATCGCCCTGATCGTCGTCACCCTGCTGCCGTTCGTGAGCATGCTCTCGGCGGCGTTGCAGCCCCGGGGCACAGTGCCCAGCGGGCTCGACTGGCCGTCCGACCCGCAGTGGGGCAACTTCGCCGACGCCTTCACCGCCGCGAACATGGGCGCCCTGCTCCGCTCCAGCCTGCTCATCGTGGCCGGTGTCGTACCGGTGTCGGTGCTCATCGCGACCATGGCCGGCTTCGGGCTCGGTCAGCTGCGGGTGCCCGGTGGCCGACTCGTCTTCGGTCTCTTCCTGCTGGGTCTGACCCTGCCGTTCGAGGCCGTGGTCACGCCGCTCTACTACCAGATGCAGGACCTCGGCCTGCTCAACACCCGCTGGGCCATCATCCTGCCGCTGATCGGGCTGTACATGCCGTTCGCGGTGTTCTGGATGCGGGCACACTTCACCAACGTGCCGGTCGAGTTGTCCGAGGCGGCCCGGGTGGACGGCAGCAGCACGTGGCAGTTGTTCTGGCGGGTCCAGGTGCCGCTCGCCCGGCCGGCGATCGCCTCGCTGACGATCCTGATGTTCCTCTGGACGTGGAACCAGTTCCTGCTCGCCATCGTCCTCGTGGACGACGCCACCAAACGCACCATGGCCGGGGCGCTCGGAGCGTTCCAGGGCCAGTGGGGCACCGACCTGGTGCTGCTGTGTGCCGGGTCGCTGCTGATCCTCACCCCGACCCTCATCGTGTTCCTGATCTTCCAGCGACAGTTCATCAAGGCCCTGATCCAAGGGTCAGTGAAGGGGTAGGCAGTGGTCACACAGCCGCAGATCCACGGCGACGTCGACGATCGCTTCGGGCGCGTCGCCGACGTCTTCCGCGACAACTTCACCTCCCGGGGAGAGGTCGGTGCCGCGGTCACCGTCTACGTGCGGGGCCGCAAGGTCGTCGACCTGTACGGCGGGGTGGCCGACACCCGTACCGGGCGGCCCTGGAGCGCGCACACGCCGGTCGTCGTCTTCTCCTGCACCAAGGGGATCCTGGCGATCTGCGCCTACCTGCTGGCCCAACAGGGCCGGCTCGACCTCGACGCTCCCGTGACGCGCTACTGGCCGGAGTTCGGACAACACGGCAAGGCGGACATCCCGGTGCGCTGGCTGCTCACGCACCAGGCTGGTCTGCCCGCGGTGGACCGCCCCCTGACCCTCGACGAGATGCTGGCGTGGGATCCGGTCATCAAGGCGATCGAGGCGCAGGCCCCGCTGTGGAAGCCGGGTACGGCGCACGGCTACCACTCGATGACCTACGGCTGGCTGGTCGGAGAGGTGATCCACCGCATCACCGGCCAACTGCCCGGCGCGTTCTTCGCCGACACCGTCGCGGGCCCGCTCGGCCTGCACACCTGGCTGGGGCTTCCGGCCGCCGAGAGCGACACCGTCGCCTGGGGCCTGGCACCGCCCCCGGACCCTGACCCGTTCGTGGACCCGGTAGCCGAACGGGGCATCACCATGGGGGGCGCTTTCGCCTTTCCCGCCGACGCCGACGGCCTGGTCAGCTTCAACGACGACGCCATCCGGGCCGCCGGTGTTCCCGGCGCGGGCGCGGTGAGCACCGCGGAGGGCCTCGCGCGCCTCTACGCCGCCTGTGTGTCGGAACTCCACTGTGGACCGCTGCTCACGGCGGCGTCGGTGGACGACGCGGTAGTGGTTCGCTCGCGTGGTCAGCAGCGGCACGGCCCGCCGGACACCGGGCAGCGCTGGGGCACGGGCTTCCTGCTGCACTCACCACCGGCCCGGCCCCTGCTGGGTGAGCGCAGCTTCGGCCACGACGGCGCGGGCGGCAACCTGGCCTTCGCCGACGCCGAGCATCAGGTGGGCTTCGGCTATGTGGTCAACCAGATGCGGGGGATGGGCGACGAGCGCGCCAATCTGCTCACCGCCGCCGTCCGCGCCTGCCTCAACGACTGAGGCACCACCCAGGCCACCGCAACCTCGGTGATCATGAAGTTGTTGCCATGAACCACGGCGTGTCGGCGCAACAACTTCATGATCGCCGGGGTCCGACCTGGGAAACCGTCTGTCCACTGTGGTTGGTGGGCGGTGTTACGGGGATACTTCGGGCACGTTTCATTGATAGTCTTGACAGGCGTTGTTAGCGATAACACGATGGCCTTCACGCCGCTCTCGCGTTTGGAGCTCGCCTTGGTCGTGTCGGTCTGCTCGCGTGTCCTGAACATCGCCCGCGCATCCGCTGTGAACAGCCTGAACGCCGCCGCTCACCACGCCACCAGCACGTTGACCAGACTGGCGTCCACAGTGCTCACGGATCGTCTCCGTTCACTGTGTGCGCTCGCATCGGCGGCCGTTTTCGTCGGTGCGGGCCTGGTGGCCATCCCCGCCGCCGCGCACGCCGCCGACGGATGGTCGCCTCGATCGTCGTACACCTCGACCGACACCGGCGCCGGCACCTACTCGGTGCCGCTGCTCAACGCCGACGTGCCGGACATCAGCGTCGAGCGGGTGCCGGCCGCCGAGAACGACGAGGGCCGCGACCTCTACTACATGATCAGCACGACCATGCACCTGAGCCCGGGTGCGCCCATCATGAAGTCGTACGACCTCGTCAACTGGGAGATCGTCAACTACGTCTTCGACCGGGCGAGCATCGGCGACTCCTTCTCCCTGCGCAACGGCCAGAACTCGTACGGCCAGGGCCAGTGGGCGTCGTCGCTGCGCTACCACGACGGCACGTTCTACGCCGTCTTCAACACCAACAACCTCAGCGGGGCGTACCTCTACCGCACCAACGACATCGAGAACGGCCCGTGGCAGCGCACCGCCCTTGGCCGTGGCCTGCACGACCCGTCGCTCTTTTTCGACGTCGACGGCACGCCGTACATCTTCTACGGCTCCGGCGGCACCAGCGCCGTACGCCTCAACGCCGATCTGACCGCCATCGCGCAGGACTACCCGAACATCTTCACCGCCAACAACTACGCAGGGCAGCCGTTCATCGGTGGTCTGTTCGAGGGCGCGCAGGTCTATCACATCGACGGCTGGTACTACGCCGTCATCATCACCTGGCCGTCCGGGCAGGGACGCCAGGTGGTGATGTTCCGGTCGAAGGACCTGCTCGGGCGCTACACCTCGGCCGGCGGGGTCAACACCTACGAGGCGCGCGGAGTGCTCAACTCCAACGGCTTCGCGCAGGGCAGCCTGGTGCCCATCAGCCGGGCGGGCGGCGGGACCGACTGGCACGGCATGTTCTTCCGGGACACGTTCCCGATCGGCCGGATCCCGGCGCTCATCCCCGCCACCTGGCAGAACGGGTGGCCGACCTTCGGCACCGACGGGGTCGTGCCGGTCAACGGCCTCTTCGACAAGCCGATCCGGCTCAGCCCGGCCGAGGAGCTGTTCGAGCGGCAGAAGAGCATCGTCGCCTCGGACGACTTCGCCAACGACGCGCCGCACAAGGCGTACCAGGACGAGCAGTGGACGGTCCCCGCACCGCTCGACCCGGCGGAGATCGCCCCCAACGGCTCACGGCTGGACCTGGCGTGGGAGTGGAACCACGCTCCGGACAACCGGTACTGGTCACTGACCGACCGCGACGGCTGGCTGCGGTTGACGGCCGGCACTGTGGTCACCGGCCAGTACGTCTACACGAAGCTGTCCAACCGGGCCGAGCTGGCGTGGTTCGAGGAGGCACGCAACACGCTCTCGCAGCGGACGTTCGGGCCACGACAGTCGGTCCAGACCCGGATGGACGTCTCCGGGATGAAGAACGGCGACGTCGCGGGCCTGGCCGCCTACAACCGCGGATTCTCGTACGTGGCGGTCAAGCGCGTCGGTGACGTCAACACCCTCGGCGTGGTGAACCGGTCGCAGCCGTTCGCTGTCGACCTTGACCAGTCGACGCTGGAGAACTTCGTCGCCGGCACGACGGTGTCGCTGGGCGACGCGACCGAGGTGCACGTGAAGGCGGACCTCGACTTCTCCGCGCCGGTCGGCCAGCTCTGGACGATGTTCTACTACAGCCTGGACGGGATCCAGTGGACCCGGCTGGGCAACCGCGTGGGCCCGCAGGCGCTCGATGGCAGCCTCGCCCACTTCATGGGTCACCGGGTGGGTCTGTTCAACTACGCGACCCAGGAGACCGGCGGCCACGTCGACTTCGACGACTACCTGCTCAGCGACGTGCTGACCGCGCAGGCCCGGTCACTGGACACCACCGCCCTCGACGCGGCCATCGCCCACGCGCAGACACTCGACCCGCGGCACTACCCGGCCGACGCCTGGGCTGTGACGCAGTCCGCGCTCGTGGCGGCGACGTCGGCACGGGCCGGCCAGCTCGGCACGCAGAACCAGGTCGACGCACCGGAGCGGGCACTCAGCTACCAGTTGGCCCGACTCGGAGTGCTGGCGGCGCTGCCCGTGACGGCCACCGCCCAGGTGCGCTGCCTGAGCGGCAAGGCGTACCTGGCGGTGCAGGTGCGCAACGACTCGGACGAGCCCGTCGAGATCACCGTCGAGACCCCGTACGGGAACCGGTCGTTCGCCGCCGTCGCGCCGGGGGCGAACGTCTACCAGTCGTTCAACACCCGCGCGTCGTCGGTGGCGGCCGGCTCGGCGACGGTCCGGGCCACCGGGGTGGTCGCCGGCCGGGACGTGACCACCGTCCACGCCGCCCAGCACCCCGCCAACGCCTGCGGCGGATAGCCCCACCACGAGCCCTCGGCCCGCCGACCAGCACCACCGGCGACCGGCCCGGCGGCACGGAACAGCGGACCTGTCCCGTGCCGCCGGCCACTGTCGGACCGGTGGCGGCAGTCGACCCCTGATGTCCAGACCACCACGGAAGCGCACCCACCGATCCCCCGTACACCGATGACCGCACGTCAGAGATGAAGGAGGATGTCTCGTGGAACAACGAATGCGACGGGCGACCCGAGGACGGGTCGCAGCGCTCGCGACAGTCGGCCTGATGCTGGCCACGGGGTTCGTCGCCCCGGCGGCGCCGGTCCAGGCCGCCGACACGAACCTCGTCGTCAACGGCGGGTTCGAGGACGGCCTGGCCAACTGGTTCGTCAACAACGGAAACGCCTCCGACGGCGCCCAGTTGTCGGCCACGTCGGACGCCCACTCCGGCGCGAACGCGGCGCTCGTGACCAGCCGGACGACCACCGGGTCCGGCCCGATGCAGGACCTCAGCGGCAAGGTGCAGGCCGGCCAGGCCTACACCCTCACGGCCCGCATCAAGTACGAGAACGAGAGCGGACCGGCGACGAAGCAGTTCTTCGCCACCATGCACTACGGCGGTGGCACCTACACCAACCTCGTCAGCGTGACGGCGACGAAGGGCCAGTGGGCACAGTTCAATGGAACGTTCACGATCCCGACGACGCAGAGCGTGTCGACGGCGCGCCTGTTCTTCGAGACCCCCTGGACGAGCACGCCGTCCACCGACCCGGCTCTGCACCTGATGGACTTCAAGCTCGACGACGTGTCAGTGGTCGGCACCGCGCCGCCCGCGCCCGCGTCGAAGACCATCGAGGTGGTCGGCAAGCTGCCCGGGGAGCACAACCCGTTGATCGGGCACAAGTTCGGGGCTGACGGTTTCGGCCTCGTGCACGACGGCCGGGTCTACATGTACATGACCAACGACACCCAGGGCTACGCCCCGAACCCCACCACGGGCGTCTCACCGGGGATCAACTACGGCGACATCAACCAGATCACGGTGATCTCCTCGGAGGACCTCGTGAACTGGACGGACCACGGTGAGATCCAGGTCGCCGGCCCCAACGGGGTGGCCCCGTTCACCGCAAACTCGTGGGCTCCGGGCATCACCAAGAAGGTGGTGAACGGAGTGGAGAAGTTCTTCCTCTACTACGCCAACGGTGGTGGCTCCAGCAATGTGATCACCGGTGCGTCGCCGCTCGGCCCGTGGACCAGCGAGCGCACGAGCACGCTGATCGACGGCCGTACCCCCGGCGCCGAGGCCGTCGCGTGGAAGTTCGACCCGGCCCCGTTCGTCGACGACGACGGCCAGCCGTACCTCTACTTCGGTGGCGGTCCCGCGTCGACGAGCATGCCGCCGGCCGAACGCTTCAACAACCCGAAGAACATCCGGTCGATCGAACTCGGCGACGACATGGTCTCCACCGAGGGAACGGCCGCGGTGGTCGACGCCCCGGTCGCCTTCGAGGCGGGCCACGTCTTCAAGCGCCAGGGCAAGTACTACTTCTCGTACTCCTCGCACTTCGGCGGGAACGACTTCGGTGGCAACCAGCAGCCGCTCCCCGGTTACCCCGGCGGTGGCCAGATCGGTTACATGATCTCCGACGGGCCGATGTCGTGGCCGAAGGAGACCTACGCCGGGGTTCTCTTCCCGAACCAGTCGCAGTTCTTCGGGGCCGGCACCGGTGGCAACAACCACCAGTCGGTGTTCGAGTTCGGCGGCAAGTACTACTTCACGTACCACGCCCCGACGCTGAACAAGCGCATCAACGGCAACACCACCCAGGGGTATCGCAGCCCGCACATCCAGCAACTGACCTTCAACCCGGACGGCACCATCCAGCAGGTCGTCGGCACCTACGCCGGCGTGGACCAGGTCCGCGACTTCGACCCGTACCGCGTCTTCGAGGCCGAGACCTTCGGCTGGAGCAAGGGCGTCGCGACCACGAAGGTCGACGGCAGCTCCGCCCAGTTCGGTGGCGCGGCACCCAACCTCGTGGTGCGCGACATCGACAACGGGGACTGGACGGCGCTGTCCTCGGTGAACTTCGGGGACAACGGCGCGCAGAGCCTGACGGCGCGGGTGCGTGCGCTCGCCGCCGGCGGGCAGATCCAGGTCCGGTTGGACGACGTCAACGGTCCCGTCGTCGGCACGGTCGCTGTCGACACCCCGGTCGGACAGTGGGCCGAGGTGACCGCCGAACTTGACGGCGTCAGCGGCGTGCACGACGTCTACTTCACCTACACCGGCCCGGCCGGCGTCGACCTCTTCGAGATCGACAACTGGGCCTTCGCGGCGGACAGCCTCGACCTGCCCGTCACGCTCACCGCGTCCACGCGGTGCGTGGGCGGCAAGGCGTACGTGGCGGTGCAGGCGCGCAACGACCACGACGCGCCGGTGGGCATCACCCTCGAGACGCCGTACGGCGAGCGGTCCTTCACGGCCGTCGCGCCAGGCGCGAACGCCTACCAGTCCTTCAACACCCGCGCCGTGTCGGTGCCGGCGGGTTCGGCGACGGCCCGGGTGACCGGGGCGATCGACGGACACGACGTGACGACCGTCCGCACCGTGCAACACCCCGCCGGCACCTGCGGCGGATAACCCCTCATGGCGGAGAACGGAGATCACATGAACACATACAAACGGCGGCGGACACTCGCGGTCGGCGTCGTCGGCGCTGTGCTGACCGGAGCGGCGGTGCTGCCGTCGCCAGCACTGGCCGAGCCCGGTGACGACGCCAGCGTGCGTGTCACTGTCGACATCGACGAGATCAGGGAACCGGGCGTGCTCGCCCTGTCGATCGCCGGCGACGCCGTCGCGCTCTCCGAGGACGGCTCGACGCTGCTGGTACGCCAGTTCGTCGGCACGCTGCCGACGGTGACTGTCACCGACACCCGCGTCGCCGACGAGGTGCCCGACGGCGCCAACTGGGCGGTGCTCGGCAGCGCGACCGACTTCGCCGGCGCAGCCGGCCAGGCGCCGATCACCGCCGACCACTTCGGCTGGAAGCCGCGCCTGCTCGACGGCGGGGAGACCGGCCTGGTCACCGAGGGCGAGGAGGTGGTGACCAGCCTGGACGAGCCGACCCAGCCGGGCAACAATGTCGGCCTCGTCGACCAGGAGCTGTTGGTCTCGGCCTTCGACTCCGAGGCCGTCGCCAGCGATTCGTACTCGGTCAACGCCGACCTGTACCTGCGGACCCCCGCAGAGGTCGCCGCCGGCGCGTACAGCTCCACACTCACGCTCTCACTGTTCGAGTAGTGGCCTGGGCGGGGGCCCGGATCGGGCCCCCGCCCAGCCCCGTGCCGAAGGGCCGATTCATGACCGTCACCCCGCTGCGCCGGGCGCTCGTCGTCCTCGCCGTCGCGTCCCTCGCGGTTGCGGCCGCGCCGACCGCGGCCGCGGCGGAACCGGACCCGAAGGCCCTGACCTGGACGGTCCAACCGGCCACCGCGACCGGGCCGGACCAACGCCGATGGATCAACGCCAGCCTCGACCCGGGGCAGGCGGTGACCGAGCACCTGGCGGTACGGAACTTCAGCCGCACCGCCGTCGCCTTCTCCCTGAAGGCCGCCGACGGTTACCTCACCGACAAGGGCCGCTTCAACATGCTGTCGTCCGACCGTCCCTCGGTCGACGGCGGCACCTGGATCGACGTGCAGGAGAAGGTCACCGTCGGCCCCAACGAGACACGGGTGGTGCCGTTCACGATCACGGTGCCCCAGGGCGCCACGCCGGGTGACCACCCGGCCGGCATCGCCGCGACCGTCACCAGCACCGGCGGCACGGTCAACGTCGAGAGCCGCGTCGGCTTCCGGGTGATGCTGCGGGTGAACGGCTCCGCGCAGGCCGCCCTGGCCGTCCGGGGCCTCGGCGTGACGTACTCCCCGTCGTGGAACCCCTTCGCCGGCGGCACGGTGCGGGTCCGCTACACCGTCGAGAACGACGGCAACGTCTGGGCCAGCGGAACGAGTCGGGTGGCGATGTCCGACCTCCTGGGCCGGAGCAGCCACGACGCCACCAGCGCCGTCGAGGAGTTGCTGCCCGGCGGCGCTCGGACGGTGGCGACCCGGGCCGACGGCGTCTGGGCCCTGGGGCGGCTCCGCACGACCGTCAGCACCTCGCCGACGCTGCTCGGCGACGGCCAGGCCGGGGCCGACCTCCGACCGGCCTCGGCCACCGTCACCACCTGGGTCGTACCGTGGGCGCAGCTCGCACTGTTGGGTCTGCTCGCCGGCCTGCTCCTGGGGCTGCGGGCGGCGGCCCGGCACCGGCGGCGTCGGCTGGCCGGGCTGCTGGCCCGCGCGAGGCAGGAGGGCCGGCAGGAGGGTCAGGAGTCAGTGCTCGTCGGGGGCGCGCCCGCTGCTGCCGAGCCCGACGCGGGCGACGCCCGCCGGTAACCCGTCTGCGCGAGGAAATCGCGCTGCCGGATCGCGGCGAGGCGTCGCCCGGTCCGCGGCCTCAGGGCTTGGACCGGCCCAGCAGCCAGCGCAGGATGCTGGCGTCCTCGTAGGTCGGCCCGAACGCCGCGTGGTAGTCCGGCAACGAGAACGCGGCGTCGGCGTACTCGGTGTAGCGCACCAGGTCGGCAGCCTGCTCCGGCGTCTTGCCCCGGGCGGCGTACGCCTGCCGCAGCACCGCAGTGGAGTTACGCGCGCCCGAGACGTTGAGCAGGTGGTCGTGCTCGCCGTGGGTGATCCACACCGGCACCTCGGCCGCCGCGATGGCGGTGGCCTGGGTGGCGTTGACCGGGAAACCACCGGTCACCAACCCGCCGGCGAACAGGTCCGGACGCTTGGCGAACGCCTCCCAGAGCAGCTGGGAGCCGTACGACACGGTGGTCGCGTACACCCGACGGGTGTCCACCGCGAACTGGCCGACGAACTGGTCGAGCAGCTTGACCAGCAGGTCCGCCTCGGCGGCCCCACCGACCCGCTGGTGCTGGGGCGCCAGGACGATGACGTCCTCGGCGGTGCCGGTCCACTGCGGTTGGAGCCACGCGGTCGCCGGGATGTCGGCGGCGAGTTGGACGCCGAGGTTGTCACCGTCCCAGCCCATCCCGTGACCGGGCAGGACGACCATCAGCGGGTACTTGCGGCCCGGCTGGTAGTTCTTCGGCAGGTGGTAGTGGTACGGCAGCACCATTCCGCCACTCAGGAACGAGCCGTAGGTGAACTCGTCGACCAGTTGGTTGACCGGCTTCTCGGTGACCGGTCGGGACTCGCGCGGGGTGGCCCGGGCGAGCACCGGCCCCTTGCCGGCCCCGCGGCCGGGCTGGCCGTGCACGTCCTTGCGCTGCACGACCCGGGTCGGCAGCTCGGGGTTGACCTTCACCGTGCAGAGGAAGGTCGGGCACTTGGAGACGATGACCGTCGAGCCGCCGGTGTCGGCGGGGTCGAGTTCGACGATGACGTACCTGCCCGGCGTCGATCGGTGGTCGGCACGGGTGCCCGGTGCCCCGTTGGTGTAGGTGTGGGTGACGGTCCGGTCGGCGAGCTTCGGCAGGTCCTCGATGGGGTTGAAGCGGAAGTTGTAGATGGTGTCGGTCACCGAGAACGTGGCGGTGTCGAGGGTGCGGGGGTTGACCGCGGCCCCGTACTCGATCGCCACCGCGGAGACCTTCTGGCCGTACGTGTAGACGGTGGTGATCGGGGTGATGCTGCGGATTCCGTCAGTGGCGCCCCGGCTGCCGCTCGCGCTGCCGTACGCCGTGCCGGAGGCGCCGACCAGGACGAGGGTGGCAGCGATCGGGATCAGTCCTTGTCGCAGTCTCATGCGGGTCCTTTCTCGGGGGTGGTGCGCTCAGTCAGCGATCCCGCCCGGGGACCAGGAGTGGGACGGGTCGGGGTGAGCCGGTCGCTAAACTGATTTAGCAGAGCATCGATGGCGGGCCCAACGGTGTCAATACCGAGCGCGCAACAAGCCGGGAACCCAAACCCGCCGGCGGCCCGGACCACGCTGGCCCGCGCGCCCGACCCCTCCCGCGAGCACTGCAACAAACCTGCAAGCGCCAGCTATTGCCTTCAGGGAAACCGCTTTCCTACGATTGCGTTGCATCGATGTTTCATTTAACGGTCGGGCGAGCGGTGTTACCGGGCACACCCCGTTCGCGCGACACATCCCCGCTTCTACCAGGGCGCGAGAGACCTCGATGAAATCCTCGCGATTGACTGTCGCCAATTTCGAATGATGTTCGTCGGCAGGTGCGGTCGCGATGTCCGTCGGGGCGAAGCCTGGAACGAGACGAATGCGAAGGTGAGACGACATGAGACGACCAGTCGTGTTGCGACGTCAGGCGGCATTGGCCGCGGCGGCTGCGGCGGGCGTGGTGATCGCGGCCGGGGTGGTGCTGCCGACCCCGCAGGCATCGGCGGCGGTCGGTAACGCCACCGGTTACGCCACCCAGAACGGCGGGACCACCGGCGGCGCGGGCGGGCAGACGGTGCGGGCCAGCACGGGCACGGCGATCCACGCGGCACTGTGCGGACGGACCAGCAGCAGCACCCCGATCACCATCGAGGTGACAGGGACCATCAACCACGGCAACACCAGCAAGGTGTCCGGGTCGAGCTGCAACACCGCCGCGGGCGTGATTGAGCTCAAGCAGATCAGCAACGTCACCATCATCGGGGTCGGTAGCGGCGCCGTCTTCGACCAGCTCGGCATCCACATCCGCGACTCCAGCAACATCATCATCCAGAACGTGACAGTGCGGAACGTCAAGAAGTCGGGCTCGCCCACCTCCAACGGTGGGGACGCCATCGGCATGGAGAGCACGGTCCGCAACGTCTGGGTCGATCACGTCACCCTGGAAGCCTCGGGCGGGGAGTCCGAGGGGTACGACGGCCTCTTCGACATGAAGGACAACACCCAGTACGTGACGCTGTCCTACAGCATCCTGCGCAACTCCGGTCGCGGCGGTCTCGTCGGGTCCAGCGAGAGCGACCTGTCGAACGGCTTCATCACGTACCACCACAACCTCTACGAGAACATCGACTCCCGCACGCCGCTGCTACGCGGCGGCGTTGCCCACATCTACAACAACCACTACGTGAGCCTGCATGAATCCGGGATCAACTCCCGGGCAGGGGCCAGGGCCAAAGTGGAGAACAACTACTTCCGTGACTCCAAGGACGTCCTGGGCACCTTCTACACCAACGAGCGCGGCTACTGGCAGGTCGCCGGCAACGTCTTCGACAACGTGACCTGGTCCAGCGCCGGCAGCGAGAACTACCCCGCAGGCCCCAACCCGACCTCCAACACCACTGTCAGCATCCCGTACCCGTACAGCCTCGACGGGGCGAGCTGCGTGCCGGACATCGTCCGTCAGACGGTCGGTGCCAACACGGGTCTGAAGGTGTCCAACGGCAGTTGCTCGCCGCAGACCCCGCCGCCCACCACTCCGCCGCCCACCACTCCGCCGCCCACCACCCCGCCGCCCACCACCCCGCCGCCCACGACGCCTCCGCCGACCACGCCTCCACCCACGACGCCTCCGCCCACCGGCGGGACCAACCTCAGCCTGGGCGCCGGCGCCGACGGCTCCAGCAAGGCCAGCGGGACCAGCTACGGCAACGTGCGCGACGGCAACCTGAGCACCTACTGGTCGCCGGCCGGGTCGACCGGCACGATCTCGATCAAGTGGGGCTCCGCGACCCAGGTGTCCCGGGTGGTGATCCGCGAGCCGTCCGGCACCCAGGGCTCCATCGGGTCCTGGCAGCTGATCAACAACGACAACGGAGCCGTCCTGGCCTCCGGTAGCGGGGCCGGTTCGATCACCTTCTCGGCCGCCGCGATGAGCAAGATCAACTTCAAGATCAACAGCTCCAGCGGTACGCCACGGGTCGGTGAGTTCGAGACGTACGCCAGCTAGACGAGTGTCGCGCTGCCGATCACCGTCGGCACCGTCGTCGGGGCGGATGCGGTTCCAAGCGGTATACCTCAGAGGCATATTTATGGGTCTTGTGTTGGATGTGTGGGTCGGTGGTGGTCATCGGTGGGGTAGTTGGGGTCGGTGGCCGCCGAGGCTGAGCAT
>NZ_VITD01000027.1:0-46536 GCF_007827755.1 Micromonospora sp. CNZ322
TGGATCGCCACCCGCGGCTACGCCACCAGCTGACCCACACACCACCAGCACACACCGAAGGGCCGGACCCCCACCACGGGGCCCGGCCCTTCGGCGTCTTTTCCACCAACTGCGGCACGTATTGACAATTGTCGACTTCAACGTGAGGCTGGGGGCAGTGAGAGCGCTCTCTCACACCGGCCCAACCGGCCACCACCCAGTCTGGCCAGGCACAACTCCGATGCCTTCGGCGGCGGCGCCGGAGCTGTCCCTGACCCGTCCCCCGACAGGAGTCACGATGGACAGGGCCGCACCCCTCTCCGGCATCCCCCGCCGACTGCGCCTCGCCACGGCGATCGGTGCCCTGCTGGTGCTACTCGGCACGTACCTGGTGTCCACCACCAACCGGGCCGACGCCGCCCCCGGCCGAGCCGGCGCTGACTTCGGCGCCAACGCCATCCGGGTCGCCGAGTTCCCCGCCGACTGCACCTACAGCCACCGGCTACCGGACGACCCGATCGTCTTCCCCGGGCTGCCCGGGGCGTCGCACATGCACAGCTTCTTCGGCAGCACGGTGACGAACGCCAGGACCACGCTCCCGGACCTGGTCAACTCGCCCACCACCTGCAACCCGCGGGTGGACGTCTCGTCGTACTGGGTGCCGACCCTGTATCGGGACAACGTCGCCGTGGAGCCGGCGATCGCCACGTTCTACTACCTGGGCGAGGGCGTGCGCGCCGACGTCGTCGCGAACACCCAGCCGTTCCCGCTGGGGCTGCGGCTCGTCGCCGGCAACGCGAAGGCCACCGGGCCGAACGACAGCATCGCCCGCTGGTCCTGCCTGCACGCCGGGCACGTGCCGCCGTCGAAGGACTTCGTCAACTGCCCGTCGGGCACGATGCTGGAGTCGTACCTCGACTTCCCGCAGTGCTGGAACGGCCGTGACCTCGACTCACCGGACCACAAGAGCCACCTGGCGTACCCGGTGAACCAGGCCTGCCCGAGCACCCACCCGGTGCACGTGCCGAAGTTGCGCCAGGTGCTTCGGTACCCGGTCACCGGCGACCCGTCGCGGTTCCGGCTGGCCTCCGGACCGGGTTACACGATGCACGGCGACTTCTTCAACGCCTGGCCGGTGGCGGAGCTGGCCCGCCGCGTCCAGGACTGCATCCGTCCCGTCATCAAGTGCGGTCACGACGGCCGACCGATCTGAGCGACAGCTCCACACCACTGCGGCGGGTCCGGTCACCCGGGCCCGCCGCAGTGGTCGGGAAGGGAGATCGGATGCGCAAGCCCACGGCGTTTACCCTGCTCATCGCCGTGCTGCTCGTCGCCGGCTGCGCCGACGGGCCACAAGACGCGGCCAGCACCGCCACACCACCCGTGACCGCGCCACGGGTGACGGCCGCGCCGACACCCACGGGTACGGCGTTCAACCCCACCGACATCGCCTGGCTGCAACTGACGGTGGCGATGGCCGAACGCCTGCTGCCCGTCCTCGATCTGGTGCCGGCGCGGACCACCGACCCGGCCTGGCGGCGGACGGCCACTCAGGTCGCTGGCACCCGGCGCGCCGATCTGGACCACGCCCGCCGGCTACTGGCCGACGCCGCCGCCCCGACGACGAATCCGCACGAGGGGCACGACATGCCGGGCATGGCCACGGCGCAGGAGATGACAGCGCTGCGGGCGGCCAGCGGGCAGCCCTTTCACCGCCTCCTGGCCGGGCACCTGCGGGCGCATCTCGCACAGTCGGTCCGGATCGCCACCGCGGAGCAGCAGAACGGGGTCCAGCCGGCCACCGTCGCGCTGGCGGAGGCCGTGGTCCGGTCCGGCACCGCCGACCTCGAACGACTCGATCACCTCGACCCCGCGTAGCCGCGCGCTCAGCGAGAGGTGACGATCTCGTCGAGCAGTGCGGCCAGCTCGACCGGACGGGACAGGAACGGTGAGTGGCTGGACTCGATCCGCCGGGCGTTGCTGGCCCGCTCGGCCATCTTCCCCTGCAGCGGCACCGGAATGGCCTGGTCGTTGGTGCAGACGATGTAGGTCGACGGGATTGAGCGCCACGCCGGCTCGGTCACCCGGTCCAGGCATGCCCGCAGGCGCTGGTCGACCAACTGACTGATGGCGGCCTCGGCATCGGCGTCCGACAGGTCGCCGTAGAAGGCCGCCCGCGGGTCCCCGGTGATCGGGATCAAAACGTCGGTCTCGACCGGGTCCGGCACGCCGTGGAAGCTGAACATCGACTCGCCACGGTCCAGCTGGTACGCCGTCACGTAGACGAGGTGCTCGACCTCGGACAGGCCGGTGGCGGCCTCGCTGACCGGGATGCCGCCGTACGAGTGGGCCACCACGACGACCGGCCCGCCGATCGCCGCGATCTCCTTGCGGACGGCGGCGGCGTCGTCCTGCATGCCGCCCACTGATCGGACACGATGCCGGACAGTGTGTCCGACTGAGCCAACGATAGCGGGCTCCGCCCCGCCGACCACCCGAGGCGGGTGAACTCCCGGTGTCGGTGCCGTGATCTGCGCGACCATCACCCGGCCCAGCCCGTCGTCGTCACTCACCCCAGGTCCGAGCACGGCATTCCAGCTCCCGGGAGCGAGAGCTCTCGACCTGGCCAGTGGGAGCGGAGTCTGCGGTCGTGGCTGGCCACGACGATGGCACCCGGGCCGGTGCCCAGGGCTTCCTCCAGTTCGTCGCAGAGCGTCGGCGAGAGGTGGTTGGTGGGCTCGTCGAGCAGGAGCAGCTCCGGCGGATCGGCGACGAGCACCGCCAGGGCGAGCCGACGGCGCTGCCCCACTGACAGGTCGGCCACCGGGCGGTCGAGGTCCGCCGGGGCGAGCAGCCCGAGGGACGACAGCGGTACGACCTCGGCCCGCTCCACGCCGACGGCCGCGTCGAAGACCTGCCGGGCCGTCCGCCGCGCATCCGGGAAGACGCTGTCCTGGGCGAGCAGGCCGACCCGCAGCTCCGGTCGTCGCCAGAGCGCTCCGACACCGGCCAGGTGGCCGGCGAGCACGGCGAGCAGTGTGGACTTGCCCGCGCCGTTGGGGCCGGTCACCAACAGCCGATCGCGGGACTTGAGTTCCAGGTGCGCCACCCGCAGTCGGCCGGGAACCTCCAGCCGGTCCGCCGTGACGATGACCCCGTCGCTGTCGCCAACGGCGAGTGCCGGCGCGTGGAAGCGCAACGGCTCCGACGGCACCGGAACGGGGTCGCGCTCGATCGTCTCCAGTCGACGGACTGCGTCGCGAACGCGACGGGAGATCTGGTTCTGGACGCGGCCGGCGGTGTGCCCGTACCCCATCTTCTCGCTGTCGCGCGGGCCCCGGCCGTGGGCGACCTGATGCCCGGTCACGGCTGCGGCCTCGCGCAGGTCGGCCAGGAGCGCCTGCTCGTCGTCGTAGCGCCGCCGCCATCGTTGCGCCTCGGCCCGCTTCGCCGTCAGGTACGCGGTGTAGCCGCCGCCGAAGCGGACCGGCCCGTCGACCGCCGGGTCCAGGTCGATGAGATCGGTGCAGACCGCGTCCAGGAAGGCACGGTCGTGAGTGGCCACCGCGACCACCCCCGGCATGGCACGAAGCTGGTCCTCGCAGAACGCCGCCGCCGCGTCGTCGAGATGGTTGGTCGGCTCGTCGAGCAGCAGCGCGCTCGGCCGGCGGATCAGCATCGCCGCGAGGGCGAGGCGGCCACGTTGCCCACCGGAGAGCACGCCCACCATGCGGTCGTGGGGCAGCCCGCCGAGACCGAGGCCGTCGAGGACCGTCCGGGCACGCCGGTCGGCGTCCCAGGCGTCGCGGTCCTGCGCCCGCTCCAGCACTTCGCCGTACGCGGCCAGCAGCCGGTCGTGCTGCTCGGTGCCCTCCGGCGAGTCGGCGAGCGCGACGCCGATCCGGTCCAGCTCGGCGAGGTCGGCGCGAGCCTCGCGCAGCGCGTCGTCGAGGACGGCGGCGATGGTGGTGGATGTCCGGAAGGGCAGTTCCTGGTGCAGGAAGCCGACGTCCGGTGGGCGCGTGACGGTGCCGGAGTCGGGTACGTCGACGCCGGCCAGGACCCGCAGCAGTGTCGTCTTGCCGGTGCCGTTCTCACCGATCAGGCCGATCCGGTGGCCGGGCGCGGCGGTCAGGGAGACGCCGTCGAGCACCCGGCGGTCGCCGCAGACCCGCACGAGGTCATGGGCGATGAGAGCAGGTCGAACAGACATGGGGAACCTCGGAGAACGACGATCCGGGGCGCGCAGCGGCAACCCGGCGGAAGCAGGACATGACGACGGAGGCCGCGGCGACAAAGGCGCGATCACGCGCCCGTCGGCGGCCGGTCCGGGTGCTCACCCGGAGATGTCGTCGTCACCTGCCACGTCTGCTCCGATCTCCGAAAACTCGGGCGCAAGGATAACTCGGCGTCGCGGGCCTCGGCTCAGCTCCCGCCCGTCCGGGCGCCTGCCCGCAGCGAATCGATGGTGAGGTCGAGGACGGCTTCGAGGTGGTCGATCTTTCCGGTGGAGAGCAGCAGCAGCACCCCGCCCTGGATGCCGGCGAGCAGCGCCGCGGCGGCCCGGTCGGCGTCGAGGTCCGGGTCGATGTCGCCGGTCGACTGCATGTGCCGGATGCCCTCGGTGATCGCCTTCTGCCAGCGCCACATGAGCCCGGTCACGATCGCCTGCGCGCCAGGCGCCCGCCGGCCGGTCTGACCGAGCAGACCGTTGAGGGGGCACTTCACCCCCTGCGCGAGATACCGCTCGATCAGTCGGTCGCGCCAGGCGAGCCAGGCCGGCCAGGACGTCAAATTGCTCAGCATCGGCTCCTGGTCGATGAGCACCTGGTCCGCCTCGTGCTGGGCCACCGCGAGCAGCAACCCCTCCTTCCCGTCCGGGAAGTAGTGAAAGAGCTGACCCTTGCTGGTGCCGGTGTGGGCCATCACATCCTCGAGGCGTACCTCGTCGACGCCGCGCTCGCGGACTTCGGCGGCGGCACCGGCGACGATCCGCGCCCGGGTCGCCTCGCCCTTGCGGGTCAACGCCCGTGTCATGAGACCTCCTGGTCTGGATCTGCGGGTCCAACCCTATCCCGGTTTTTGGACTTGCAGGTCCATTTTTGCCGAGCAAAGGTCTGGAACGCGCGGTCCGCAGCGGGCCGACACCACGATCGGGAGGGCACCACGATGAACCACTACTACCTGCTCGGGCGGTCCGGTCTGCGGGTGAGCCGGCTGGCGCTGGGCACGATGAACTTCGGCGTCGACGGGTTCCACGCCGCGTACGGCAAGACCGAGGACGAGGCCGAGCCGATCTTCCGGCAGTACCTGGAGTCGGGCGGGAACTTCATCGACACTGCGGACTTCTACACCGCCGGCGAGAGCGAGAAGATCCTCGGCCGTCTGATCGACCGGGCCGGCGCACGAGAGCGGCTCGTGCTCACCAGCAAGGCCACCAACACCGTCGACCCGAGCGACCCGAACGCGAGCGGCAACGGCCGCAAGCACATCATGCGGGCCGTGGAGGCGTCGCTGCGCCGGCTCGGCACCGATTACATCGACCTGTACCTGCTGCACACCTGGGACCGGATCACCCCGGTCGAGGAGGTCGTGCACACCTTCGACGACCTGGTGCGCTCCGGCAAGATCCGCTACGCCGGGCTCTCCGACGTACCGGCCTGGTACGCGGCTCGGGCGCAGAGCTACGCCGAGGCGCACGGGCTGGCCCCGATGATCAATGTGCAGCTGCCGTACTCCCTGGTCACGCGCGACATCGAGGCGGAGCACGTGACGATGGCCCAGACCCTGGGCATGGGGCTCACCGCGTGGAGCCCGATCGGCGGGGGTCTGCTCAGCGGCAAGTACCGGCGTACCGGCGAGGGCATGACCGGGACCGGCCGGTTGACCAACCCCGACGCCGCTGGTCGGGAGATCAGCGCCAGTGACTGGCAGGTGATCGAGGCGCTGGAGAGCGTGGCCGCCGAGTTGGGGCGCAGCATGGCGCAGGTGGCGATCAACTGGGTGGCCACCCAGCCCGCCGTCGGTTCGGTGGTGATCGGAGCGAGCAGTCCCGACCAGCTCGCCAGCAACTTCGGTGCGCTCGACTTCGAGATCCCGGCCGACGCCCGCCACCGGCTCGACGAGGCGAGCGCCCCGAAGGTCCCGCTGCTCTACTCCATGTTCACCCCGCAGTACCAGTCCTGGGTGGTGAGCCCCGGCCTCGGTATCGGCGACAAGCCGACCGGCTACGCCCCTCCGGTGTTCAACGGCAAGTAGAACCTCGCCAGGCACCATCGCGCCCGCCACGCTCCTGCCCGCGGGGCGGGGGCGGGGCGGCGGCGCTACCGATGGGTCGGCGCGTCGGTCGTCGGCGCTGGCTCACCCTCGTACAGCGCTACGTACCGCCGGCGCCACTCGTCGCCGTGGGCGCCGAGGTTGAGGGTGTTGTGTTCGACGCCCAACGTCTCCGGCAGGGTGCACACCCGCAGCGGTATCGCGTTCGCATCGGCGATCCGGCGCGGCACCCGGACCGCTGCCCTGAGGTCCACCACGCCGTCGAGCGGGCTGATCGCGACCGCCGCGGTCCGCAGACCGGTCCGCCGGGGCGGGTTCGGCAGGGTACGGGCGATCGTCAGGTACTGGGTGACGGCGGCGAGCGAATAACCACGTGACGTGACGCGATCCCGGAGAACGCGACGCCCGTACAGCACGATCAGCGGTTTCACCGCGTAGGCCGGCGCCTGTCGCGGATTCGGACCGAAGAACGGCGACAGCAACAGCAGATGCCGTACGACGTTGCCCGGCACCTGGGCCAGCCAGGCGGCCAGCACGGCGCCGCCGGAGATCCCCACGACGCCGACCTCGTCTCCCAGAGCCGCCGCGACGGCCCACCCCTGCGCGGCGTACGTCGTCAGCTCACCGGCCTCGACCCGGTGGTGGGCCCGCCGGTCGACGGTCCCGTGCTGGGGCGCCCGGGGAACCCAGACGTTGTACCCACTGTCGAAGAACTCCTCGGCCAGCCCTTCGTACTGCTCGGGCGCGAGTGTGTACCCGTGCAACAGCAGCACGGCCCGGCCGGTACGGGAACCGTGGCTCAGCAAGCGGCTGCGCGACTCCGGTCGCACCTCCGGATCGGCCGTCTCGGCGGCGATGATGGCCGCGGCGGCACGGGTGGCCGTGTCGAAGTCGAGCGGTCCGGCCGGCGCGACCCGTAGGCCACGGCGGCCCACCGGCCAGAGGTAGAGCCCGGCGATCGCCGCCCCGACGAGCGCCAACCCGCCGACGAGAAGCGCGATGATCTCCGGCATGGTCAGATGCTGACAGGGGCCGCGCTCGACGCTGGCTGAGGGGGTGCGCCCGGGTGACCGGGCGCACCCGGTCAGCTATTCCTGACTGTTCGGCGGCGCGAAGACGACCCGGGAGCGCAACTGCCGAAAGCCGGTCCGCTCCAACTCCGCCAGCACGGTCACCCGGTGCGATTCCACATCGGCGATGACCTCGCGGGCACCGCCGGCGGCCAGCACCCGGACCGCCTCGGCCAACAGCTCGGGCCGGGCCGCCTCGTCGAGGAGGCCGAGATAGGCGAGCAGGGGGTAGCAGGCGTCCCCGGCCGTGCCGACAAGCCCGACCGGGTTGCCGGCCGCCAGGGCGATGCGCCACTCCTCGGTGTTCTCGCCCAACCAGGCCAGCGGGTCGGTGGCGAGGTCGACGCCGCCGACCACCCGCGCGATCTCGACGCCGGTCAGCACGTCCGGCTCGGCGACCCTGGCGACCACGGCCTTGACCTCCGCCACGTCGACGGGTGGGCGGAAGTCGTACCGCCCGGACGATGCCGGCAGAGGGGTGCCCGTCCAGGAACAGCGGAGCCGCTCCCCCCGCTCGACCAGCCCGGCGAGTCGGGCGGCCTCCATGGGCGCCCGCACCACGGCCAGCACCTCGGGCCGACGCCGCCAGTGCGCCGGCAGTGCGGCGTAGTACAGACCGGGCCCGCCCAGCGCCTCGTGGGCGGCGCGCAGCAGCTCGGCGCCCACCTCCGGCTCGGCGTCCAGATCGAACCGGTCCAACCAGGGGGCACCGACGGCGCCCGGCGGAAGGAGCCAGGCGGCCCGACCCACCAACCGGCCGGCGCGCAGTGCGACCCAGGTGTTCTCGGGCCGGTAGCCGCCGCCGGCGATCCCGTCGGTGTACGCGACCTGGCGTAGTTGGGGCAGCGGATCAGGCATGGAGTCGAACAGGTTTTCCTCGCCCGCGACGAGCGGACGGATGACCAGATCAGTCATGGGTTGGTCCTCCGGGAAGCGCGCGCCCCGGATCAGATCCGCGCGGACGCCGGAGCGCGGAGGGGGCGCAGAACATCGGACATTGTTCTGACCTCCTTCCCAGCTCGACGGCGTGCCCGACGACCATACGCGGCCTGGTCGCCGGCTCGCAACGGGTCGTCACAGCGTCGGATTGGTCTCCGCCCCACGCTTGTGGGCACGCTGGTCGTACACGGTGATGCCGGCCAGGATCACCGCCGCGACGGCCGCCACGGCGACCGGCGGGAGCAGCACCATCGGCGGAGCCGCCACGGCGAGCGCCACCGCGCCGTAGTACAGCGCCCGACACCGTGGCGCGGATCGGTCCTCCCGCTCCAGGGCGCTCCGCCCGATCAAGAACAGCACCGGGCCGCCGAAGATGATGGCCACGAGAGCCCAGTCGATCGGCGGGTGCGGATCCTCGATGACCTGACCGAAGCCGACGGCGGTGCAGATGATGCCACCGACGATCAGCAGCAGGCTGTAGCTCGCCCACCGGGACAGCTGGATCCCCTGTCCCCTCGCGTTAGCGGCATGGCCGGATCTGACGTGGTAGAAGTAGATCCGCCAGAACGAGACGACTACCACGAACGAGGCGACGAGGACGATGGTTCCCTCGGTGGTGAAGCCCGGGAAGCTGACCGCGGCGCCGGCTTCGAGCACCACCTCGGCGAGAGCGATCATGAAGAACTGGTTGTACCGCTCGGCGAGATGCTCCTGCGAGACGGTGACCCCCGAGCTGGTGAGCTGTCTCCTTCCCATCCGGGGCAGGGGGTAGGTGGTGGCGGCGCCGATCAGCTCGATGGCGAGAGCGAGGGTCCAGAAGACGCCCCGACCGAGACCACCGCTGATGCCGCCACTGATCCAGAGCACGCTGGACGCCAGGTGCCAGGTCAGCACCCGGAGCGCGAACGCCTGGCCCGCGTGACCCCGCAGGGCGAGCGACGTGAAGAGCGGTCGACCGACCTGGATGACGACGTAGGTGCAGGCGAAGACGACGCCGCGTTGGCCGAAGGCCTGCGGCAGGGTGACCGCCAGCACCAGCGTGCCGAACATCGTCGCCAGCAGGACGGCCTGCAAATCGGGGCGACGGGGGTCGTAGGTGCTCGCCAGCAGAGCGTTGAGCGACCAGATCATCCACATCGCCGTGAAGAACAGGACGGTCTGGCCCGCCTCGGACAGCAGCGTGTGCCGGACGATGGTCAGGTCGTCCGCGACCCGCCCGGCGAGGCGAGCCAGCGCGAAGACGTAGACGATGTCGAAGAGCAGTTCCAGGACGGTGGCCGAGCGTGGGCTCCTACTGTCCCCGAGCCCACGAAAGAACTCGGTGCGCGTCAGCACGGAGGGCGAGACAGCTCAGCCGGCCAGGGCCGCCGGCGTGGGCACACCACTGTGGTGACCCTGTTCCGCTGCCATCGTCCCCGAGCCTCCCTCGCCGACCGGCCCCGCCTGATCCCTATCTGCGTATTTTATCCATCTTCATCGGGTTTCCGTCGTTGATGGCGGATACCGGGTCGGCGGTACGCCGGATCATCTGTGCCGTCACCCTGCGGTACGAGCCCGGGTCGACGGGGAACAGCCACTGCCGGGCCCGGGTCAGCGGGCCGACGTTGAGCCCCAACTCGTCCAGCACCTCGTCGACGTTGTGCATCGAGAACGGGATGATGTTCGTGCCGCGAGCGTGCCGTCCGTTGGTGCGCTTGGTCATCCAGAACAGCCGGGCGCGCACCTCGTCGCGCATCTGTACCTCGGTCGGCAGCGTGATCCCACCCCGCAGGTGCGCGGCCGTCCAGACCGCCGCCATCTCCGCGCTGAGCGGGCTGAAGAACGACGAGTTGTAGCCGGCGAACGTCAGCCGCGGCACGCCGATCGGCAGGATCTGCCGGTAGAGCATGAAGTTGCCGGCGTCGTCCTGGAGGCGGGCGTGCAGCGCGTCGTCGAAGAACGGCACGTGCTGGCGGAAGCCGGTGCCACAGATCACCAGGTCGGCGGGGAGCACAGTGCCGTCGGCCAGGCGGGCGGCGGGCCGGCCGCCGTCGACCAGCAACTCGGTGATCACCTGTTCCCGGTGCACGGCGATGCGACCGTCGGTGACCCGCTCGAAGAAGCCCTCGGTGGCGAGGCTGACAGTGCTGCGGGCGATGTCCTCGAAGCTGCCGTTGGGCACGAGACCCAGCTCGCGCAGCTTGAACTGCCGGGTCGCGACCGAGCCGACGCTGTCGACCATGCGCCGGCGCAGACCGTTCCCCGGGCCGTGCAGGAACCGCTCGAAGCCCCTCAGGTGCAGGTAGCGGAAGAGCGCCTCACCCATCCGGGTGAGCAGCAGGTACTTGTAGTTGAGCGCACCACCGAGCTTGCGGGGCATCTTCCAGAGCAGTTCGCGCGCCACCACGTGGGTCTGGGCGGCGACCTCGCTCACCGGGACCGCCACGTCGCAGGACGACTTGCCGTACCCGACCACGAGGACGTTCTTACCTCGGGCCGCCTCGATGTCGTGGAACTCCCCCGTCGCCAGTACGCGCCCCCCGGCGGCGGTGAAGTTCGCGTGCCCGGCGAAGGACGGGACGAACGGGTCGGAGAAGATGCCGTTGGCGACGATCAGGTGGTCGTACCGTTCCACGGTCAGCGGGTCCTGGGCACCCGCCGGCCGCGAGGTGACCAGCCACCCGGTCTCGTCGTTGACCAGCTCGGCCGAGGCGACCTCCGTGGACAGGCGCAGCGCGCTGGACAGCCGGAACTTCTCCACATAGCTCTCCAGGTACCGCTGGACCTGCTCTCCCGACGGCCACTGCGGGTAGTCGGCGGGCATCGGCAGGTCGGAGAGGTGGTAGGTGCCCTTGTCGTTCTGGGTGTGCAGGCCGGGGTATCGCCGGGTACGACTCCACACCCCACCCACGTCGGGCGCGCGCTCGAACACTGTGACGTCGAATCCGCTCTGCCGCAGCACCTTCGCTGCGCTCACACCGGCGAATCCGGCACCGACGACGGCAATCCTCATGATCTCCTCCGAAGGACGTACGAACCGTGCCGGCGCTGACCGCCCGCGGTGGTCGCACGCTAGCGAGCAGGCCGGCAAGGTCGCTATCCGCTCGACGCGGGCGCTGTCCGCGCTACGCAGTTGGACCCTTTTCCTGTCGGGTCGGCGGCTTTCGGGTCTGGTCCGGGCCGGTCGCGCCTTACGGTCAGCGCGACGGGACGCCCGGGAGGTGTCGGATGGATGCGGTGACGGTCCGGACGGACGATGTCGACCGGGCTCGCGCCGAGGTGGGTCGGGTCTTCTGTCCACACCGGCTCACCCCGCAGGCGGGTGTGCACACCGTGCAACTGCGGATGGCGGCTCGCCGAGCGGGTGGGGTGGGCGTCATCGATCTGGACTACGGGCAGGCGGTGCGCATCCAACCGCCGGCGCTGGAGACCTTCTACCTCGTCCAGATCCCCAGCGCCGGCAGCACGATGGTCCGGCACGCCGGTCAGACCGTGACCTCGACCCCGGACGTCGCCTCGGTGCTGTCCCCGTACGACTCCTCGGACATGCGGTGGTCCGAGGGATCGCCGCACCGGATCTTCTACGCCGACCGACGGGCCGTCGACCGGGAACTCGCCCGCCTGCTGGGCCGCCCGGTGGACGACCCGGTCCGCCTCGACGTCGGCATGCTCATGACCACGCCGACCGCGCAGGCGTGGGCGCGTGGGGTGGCGTTCCTCGCCGACGAGCTGTCCCAGCCGGCCGACGCATCCCTGTTCGACCACCCGCAGGTAGCCGCCCGTTTCGAACAGGGGCTCATCGGCAAGCTGTTGCTGGCCCATCGGCACAGCCACTCCCACCTGCTGGCCGAGCCGGGCCAGCACGCCCACCCCGGGCGTCTCGTCCGCCGGGCCTGCGCCCTGATCTCCGAACACCACGGGGAGGCACTGACCGTCGGTGATGTCGCCGAGGCGCTACGGGTGAGCGTACGAACACTGCAGGACTGTTTCCGCCGTGAGTTGCAGACCACCCCGACCGCGTACCTGCGGGCCTGCCGGCTCGACGCGGCACACCGCACGCTCCGCTCGGCCGCGCCGGGGGCGTCCGTGACGACTGTTGCCCTGCAACACGGCTTCGTGCACCTCGGTCGGTTCGCGACCGAGTACCGGACGCGATTCGGGGAGTCACCGTCCGCGACCCTGCGGCGCTGACCGGGCCGTCCCGCGTCGTACCGCCCAGGCCGCGTGCTGGGCACCACCTCGACGGTACGACCTGCGGGCGTCAGGTCAGTCGGCCGACCCCGGCACCCGCGGTGACCAGCGCCGGAACGTTTGCCGCCGGGTCCAGCTGGTACGGGTAGTAGGTTCGCGGCTCCGTGACCGTGCCGGCGGTCTCGGGCTGGCCGGAGTTGACGAAGACGTTGCCGCGCTGCACGGCACGGCCAGGGCCGCTGTCGGCGTACCCGCTCGCGGAGTGCAGCGGGTACGGGACGTCCCGGAAGTAGTTGCCCTCGACCAGGACGCCGGCGTTCTCCGTCGACGCGACGCCGTAGAGGGCGTTGCCGAGGAAATAGTTGTTGTAGACGTGCACCGGCTCGCCGAACCGCACCCGGGGATGGCGTTGGCGGCTGTGGTCGAAGAAGTTGTGGTGGATGCTCACCTTCAGGTGCCCGACGTCGGTGGACGCCGCGCCGTCGGAATGCCCGATGAGCATGCTCTTGTCAGCGTGGTCGAAGTGATTCCAGGAGACCGTCACGTAGTCGGCGCCCCGCACGATGTCGACCGAGCCGTCGATCGCGCCGGCGAAGCGGTTGTGGTCGATCCAGATGTGGTGGGAGTTCTGGCCGACGTTTATCGCGTCGTCCTCGGCCTCGGTGAAGTTGATGTTGCGGACGATCACGTTGTACGACCGGTAGAAGTCCAGCCCACCCCCGGTGATCTCGGCGTTCCCCACGCCGATGATCGTCTTGTGCGGGCGCACCCCCTGCTTGCTGCTGATCCGGATCACGCCGCTGACCTGGATGACCATCGGCCCGATGGTGTCGATGTAGTCGAGGAAGTCCGCCGCGTTGGTCGCGGTGACCACCGGGCCTCCTGCTCCGCCGGTCGTACCGTTCTGACCGAGCGCGGCGACGCTGGCGAACCCGTCCGGTTGGTTGGCCGGTACCGCGCTCGGCGAGGCACCGGCGAGTGTCGACGACACCTTGCCCACCCCGGCACCGGCCGGAACCGTGGTCGGGATGTCGGCGGCGGGGGTGAGCTGGTAGGGGTAGTAACCACGCGGATCGGGAACGGTGCCGCGGGTCTCGATCGGATGGTTGCAGGCGACGAGGATGTTTCCCCGTGCCACGATCCGGCCCAGATCGCCGCTGAAGTCCACCCGGCCGGGGTTGTTCACGGAGTAGAAGTAGTTGTTCTCCATGAGCACGGCGGCGTCGTAGGTGGACGCGACCCCGTAGCTGTTGTCGTAGTAGTAGTTGTTGTAGACGTGCGCCAACGCGGAGAACCGTACCCTGGGGTTGCGCTGGTCGGAACGGTCGAAGAAATTGTGGTGATAGGTGACCCGCAACCGGCCGGTGTCCTGCGGTCCGGCGTCCTCGTCATGTCCCAGTAGCAGCGTCTTGTCGTGATCGTGGAAGTGATTCCAGGAGACGGTCACATAATCTGATCCCCGTTTGATGTCGACCGCACCGTCATCACCATTCGAGAACTCGTTGTGGTCGATCCAGATGTGGTGGGAGAACATCTGCACGTTGATCAGGTCGTCGCTCGCGCCGGTCAGGTGCAGGTTGCGAATGATGATGTTGTGTACGGCGTTCGCCGGCGGCGCGGTGACGTCGTCGTCGACCGGCACACCGATGTTCAACCCGCCACCGGCGAGCATGGCGGTGGCGCCGAGCCCGATGATGGTCTTGTCCGAGGCGACGTCGTGCATTCCGTCATTGCTGCCCGCGGGCAGGTTGATGGTGCCGGAGACCTGGATGACGTAGGGGCCCGGCCGTGCGATGTAGTCCAGGAACTGGGCGGTGGTGGTGGCGGTGACGGTGGGTCCGCCGGCTCCGCCGGTGGTGCCGGCCTGGCCGAGCGCGGCGACGCTGGCGAAGCCGTCAGCGGGACCGGCCACAGCGCTGGTGGCGGGGATCGCCGTGGCGGTGGGCGCGGCTTGGGCCAACCCGGGCGGGGTGAGCAGGACGGTGGCGAGCCCGACGGCGGCGAGGGACCACCAGCGCGAGGCGGTACGGCGAGCGGGGGTGGAGAACATCTGGCCGCCTTTCGCGGGGGGCGAATCGCGGACCGGGGCGGGTCCGACGGGCCGCGGCGGCGAGCCCGAACCGGTCCGCGGTGCCTGGACGTCGGCGTCACGGGGCAGGGGCGAGCGCCGGATCGGCCGGCGATCCGTGGCGGTGGGGTGCGAGGGCGGAAAGCGCTTTCCGGAACCCATGCTAGGCGCGGTGATTAATTCATGTCAATCAACGGATCTTCGTTTCCTGCAAACGGTTGTTGCATTGATCATGGTCTACGTTCATGATCTCGCTACCAGCAGGGGACGGTAAGACGGCTCCCATCCTCACCAACGCGGATAAATGCCGCAGGTTCGCGGCGGGGCATTGACGCCCATCCAGCTTCTGTGGTTCCTTCGCTGCAAACCTTTGCAGGTTCGGGAGGTGACTTCCGGTGCCAGCGACGGCCATCAACCAAGACCTCCGCACCCCGCGCCGACACGCCGCCGCACCGCCCGACGGATCGTTCGGCCGACTGACGGCAAGCGCCGGCGGAGGCCGCCGGGCCCGCGCCACGAAACACCGGTCGAGCACAGGAAAGCCGCGACAACTGAACACCAGCCGCCGCGAAACATGCGTTGAAAGGCTGCAGAGAACTGGTGCGACCGTTCGGTGGAAATCGCACCGAACAAAGGACAGCTCGGCCGCCAGCGGCCGGGCAATACGCATTTCCCGAATAGTCTGCAACATACCTGCACACTCAATTCATTGACTCTCGCCAGTACGTCTCCCTACCGTTCGTGTATGGCTCATTTCAATTCCGTTACGTCGACGGACATCTGAGCCCGCCACCACCACCAGGGAGGCCCATGATGAAATCTTTGAACCCTCGGGGCCGGCCGAGGCCCCGGCTGATCGCGGCGGCGCTCGCCGCCGGAGCGCTCGCCGCCACAGCGGTGCTCATCGCCACCCCGCCCGCCTTCGCCGACACGCTGCTCAGCGACGACTTCTCCGACGGCAACTCGACGGGCTGGTCGCGGTCGGGAGGCAGCTGGTCGGTGGTGACCGACGGTTCACTGGCCTTTCGGCAGTCCGGCACCAGCAGCGACGCCCGGGCGTTGACCTCCGCCCCAGGCTGGACGGACTACGGCGTCCAGGCGCGGGTCAGACCCACCGGGTTCGGCGGCACGAACCGGCACGTCGGGGTGATCGCCCGGGCACAGAACAGCAGCAGCTACTACGCGTTGGCGGTCACCGCCAGCGGCGGCGTGCAACTGCTCCGGCGCGCCGGTGGAGACCCGGTGGCGCTCGACTCGGCCGCCGGCGGCGTGACCACCGGCAGCTGGGCCACGCTGCGCCTGGAGGCCGTGGGCACGACACTGCGGGGCTACGTCAACGGCGCACTGGTGGTCGAGGCGACCGACAGCGCGTTCGCCGCCGGCCGCGCCGGGCTCGCCACGTCGTACGCCAGCGCCTCCTTCGACGACGTCCGGGTGGACACCGAGACCGGAGCGCCTGGGGAGCCACCAGGCGAGCCGACACTGCCACCCACCGAGCCGCCACTGGACCCGGGCGCACCGCCGATCGGCTTCGCGTCGGTGAACGCGCTCGGCCAGATCGGCACCACCGGCGGCGCGGGTGGTCCGACAGTCACCGTCGACACCGCCGCCGAGTTCCTCGCCGCGATCGGGACCGCCGGCGCGTTGAACATCCGGGTCAGCGGCGTGATCGCGCTACCCGGCCCGATGCACGACGTGACCTCGGACAAGACGATCGTCGGCGTGGGCGCCAGCTCGGGCATCACCGGCGGCGGCCTGAACATCGGCCTGCCGGTGAGCACCGCGACCAGCCCGCCCGCCAACGCGGTGCACAACGTGATCGTCCGCAACCTGAACTTCCGCAACACGGTGGACGACGCGATAAACGTGCAGATGTTCTCGCACCACATCTGGATCGACCACAACGACCTGGCGTACGGCTACGACGGACTGATCGACATCAAGCGTGGCGTCAGCTACGTCACCGTCTCCTGGAACCACACCCACCATCACACGAAGAACATGCTGCTCGGACACGACGACAGCAACGCCGCCCAGGACACCAACTATCTGAAGGTGACCTACCACCACAACTGGTTCGACCGGACGCCGCAGCGCAACCCTCGGGTCCGTTTCGGCGAGCCGGTGCACGTGTTCAACAACTACTTCGTCTACAACACCGACGTCGGGGTCGCCTGTCAGCTCAACTCGGGCTGCGTGGTCGAGGGCAACTACTTCGAGGACGTCGAGGTGCCGTGGTCGATCAGCTACGCCGGGTCCAAGGGTCGGCTGATCGCCCGGAACAACGTGCTCGCCGGCACCAGCGAGCCGGGTGACGCGGGTGGCTCGGTGCAGGAGCCCAGCACCTACTACCCGTACACGGTCACCGATCCGAACACCATCAAGTCGGTCGTCTCGGCCGGCTCCGGCACCGGAAAGCTCGGCTTCTAGCAGCGACAGCTGCCACCACCAAGGAGGTTCCGTGCACACCACCGAAACCTGGCGAAGGCATCGCCGAGGTCTCCTGCTCACCATCGGGGCCGCGCTCGCCGCGGTCGCCCTCGCCCTCGGCATGGGCGCCACCGGCGCCTACGCCGACACCCTCTTCACCGACGACTTCGAGGACGGCAACGCCACCGGATGGACCGCGTCCGGGGGAAGCTGGACCGTCGCCACCGACGGCTCCCGGGTCTACCGGCAGTCCGGCACCAGCAGCGACGCCCGGTCGTTGGCCGGTACGGCGAGCTGGACCGACTACTCGGTCCAGGCCACCGTCAAGCCGACCGCGTTCAACGGCTCCAACCGCTTCGTCGCGCTGCTGGCCCGGGCGCAGAGCAGTACGAGCTACTACTACCTGGCTCTGCGCAGCAACAACACCGTCGAGCTCAAGCGGCTCAGCGGGGGCTCCAGCACCACGCTGGACAGCGCCGCGACCACGGTGACCGTCGGCACCGCGTACACGCTGCGGATCGACGTCGCCGGCAGCTCGCTGAAGGGCTACGTCAACGGCACCCTGCTGACCGAGGCCACCGACAGCCAGTTCGCCAGCGGCCGGATCGGTGTCGCCACCTTCAACGCCAGCGCGAACTTCGACAACGTCCAGGTCACCAGCGCCACCCCCGGGCCGGACCCGACCGACCCGACGCCGACCCCGCCCGGTGACCCGGGCACGAACGTGGCGGACGGCTGGGCGTCGGTCGACGCCTGGGGTCAGAACGGCACCACCGGTGGGGCCGGGGGCCCGACCGTCACGGTGACGACCGCGGCGCAGTTCATCGCCGAGGCCGCCTCCGCCGGTCCGAAGATCATCCAGGTCAGCGGACTGATCGCCCTGCCCGGCCCGATGCACGAGATCACCTCGGACAAGACGATCGTCGGGCTCGGCGCCAACTCGGGCTTCACCGGCGGCGGACTCAACATCGGCCTGCCGATCGACAACGCGGTCACCAGCCCGCCCGCGAACGCCGTGCACAACGTGATTCTGCGGAACCTCAACTTCCGCAACTGGGCCGACGACGCGATGAACGTGCAGATGTTCTCCCACCACATCTGGATCGACCACAACACCTGGACCACCGGCTCGGACGGCGGCCTCGACATCAAGCGCGGCTCGTCGTACGTGACGGTGTCCTACAACCACGCCGACGGCACCAACAAGAACATGCTGCTCGGGCACGACGACGGCAACGCCGCGCAGGACACCGGACGGCTGAAGGTCTCCTACCACCACAACTTCTTCGACGAGACCCGTCAGCGCAACCCCCGGGTCCGCTTCGGCGACCAGGTGCACGTCTACAGCAACTACTACCTCAACACCGGTGACTACGGTGTCGCCGCGACGGAGAACTCCGGCGTGATCGTGGAGGGCAACTACTTCGAGAACGTCGACGACCCGTACCACCTCGCCGAGGCCGACTCCGGCCCCGGTCGGCTCGTCGCCCGCAACAACTGCCTCATCAACTCGGGCGCGGGTGAGACCGGCGGCAGCGTGACCAACCCGCCGTACGAGTACACCATCACCACCGCCTGCGACATCAAGGCCTTCGTGACCGCGCAGGCCGGGGTCGGCAAGGTCGGCCTGCCGGGCGGGCCGACCAGCCCGCCCCCGACGACCCCTCCCCCGACCACCCCGCCGCCGACCACCCCACCGCAGACCGGCCTGGTCGGCTGGGCCACCCAGAACGGTGGCACCACCGGCGGCGCGGGTGGTCAGACGGTCACCGTCTCCGACGGCCCGGCGCTCGCCGACGCCCTGGAGTCGGCAGCACCGCTGATCATCCGGGTGCAGGGTTCGCTCACCATGCCGGACAAGATGAACGACGTCCGGTCGAACAAGACAGTGCTCGGCGTCGGCAACGCCACGCTGGACAACGGGCTGAACGTCAGCAGCGCCAGCAACGTCATCATCCGCAACCTCACCTTCCGGGGCTGGGACGACGACGCGGTCAACGTGCAGAACTCGCGCAACGTCTGGATCGACCACAACACCTTCGACGGCGGCTACGACGGCGCGTTGGACATCAAGCGGGAGTCCGACTTCGTCACCGTCTCGTGGAACCGGGTCACCAACCACACCAAGAGCATGCTGCTCGGCCACGACGACGGCTTCACCGCCGACATCGGGCACCTGCGGGTGACCTACCACCACAACTGGTTCGACGGCAGCAAGGAGCGGCACCCCCGGGTCCGGTTCGGCGACCCGGTGCACGTGTTCAACAACTACTACTTCGGCGCGGACTACGGCGTCGCGTCCACCATGGGCGCCGGTGTACTCGTCGAGGGCAACTACTTCGAGAACGTGACCCGGCCGACAGCGGTCGGCTACGCCGAATCGGACCCGGGCGACCTCGTCCAGCGCAACAACGTCTTCGTCAACTCCGGTGCGCCGGAGAGCGCGGGCGACGTCGCGGCCATCCCCTACTCCTACCAACTCGACGCCGCCAGCGGTGTGAAGGCGAGCGTCACCGCAGGTGCCGGCGCCGGACGCATCACGGTCTGACCCGTTGAACGGGGCGGCGGTCACCGGACCGCCGCCCCACTCCTGCCTGTGGAGCGCACCGGTCAGACCGCCAACCGCCCGCACGCTCAGTCCGCCCATCCGAGCCTTCGGGCTGCGGCGCGCCACGCCGTCGCGTCGGGGCGTGGCTCGTACCGCACGATCTGTTGCGTCCCACGCAGCACGGACCGCAGCTCGGCCAGGCCACCGCCGATCACGCCGAGGGTCCGGGCCTGCACCAGGGCGTTGCCCAGGGCGGTGGCCTCGACCGGCCCGGCGAGGACCGGCAGGCCGCAGGCGTCGGCGGTGAGCTGACAGAGCAGGTCGTTGCGGGCGCCGCCGCCGACGACGTGCACCGCGTCGACGTGCCGACCGGAGAGCTGCTGCGCTTGCTGGACGGCGCGCCGGTGCGCCAACGCGAGGCTGTCCAGGATGCACCGGACGGTCGCCGCCGGGTGCTCCGGCACCGGCTCGCCGGTACGTCGACAGGTCTCGGCGATGCGGGCGGGCAGGTCACCGGGTGGCAGGAACGTGGGGTTGTCCGGATCGACCACGGACCGGAAGGCCGGCTGTTCGGCCGCCTGACGGAGCAGGGCGGGCAGGTCCGTGGTGCCCCAGGTACGCAGTGACTCCTGCAGCGGCCAGAGGCCCATCACGTTACGTAGGTAGCGGAACGTGCCGTCGACGCCGGATTCGTTAGTGAAGTTGGCCCGCCGGCTCGCCTCGGTGAGCACCGGGGCGTCCAGCTCGACGCCGACCAGCGACCAGGTGCCGCAGGAGATGTAGGCGAAGTGCTCACCCACCGCCGGCACTCCCACCACGGCCGAGGCCGTGTCGTGCGATCCCACCGCCACCACCTCGGGCGTTCCGGGCAGATCGAGCGTGGGCAGCACGGGGCCGATCCGGGTTCCCGGCTCGCGCAGCGGCGGGAACATCTCGCCGCGGATCCCCGCGTCGGCCATCAGGTCGGTGGCCCAGGTGCGGCGGCGCAGGTCGTACAGCTGGGTGGTGGAGGCGTTGGTGACCTCGGCGCCGATCACACCGGTGAGCCAGTAGGCGATGAGGTCCGGGATCAGCAGCAGCCGGTGCGCGGCCTCCAGCTGAGGCGTTCCGGCGGCGGCGACGAGCTGGTAGAGGGTGTTGAACGGCAGATGTTGCAGCCCGGTCGTGGCATACAGCCGCGCCGGGCCGAGCTGCTTCGCCACCCGGTCACCGACGCCCTCGGTACGCCCGTCGCGGTAGTGCACCGGATTGCCGAGCAGAGCACCGGTGGCGTCGAGCAACCCGTAGTCCACCGCCCAGGTGTCGATGCCGAGACCGGCGACCGGACCGGCGGCGCGCAGCCCCTCCAGGACGCCCCGGTAGAGCGCCAGGACGTCCCAGTGCAGGGTGCCTGCGACCCGCACCGGATCGTTGCGGAACCGGTGCGCCTCGGTCAGCTCCAGCGTCCCTGGCCCGACACGAGCGAGCATGACCCGGCCGCTGGACGCGCCCACGTCCACGGCGGCCAGTCGCACGGCGGTCATCAGCGGAGGAAGGCTGCGGCGACCCCGGCGTCCACCGGGATGTGCAGCCCCGTGGTGTGCGACAGCTCGCCGCCGGTGAGCACGAAGACCGCGTTGGCGACGTGCTCGGGCAGCACCTCGCGCTTGAGCAGCGTGCGCTGGGCGTAGAACTCGCCCAGCTTCTCCTCCGGCACGCCGTAGACGGCGGCCCGCTGCGCACCCCAGCCCCCGGCGAAGATGCCGGAGCCGCGGACCACCCCGTCCGGGTTGACACCGTTGACCCGGACGCCGTGGCCGCCGAGTTCGGCGGCGAGCAGGCGGACCTGGTGCGCCTGGTCGGCCTTGGCCGCGCCGTACGCCACGTTGTTCGGGCCGGCGAACAGCGAGTTCTTGCTGGAGATGTAGACGATGTCCCCGCCCATCCCCTGCGCCAGCAGCACCCGCGCGGCCTCCCGCGAGACGAGGAAGGAGCCCTTGGCCATCACGTCGTGCTGGACGTCCCAGTCCGCCTCGGTCGTCTCCAGCAGCGACCTGGACAGCGAGAGCCCGGCATTGTTCACGACCAGGTCCACTCCACCGAAGGCGAGCACCGCGTCGCGCAGGGCGTTCGCGACGGCCGTACCGTCGCTGACATCGACGGCGACGGCGACCGCCACGTCGGTGCCGCCGATCTCCGTGGCGACCGCGCCGGCCGCCTCGGCGTCGCGGTCGGCGACCAGGACGCACGCGCCTTCCGCGGCGAGCCGGTGGGCGATGGCCCGGCCGATGCCGGAGCCACCGCCGGTGACGAACGCGATCCGCGTGGCGAGGGCCTTCGGCTTCGGCATCCGCTGAAGCTTCGCCTCCTCCAACACCCAGTACTCGATCCGAAACTTCTCGGCCTCGTCGATCGGCGCGTAGCGTGACACGGACTCCGCGCCGCGCATCACGTTGATGGCGTTGAGGTAGAACTCGCCGGCGACCCGGGCGGTCTGCTTGGTGGCACCGAAACTGAACATGCCCACGCCCGGCACCAGCACGACGGCCGGATCGGCACCACGCATCGCGGGGCTGTCCGGACCGGCGTGCCGCTCGTAGTACGCGCGGTAGTCGTCACGGTAGGCGGCGTGCAGCTCGCTGAGGCGGGTGAGCACGGCCTCGACGGGGGCGGTGGGCGGCAGGTCGAGCACCATCGGACGGACTTTGGTACGCAGGAAGTGGTCCGGGCAGGAGGTGCCGAGGGCGGCGAGTGCGCGGTGCTTCTCCCGCGCGACGAAGTCGAGCACCACGTCACTGTCATCGAAGTGGCCCACCTGCGGCCTGTCGGTGGACGCCAGACCCCGCAGTACCGGGAACAGCGCCGCCGCCCGACGCCGACGTTCGTCCGGTGGCAGCGGCTGGTAGCCGGCGATGACCGGGCCGAACGGTTCAGCCTGGCCCCGCTCGTCGAGGAACGCCTGTGCGTCCCGGATCATCTCCAGCGAGTTGCGTTCGCACTCGTCGCTGGTCGCGCCCCAGGCCGTGATGCCGTGCCCGCCGAGGATCACACCGATCGCGCGTGGGTTGGCTCGCGCCGCCGCGGCGATGTCGAGGCCGAGTTGGAAACCGGGCCGTCGCCAGGGCACCCACAGCACCCGGTCGCCGAAGATCTCCTTGGTCAGCTCCGGCCCGTCCTCGGCGGTGGCGATCGCGATTCCGGCGTCGGGGTGCAGGTGGTCGACGTGCGCGGCGTCGACGAGGCCGTGCATGGCGGTGTCGATGGACGGCGCGGCACCGCCCCGGCCGTGCAGGCAGTAGTCGAACGCGGCGACCATCTCGTCCTCGCGCTCCACGCCGGGGTAGACGTCGACGAGGGCGCGGAGGCGGTCCAGCCGCAGCGCGGCCAATCCGGACGCGGTGAGCGTGCCGAGGTCACCGCCGGAGCCCTTGACCCACAGCAGCTCGACCGGACCGCCGGTGGCCGGGTCGGTGGCCGCACCCTTGGCCGAGGTGTTGCCCCCGGCGTAGTTCGTCGTGGTCGGGTCCGCGCCGAGCCGGTTGCTGCGCGCGATCAGCGCCTGAACCTCGGATTGCATGGTCCTCACGTCCTCAGTCTGCGAATCTGTGTGGCGATCAGGCGCCCCAGCCGGCCTGTTGGCCGCCAGCGCGTTCGGCGCGGATCCGCTCGAAGTAGCCGGAGCGGGCGTACGCGGCCATCGGGTCCGGATCCAGGCCCACCTCCGCGCGCAGGTCGGCGAGCAGCGGTCGGACGTCGCTGTTGTACGCGTCCATCAGCACGGCGTTCGCGGCGAGCACGTCGCCGCTGCGCTGTGCGGCGGCCAGCGCGTCCGCGTCGACGAGGAGGGCCTTCGCCGTGGCCTCCTGCACGTTGAGCACCGAGCGGATGATGGCGGGGATCTTCGCCTCGATGTTGTGGCACTGGTCGAGCATGAAGGCGATGCCGGCTTCCGGCGCCAGTGCGTCGCCACGGACGATCTCGTACATGATCCGGAACAGCTGGAACGGGTCCGCCGAACCGACCATCAGATCATCGTCGGCGTAGAAGCGTGAGTTGAAGTCGAACGCGCCGAGCTTGCCGGCCCGCAGCAGGAACGCGACGATGAACTCGATGTTCGTACCGGGGGCGTGGTGCCCGGTGTCGATGACCACCTGCGCCTTCGGCCCCAGTTCCAGGCAGTGCGCGTACGCGGTGCCCCAGTCCGGCACGTCGGTGCTGTAGAACGCCGGCTCGAACAGCTTGTACTCCAGCAGCAGCCGCTGGTCGTCGCCGAGCCGGTCGTACGTCTCGCGCAGCGCCGCCGCGAGCCGGTCCTGCCGGGTGCGGATGTCGTCCTGGCCCGGGTAGTTGGTGCCGTCGGAGAACCAGAGCTTCAGGTCGCGGGATCCGGTGCGGTCCATGATGTCCACACACTCGAGCAGGTGGTCGACGGCCTTGCGGCGTACCCCCGGATCGGGGTTGGTGACGCTGCCCAGCTTGTAGTCGTTGTCCTGAAAGACGTTGGCGTTGATCGCGCCCAGGGCGACGCCGCGCTCCGCCGCGTACGCGGCCAGCTCGGCGTAGTCGTCGACCCGGTCCCACGGGATGTGCAGCGCCACAGTGGGTGCGATGCCGGTGAGCTGGTGTACGACCGCCGCGTCGGCGACCTTCTCGTACGGGTTACGCGGCACCCCCTCCTGCGGGAAGACCTTGAACCGGGTTCCAGAGTTGGCGTACGCCCAGGATGGCGTCTCGATCTGCTGGGACCGCAGGGCCTGCCTGACCCGTTCGAGGGTCTGCGTGTCGGGCAGCGTCATGGTGTCTCTCCCGTCGGCTCCCCGGTCGGTGCACGGCGTGCGCCGGCACCGACCGGAAGGGCGCTCAGAACTGGAACTGGTCGATGTTGTTCTTGTCGAACACGGTGGGCGGGCCGAGGATGACCACCCCGTCCTTGGCGACGGTGAACTCGCCGAGCTTGCCGGCCTTGAACTTGTCGCCCTCGGCGCCGGTGATCTGACCGGAGGCCAGGGCCGCACCGGCGTACGCGGCGAGGTAGCCGAGGTCGGCCGGGCTCCACAGGGCGAACGCGTCGACAGTGCCGTCCTTGACGTACTGGCGCATCTGGTTCGGCGTGCCCAGGCCGGTCAGCTTGACCTTGCCCTTGTACTGCGACCCGCTGAGGTAGCGGGCGGCGGCGGCGACACCGACGGTGGTGGGCGAGATGATGCCCTTGAGGTTCGGGTACGACTGCAGCAGGCCCTGGGTCTCCTGGAAGGACTTCTGGTCGTCGTCGTTGCCGTACGCCACGGTGACCAGCTTGATCTTGCTGTACTCGGGCTTCGCCAGCTCCGTCTTCATCAACGCGATCCAGGCGTTCTGGTTGGTCGCGTTGGCGGTGGCGGAGAGGATCGCGATCTCGCCGGCACCACCGATCTGCTCCGAGATGAGCTTGACCTGGTTCTCGGCGATGCCCTCGGCGGTGACCTGGTTGACGAAGACCTGGCGGCACTCCGGCTTGGTGTCCGAGTCGAAGGTGACGATCTTCGCGCCGGCCGCCTTCGCCTGGTTCAGCGCCCCGCAGATCGCGTTCGGGTCGTTGGCCGAGGTGACGATCACGTCCATGCCCTGCTGGGACAGGGTGTTGATGTAGCTGACCTGGGACGAGGCGCTGGCCTCGGAGGGACCGACCTCCTTGAACTCACCCTTGATCTCGGTGACCGCGTCCTTGCCGCCGTTGTCCGAGACCGTGAAGTACGGGTTGTTGAGCTGCTTCGGCAGGAAGGCGATCTTGAGTCCTTCCCGGAGAGCGGCGTTGGGATTGGCGGCGCCGCTGGCCTGGTTGCCGGCACCGGAGTCGTTGTCGGTGTCGTCCCGGGTGGTGCCGCCACAGGCCGTGGCGCTGAGCAGCAGTGCGACGAGAGTGAGGCTGGTGGCCCCGACGCGGAGCCCTCTGCGGTACGCGGACATCGTCATCCTTCCGGGGGTGGTTGGTGCGCGGGGGAACGTCACGACCCGGCGGGCTGCCGCTGTCGTCGACGGTGCAGCCGGGCGCGGACGTCCGCGACGGCGTTGGGCAGTACGACGGATGCGATGAGCAGAGTGCCGGTGACGATCGTCAGCGCGTTGGCGTCGACGTCGGCTAGTTGCAGCGCGTTGCGCAGGACTCCGAGGAGCAGCACGCCGGCCAGCACACCGAGCAAACCACCCCGACCCCCGAAGATCGACACACCGCCGAGCAGGACAGCGGTCACCACTGTCAACTCCAGGCCGGTGGCGTTGTCGCCCCGGGCGCTGGCGTAGCGCAGGGTCCAGAAGATGCCGACCAGCCCACAGACGGCACCCGAGACCACGAAGAGCCAAAACTTCGTGCGGGCGACCGAGACGCCGGTGAACGTGGCGGCCTGGTCGTTGTTGCCCATGGCGTAGAGCGCACGGCCGGCCGGTGTGGCGTGCAGCACGACCGCGAACACCACCGCGAGCAGCAGCAGCGGCAGGATGACGACCGGAACGGAGGTGCCGGGGATGTTGCGCACCATGGCGGCCGTCCAGTCGGCGGGGAAGTCTGCGACGGCCTGGTCGCCGAGCACGACGAAGGACAGGCCGCGGTAGAGGGCGAGCGTGCCGATGGTGACCGCCAGCGACGGCAGGCCGAAGCCGGTGACGAAGAGGCCGTTCACCGCGCCGAGCACGGCGCCGAGCAGCACCACGAGGACGCAGATCAACTCCAGGGACAGCCCGCTGGAGAGCCAGAGCTGACCCATCAGGGTGCTGCTCAGGCCCACCATGCTGGCGACTGAGAGGTCGATCTCGCCGGTGATCACGATCAGGGTCATCGGTAGCGCGATGAGCGCCAGCGGCACCAGATCCAGCAGCAGGAACTGGGCATTGCGGCCGGTGGCGAAATTTTCCACGGTCAGGCCGGCGAGCAGCACGACAACCACGAGAGCGGCGACGATCACCGCGTCCCAGGACCCGAGCAGCCCGCGCAGGCTGGCGATGCGGCCCGCGCCGGGCTCGGCCTCGGTGGTGGGCGGTGCCGCGTACAGGCTGTCATGCGCCATGGGCGCTTCTCCCTCGGAGCCGGGCCGCCACCCGCAGGGCCAGGAGCCGGTCCAACCCGATGGCGGCAAGGATGAGTGCGCCGACCACGGCCTGCTGCCAGAACGGGTCGATGCGCAGAACGGCGAGCGAGCTGCCGATCGTGGTCAGCAGCACGGCGCCGAGCGCCGCGCCGTACGCGCTGCCGCTGCCGCCGAAGATCGCCACTCCGCCAACCACGGCAGCGGCGACGACCTGGAGCTCCAGCCCGGTCCCGGCGGCCGCGTCCAGGGTGCCGAACCGGGCCGCGTACAGGACGCCGGCGAGGCCAGCGAGGGCGCCGTTGGCCACGAAGACGGCGAAGACCCGCCGCCCCACCGGGATGCCGGAGAGGCGCGCCGCGGCCGGTTCGGAACCGATCGCGTAGAGCTCCCGGCCGCTCCGGTAGGACCGCAGGTAGAAACCGATGACGGCCACGACGCCCACTGCGACGAGGAAGAGCACGGGTACGCCGAGCACCGTCTGGTTGCCCAGCCGCAGGAACGACTGTGGCATGTCGGCGGCGTTGATCTGCCGCCCGGACGCCCAGTAGTAGTCGATGCCCCGGAAGGCGTAGAGGGTGCCGAGGGTGATGACCAGCGCGGGTACCCGGGCCACCGCGATCAGGCCGCCGTTGACGACCCCGCACAGCGCGCCCAACGCGATACCCAGGACGAGCGCCACCGGCCACGGGGTGCCGGGGGCGGAGACGAACAGCGTGCCGGTGGCGAAGGCGACCAGGCCCAGGATCGAGCCGACGGAGAGGTCGACGTTGCGGGTGACGATGACCAGGGTCTGGCCGACCGCCAGGATCACCAGGATCGCGCAGCCCAGCAGGAGGTCCTTGACGCTCTGACCGCTCAGGAATCGGTCGTTGCGCAGGGTCGTGACCAGTACCAGCAGGCCGAGCGCGATCAGCAGGCTCAGCTCGCGTACGGCCAGCAGCCGCTCGGTGAGGCCACGGCGCCGCCGGCCGGGGTCGGTCGGGGCGCGCCCGGCGGTCTGGACTGGCGCTTCGGCGTCGGTGGGGCTCACGCGACTGCTCCTTGACCGGTGGCGGCGAACATGATCGAGGTTTCGTCCGCCTCGGCCCGGGACAGCTGGCGGACCAGCCGCCCCTCGTGCATGACGAGAACCCGGTCGGCCATCCCGAGCACCTCGGGCAGTTCACTGCTGATCATCACGATGGCCAGACCTTCGCCGGCCAACTCGGAGAGCAGGCGGTGCACCTCGGCCTTGGTCCCGACGTCGATGCCACGGGTGGGTTCGTCGACGATCAGGACCCGTGGTTCGGTGGCCAGCCACTTGGCGAGTACGACCTTCTGCTGGTTGCCTCCGGAGAGGGTCGCCACCGGCGCCCCGAGCCGGGCGCCCTTCACCTGTAGCCGCCGGGTCCAGCGGTGGGCCTCGGAGCGCTCGGCGCTCCCGAGCAGGAGGCCCAGCCGGCTCAGTGCCCGGCGGCGGGCCAGGGTGGCGTTGCGCTCCACCGACAACTCCATCACCAGGCCCTGCTGTCGACGGTCCTCGGGGACCAGCGCCATGCCGGCGGCGATCGCCCGGCCTGGGTTCCCGGCCGGTACGGCCCGGCCGGCCACCAGCACCGCACCCGTGTCGTAGCGGTCGACGCCGAACACGGCCCGGGCGACCTCGCTGCGCCCGGCCCCGACCAGCCCGGCGAGGGCGACGATCTCCCCACCCCGGACGGAGAACGACACGTCGGCGAAGACCCCGGTCCGGGTCAGCCCACGGACCTCCAGCAGCGTGTCCCGCAACTCGGCGTCCTGCTTCGGGTAGAGCGAGGAGACGTCCCGACCGACCATGCGCCGCACCACCTCGTCGACGGTGAGGTCGGTGGCGGCGTCGCTGGAGACCCAGGCGCCGTCACGGAGCACTGTGATGCGGTGGCACAGGTCGAACACCTCGTCGAACCGGTGCGAGATGAACAGCACCGCGGCCCCGCGCTCGCAGAGCGACCGGGTGACCGCGAACAGACGCTCGACCTCCACACCGGACAGCGCTGCGGTGGGCTCGTCCATGACCAGGACCCGGGCATCGAAGGAGATCGCCTTGGCGATCTCCACGAGTTGCTGGTCGGCGATGGAGAGCCCGCGAGCGGGTCGGGTCGGGTCGATCCGGACGCCCAGCCGTTGAAAGAGTGCCGCCGCGTCACGGTTCATCGTCGCGGTGTCGATGCGGCGCAGACCGCGAAGCGGTTGCCGGCCCATGAAGATGTTCTCCGCCACCGACAAATCCGGGAAGAGCGTCGGCTCCTGGTAGATGACGGCGATGCCGGCAGCCCGGGCGTCGCCGGGGCCGCGTAGGCGCAGCGGCTGCCCGTCGAGAGTCATCTCGCCGGAGTCCCGGTCGTGCGCGCCGGCCAGGATCTTCACCAGTGTGGACTTGCCGGCTCCGTTCTCACCGACAAGGGCGTGCGCCTCGCCGGAGTGCAGCGCCAGGTGCACCCCGCGCAGCGCGGCGACGGCCCCGAAGGACTTCGTCACGCCGTCGAGTACCAGCAGCGGAGCGCGGTCCGTGTCCGGTGCTTCGGCGGTCATGCGACCCCCTCCTGAATCGTTTCACGCATCGACATGGACCGTATGGGCCGGTCTTCGAGAGCGTCAAGAGTTTCACTGTCATTTCTTTCCTGTTGCCACACCGAGGCGAATAGATGAAACGTTTTAGCCGCTATAGACTGCCGGGCGGACCCGGTCGGCGCGGGCCGCGACCACCGCACCAGGCATTGAGGGAGTCATGGCAACGGCGAACATCAAGGAGGTCGCCCGGCACGCCGGCGTCTCCCTCGGCACCGTGAGCAACGTGCTCAACCGGCCCGACACGGTCGCCCCCGCCACCCGCCAGCGGGTGCTCGACGCCATCACCACCCTCGGTTACGTCCGCAACGACTCCGCGCGTCAACTACGTGCCGGGCACAGTCGCACCGTCGCCATCGTGGTGCTGGACGTGGCCAACCCGTTCTTCACCGACGTTGTGCGGGGCGCCGAACAGGTGATCGAGGAAGCCGGCGCCATGCTCGTCGTCTGCAACAGTGGCGAGGACAGCGCCCGGGAGCGCCGCCACCTGGAGTTGCTGGAGGAGCAGCGGGTCCGGGGCGTCCTCATCACCCCGGTCGGTCACGGCCCCCAGCCCAACCTGGACAAGCTCATTGACAGGGGCATCCCGGTGGTGCTGGTCGACCGGGGCACGGGCCGCGCGAACCGCTGCTCGGTGGCGGTCGACGACGTCCTCGGTGGCCGACTCGCCATGGACCACCTGCTGGACCAGGGGCACCAGCGCATCGCCTACCTCGGTGGCCCGGTCTCCATCGCCCAGGTCGCCGACCGGCACGCCGGAGCCGCCGCAGCGCTGAAGGAACGCGGCGGCACCGCCGAACTCCGGGTGGCGGTCACCGGCAGCCTGACCGTCGCCGCCGGCCGACGTGCCGCCGAGGAACTGCTGGCCCTACCGGCCCGGCAGCGCCCCACCGCCGTGTTCTGCGCCAACGACCTGCTCGCTCTCGGCGTACTCCAGGAACTGACCGCGCGTGGGCTGCGGGTGCCGGCCGACGTGGCCATCGTCGGCTACGACGACATCGAGTTCGCCGACGCGGCGGCGGTGCCGCTGTCGTCGGTACGCCAGCCCCGCGACCAGCTCGGCCGCACCGCGGCGGAGCTACTGCTGGACGAGGCCGATTCCGGCGACACGCACCGGCACCGGCACGTGGTCTTCCAGCCCGAGCTGGTCGTCCGCCGATCCAGCGACCAGCCCCGACGCACCCGACGGTGATTCACGAACCCGCGGGTGCCCGGCCGGCTCAGGCCGCCGGGCCGGGCATCGCCCAGACGTCGGCGATCGACGGGTCGTAGCCGGTGCCGGTGTCCTGGTACCGCACCCGCACGACGCCGTCCCGGGTGGCGTCCGGCAGGTTGACGACGAACTGGTAGCTGACAGTGCCGGGGCCGCCTGTCGTGCGCTGCCACGAGCGGGTGTGGGCCACCACCCCGTCCACGATCACCTGGTAGTCCTTGAGCTGAGGCCCGTCGTACGTCTCGACCTGGCGCAGCGCGAACGGTTCACCGGGCCGGACCGCGAGATCGAACTCGAACCAACCGCCCGGGCGGGTCACGTCGGTGTACCGGCGGGTCAGCCCGGCCTCGGTGCTGGTGCCCGAGTAGGTGGAGGCGGTGAGGCGGTGCGCCTGCTCGGACCCCGCGACGCCGAGGTCGACGTGGTCGGAGGCGCCCGCTGTTGGGACGACCGCGAAGGAGTACGAACCGGACCCGATCTCGTACACGGCGACCGCGCCGTCCATCCGCACGAACCGCACCCCGTCGGCCTGCTCCGCCGGCCGGCCGCCCTCGGTGACCGCCTCGCGTCCGGGTGCCGGGAAGCGCACCGTCGCCGTGGTGTTCGCCGGCACTGTGACGCGCAGCCGCATGTCACCGCGCGCGTCGAGGTCCCAGTCGCTGCCGATCGTCCCGTACGCCGAGCGGTACGACGCCTTGGCAGAGGTGAGGTTGCCACCCGGCTGGGGGGCGAAGGTGACGTGCGCGTATCCCGGGTTGGCGGCGTCGGGCTGGATGCCGGCCACCGTCCGGTACATCCAGTCGCCCACCGCGCCGTACGCGTAGTGGTTGAAGGAGTTCATCCCCACGTCGCCGAAGCTGCCGTCGGGTCTGATCGAGTCCCAGCGCTCCCAGATCGTGGTCGCACCTCTGGCGATCTCGTAACCCCAGGACGGGTAGGTGTCATTGAGCAGCAGCCGGTAGGCGACGTCGAGATGTCCGGTGGCGGTCAGCGCCGGCAGCAGGTCCGGAGTGCCGAGGAAGCCGGTGGAGAGGTGCCAGTCGTGCCGTTGCACGTTGGCGACCAGCCGGTCGGCGGCCCTGGCCCGCAGCGGGTCGGTCAGCAGGCCCATGCCGATGGCCAGCACGTAGCCGGTCTGGCTGTCGCCCTGCACGGTGCCGTCGGCCGCGACGTAGGTGTTGACGAACGCCTGGGCGATGGCCCTGGACAGCGCTGCGTAACGGGTCGCGTCGGCGTCGCGCCCGATGGCGGCGGCCAACTCCCCCAGCAGCCGGATGCTGTACGCGTAGTAGGCGGTGCCGACCACCCCGGCCGGTGTCGGATCGTCGAGGTTGAGCCAGTCGAGGTACGGGCCGGCGTTGGTCCGCAGGTTGCCCGAGCTGGTGCTCTCCAGCCAGGACGCGTACCGCACCATCGACGCGTAGTGCTCCTCGACCACCCGGGTGTCGCCGTAGCGCTGCCACAACGCGTACGGCACGGTGATCCCGGCGTCCGCCCAGCCCGTCGCGCCGTCCCCGCAGCAGGCGCGCGGCGCGACGTCGGGGTACGCGCCGTTTGCCGACTGCGCGTCGCGCAGGTCCTGCAACCACTTGGTGAGGAACGTCAGGCTGTCCATGTTGAACGTCGCGGTGTTCGCGAAGACGTTGATGTCGCCGGTCCAGCCGAGCCGCTCGTCGCGGGCCGGGGTGTCGGTCGGGATGGACAGGAAGTTGCCGCGCTGTCCCCAGGTGATGTTGCTGTGCAGCCGGTTCACCATGGCGTTGGAGGTTTGGAACTCGCTGGTCAGCTCCCCGTCGGTGTGCATCACCAGGCCCGTGACCGAGGACAGGTCGGGGGTGCCCGGATAGCCGGTCAGCTCGACGTACCGGAAGCCGTGGAAGGTGAAGGTCGGCTCGTGGACCTCGGCACCGCCGCCGCGCACTGTGTAGAGGTCGGTGGCTCGGGCCGTACGCAGGTTGGCGGTGTACGCGGTGCCGTTCGGGTTGAGCACCTCGGCGTGCCGGACCCGGACCGTCGTACCGGCCGGGCCGTTGACCTTCAGCCGCACCTTGCCGACCATGTTCTGGCCGAGGTCGAAGATCCAGGTGCCCGGGGTGGGCTGGGTCAGCACCCGGGCCGGCAACTCCTGCGTGACCCGCACCGGTGGGTCGACCTGGGCGACGATCTTGTCGGTGGCGTCGACGGCGTCGACGGTGGCGGGCTTCCAGCCGGAGTCGTTGAACCCGGGCTGGTTCCAGCCGGCCGGCAACCGCCGCGCGTCGTAGGTCTCGCCGTGGATCAGGTCGCTCTGCAGGAACGGCCCGGCCGTGGCGCGCCACGAACCGTCGGTGTTGACCGTCGCGCTGCGACCGTCGGTGTAGTCGATGAGCAGTTGCGCGCTCAGGTGCGGCCGGGAGCCGTAGTTGTCGGTGCCGAACCAGGCGATGCTGCCCGCGTACCAACCATCGCCGAGCAGGGCGCCGAGGGCGTTGTCGCCCGGGCGGAGCTGGCCGGTCACGTCGTACGTCTGGTACTGCACCCGCTTGTGGTAGTCGGTCCAGCCGGGTGCCAGCTCGTGGTCGCCGACCCGCTGGCCATTGAGGGAGAGCTGGTAGACACCGAGCGCGGTGGCGTAGATCCTGGCCCGGGCGACCGTACCGTCGACCCGGAAGCCCCGTCGCAGCAGCGGGTTCGCGTCCAGCGCGACGAGCATGGCCTCGGTGTCGCCGCCGACCCGCAGCCCGGCCGCGGTGGCCGTGCCGGCCCCGAACGGGTTCACCCCGTCGGTGAGCGGAGCCGCGAAGAGCGTCTGACCGCCGCTGGTCACCGAGAAGGCGGAGAAGACACCGGATTCCAGCCCGTTGGTCCGCAGGCCGACCGAGCCGGCCGGGTGCGCGGTGCTGGTGGTGACGTCGACCTGGGTCCCGTCGACCCAGGTGGTGATGGTGTTCCCGGCTGCCGTGATGCGCAGGGTGTGCGGCGTCGTCAGCCGGTCGGCCGGTACGACACCGCCGAGCGGCACCTCCTTGAGCACGGTCCAGGCACCGTTGACCCGTACGTGCGGGCGCAGCTTGGCGCTGCCGCCGGTGATGGAGAACTGCCACATGTACGCGTTGCCCGCGCCCCGGGCACGCAGGAAGATCCCGGCCGCGTCGCGTTCCAGTCGGACGGTCGTCTGCACCGTGTAGTCGGCCCAGGATTCGGTGGGCGAGGGCAGCCCGATCCAGTCGGCCTGCCAGCCCGCGCCACCCTGCACGCCGGTTTCCCAGAATGTCGGCGTGCTCCACCCGGAGGCGTTGCCGGCGGTGTCCCAGACCTGGACCTGCCAGGCGTAGCGGGTCCGTGGCCGCAGCGACGGCCCGGCGTACGGAACGAGGGTGCTCTGCCGCGACCGGACCCGGCCGCTGTCCCAGACGTCGGGGGCACCGAGGCGGTCCGCGCTGGTGGCGACACGTACCTGGTAGGACTCCTGGACGACGCTCCGGGTGGTGGCGTCGATCCGCCAGCCGAGTCGGGGTCGCGCCACGTCCAGGCCGATCGGCACGGTGGCCCGTTCGGCGGTCAGGTCGGTCGCCGTCAACGCTGCGGCGGCCGGTGCGGCCGCCGCCGAGTGCGGTGCCACCATCGGTGTCAGGCCAAGCAGCAGCACGAGAAGTGCGGAAAGTGCGGCGTGACGCCGCGACGTGCGCATCATTCCTGGCCCTCATCCTTCTCTGCACGGTGTGGCGGCAGGGGTCGGCCTCCGGGTTGATGAATCGTTTCAGGTAGGCTACGCGCTCGCTGTGGTCAAGTGAAGACGTTGACGGCTATGAATCCGATCCCGGCGAACGTGTGGTGATCGACGGCCGACACCAGCGGTGGAAACTGTTATCCCGGTGCGACCGGTCAGTCTCCTGAGGGGAGGCTGTAGCGGATCTTTCCGCCAGTCCCACGACGGTAGCGGTACGACCACACGAGGAGTCGAGACGATGCGCGGAACCGGGCCGGATGGAGCCGTCACACCAGGGGTCACCCGAGGCGCCCACGCGGAACCCCGGCGCGGTCTGCTCGCCCGCCTTCCGATCGGTGCGCAGCGTCTGCTGTGGCCGCTCCTCGTGGCCGCCGTGGTCGCCGTACTGGTGACCGGTGTGATCGTCGTGGTGCAGCCCACCGGGCCGACGCCCGCCCCGGCGGCGACGCAGGCGCTCGACGCGCCGCCGCCCACGAGCCCGCAGCCCGGCGCACCCAGCGCGACCACGCCCGCCGCCACGACGAGCCCGGCGGTAGCGACCCCGACGCCGACGCCGACGGCGAAGCCGACAACGGGACGTCCGGTCGCCCCGGCGGCCCCGACGGCGACCTCGAAGCGCAAGGGCGTCGGGGTGTGGACCTTCGACGGCGTCAGCCAGGCGCTGGCCAACTCCGGGGCGAGTTGGTACTACACCTGGGACGTGGCCCACCCGGGCGTCACCAGCCCGAAGGGCGCCGAGTTCGTCCCGATGATCTGGGGGGCGAAGAGCGTCACCGCCACCAACCTGCAACAGGCCAAGAAGAACGGCCGCCACCTGCTCGGGTTCAACGAGCCGGACCTGAAGGGTCAGGCGGAGATGACCGTCGAGCAGGCGTTGGAGCTGTGGCCGCAGTTGCAGGCCACCGGCCTTCCGCTGGGTAGCCCGGCGGTGGCCTGGGGCGGCGACCGGCCGGGCGAATGGCTCGACCGGTTCATGGCCGGGGCGAGGCAACGCGGCTACCGCGTCGACTTCATCGCCCTGCACTGGTACGGCGGCGACTTCACCACCGCCAACGCCGTCAACCAGCTCAGGTCGTACCTCCAGGCCGTGCACGACCGGTACGAGCTGCCGATCTGGCTCACCGAGTTCGCCCTGATCGACTTCTCCAACGGCGTCCGCTTCCCCACCCAGGCACAGCAGGCCGCGTTCCTCACCGCGGCGACCCGGATGCTGGGTGGCCTGTCCTGGCTACAGCGGTACGCGTGGTTCGGCCTGCCCGCCACGGACAAGGACCAGACCGGCCTGTTCCGTACCGGCAGCACCGCCACCGCCGTCGGCCGCGCCTACCAGGCGGCGCGCTGACCTACAGCACGTCGACGTGGTCCCGCCAGGAGTGCTGCGGCTCGTACCCCAGCACCCGGCGGGCCTTGTCGATGCTGAGCAGCGTCTCGTGCTCACCCAACTCCTTACGGATCTCGACGCCCGGGTAGACCTCGGCCATCAGGCTGGCGCTGGACCTGCTCATGACGGTGTCGGCGTTGGCGATGACGAAGACGTCGGCACCGGGCTGGTCGTGCGCGAGGGCGCGCTCGACCGCCTGGGCCCCGTCGCGGGCGTCGATGTAGCCCCACAGGTTCCACCGGCGCAGCTGCGGGTCGGCGTCGAACGAGGGGAACGGCGCATAGTCCTCGACGTCCATGACGTTGGAGAAGCGCAACCCCACCATGACCAGCCCCGGGTCCCACCGGCAGAAGTGCCGGGCCATCTCCTCCTCAAGGGCCTTGTTCAACGAGTACGTCGACTCCGGCCGTGGCGCGTACTCCTCGTCGACCGGCGCGTACGGCGGCGGGTTGTCGAACGGCAGCCCGAGCACCGTCTCGCTCGACGCCCACACGACCCGCTTGATTCCGGCCGCCCGGGCCGCGGCGAACACGTTGTACGTGGCGGCGGAGTTGTTTGCGAAGGTGGCCGCGTTCGACATCAGCCCGGGGGCCGGAACCGCCGCGAGATGCACGACCGCGTCGACGCCACCCGCGTGCTCGTCGGCACCCCCGGTGAACGCCTCCACCACCTGCCCGTAGTCGGTCAGGTCGACCAGCAGGAACTCGCCGTTCACGTCGCGTGGGTCGCGGCCACCGGCGCGGTCCACCGCCAGCACGTCGACGCCCACGGCGCGCAGGTGGGCGACCACGGCACGGCCGAGCTTGCCGGTGGCGCCGGTGACGACAACACGCCTGGGCAGTGCGGAATTGCTCATGACCACATCTTCGCCGGGGGCAAACGGGGACCCACACGCGGGTACGGCGTTACCCCTAGCATGATCGACATGGACATCACGATTCACACGTGCTCCCTGCCGCACACCGACCCGGACGCCTCCCTGGCCTTCTACCGCGACGCCCTCGGCTTCGAGGTCCGTAGCGACGTCGGTCAGGGCACGATGCGCTGGATCACGGTCGGCCCCGCCGACCAGCCCGGCACGTCCATCCTCCTGGCGCCGCCGGCCGCGGACCCCGGGGCCACCGAGGACGAGCGCCGCACCATCACCGAGATGATGGCCAAGGGCACCTACGGCTGGATCCTGCTGGCCACGCGGGACCTCGACACCACCTTCGAGAAGGTGCAGGCCGGCGACGCCGAGGTCGTCCAGGAGCCGACCGAACAGCCGTACGGCATCCGCGACTGCGCCTTCCGCGACCCCGCCGGCAACCTGGTCCGCATCCAAGAGCTTCGCTGAGCCGTCCGGTCCTCGTGTGCGCCGTTCGGGACAGCTGACGAGACCGGTCAGGAATCAAGAAGCGCCGGTCGCCCGGCCGCAAATAGCGTGATCGGCATGACATCCATCGCATCCGTCACCCTCGACGTGGCCGACCCCGCAGCTGCCCAGCGCTTCTACACCGCCGCCTTCGGTCTGGACAAGCAGATTCGCCTGCGGGCCTCGGACGCACCGACAAGCGGCTTCCGTGGGTTCACGCTGGCGCTCACGGTGTCCCAGCCGGCCACCGTCAACAGCCTCATCGGTGCCGCCCTGGACGCCGGTGCCACGTCGCTGAAGCCTGCCGCGAAGTCCCTCTGGGGCTACGGCGGTGTCGTGCAAGCTCCGGACGGGACGATCTGGAAGATCGCGACCTCGGCGAAGAAGGACACCGGCCCGGCTACCCGGCAGATCGACGAGATCGTGCTCCTGCTCGGAGTCGCGGACGTGGCTGCGAGCAAGCGGTTCTACGTCGAGCGCGGCCTTGCCGTGGCGAAGAGCTTCGGCCGCATGTACGTCGAGTTCGTTGCCGGGTCCAGCCCCGTGAAGCTGGCGCTGTACCGACGTCGTGCCCTCGCCAAGGACGTCGGCGTCGCCCCCGACGGCACCGGGTCGCACCGACTCACGATCGGCGGCGACGGCGGGCATTTCACCGACCCGGACGGGTTCGCCTGGGAAGCCGCATCGCTGGCGACCGCGAAGTGACTGGAGGAAGCATGACGGACGTTGCGCCGCGTGGGCTTGAGCAGAGGCTTCGGGACACTCGCGCCAGACTGGAGAGCGACATCGACCTCTGGGTCGCGACGGCGGGCTCCCCCGGGGGCGTACACCTCATCCCACTCTCGTTCCTCTGGGACGGGACCGCGTTCCTCGTCTCAACGCCGCGCGCCTCGGTCACCGGCCGCAACCTGGTGGCGGATGGCCGCGTACGACTCAGCCTCGGCCCGACGCGCGACGTCGTCATCGTCGACGGCATCGCCGAGCCGGTGGACATCGCCGACCTCGGCCCGGAGACGGGTGATGCGTTCGCGACCAAGACGGGCTTCGACCCGAGCGGTCTCGACGAGCCCTACCAGTACTTTCTGATCCGACCGCAGCGCATCCAGGCCTGGCGGGAGGCGAACGAGCTGAAGGGACGCGTCGTCATGCGTGACGGCCGCTGGCTCGGCTGACCGCGCGATGTACCTGTAGCACCATGATCGGGGCGGGCGGGTGCGTAACGTGCAGGGGTAAACGTTGTCGCGACGAGGAGACTTCATGTCCAAGCCACCGCTTCCCGAGGCCGCGGTCGCCATGCTCCAGAAGCCGAACCCCGCCGTCATGACCACCCTTCGCAATGGTGGCCAGCCGGTGTCCGCCGCCACCTGGTACCTGTGGGAGGACGGCCGGATCCTGGTGAACATGGACGAGAGCCGCCGCCGGCTGGAGCATGTCCGCAACGACCCCCGGGTGTCTCTCACCGTGCTCGACGAGGCCGGCTGGTACACCCACGTCAGCATCATCGGGCACGTCACCGAGCTGCGCCCCGACGAGGGTCTCGCGGACATCGACCGGCTGTCGAAGCATTACACGGGCAACGCGTACCCACGCCGGGAACGTGCCCGGGTCAGTGCCCTGATCGAGATCGACCGCTGGCACGGTTGGGGCGCGCAGAAGGACAACAACCAGGTGGGCTGACGAAGAGCGAGCAACGGAACTCCTGATTCCGTTTCGATAGGCTTCGGCGATGGCCACGTCTCGCCCCGCCCCGCCCGCTTCGGGCTCCCCCGGCACCCCGCTACGCAAGGACGCCGAACGAAACCGGCAGCGGATCATCGACGCGGCCCGTGAGGTCTTCGCAGAGCAGGGAGCACATGCTCCGGTGGAGGAGATCGCGAAGCGGGCGGGCGTGGGCATGGGAACGCTGTACCGGCGCTTCCCGGATCGCACCGAACTGGTCGAGGCGGTGTTCCTCGAACGCGCCCAGCGGTATCTCGATGCCGCGAACGAGTCGCTGCGGCACGAGGACGCGTGGCAGGGCTTCCGGAGCTACCTGGAGCGGCTCTGCGCCATGCAGGCAGATGATCGGCTGGTCACGGACGTGCTGACGCTCACCCTGCCGACCTCACCGACGCTGCAACAGCTCCGCAAGCGGCTGTACGCGACGCAGAACCGGCTGATCCGCGCGGCGAAGCGGCAGGGCGGTCTCCGCCCGGACTTCGTCCCGGAGGACGTGGTCGTGCTCCTGGTCGCCAACTCCGCCATCGTCCGCGCCGTCGGCGACGAGGTCCCGGAGAGCTCACCCCGCTTCCTCGCCCTCACCCTCGACGCCCTGCGGACCGATCGGCCCAGTCCACTGCCATCGGCGCCCTCCTCGGAGCGGTTGCTCCGGGCGATGCAGCGACCCGCCGTGAAGACGCGTCGCCGCGCTGACACCGCGTAGCCGCCGCACCTCGCCTCCAACCCAGCTGTTAAGCGGAGCACACCGCTCCGTTTCCTCGGTCGTGCGTGTTACCTTGAAACGGAGTTAAGAGTTCCGTTTCTGTGGTCAGAAGTGAGGTAGGGCCAACATGAGCCACGATGATGCGACAGTGAGCGACGGATCCGTAGGGACCGCACGACGCAGCCTGCTGCGCAACGTCGCGCTGGCGGGCGCGGCGGTCGCCGCGTCGACCCTCGTTCCGACGGGCGCGGCCGCCGCCGGCACCAAGGGCCACCACCATGGCTCCCCGCCGCAGGGGGCCAACGCTGACGTCGACACGAGCCATGCCACCTCGGAGGTGGCGAAGCTGTTCGTCAGGTACTTCCAGGACAAGACCCGAGCCGACGTCGACGCGACGATGTCCTACTTCTCCCGCTCCAAGATCACCTACGTCGACGCCACCCTGGGCTGGCCGTGGTACACGTGGGACGAGCTGAAGGCGCTGTTCGCCCAGTACATGCCGACCTGGCCGGCGACTGCCAGGTCGTACCCGACCCGGATCCTGGGCGACTCCAAGAGCGCCGTCGTGATCTTCACGGACACGCCCGAGCTGTTCGGCCACCAGATCCGCCCGCTCGGCTTCGTGAACTTCGAGCGCGGCAAGATCGTTCGTTGGATCGACTACTGGGACGGGCGCGACTTCACGATGGCTGACATCGTCGCGCAGCGCACCCCCGCCGACAAGTTCCCGCACGACTTCAAGGAGCCGACGGTCGGCGAGCAGGCGGCCTCGGCCATGCGGCGCACCGCCGAGGCCCTGCAAGCGGCGTTCGCGGCAAGGAACGCAGAAGCCGCGGCGCGGGTCTTCGCGTACGACGCGGTCTTCGAGGACCGGACCCTGCACGCGACCATCGTGGGTCGCCAGCACATTCAGGCCTACCTGGGTCGCGCGCTCAACCTGCTCCCGTACGGACCGGGCAGCGTTGTGCGGCACGTGGTGGGCAGCGCCATCGGCGGCGGCTACGAGTGGGTCAACCGGAGCAACCCGGCCACCCACGGTGGCACGGCCCTCGAACTGGACGCCGCCGGCCGGATCACCCGCCTCACCACCGCCTGGGACGGCTCGCTGGTCGACAAGTTGGTTTTGACCGAGCTGCTCGCCCGGAGCATCGAGGAGTGAGCTGATTCGACGCGACATGGCGGGACTGGCCCGGGACGACCGGGCCAGCCCCACATCACGTCAGGGCGTCAGGGCGGTGGCGGACCGGGCGCCGACGCGGGTCACCAGGTAGCCGAAGGCCGCCGCGGTGAAGAACATGACGATGCCGTAGACGGCGCCCGGGATCGCCATCTGGGTGCTGTTGAGCAGCGCCGGGCTGAGCGCGATCGTGATGGCGAGGGTGCTGTTGTGGATGCCGATCTCGAAACCGGCCGCCGTCGCGGCGCTCCGGTCGACACCGGCGAGCCGCGGCACCCCGTACCCGATGGCGAGGCTCAGCAGGTTGAACGCGAGGACTGCCAGGCCGACCGAGACGAAGTAGTCGGCGATGTTCTCCCGCTCACCGAGCACCGCCCCGGCGATCACCGCGACGAGCACGACGACGGAGAGGATCCGGACCGGGCGGTTCAGCCGCTCGGCCAGGTGCGGCAGCCGGGCCCGGATGAGCATGCCGATCGCGACCGGGACGAGCACGATGGCGAAGACCTGGAGCACCTTGTCGAACTGTAGGCCGATGCTCCTGCCGTCGGGCAGGAAGTACGCCGCCGACAGGTTGACCAGGATCGGCAGGGTGAACACGGCGAGCACCGAGTTGATGGCGGTCAGGGTGATGTTCAGGGCCACGTGCCCGCCGAACAGGTGGCTGTAGAGGTTGGCCGTGGTGCCGCCCGGGGACGCGGCCAGCAGCATCATGCCGACGGCCAGCTCGGGTGCCAGGTCGAACGCGAGGACGAGGCAGAAGCAGAGCGCCGGCAGCACCAGCACCTGGCACACCAGGGCGATGACGGCGGCGCGCGGATGATGGGCCACCCGGCGGAAGTCCGCCATAGTCAGTCCGAGACCCAGACCGAGCATGATGATGCCGAGGGCGATGGGCAGGCCGATCAGAGTCAGGGCGGAGTCCATGGCACAACATCGTTACCACCGGGTAACGCCGCAACAATCCCCCATGTGGCTGGACGCTCTTGACCCCGGACGGTGATCGGCTTAACTTCATCAATCAGATAAGTCTCTTTACTAATTCTGCTTGATGCCTCGTGGGAGTGTGCCGATGCGACCATTCCGCCACCGCCGTCTCACCGCCGTGGTCACCCTGGCGGCCCTGCTGTTCACCGCCGCCCCGCCCAGCGCCGCCAGCGCGGGCGACAACCAGCAGCGCCGCACCGGTTACCACCGGGTCGGCTACTTCACCCAGTGGGGCATCTACGGCCGGGCCTTCCCGGTCAAGAAGCTCGAAACCTCCGGGGCGGCGAGCCGCCTCACCCACCTCAACTACGCCTTCGGCAACGTCAGCGAGGACGGCCGCTGCTACGTGGACGGTGGGCCGGGCGAGGGCGACGCCTGGGCCGACTACCAGCGTCCCGTCCCGGCCGAGGAGAGCGTCGACGGCGTCGCGGACGCACCGGGCCAGGCGCTCAACGGCAACTTCGGCCAGCTCGCCAAGCTCAAGGCCAAGCACCCCAAACTGAAGGTGCTGATCTCGCTGGGCGGCTGGAGCTGGTCGACGTACTTCTCGAACGCGGCCCGCACCGACGCCTCCCGCAAGGCGTTCGTCACGTCCTGCATCGACCTCTACCTCAAGGGAAACCTGCCCGGCGGTGACGGCGCCGCCGGTGGCCCGGGCGCCGGGGCCGGCGTCTTCGACGGCATCGACCTCGACTGGGAATGGCCCAACTGGGAGGGTGAGCCCGGCAACGTCATCCGCCCGGAGGACCGGGAGAACTTCACCAAACTGCTCGCCGAGTTCCGCCGGCAGCTCGACGCGTACGGTCGCACGACCCGCGCGCACCACCCGCTGACCGCGTTCCTGCCGGCCAGCCCGGCCACCATGGACGCCGGCTACGAGGGCAGCAAGATCTTCAAGTACCTGGACTTCGCCACAGTGCAGGGGTACGACTTCCACGGCGGCTGGGACGCACGGGCCAACCAGCAGTCGGCGCTACGGGTCCCGGCGGGCGCCCCGGACAACCCGGACTTCTCCGTCGAGGTGGCCATCGACGGGTGGATCGCCCGCGGCGCGCCGCGGAACAAGCTCGTGCTCGGCATCCCCTACTACGGTCGCGGCTGGACCGGCATCACCGGCAGCGGCAACGGCCTGTTCCAGCCGGCCACCGGGCCCGCTCCGGCCACCTTCGAGGCCGGGTACGAAGACTACAAGAAGCTGAAGACCCTCGCCGGCAACGGCTACACGGTGCACCGCGACCTGCGCGCCGGGCACGCCTGGTTGTTCGACGGTACGACGTTGTGGACGTACGACGATCCGGCGGTCGTGATGCAGAAGATGCTCTACATCCGACGGGCCGGCCTGGCCGGCGCCATGATCTGGTCGCTCGACGGCGACGACGACAACGCCACGCTGACCAAGACGATCGGCCTCGGCCTGACCACCTGGTAGCCGCACCTGCGCCACCCCGGCCCGTCGCCGGCCGACCTCTCGGCCGGCGGCGGGTCGTTCACCGTTGGACGGGTGTCACCGCGCGCACCGCGGCCTCGATGAGCGCTGTCACCTGGTCCATGTCCCGAGCCCGGTGCACGTCCACCTCGGCCGACCATCCGTCGGGCCGGGTCAGTCTCACCGTCACATCGTCGCGGCGGTGGGTCAGCCAGCCGGCGATCGCCTGCACCAACACCATGGCGGCGCCCGCGTCGCTGGCCGCTACCCGCAGGACGTCAGTGGTGTCCGCCGACATCCCGTCGGGGGACGTCGTGGTCACCCCCTCCCGCAGCCGATCCTCAGCGCGCAGCCAGGACGCCAGCGAACGCCGAGCATCGGCGGACGGAAGATCCGGATGGACCGAGAGCGTGATCATCTCCGGCACGGCTCCTCCTCCCAGACGACGACAAGCCCACGCCACCATCCTGCCAGTCCGCGTCGGAACCGGCACGCCGAGTAGTCGGCAATATCGATCTACCCTTGACCGCCGTATCGGCGGTTCATAGGCTCCGGCCACTGCGAGGTTGTTCCCGAGAAGGGAAACACGACTCATGGCCCCATCGACACGTCCGTTCCGGATGGTCCCCGCCAGGCGGCTGGCAAGTGCCGCCACGATCGCCCTCCTGCTCGGCATGGTCCCCCTGCTCGGCGGCACATCGACCGCGAGCGCCGCCCCGCCCTCCCGGTGCAGCGACGACCCGACCGCCCGGTTGGGCACGGTGCCCACTCCGGAGAATGTGCTCGGCTTCCCGCTCGGCGCCGGGCAGGAGCGGGTCGTCACCAACGACGAGGTCCGGACCTACCTCGGGGCGGTCGATCGCGCCTCCAACCGGGTCGTCACCGGCGTGATGACCACCAGCGTGCTCGGCCAGCCGTTGCCGTACGCGGTGGTGTCCAACGAACGCCACGTGCGGCCCGCCGCGTTACGCGAGATCGCCGACGACATCCGCGACCTGCGCGACCCGCGCCGGACGAGCGCGCGAACGGCCGCCCGGACGGCGAAGGACAGCCCAGCCATCGTCTGGGTCACCGCGAACGTGCACGGCGGCGAGAAGAGCGGTGCCGACGCGGCGCTCAAGACGCTGTACGAGTTGGCGGCGGGCCTGTCCTGCGCGGTCGCCCAGCGCAACGACAACCTGGTCACCATCATCGTCCCCACCCAGAACCCGGACGGCCGCGACGCGACCCGCCGGCAGAACGAGTTCGGCTTCGACCTGAACCGGGACTGGTTCGCCCGCACCCAGCAGGAGACCGACGGCAAGCTCGAACTGCTGCGCCGCTACCCGCCGCAGGTCTTCATCGACGCACACGAGATGGGCGGCCGGCAGTACTTCTTCCCGCCCAACGCCGACCCGATCCACCACGAGATCGCCGGTGAGTCGGTGGACTGGATCAACCGCATCGGCGAGGCCAACAAGGCCGGCTTCGGCTTCAACGGGGCCTGTGACGAGACCGCCTTCACCGAGTGCTACTTCAACTACGACACGTACGACATGTTCTTCATGGGCTACGGCGACACGGTGCCCACCACCGGCTTCGGCGCGGCCGGCATGACGTACGAGAAGGGCAGCGCGTCGGCGGTGGCCGACCGGGTCCAGCAGCAGTTCCACACCCAGTGGTCGACGCTCGGCTGGGCCGCAGCGAACAAGCGCGAGGTGCTGAACGGCTACTTCGACATCTGGACCGACGCGCTCGCCCAGGGCAGGGCGGGCACCCTCGAACCGAACGAGGTGGTGCAGCCCACCAACGAGGTCCAGTTCCCGGTGCCGGACCTCACCATCCGCTCCTACTTCCTGCTGCCCGACCGGCAGCTCGCCGACGTCCGCCAACTCGTCGAGCGGCTGCGCCGGATGGACGTCGAGGTGTACGAGGTGCAGAAGGCGACCCGGGTGCCCACCGCGCGCGTCTTCGGTGGGCGCAGCGCCACCAACGTGACAGTGCCCAAGGGCGCGTACTGGATCCCGATGGACCAACCGCAGAAGCACTGGATTCAGGCCATCATGGGCGAGGACCCGTACGTCCCGTTCCCCTACTTCTACGACGTGTCGTCCTGGAGCAACCCGCTGCTGATGGGCATCAACGCCATCTACACCGGAGACACCGTCCGGCCGAGGGCCGAACTGGTGCGCAAGGTCACCGGCGGTCGCACCGGTGCGGCGTGGCCCTGGGGCTCGTACACGTACCCGCTCGACTCGGCCGCCGCCGCGGAGTTCACCTTCAGCCTGCTCGGCCGTGGCGTACCCCTGGTCCGTGACCTCACGACCAGCACTGTCGCCATCCCGGCCGCCACTGTGAGCCGGACCGTGGACGGGCTGGCCGAATCCCTCGGGGTCACCCTCACCCCGGGTGGTCGACCCGCCGGCACCCGCCTCGAACTGCCCGACGTGGGGCTGTTCCAGGGCACCGGCATCTCCACCACCTCCGGCTCGCACGGCGAGGCCCGCTACGTGCTCGGCAAGCGGTGGGGACTCGACCTCACAGCGGTCACCACTGCCGACATCAACGACAACACCGAGGCGTTCACCGGGCGTACGGTGCTGCTGGTGCCGGACGGCAGCAGCGCCACCGGCGGTCTGACCGCCGCCGGGCAGGCCAACCTGCGCGACTGGATCGGCCAGGGCCACACCTACCTCGGGCTGCGCAACGAGGGCACCCGGGTGGCCCGGGCCGCCGGGCTCACCTCGACCACGGAGAAGACCAAGCCGGCGGACTACCTGGTGATCGGCTCGCACCTGCGCGTCGACGTCGACCAGGACAGCCCGGTGGCGCTGGGTCGCCCGGCGGAGGACTTCGAGTTCAACAACAGCGACCCGATCCTCACCCCGAGCACCACCGGGACGAACGTGCTCACCTACCCGACGGGTGACACCTTCTGGGCCAACGGTTTCACAGTCGGGGCGGAGACGCTGAAGGGCACCGCAGCCGTCGTCGACGAGCCGACCGGCGCCGGTCGAGCGGTGCTGTTCGCGTTCAATCCGCTCTTCCGCGCGTACAACGAGAATGGTCTGCACCTGGTCGCCAACGCCTTGCTCTACCCGGCGACCGCCGCGCCCGACGCCCGGCGCCCGGCCGGTGTCGACGCGGCGCGCGCCAACGCCGCCGCCGCGCCCGTGTCGCCGGACCTGGGCGGCGGCTGGCGGCCGATCACCATCCAGGTGGCGGCCGGCGACCTGGCCCGCACCCGGGCGATCGTCGAACGCTTCACCGCCGACGCGCAGGCGTCCGAGAAGAACGGTTCGGCGTACGTCGTGATCCCGAACCCGCAGGGGCTCCAGGTGGACGAACACCCGTTCGCGCGTGATCTGGTACGCGCGCTGAATGCCGCCAAGGTGCCACTGCGGTCGGTGGTGGGCTGACAGACCCCGCACAGCGAAGCGCCCGTCCCCTCGACTGGGGGCGGGCGCTTCGGCGCGTTCGGGGATCGGCTACGACCGCTGGGCGACCTCAGTGACGAACGCCCGCCAGGCCACCGGCCCGAAAACCAGCGCCGGCCCTTCGGGGTCCTTCGAGTCCCGTACGCCCACGATGCCGGGCAGGCGCGGCTGGTGGGAGGACCCGAAACGTGGCGGCCGCGTTCGTACCGGAACCCGTGCAGATCATGGACAGTTTCCGTTACGGCGGAAATGTGCTGTCCCGAGACATGTGTCAAGGGGAAGTCCCGATAGATGTGTCAGGTGTTGTTGATCAGGCTGCTCGGGTGAGGCTGATGTAGGTCCGGT
>NZ_VITD01000028.1:0-8496 GCF_007827755.1 Micromonospora sp. CNZ322
CTGGTCGGGGTGGCCGGATTCGAACCGACGACCTCTTCGTCCCGAAGGAATGGTTAGCCGTCGACGAGCTGTGCCAACAACGGCGCTGGGCTCTCCGGACGGTCCACGGCAGTCCACGGGCGTCCGTCAATGCTCGCGCCCGTCGTCACCCAGTTGGTCACTCAGCTGAGGGCAGATGCTGAGGGCGGCTACGCCCCAAGCGGCGGCGAAGAGGGGTCGTGTCAACCTCCCACGCCGAAGCGAGTCGCACTCACCTCAGATGAAATCCGCGCGCCGGACGTACCACATGAGATACATCAGATTTCGACCTGCGGGCGAGTTGCATGCCGTGGAGTGCCTCATGTACCGTTTCTCCTGCCAAGAAGATGGGCGTACCCGCCGGGTGCTGTCCCCCTCGTTCAACCGTTCGCGCCCAACGAGCACCGCCAGCGCGAACGCACACAGAAAGAAGGTGCGCAGATGGCGCAGCCCCACCTCCGTCCCGTCCCCGAACTGGCCGATAGCGGTACTGGCTCGACCGAGCCACCCGCTCCCTCTGGCTCCACCCGGGCGGCCCAGCGCTCCCGCCCCACTCGGGTCCTGCCGACTGACCGGGTGAAGTTCGACCTCCAGCTTGAGATCCTTCGGACGTTCGCGCGTCTCAGCGCGGGGAAGCGCCCGGTCAACAGCGAGCAGATCGCGAGCGCGCTTAAGGTGAGCACGAACACCGCCGCGCTGAGCAACGCGTTCTTCGTTGAGTGCGGTTGGCTGTCCCGCGTGGGCCGTGGTCAGTACGTCGCGACCGAACCGGCTGTCCAGTACAACCGGCGGATGGAGTTCGCGGCCACGACGGCGGCCACGACGGCGGCGGCCGTCGAGCTGCTTGCTGAGTCGGCCCGCACGTCCTGGTACTGGGAGGTGTTGGAGCCGAATCTGACCGCTGGCCGGATGTCCAAGAACGAGGTTCTGGTCATCTTGGCTACGGAGGCTAACGCCTCGGAGGAGCACCGCCCTCAGTTGGAGAACATCCTCAACTGGATGGCGTTCCTCAACCTGATCGAGACGGACGGAGAGTCCATGGTCGCCACTGAGGCGGCGCTTGACGCGGGTGACACTGAGCCTGCGCAGGCCGATGCGGAAGGAGACACGGATCTGATGCCGAAGTACGGGCAGGGCGCATCCGACAAGCCCGAGGATCGGCGGCCCGGCGTTGGCCGGGTGAACAGCTCGGGTGACGTGGTGATCGCCTTCAGCACCGATTTGCGACTGACTGGCGAGGACCTGGCCTCCCTCAGCCCCGACCAGATTCGGGCGCTGTTCGAGGGGCTCGGGATGGTGACGTCGCTGACGCAGCGTCAGTGATTGGCTGGCGGCCGTCCCACGGAGAATCGTCTGCCAAGAAGAGTCCTCGTTCAAGCGGACGGCCGCCTTCGCCAGCGTCAGCATAAGCGCATGGTTTAGTTATGTGCCAGACATAAGCTTCACCCGCGAGATTTTTCACTAGGGTGCTTTCCCGTCTGGCGTCGTCCCGCGCACCTGGGTAGCGGGCCTCCATCCGGCCCTCCACGTCAAGCGGACCTTGACGCTCTCCCGCCGTGACCAGCGACGAGTCGGGGGCGGGGGTGGCGGCGCGCACCTTGTAAGGGCAGGCCATTGGCCTGCCCACGACTCCTGCCCGAGGGTCGCAGAGGCTCCAAGGTCAAGGGCGGCCCGTAGGGCCGTCGCTCGCGACGCGTAGCGCCCTTGAGATTGGAGGGGCGGCCCGGCACACTCGCGCCGCCACCCCCGACCACGACGGACGCGACCCGCCGCGCGGACCGACGTGGCCCACGCTGCGCCGCGCCGATCGGGCGCGGCCCTGCCGGCGGCCGGCCACCAACCTCAACCACCCTTGCCGCCACCGTCTGCGGCGGCCCCGGGCTTTCCGCTTTCCGCGCCAGCCGCCGGGCGTTCTGCGTGGCCGGAGTCGGAGCGCCAGCGAAGCGACGGACGCGCGCCCAGGCGGCGGCGCGTGCGGCCCGTCTCGGGCCGCCTTGAAGACGTACAGAAAGTTCTCACCACTTCGCCGGCAGCCGGCGGCCCCTGCTGGTGGATTGGCTGCTCAGGCTGCGTAGACGGCGGTGGCGTCGTCGCTGCGCTTGTTGCGTGCCCACTTCATGCAGGACGGGTCGGCGGCCTCGATGGCCCGGACTCGGCTGATCAGCTCGGTCGGGCCGTCCTGGGCCAGGACGTCGAGCACGTCGGGCCAGTCGAGTAGACCGAACAGGGCCACCAGGCGGGCTGCTCCGTCGGTCAGCACGGCGACCCGTCGGACGCTGTCGAGTGGTACTTCTCCGGTGATCGCGTGTCCAGCGGCGAACGGGTCGGCCGCTGCCACCCAATACCCGCCGGGCTGGTTACGAGCGGCCAACTCGGCGTGCTTCATCCGCAGCAACGCCGCCTGCTTCTCGGCCGATCCGAACGGGTGCCGGTCGGCCTCGTCGCGTTCTGCACGGGCGGTCTTGTCCACCCGGTCATCAGTGATGACCTGGATGCCGTCGACAGTGTCGATCAGCACAGTGACGTCACCGAGAACGACGTACTCCAACGCCGTGTCTTTAAGTCGCAGCACCGCTGTGGCGGCCGAGGGTGTACCCGGGTGGCTGAGGTCGCAGGTGTCTCGGTGCTGGTCGGCGGTGAACCGGATGCCGTACATCAGCGCGTTGACCAACTCCGAGTCACGATCGGCCGCCAGGCCGGCGAGAGCAGAGCCAAGCTTTGCCGCGTACCAAGCGATGCCGTGGACGCAGCCCGTGCCGGTGCGGGCCGTGGCACCGTCGAGAACCACGATCAGGTTCTCGCTGGCCATGGCCCAGTCCTCGTTGGGCGACTTTGGGTTGCCGGCCTCCGAGGCGGTCGAGACGCGCATCAGGCCACGCCTTCGCTGCGGTAGACGGGCGTCAACGCGTCGACCTTCTTCACGGCCCGCTTCTTCGGGTCGTAGGTGCAGGCCACCAGCAGAGAGAACCGCCGGTTCTTCACCTCGCGGTACAGCTCGTCCAGGTGGTCGTCCAGGTACTGCGCCACCCCAAGGGTGCCCATGGCGTGGATGCCGGCGAGGTAGAGGAAGGTGCCACGTCCATCAGGGCGGGGAAGCCGGCCCAGGTATCCATAGTCGACCGGCTCGCCGCTGTCCGACGGAGAGCGGAACTCCTCGCCGGTCTGTCGGTTCACGAGATAGACGCCGTCGTCATCGCTGCCGAAGCCCAGCTTCGGATCGGACGCGAGCACCTGCCCGACGAACGGCAGAATCCGGGGACTACCGACCACGACCAGGTTGGTGCGGTTCAGGTCGACCATGCCCGGCGGTGGCACCACCTCGTACTCCGTCTTCAAGCCCAGTCCCCGAGCGAGGTTGGACAGCTTCTCGTACGCCGCCAGCATCTCAGCGGAGACGACCGCGTACGGGTTCGCCTTGCCCGCCTCGAACTTGCCCCCGACCGCGACGGTGAGCGGGCCACTGCCCAGCATCGCTCGTTCCGGTCGGGGCCCAGACGACAGGAGCTGTCCGACGCGAGCGCGTGTCATGCCGACGACTTGAGCGATCTGCGCGTGCGTCATTCCCTGCGACACCATCTCGTCCAGCGCCTCACGGCGTAGCCGAGACAGCTCGTTGACGGCCGCCTGATGCTCATCGATTAAGTCGCTGGCCTTGCGTGCTCTGTCGCTCGGGTCCTGGATGTCAGCCAGGCCGTGCGGGCTGATCTCCACGGTCCCTCCGATCCGATGCGCTGAACGTTCAACGCACCTTATCGCAGGATGGGGCTTGACCCAAGCAAGGGGGCTTGCGTAACCTCGGCCACACATCGATGCGCAACCCCCCTTTACAAGGGATACGGGGAGCGCAAAGAGGCCCCGACGGGATTGCGGCCCGTCGAGGCCAAGTGCATCGGCCCTCTGCGAAAGGAATCACGATGCCTGCTCAGCGTACCCATGTCCCTGCGTGTCGCGTCTCGGGTCTTCAGACGAACGCCCCGGCCCTGCCGTCTGTTAACCGGCTCCGGCCGGTGGCGTCGACCTCTGCGAAGACGATCTACGACACGCCTCCCGGTGCTCACTCGCACCTGTCCCCCGCTGACCTCCGGCCCAACACCAACCCGCGCACCGCTACCCGCTGCAACGAACGGCTCCGCGAAACTCTGCTCTCGCTCGGCGAGTCACCGGCTGACCTCGCCTCCAAGCTCGGCGTCGACCCGAAGACCGTCGAGCGGTGGATTGGCAACGCCGACCGCACCCCCTACCCCCGGATCGCCTACCAGGCGGCCCGCCTCCTGGACGTGGACGTCACCTACCTGTGGCCGCGTATCCACGGCACCCGCATCAGCAAAATCGACGGCACCGACGAACTGACCGCCTGCTGGCCCGGCCGCGCCGCTGTCCCGCCCAACCTGTGGGCTCGGCTGCTCACCGATGCACAGCAGCGCATCGTCATCATGGGCGACCTCGCCTTGGCCGACCTCGTGCCCAACCTGCCCCGGCTCTTGGCCGACAAGGGCCGCCAGGGTATTCACGTGCGGGTCATCGTCGCCGACCCGAACACCGCCACCGACGGCATCGACAAGGTCCGCGCCATGCAGGCCGAAGCCGTCTACCTCCCATTGGTGGAGCACGGCATCTCCGTCAGCCGCTACCCCGGCCCGATGGCCACCACGATCCTGATGGTCGACAACGACCTGATCATCCGCACGGGTATCGACGGCTGCCCCGCCGCGTTCGCCCCCGTCATCCACCTTCGCGCCCTGACCAACGGGCCGCTGTCCCGGCTCTACCTGACCAGCCTCGACAGCATCACCGAAACCGCCATCCCGATCCCGTCCGCCGCCATGAAGGCGGTGGCCTGATGATGACCACCACCCTCGTGCGTCCGGTGACCGGCAACCGCCCTACAACCTTCGGGGCGACCGTCGCTCAACTGCGCCGCCGTCGCGGCTTGTCGCAGGTTGTCTGCGCCAACCTGGTTGGTCGGTCAGAAACCTGGCTCGCCAAGGTCGAACACGACCGCATCCCCGTGGACCGGCTGTCGGTCCTGCGTGACCTCGCCCGCGTCCTCGGCGTCGATCTCGCGGTGCTGATCGAGGTGGCCCCATGACCACCACCCCGGCACCCGTTGCCTACCAATGGCGTCAACCCCGCCTTGTCCGAGGCTGGGAACCCGTCCAACTCATCGGCCGCTTGAAGATCCTCGCCGCTCGTGACGGCGTGGAACTGCCGAAGACCTACCAACTCATCCGCGACATCTACCTGTGGGAGCACCACCGGGCCGACCTGCCGGCACCCGTGGCCTCCCTGCTCGGCCGGATCTTCGACGGACCCAACCCGTTCGCCACCGGCCCCATCACCCACCTCCCGATGAAGGCGACCCGCACCCGTGGCCGCTGACCTGATGACCGTTGTCCCGGACCAGTGCACCACTGCTGGTCCGGGGCTCCGGCCCACCTCGTCGACCGGCTTCGTCGGTCGGGATGAGTCCGCCTTTCACCGGGCCACCGACCCGAACGTCTTCGACTGGCTCGACCACGTCAAGGCAGCCGCGGGCTGCTCCCACCCCATCCGCCTCTCGGGCGAGGTCGCCACCGTCGACCGGGCCACCGGCCAACTCCTGACGGCAGCCCGGACCGAGGACATGCCCGACGGGGAGATCTACAAGCCCTGCGGCAACCGCCGCCACGCCGTGTGCCCGTCCTGCGCCCGCACCTACCAACGCGACGCCTACCAGCTGCTGCGCGCCGGCCTCGCCGGCGGCAAAGGCATCCCCGCTTCCGTGGCTGGGCATCCGGCGGTGTTCGTCACCTTCACCGCGCCGTCGTTCGGCACCGTGCACACCCGCGTCGTAAAGCGGCACACCTGCGGCAACCGCCGCCGCTGCGACTGCCGGGCTGAGCCCTGCCACCCCCGCCGGACCACCGACCCCACCGCCCAACCGTGCCAGCACGGGCAACCGTCGGTCTGCTGGGCACGTCACGAAGAAACCGATCCTCGGCTGGGCCAACCGCTGTGCCTGGACTGCTACGACTACGACGCCCAGGTCGTGTGGAACCACTCCGCACCCGAGTTGTGGCGCCGCACCACCATCGCCATCACCCGGCACCTGCGCACCCGCGCCCGGCAGCTCGGCCTGCCCTGGGTCGAGCAGGTCACCGCCTCCGGCCGGGTCCGCCGCGTGCCGCCGGCCAAGCCGTCGTTCGGCAAGGTCGCCGAGATGCAACGCCGCGCCGTCGTGCACTACCACGCCATCATCCGCCTCGACGGCATCCACCCCACCGACCCCGACGCCGTCATCCCACCCCCGGCAGCCTTCGGCGTTGACGACCTGATCGCCGCCGTCGAACACGCCGCCGCCACGGTCGCCTTCTCCACCCGCCCACACCCCGCCCAGCCGCACGGGTGGCACGTCGCCTGGGGCGAGCAGGTCGACATCCGCCCCATCGCCGCCGACGGGGAGATCACCGACGGCAAAGTCGCCGGCTACCTGGCGAAGTACGCCACCAAGTCCACCGAGGCCACCGGCCACGTGTCCCGCCGCCTCGACGGCGAGGTCATCGACCTCTACGCCAACCACCAGGGCAGCCACCCCGAACGGCTCATCGATGCTTGCTGGACCCTCGGCGGCAACCGCGACTGGCAACACCTCCGGCGGTGGGCACACATGCTCGGCTTCGGCGGCCACTTCCTCACCAAGAGCCGCCGCTACTCCACGACGTTCCGCATCCTGCGCGACGCCCGTGTCATCTGGCGGCGCACCGAAACCGGCCATGAATACGCCGACCAGACCGAGGAAGAGACGACCCTCATCGTCGGCCTGCTCACCTACGCCGGGTCCGGATGGCGCACCACCGGAGACGCCCTGCTCGCCAACACCGCCGCCGCCATGGCCCGTGAAAGGCACGAGGTGGCCCGCGAGGAGTTCGCCGCCGTGGCCTGACCCACCCACCGATTCACCGTCAAGACCAGCTTGACGGTCAACCACCGATCCGAGGAGAGGTAGCCCATTGCCCACCACCCTGACCGCACCCGAGAGAAAGGCGCTCTACCGCATCCCCGAAGCCATGACCCTGCTCAGCCTGTCCCGCTCCGTGATCTACGAACAGATCCGCGCCGGCCGACTGCGCACCGTCCGACAAGGCCGCACCCGCCTCGTCCCTGACGCGGCGATCACCGCCTACGTCGACCTGCTCGAACACGAAGCCCAGAAAGGAGGCACCCGATGACCACCCGCCGCGCCCGAGGAGAAGGCGGCCTGCACTGGGACGAGTCCCGGCAACGCTGGATCGCCACCATCACCGTCGGCTACACCCCGGCCGGCAAACGCATCGTCCGCAAAGGCAGCGGCAAGACCAAGACCGAAGCCCGCGCCAAACTGCGGGAGAAGATCCGCGACTACGAAGACGGGCTCGCCATTGCCGAACACCACTACACCGTCACCGAGGCCGTCACCGACTGGCTCACCTACGGACTCAACGGCCGATCAGATCGCACCAAGACCAAGTGCGAGATCCTGTGCCGTACCCACATCATCCCCGCGTTGGGCGCTCGGAAGCTGCGCGAGCTTCGCGCCCAGGACGTCGACCGGTGGCTAGCCGACAAGGCCACCACCCTCAGCACCCGCACCCTTCGCGACCTATACGGGTGTCTCAACCGCTCGGTCAACCGAGCTATGGCCCGGGACAAGGTGAAGCGCAACGTCGTCGCGCTGTGCACGGTCCCGCGCGGCCAGGAGGGCCGCCCCTCCAAGTCCCTCACCCTGGACCAGGCAAAGGCCGTCCTTGGCGCATCCGAGGGAACTCGCCTGCACGCCTATGTCGTGCTTTCGCTGCTGACCGGCGCGCGTACCGAAGAACTCCGGGCCCTGCGCTGGGACCACGTTGACCTGGACGGCCAACCCGACATTGATCCGCCGCTACCGCCTTCGATCCAGGTGTGGCGCTCTGACCGGGATGGCGGCGACACCAAGACCCGCAAGTCCCGACGCACCCTTGCCCTACCTACCCGGTGCGTCACCGCGCTGACTCATCACCGCCAGCGCCAGGACCAGGAGCGCAAGACTGCCGGCAAGGACTGGCAGCCGCTCGGGCTGGTCTTCGCCTCAACTGTCGGCACTGCCCTCGATGCGGCCAACGTCCGCCGGGCCTTCCGCCGAGTCGCAACCCTGGCTGCCCTCGATCCGGCTGCCTGGACACCTCGTGAGCTGCGGCACAGCTTCGTGTCGCTGCTGTCCGACAGCGGTGTGAGTCTGGAGGACATCGCCGACCTGTGCGGGCACTCCGGTACCACAGTCACCGAGCTGGTCTACCGTCATCAGCTTCGGCCGGTGCTGCTCCAGGGCGCGGCGGTCATGGATCGCATCTTCGCGCCGACTGCTGAGGCGTAGTCACTCAGTTGGTCACCCAGGAAGCACTAGAGGGCACATCCATGGATCGGATGTGCCCTCTGACCTGGTCGGGGTGGCCGGATTCGAACCGACGACCTCTTCGTCCCGAA
>NZ_VITD01000029.1:0-5313 GCF_007827755.1 Micromonospora sp. CNZ322
CCGGGCGTTTCCCCTCCGCCATGACCGCCGTAACTCTATGAACATATCAAACAACCCCGGCACACAGTCACGGGTGTTCGCTTGTTCAGAGTTGCACAGTGGACGCGTAGCAGCTTAGTAGTCAAGTCCTCGGCCTATTAGTACCGGTCAACTGAACCCGTTACCGGGCTTACATTTCCGGCCTATCAACCCAGTCGTCTAGCTGGGGGCCTTACCCCACAAAGTGGGTGGGATACCTCATCTTGAAGCAGGCTTCCCGCTTAGATGCTTTCAGCGGTTATCCCTTCCGAACGTAGCTAACCAGCCGTGCCCTTGGCAGGACAACTGGCACACCAGAGGTTCGTCCGTCCCGGTCCTCTCGTACTAGGGACAGCCCTTCTCAAGTATCCTACGCGCACGGCGGATAGGGACCGAACTGTCTCACGACGTTCTAAACCCAGCTCGCGTACCGCTTTAATGGGCGAACAGCCCAACCCTTGGGACCTGCTACAGCCCCAGGATGCGACGAGCCGACATCGAGGTGCCAAACCATCCCGTCGATATGGACTCTTGGGGAAGATCAGCCTGTTATCCCCGGGGTACCTTTTATCCGTTGAGCGACACCGCTTCCACTCGCAAGTGCCGGATCACTAGTCCCGACTTTCGTCCCTGCTCGACCTGTCAGTCTCACAGTCAAGCTCCCTTGTGTACTTGCACTCAACACCTGATTGCCAACCAGGCTGAGGGAACCTTTGGGCGCCTCCGTTACCTTTTAGGAGGCAACCGCCCCAGTTAAACTACCCACCAGACACTGTCCCTGAACCGGATAACGGTCCGAAGTTAGATACCCAAATCAACCAGAGTGGTATTTCAAGATTGCCTCCACCCATACTGGCGTATGGACTTCACCGGCTCCCACCTATCCTACACAAGCTAATTCGAGTACCAATGTCAAGCTATAGTAAAGGTCCCGGGGTCTTTCCGTCCTGCCGCGCGTAACGAGCATCTTTACTCGTACTGCAATTTCGCCGGGCCTGTGGTTGAGACAGTGGGGAAGTCGTTACGCCATTCGTGCAGGTCGGAACTTACCCGACAAGGAATTTCGCTACCTTAGGATGGTTATAGTTACCACCGCCGTTTACTGGCGCTTAAGTTCTCCGCTTCGCCCCGAAGAGCTAACAGGTCCCCTTAACGTTCCAGCACCGGGCAGGCGTCAGTCCATATACATCGAATTACTTCTTCGCATGGACCTGTGTTTTTAGTAAACAGTCGCTTCCCCCTGCTCTCTGCGGCCATACAACGCTCCACCCGCGCGGGGCTTCACGTCTCCGGCCCCCCTTCTCCCTAAGTTACGGGGGCAATTTGCCGAGTTCCTTAACCACAGTTCGCCCGATCGCCTCGGTATTCTCTACCTGACCACCTGTGTCGGTTTGGGGTACGGGCCGCTAAGAACTCGCTAGAGGCTTTTCTCGGCAGCATAGGATCACTGACTTCACCTGAATCGGCTCGGCATCACGTCTCAGCCTTCATGTGTTGCGGATTTGCCTACAACACGGCCTACACGCTTACCCCGGCACAACCACCGGCCGGGCTCAGCTACCTTCCTGCGTCACCCCATCGCTTGACTACTACCCATCAGGTTCCCACGCTCCCCACCATCCGTCCGAAGACATCAGGCAGTTCGGGTGGTTAGCACAACGAGGTTCATCAGGGACGCTCTTTCGCGGGTACGGGAATATCAACCCGTTGTCCATCGACTACGCCTCTCGGCCTCGCCTTAGGTCCCGACTCACCCAGGGCGGATTAGCCTGGCCCTGGAACCCTTGGTCATCCGGCGGAAGGGTTTCTCACCCTTCTTTCGCTACTCATGCCTGCATTCTCACTCGTGCCGCGTCCACAACTGGGTCACCCCGCTGCTTCACTCGCGGCACGACGCTCCCCTACCCATCCACACACCTGCACAAGGAATCAAGTCCAAGCGAGGATAAAATGTGAATGCCACAGCTTCGGCGGTGTGCTTGAGCCCCGCTACATTGTCGGCGCGGAACCACTTGACCAGTGAGCTATTACGCACTCTTTAAAGGGTGGCTGCTTCTAAGCCAACCTCCTGGTTGTCTATGCGACCCCACATCCTTTTCCACTTAGCACACGCTTAGGGGCCTTAGCTGGTGATCTGGGCTGTTTCCCTCTCGACTACGAAGCTTATCCCCCGCAGTCTCACTGCCGCGCTCTCACTTACCGGCATTCGGAGTTTGGCTGATTTCGGTAAGCTTGTGGGCCCCCTAGACCATCCAGTGCTCTACCTCCGGCAAGAAACACGCGACGCTGCACCTAAATGCATTTCGGGGAGAACCAGCTATCACGGAGTTTGATTGGCCTTTCACCCCTAACCACAGGTCATCCCCCAATTTTTCAACATTGGTGGGTTCGGCCCTCCACGCGGTCTTACCCGCGCTTCAGCCTGCCCATGGCTAGATCACTCCGCTTCGGGTCTAGGACACGCGACTGAATCGCCCTATTCAGACTCGCTTTCGCTACGGCTCCCCCACACGGGTTAACCTCGCCACATGCCACTAACTCGCAGGCTCATTCTTCAAAAGGCACGCCGTCACCCCGCAAGGCTCCGACGGATTGTAGGCGAACGGTTTCAGGTACTATTTCACTCCCCTCCCGGGGTACTTTTCACCATTCCCTCACGGTACTTGTCCGCTATCGGTCACCAGGAAGTATTTAGGCTTACCAGGTGGTCCTGGCAGATTCACGGCAGATTTCAGGGGTCCGCCGCTACTCGGGAACACCCACAGAAGGTCAGCAACTTTCACCTACCGGACTCTCACCGTCTACGGTCAGCCATTCCAGACTGTTCGACTAGCCACTGACTTTGTAACTTCTCGAATGCATGTCAGTACATTCAGTAGGGTCCCACAACCCCGACCACGCAACCCCTGACAGGTATCACACGCAGCCGGTTTAGCCTCGATCCGCTTTCGCTCGCCACTACTCACGGAATCACTAAATTGTTTTCTCTTCCTACGGGTACTGAGATGTTTCACTTCCCCGCGTTCCCTCCACACACCCTATGTGTTCAGGTGTGGGTGACACCACATGACTGGTGCCAGGTTTCCCCATTCGGACACCCTGGGATCACAGCTTGGTTGACAGCTCCCCCAGGCCTATCGCGGCCTCCCACGTCCTTCATCGGCTCCTGGTGCCAAGGCATTCACCGTTCGCCCTTGACAACTTGACCACAAAGATGCTCGCGTCCACTGTGCAATTCTCAACAAACGACCAACCCACAACCCGATCCGCCCCACACCAAACCCAACAACAGTTGGCGGTATGTGGGGCCAGGCCATGCCTGGCAGACTGCCAGCCCCCACACAGGAGGCCGGCCACGTCTCTGAAACAACAACCCAACGGTTGTTCCTTCAGGACCCAACAGGGTGCTCACATTTCCCCCCAGCCGCACCAGAAGCCACCGTTCCCACCACCCGAGGGTGGCTGTACTAGGCGCCGCCGGCCGTTGCCAGGGCAAAACTTGCCAGTGTCTCCGCCATCTGAGCACCCCGACCCAACATTCGTGGGCCGCGGGCTCCTTGCACCCTTTCAGGTGAAGGTGCTCCTTAGAAAGGAGGTGATCCAGCCGCACCTTCCGGTACGGCTACCTTGTTACGACTTCGTCCCAATCGCCAGCCCCACCTTCGACGGCTCCCTCCACAAGGGTTGGGCCACCGGCTTCGGGTGTTGCCGACTTTCGTGACGTGACGGGCGGTGTGTACAAGGCCCGGGAACGTATTCACCGCAGCGTTGCTGATCTGCGATTACTAGCGACTCCGACTTCACGGGGTCGAGTTGCAGACCCCGATCCGAACTGAGACCGGCTTTTTGGGATTCGCTCCACCTCACGGTATCGCAGCCCATTGTACCGGCCATTGTAGCATGCGTGAAGCCCTGGACATAAGGGGCATGATGACTTGACGTCATCCCCACCTTCCTCCGAGTTGACCCCGGCAGTCTTCGATGAGTCCCCGCCATAACGCGCTGGCAACATCGAACGAGGGTTGCGCTCGTTGCGGGACTTAACCCAACATCTCACGACACGAGCTGACGACAGCCATGCACCACCTGTGACCGCCCCCGAAGGACCTCACATCTCTGTGAGTTTTGCGGCCATGTCAAACCCAGGTAAGGTTCTTCGCGTTGCATCGAATTAATCCGCATGCTCCGCCGCTTGTGCGGGCCCCCGTCAATTCCTTTGAGTTTTAGCCTTGCGGCCGTACTCCCCAGGCGGGGCGCTTAATGCGTTAGCTGCGGCACAGGGAACCGGAGAGGCCCCCCACACCTAGCGCCCAACGTTTACAGCGTGGACTACCAGGGTATCTAATCCTGTTCGCTCCCCACGCTTTCGCTCCTCAGCGTCAGTATCGGCCCAGAGACCCGCCTTCGCCACCGGTGTTCCTCCTGATATCTGCGCATTTCACCGCTACACCAGGAATTCCAGTCTCCCCTACCGAACTCTAGCCTGCCCGTATCGACCGCAGGCTTGGAGTTGAGCCCCAAGTTTTCACGGTCGACGCGACAAGCCGCCTACGAGCTCTTTACGCCCAATAAATCCGGACAACGCTCGCACCCTACGTCTTACCGCGGCTGCTGGCACGTAGTTGGCCGGTGCTTCTTCTGCAGGTACCGTCACTCTCGCTTCGTCCCTGCTGAAAGAGGTTTACAACCCGAAGGCCGTCATCCCTCACGCGGCGTCGCTGCATCAGGCTTCCGCCCATTGTGCAATATTCCCCACTGCTGCCTCCCGTAGGAGTCTGGGCCGTGTCTCAGTCCCAGTGTGGCCGGTCGCCCTCTCAGGCCGGCTACCCGTCGTCGCCTTGGTAGGCCATCACCCCACCAACAAGCTGATAGGCCGCGAGCCCATCCCAAGCCGAAAAACTTTCCACCACCAGCCATGCGGCCAGAAGTAATATTCGGTATTAGCCCCCGTTTCCGAGGGTTATCCCAAAGCTTGGGGCAGGTTGCTCACGTGTTACTCACCCGTTCGCCGCTCGAGTACCCCGAAGGGCCTTTCCGCTCGACTTGCATGTGTTAAGCACGCCGCCAGCGTTCGTCCTGAGCCAGGATCAAACTCTCCAACAAAAAATTAGTTGAACAGCATCCTGACAACAAACAAATGTTGCCAAAGGAATCCCAACCAGCCAGACACAAAGCCTGACCAGTCCGGGGTATAAATCATAATTGGCACTGGCTTTACAAGCACCCTGTTGAGTTCTCAAAGAACAACCACACACCGACCAGAAGCCCCACCTCAGTGGAACCCCAACCGGGGCT
>NZ_VITD01000030.1:0-1433 GCF_007827755.1 Micromonospora sp. CNZ322
GAGGCATATTTATGGGTCTTGTGTTGGATGTGTGGGTCGGTGGTGGTCATCGGTGGGGTAGTTGGGGTCGGTGGCCGCCGAGGCTGAGCATGGCTAGGGCGATGAGGGCGTCGGGTGAGTGGAAGCCGAAGGCCATCCGGGTGATCAGGCGGATCTTGGCGTTGACGGATTCGATGCGGCCGTTGGACAGGCCGTGTGCGATGGAGGCGATGATCGCGTCGCGGTGACGCACCACGCGGCGTTGGAGGTCGACGAAGACGTCGATGCGGCTGCGGCGGGCCCACCCGATCCACCGGTCGAGGGCTTCGACCGCCGCTGGCGGGCTGGTCTTGGCCAGGGTGAACACCAGCCGTAGGCCTTCCTTCAACGCCCAGGCCCGATGCAGGCGGGGATGGGTCTTGGCGATCCAGGCGAGTTTGGCCTGCTGGGCGTCGGTGAGGTTCTCCGGGTTCTTCCACAACGCCCAGCGGGTGTTTTTCAGCTGGCGGGCCGCGCCGACGGCGACACCGCGACGGCCTGCGCCTCGACCGGTGGCCTCGTTCCAGGCTTGGCGGCGAACCCGATCCACGGCGTCGGTGGCCCAGGCCACGACATGGAACGCGTCGGCGCAGCGCACCGCGTTCGGGCAGCGACGACGCACGACAGTGGTGATCCAGTCCGCTCCGTCAGCGGACACATGCGTGATCTTCGCAGCCCGATCAGGGCCGAGGAGATCGAAGAACGCGTGCAACGTGGCGGCGCTCTTTCCAGGTGCGGCCCACACCAGACGGCCGGTGTCGTGATCGACGACCACGGTCAGATACCGGTGGCCCTTCTTGTAGCTGACCTCGTCGATCCCGATACGCCGCAACCCGTCGTATCGGTCCTCAAGGCCACCCGTCTCGGCCCAGACCCGGGCCACGATCGCCCCGACAGTGCGCCACCCGATCCGCATCAACTGCGACACCGCCGACCTTGCCGTATGCACCACCAGCCACGCCACCGTCGCATCGAACGCCCGCGTATGCCCGGCCCCGTGCCGGGCCCATGGCACCGCGGCCACGACCACCCCATGCACACGACAGGAGACCCGAGGCGCGTCCGCCTCGATCACCGCCCGGACCGTCCCCAGATCCAACGCCCGCCACCGACGACGCACCCCGACGTCATAGCGAGGACACCGCCGCCGGCAATGCGGACACCGCCGCGCAGCGCCCTTACGCACCCGCACCCGAGCCACCACCACCGACTCGACCGGATCGAACTCCACACCCTCGACCACCGCCTGCTCGACCCCGAGCAGCCCAGCCCATACCCTGGCAGAACGCACGCCGTTGCCCGCCTAACTAGTTCTGACCTTCGACAAGCCAGAACCTAGGCAGGACAACGGCGTGCGCCATAAACGACGCGCCCAACCACCCACAGACACGTCACAAGACCCATATTTATGCCTC
>NZ_VITD01000031.1:0-1348 GCF_007827755.1 Micromonospora sp. CNZ322
CTAGGGCATGTCCTGTCGATCTTGTGTGGTTGATCGTTGACGATGTGTCGGTGGTACGTCGTGGTGAACTGACTGACGAGGCGTGGGCGGTGATCGCGCCGCTGCTACCGGAGCCTGGCGGTGCGCGGGGGCGGTGGCGGGATCACCGGCAGGTCATCAATGGGATCTTGTGGAAGCTGCGCACGGGTGCGCCGTGGCGTGACCTGCCGGATCGCTTCGGACCGTGGAAAACCTGCCACGAGCGTCTGCGGCGGTGGACCGCGGATGGCACCTGGGATCGGATCCTCGCCGCGGCGCAGGTCCATGACGACGGCACACCGGTGCAGTGGACGATCAGCATCGACTCGTCGATCGTGCGGGCGCACCAGCATTCCGCTGGCGCCCGCAAAAAAGGGGCTCCCCATCAAGTCCGGCGACGCCTGGTGCGCAAGATGGCGAGGCCATCGGCCGGTCCCGAGGCGGACTGAGCACGAAGATTCACCTCGCCGTCGACGGACGCGGCCGGCCGCTGTCGATCCTGCTCACGCCCGGCCAGGCCGGCGACAATCCCCAGCTCCTGGCGTTGCTCGATGCGATCTGGGTCAACGAGGCCGGACCCGGACGGCCCCGCAAGCGACCCGACGTGCTGATCGCCGACAAGGGCTACGCGCATGACTCGACCCGCCGAGCCCTACGGCAGCGAGGCATCCGACACGTCATCCCCGAACGCAGCGACCAGGTCGCCCGCCGCGCCGCCAAAGGCAGCGCCGGCGGACGACCACCAGCCTTCGACAAGCAGGTCTACCGCAAACGCAACGTCGTGGAACGCTGCTTCAACCGACTCAAACAGTGGCGTGACCTCGCTACCCGCTACGCCAAACGCGCATCCCTCTACCAGGCCAGCCTCGTCCTCATCGCCGCCATCATCTGGCTTCCATGATTGACAGGAGAGGCCCTAGTTGCCGCGATCCTCGCCAGAGTCAGGCAGGTCGAGGTACGCCAGCAGCCGCAAGAGCCCGCTCACGTGCGGAATGTCGTGCCACAGCGATATGACGTCCTTCGGATCTCGCTGAAGAAGGCTGGACAGCTCTGCGAGATCGTCGCTGCTCTGCCCGCAGTCGATCTCCAGCTCCGGCCGCGAGACCATCGCGAATGCCGCACGAAGATCGACGTTCCAGTAGTAGTCAACGCCGAGCTGTGACAGCTGCATCTGAGGACCGAACCGGCTCTCCGCCGCGTCCAACAGCATCGAGCACGCTCGGCGCAAATCCGCGATCCTCAGCACCGCATCAGCATTGGTCACGCCTCATGATCCCTCGATGTGACGTCACCTGACCAGCCGACTCAAGATCGGCAGGACACGCCCTAG
>NZ_VITD01000032.1:0-1188 GCF_007827755.1 Micromonospora sp. CNZ322
CCCGCTACGACAAGTTGGCCGTCCGGTTCCAGGCCATCCTGACCATCACCATCATCTGCGAATGGCTCTGACCCGGCTTATGAAACACGCCTTAGAGCCGGGTGACCTGGGCGCCGACCACAACAACAGGTCACTGCTCCGCGTGAAGGACGCTCAACAGCCGTCCCCGACCGATGCCCGGTCGGGGACGGGCTGGCGGGGTGGCAGGCAGAGGCAGTTCAAGCGACCTGGCGGACGGTGACCGTCGCCGACCCGGTCTCGTCCGCCCAGGGGTCGAGCACCAGGGTGTACGTGCCACCGGTGGGCAGCGGGCCCATCTCGAACCGCCCGGCACCGCCGATGACGCAGCCACTGCCCAGCCGACCCGAGGGCGGGCACTGCCACATCCGGTGCCCGCCCTCCGGCTACCGTCAGCCGTCCACGCTGCGGAAGGTCCTGCTGGCGCACGGGTAGCCCAAGTAGTCTTCCGGGCCGTTCGCCGTGCAGATATCCATCCGGACCACGTCGTTCGCGTAGACCTGCGCCGGATCCCAGATGACCGACGACCCGGATCCGCCGCCGTTGTACCGGGTGTCGATCAGGACGCCATTGACGTAGACGCGACCCAGGACCCCGTCACCATTCGCGCACGTGTCCGACACGATGAAGTAGTCGTCGTTCATGCCACCGCCGGGCGCGCCTTCGCCATAGTCGACGAATGCGATGCGACCAGCCTGGCACGATGCATTGTCGTCCCAGAGCGTCATGTCACTGTTGTCGTTGTGAGCGGCGAAGGCTGGTGAGCCTGTGGCAACGAGGGCGGCGGTTACCGCGAACGCCATTGACAGCTTGAGTCGAAGACGCCGGACCTTCATGCGTGACCTCCATGACCGGTGGTATCGGCTTGATGAATCCTTCGAAGCGTATTGATGAATCTGAAAAGATTGCTACCGCTGCGGTCTGTTCCGCACAGCACGCCGATGTCCGGCCTGGTCAACGGCGTGTTCGGTCTTGTCCCGAACAGACAAACCGACTCGCCACCGCCGCACGCCGGACGGCTTCCGCCGTTGAGCGCCGCCTCCCCACCAGATCTTGGACAGTTTCCTTTCCGCCGTAACTATTCAGTCCCATGACATCTGTCAGTGTTGAAGTCCCGATACATGTGTCAGTTGGTAGGGATCTTGGGTGTGCTGGTAGATGGTGCCTGGC
>NZ_VITD01000033.1:0-1116 GCF_007827755.1 Micromonospora sp. CNZ322
TGTACTGCCCAGGGACGTTGGTCAACCTGGTGATGGGTGGTTGGCCTTTGGTGGCGGTGTGGGGTCGGTGGTGGTTGTAGTGGTGGAGCCAGGCGGGTAGGGCTGCTCGGCGGGCGTGTTCTGAGCTGTAGAAACGTCGTTTCGCCCAGCCGTCGGTCATGGTGCGGTGGAAGCGTTCGACTTTGCCGTTGGTTTGGGGCCGGTAGGGGCGGGTCTTCTTCGGGCGGATGCCGAGTTGGTGGCAGGCGTCGCGCCAGGCGTGTGATTTGTAGGCCGAGCCGTTGTCGGACAGGACGCGTTCGGTGGTGATGCCTCGCTCGGCGAACCAGGCGACGGCGTTTTGGAGTACGTCGACCGCGGTCAGGGCGGTCTCGTCGTCGCGGATCTCGGCGTAGGCGACGCGGGAGTGATCGTCGATGACGGTGTGCACGAACGCCGTGCCGATGCGCGGGTCGTAGTGGGTGTTGCGGGCGCCGGTGCGGTGCGCGGTGCTTCGCCGATGGCGTTCGCCCTGGGCTCGGCCGACGTAGCGCCAGCCGCCGCCATCGGGGATGTTGCCGTACTTCTTCACGTCGACGTGCAGCATCGCGCCGGGCCGGTCGTGTTCATAGCGGCGGATCGGCTCGCCGGTGGCGCGGTCGATGTGTGTCAGCCGGTTGATCCGGCAGCGGGTCAGAACGGCGTGCACGGTCGAAGCTGGCATGGCCAGCTGGCCGGCGATCTGCACGGGCCCGAGGCGTTGTTTCCACCGCAGGTGCACGATCTTGCGCACCACGGGCTGGGCTGTCCTCGTGGGGCTGTGGTGCGGGCGCGACGACCGGTCATCCATTGCGGCGGGCCCGTGCTCGGCATACCGCACCGCCCAACGTTTCGCAGTCGGCCAGGACACGTCATAACGTTCAGCCGCCCGGGCGACCGGCCAGCCCTCATCAACGATCAGACGCGCCAGGCGCAGACGTGCACGAGGAGTCAAAGCGGCGTTAGCGTGGGACACGAAGGCCTCCTGTTGCCGGAGCGGTTCCTAGACAGCTCCACTCCACAACCGGAGGCCTTCACCTACCTACGACATCAGATCGTGTCGTCACACAATCTCGACCAACGTCCCTGGGCAGTACA
>NZ_VITD01000034.1:0-1040 GCF_007827755.1 Micromonospora sp. CNZ322
CTAAGGCGTGTTTCAGAAGTCGTGGTGGCCGATGAAGGTCCCGGCGTGGCGGTGATCGACAACTGAAGAGGTCTCCGGTATTTGGTTCTGCGACCAAGCAAGAACTTCATACCGGAGACCTCGTGGCCACCTTAGCGGTGACGAGGCGGCACGACCTGACCGACGCTCAGTGGCAGCGGCTCGCCGCCCTGCTGCCTGCCGGGTCGGCGAAGGGTCGTCCGCCGAAGTGGGAGAGACGGCAGCTCATCGACGGGATCAGGTGGCGGATCCGGATCGGGTCGCCCTGGCGTGACGTCCCGGTCGAGTACGGACCATGGCAGACGCTCTACGGACTGTTCCGTCGTTGGCAGCGCGATGGAACCTGGGACAAGATCCTGGCCGCGTCACAGGCCACCGGAGACGCGGAAGACCGGATCACCTGGACGATCAGCGTGGACTCGATGACCAGCCGCGCCCACCAACACGCCGCCGGCGCACGCAGAGACGGCCACCTGCAGAAAGAGCCACCCGGCGGCGTGCACGAAGAACCCGCCGATCACGCCCTCGGACGATCTCGCGGCGGTCTGACCACCAAGACGCATCTGGCCTGTGAGCAGGGACAGAAGGTCCTATCGATGGTCGTGACCGCCGGGCATCGTGGTGACAGCCCGCAGTTCATCCCGGTCCTGCGCCGTATCAAGGTGACCCGTCTCGGGGTGGGCCGGCCCCGCACCTGCCCCGACCTGGTCCTGGCCGACAAGGCGTACACCAGCCGCGGTAACCGCGCCTACCTACGCAAGCGTGGAATCAAGGCGTGCATCCCGAGCAAGACCGACCAGGACGCCCACCGCAAGGCCAAGGGCAGCCGCGGCGGACGCCCGCCGAAGTTCGACCGAAACCTCTACCGGATGCGACACGCCGTCGAGAACGGCATCAACAGGCTCAAGCGCCACCGCGGCGTGGCCACCCGCTACGACAAGTTGGCCGTCCGGTTCCAGGCCATCCTGACCATCACCATCATCTGCGAATGGCTCTGACCCGGCTTATGAAACACGCCTTAG